>CAYTHO010000087.1:0-23064 GCA_964437595.1 uncultured Anaerolineaceae bacterium
GCTTTTCATATTTTTATTTATAAATTATAGAATGGATTGTGGTTTAAAAACAGGGTTTTGACAGCCCACTCCGCAAACGATCTGATTTATGACTGTTTGCCTTCGGCAGAATACGGCGTATGCAGGTGAACTGGCTCGGACCGGCGCCGGGTGGCCCGCAGGTTGAGCATTTCGACGAACACCGAGAATCCCATGGCAAAGTAGACGTAACCTTTGGGAATGTGGAAGTGCAGGGCTTCGATGATCAGGGTGAAGCCGATGAGCAGGAGGAAGCTGAGCGCGAGCATCTTCACTGTTGGGTGGCGGTTGACGAAACTGCTGATGCTTTCGGAGGCAAACAGCATGATAGCAACCGCTACGATCACCGCGGTGATCATCACCCACAACTCGCGAGCCATGCCTACGGCAGTGATAACCGAGTCGAGCGAGAAAACGATATCCAGCAGGGCAATTTGCGTGATTACAGAGGCAAAGGAGGGTGCGGCCTCCATATCCCGCCCGTGCTCTTCTCCTTCGAGGTGCTCGTGAATTTCTTTAGTACTCTTGGCCAGCAAAAACAGGCCGCCGATCAGCAGGATCAAATCGCGCCCGCTGATATCAAAACCCGCGACGGTGAACAGCGGCTCGACCAGGCCAATCACCCAGGAGAGCGACAGCAGCAGCAGGATGCGGGTGACCATCGCCGCGCCCAGGCCCAGTCGGCGAGCTTTGGGTTCCTGATCTTTGGGCAGCTTGCTGGCCAGAATCGATATGAACACGATGTTGTCGATGCCGAGAACGATTTCCAGCGCGGTCAGTGTTAAAAGAGCTACGAGATTGGTCGGATTGAATATTTGATCCATAAGTGATTCAGAATCCTGCCTTTAGTCAATGGAATATGCGATCGCAAGGCGTGCCTGCTTAATGATAACATTTTGTGTCGATTTTCGCATATTGCATATAAGGCTTTTTTAACAAAGGATTACCTGCTAAAAAGGGATACCGGCTGCGCCAGCGCGTGCCTGCGCAGATAGAGAAATTCTACAAAGATCGAGAGGCCCATGGCAAAGTATACGTAGCCTTTGGGGATAGACAAATGGACGGCCTCGATGATCAGGGTAATGCCGATCAGGATGAGCATGCTGAGGGCCAGGAGCTTCACCATAGGCTGGCGGTTTACAAAGCGGCTGATGGGACCCGAGGCGAACATCATAATCCCTACTGCGGTAATGACCGCCGCGATCATCACCCAAAGCTGCTGTGCCATGCCCACCGCGGTAATAACCGAATCGAGCGAGAAGACGATGTCGAGCAGGGCAATCTGAATAATCACCCCGGCGAAGGAGGGCGAGGCGGCAGGCGTGGAAATTTGTGCTTCCGCATCGAGGGGTTTATCGATCTCGCTGGTGCTTTTCAATAAAAGAAATACCCCACCTGAAACCAGGATGATGTCGCGCCCGCTGATGCTCAAACTTAACATGGTAAACAGCGGTTTGGTGAGGTGGATTGCCCACGAAAGGGACAGCAAGAGCAGGATGCGGGCGACCAATGCCGCAGCCAGCCCCAGGCGGCGAGCAAGCGGCTCTTGTTCCTTTGGCAGTTTGCCAGCAAGAATGGAAAGGAAGAGGATGTTATCGATACCCAGCACGATTTCGAGGGTAGTGAGTGTTCCGAGGGCGACAAAGTTTTGTAGCATAAATATCCGGTCCATACTTGGGGTTCGAAGCTGCGGATAGAGGTAGGTTTCGCCTCAACAATTTCTTTCGATTGTACGGAGCGAGCAACTGAATGAAACCAAAGAGAATATGCGGTACGCTCGGGGCGCGTTGTGGTTTGCGCATCCATCCGGCTGTCACGAAATTGATCTTTTCTTGATTGTTTTCGCAGTCTTATTTAGGGCGCCTGATTCTTTATCTCTTTATAATGATCTCAACAAAGGAGATAAAAATTATGAGCATCATAGGTTGGATCGTATTAGGAGCTATTGCAGGCTGGTTAGCCAGCATCGTTACCGGGCGGAATGCCCAGATGGGCGCTCTTGCCAATATCATTGCCGGTATTGTCGGCGCGCTGGTGGGTGGTTTCCTCTTTAACGCTTTTGGCGGAGCAGGGGTCACCGGATTCAACATCTACAGCTTACTGGTATCCTTCGTTGGGGCCGTGGTGGTCCTGCTCATTTGGAACGCCATTGCCGGGCGGCGCACGCTCTAACCGTTCCCGTCCTTACGAGAGATCGTTCTGGGGCATGCCTCAGAACGATCTCTTTTTTATGGGTGTATCCAATTTCTAAAAATCATTTTATAATGTGGACCGTTATTGCCCTGAGGTTTAACGCCCGTACTCTGCTTTTTGAGGAAAAGACCGGCGTTTTGCCTCCCACACTCTGGCAATAAACACCCAAAAAGGAGAAACGAATGTACACCAATCGCATGGTGTGGAAAATGCTGTCTGTTTTGGTGCTCACCGCGCTGCTGGCTGGCTGCGGCGCGCCAACAACAGTTGTCGTTCCCACATCGACCCCTATCCCAACCATTGATCCGCTACCGACGTTCAATGCGGTTTCAACCCAGGCGGCCCAGACCGTGGTAGCTGAACTGACGAAAAATGCGCCAACCGCCACGCCGGTCATTCCGACCGAGACCCCGGCGCCGACCAATACACCGGCTCCCACCGAGACTCCCGCGCCGACATCCACGGCGACCCGCGTGTTCATCCCCTGGACGCAAACGCCCACGGCTACCGTTGCGGCGTACGGCTGTGCGGTAACGAGCGTATCGCCCAAGTCGAGCGATACAATCAAGGTGGATCAGGATTTTGACGCGAGCTGGACGGTGAAGAACACCGGCACGCAGACCTGGGTTTCCGGCAACGTGGATATCCTGTATGGCAGCGGCACCAAAATGCACACCAGCGGTGATGCGTTTGACCTGCAGCATGATGTCGCCCCGAACGGAACGTATACTTTTACGGTGGATATGAAAGCGCCCTCGAACGATGGCAGCTACAGCACCTCCTGGGGCATCCATCTGGAAGATGGCTCGGTCTGCACCATGAGCCTCAATATTAGCGTGAGCAAATAGGTTGGGTAGGTAAAACTGCCAGGATCGAACGGATTTGTACAGAGGACCGGCCTGCCCGGTCCTCTGAGGTTTAACGGGGCGGGGGCTGTTCCCATGGGCGCCAACCTGGCGATGGAGATGACCGGCTTCTTTCAGCGCCGTTGAAAATTGTGTAAATTCCTACTTGACAATCCGTTTTCTCGTTCTATAATGATGTTAGCGCTAACGATAGCGTTAACGATAGCGCTAACAAAGCTGTTTATCTTTCCCCCAGGTAAAACTGAATGAGCCGTGTGACCATTGCGGATGTCGCAAGAGAAGCCGGTGTTTCATTAATGACCGTTTCTCGCGCGCTTAATAATAAGGACGGGATCAGTCTGGAGACTCGAGCGCACGTGCTTGAGATCATTCAGCGTATGGGCTACCGGCCAAGCGGCGTAGCCCGCAGCCTGGTAACGCGCCGCACAGGTACGATTGGCCTGATCGTTCCAGATGTTTCGAACCCCTATTTCTCGGGGATCGCCCACGGGGTAGCGGAAGTGGCCAACCAGAACGATCTGAGCGTTCTGCTGTGCGACACTGAGGAACAGTCACAGCAGGAAATTGAGTTCTTGCAGGTGCTGGAAGAGAAACAGGTGGATGGGGTAATTGTGGCAGCGCCGCGCCATTCTGGCGAGCAGCTTATTCCGCAAATTGCCCGGCACCAAAATGTGGTGGTTGTAAACCGGGTGTTTCAAAATCACCCAGGGTTTAACGCATCGGGTTATGTGATCAATGATGATTATATTGGCGGGCGGCTGGCTACCTGTCACCTGTTGAACAGCGGGCATAAGCGTATTGGCTTTTTAGGCGGCCCGCGATCTTCGTATGGTTCTCAGCGCCGCTTGCAGGGATACAAAGCCGTCCTTGAGGAAGCGGGTATCCCGTATAAAGAGAAGAATACCATTTACTGCCATCCAACGGTTAAAGGTGGATTTGAAGCCATATTAGCGTTACTAGAAGTCAATCCAAAGATTACAAGCGTGTTTTGTTTTAATGACATGGTCGCAATTGGCGCGCTGCAAGCCACGGTACAGTATGGGTTAAAGGTACCGGATGACCTGGCGATTGTCGGCTATGACGACATTCCCATGGCATCCTGGGTAACCCCTACCTTAACCACCTGCCGCGCACCATTCGAAGAAATGGGCCGGCTGGCAACCAGATTACTGATAGACCGGTTTCAGGATTGCACGCAAGGTTGTGGAAATATCGAGCTGCAGCCCGAGTTAATCATACGCGCCAGTGCGCCCTGATCGTCCCGATCTTTTGGAAGGAGGTGCTGTAAGATTCGAAATGCTGTCGCCTTTTCGTAACTCTAGTCATTCTCGTATGGCAACCCATTCACCTTTTTCAGGAGGAAGAAATGTCAAAGAAGTTAAATCGTCGTAAGTTCCTGGCTTTGTCAGCCAGCAGTGCCGCTGGTTTGCTGATCGCATCCTGCGCGCCCGCGGCAACCCCTGTCGCTCCGATCAAAGAAACCGTTGTTGTCGAAAAAGAAAAAGTGGTCGAAAAGACCACGGTCGTCGAAGTTGAAAAAGTTATCACCCCTGAGCTGCCATCCAAATACAGCGAAGCGCCCGCGCTTGCCCAGATGGTGTCGGAAGGCAAACTGCCCAAGATCGATGAGCGCCTGCCGGAAAACCCGATCGTTGTTCTGCCCATTAAGAATGTGGGTAAATATGGCGGCACCTGGCACCGCGGCTGGACCGGGATCAAGGATTTCCACTGCTTTGGACGCCTCATTTACGAACCCATCCTGCGCTGGCCGCGCGACCCGAAGGATGCGGTGCAGCCCGGCCTGGCGGAAGCCTGGGAGTGGTCGGACGAGGGCAAAACCCTTACCCTGCATCTGCGCAAAGGCCTCAAGTGGTCGGATGGCGCGCCTTTCGGCGTGGATGATATCCTCTTCTGGTGGGAGAACATCGAGACCGATACCAACGTTACCAAAGCGCCGCATGCCGAGTGGGTAGTTGCCGGTAAGCCAATGGAACTTGAGAAGGTCGACGATGTCACCGTCAAACTGAAGTTCGCCGCCCCCAACGGCCTGGCCGAAACCGTCGGCCTGGCATTCCACGGCAACCAGTGGCCCTTGGGTTTTGAGCGCTTTGGCTTCTTTGCCCCCGCGCACTACTTGAAGGAGTTCCACCCCAAGACCAATTCCAGCGCGACCTATGAAATCTTCGAGCAGAAGGTGTGGGAATACAACCCCGAGCGCCCGGCGATGACCCCCTGGATCATCACCGACTGGAAAGAAGGCGCCGATCACATGACCGCCACTCGCAACCCGTACTACTGGAAGGTGGACGTTGAGGGCAACCAGCTCCCCTACATCGATGAGATTTACTTCTACCTGGTGGATGGCAACCCGGCCATCAACACGCTGGCGCTGCAGGGTAAGATCGATATGCAGGATCGCGGTATCGACCTGTCGCAGTACACGGTTTACCAGGAAAATGCGGAGCAGTACGATTATCACCTGCTGCTGTGGAAGACAGCCCAGGCCTCTCAGGTTACTTTCTTCCCCAACCAGAGCTTTGGCGATGCCAAGTACCGCGAGCTGATGGTGAACCCCAAGTTCCGCCAGGCGCTTTCGCTGGCGATGGACCGCGACCTGATGAACGAGGTAGGCTTCCTGGGCCAGGCTAACCCGCGCACCATCACCGTGGTGAAGGACTCGGCGCTGTTCCAGCCTGAATTGGAGAAACTGAACGCTGAGTATGATCCCGAGAAAGCCGGCCAACTGCTGGACGAGATCGGCCTGAAACTGGTGGGCGGCAAGCGCGTCTTCGCGGATGGCACCCCGGTCCAACTGGTTGTGGAAACCTACAATACCGGCGCCTTGTTTGATGTGATCCAACTGGCCGCGGAGAACTGGAAAGCTGTTGGCCTGGAGCCCGAGGTCAAGCAGGAGACGCGCGATGTCTACTGGCCGCGCGCCTGCGCGAACGAAGTCATGATCGCTACCTGGGGCACCGACCGCGGGCTGGTCCCGATGATCGACCCAATCTACCAGTTCCCGTTTGATGAGCGCTCTTGGATGGCGCCTGCCTTCGGCACGTATTACAAGACGGCTGGCAAGGAAGGCGAAGCGCCCAGCGCCGAGATGAAGCAGCTTCAGGATCTGTACGATCAGTACCGCGGCACGGTTGACCCGGCTGAGCAGACCAAGATCGCAAAAGAGATTGTCAAGCTCTCTACGGAGAATCTGCACGCGATCGGCACAGTGGGTGAAGCTCCCGCGCTTGTGGTAGTGAAGAACAACTTCTACAACGTGTCGCCCAACCATACCTCTGACTGGCTGATTATGACGCCAGGCACGATGGATCCATGCCATTTCTGGATGGATACCGAAGCGTAATCGATTTGATCTATGGCTGCGCCGCCTCAGGCGGCGCAGCCATCCCTTCTGGCCCCCGACAGAAGCGCTAACGCGGCTGGGTTCCCTGGCCGAACAGATTGTGCAGAAAGGGTGAAAAAAGGAGCGGAGCCTATGTTGGCATATATCGTTCGGCGCGTTTTGGTGATGATCCCAACGCTGCTCCTGATCTCGATGGTGACGTTTGCCGTCATCCAGCTGCCGCCCGGCGATTACTTTACGACCCTTCAGGCTGAGGTAGCGGCTACGGGTGGAGGTCAGGATAAAGAAACGATCATGAAGCTTCAGGAGATCTACGGCCTGGATCAGCCTGTTTACATTCAGTATTTAAAATGGGTTGCGGGTTGGCCGCGGTTGGATTTTGGCTATTCACTGGAATGGAACGCGCCAGTTTGGGCAGTGATTGGCAGTAAGCTGTCTTATACCATTTTCCTGGGATTTTTAGCCTTGATCTTTATGACGGTGGTCGCGTTACCCATCGGCATATATTCGGCCACACACCAGTACTCCATTGGCGACCACCTGCTTTCGGCGGTGGGTTTTATTGGGCTTTGCCTGCCGGGGTTCCTGGTGGCGCTGGTGTGGATGTTTTTGGGTATTGTGGTTTTTCGCATCGACGTAGGTGGGGTGAGTTCGCGCGCAATGGCGGACGCGCCCTGGAGCGTGGCCAAGGTGCTGGATTATTGGAACCACCTCTGGCCAGCGGTGGTGGTGCTTGGGCTGGCCAGCACGGCGCAGATGCAGCGCATTATGCGCAGCAATATGCTCGATATCCTGAGCCAGCAGCACATCACGACCGCGCGCGCCAAAGGGCTGGCCGAGCGGAAGGTGATCAACAAATACGCGGTGCGCGTAGCCATCAATCCCATCATCAGCATCCTGGCACTGGAGATACCAAAGATCATCGATGCGTCGCAGTTGGTGGGTATTGTGATGATGCTGCCGACCACGGGGCCAATCTTCCTGCGGGCTTTGCTCAGCCAGGATATGTACCTGGCCGGGACGATTTTGCTGTTTACCAGCTTCATCCTGATGGTCTCCAACCTGCTGGCCGATATCGTCCTGGCCTGGGTTGATCCGCGCATCAGCTACTCGTAAAGGCGAAGAGGAGAGAGACACATGAACACCGTTAATCGATCCCAAGAAATCTTCGATCTTTACGAGAAATTAGCCGGGCGTGGGGGCATGGCCATCGACGAGCGTCATGATAAATCGCTCAACGCGCAGTTCGCCGCGTCCCAATGGCGGTTGATCTGGCGGAAATTCATCCGCAACAAGGCCGCCCTGGGTGGGGGAGCCGTGATCCTGCTCTTTTACCTTGTGGCGCTCTTCGCGGATTTCATTGTCCCATACACGCTGACCACGCGCTTCCGGCAGTATATTTACATGCCCCCGCAGAAAATCTACTGGTTCAATGAGGGGCGTTTGCAACCCTTTGTGTATGATGTCGATCTGGAGATTGACGAGAATCTGCGCAAGATCTATACCGAGAATTTGGAGAAAAAACTGCCCATCCAATTCTTTTACAAGGGCGAACCGTATAAGCTCTTTGGCTTCATCCCATCGGATGTGCACCTGTTTGGTACGACAGAAGGAGCGGTGTGCATCCTGGGGACGGACCGGCAAGGGCGCGACCAGTTCTCGCGCATCTTGCTGGGCAGCCAGGTCTCCTTGACTATTGGGCTGATCGGGGTGTTGATGAGCCTGGTAATCGGCACGATTGTCGGGATTACCTCGGGCTTTTACGGTGGTTGGATCGATAATGTGATCCAGCGCATCATCGAGCTGATCCGCTCGTTCCCCAGCGTGTCGCTGTGGATGGCGCTGTCCGCGGCCATTCCGGTTGGCTGGTCGGTTCTCCAGACCTATTTTGCCATCAGCCTGATCCTCTCGCTGATTGGTTGGACCTGGCTGGCGCGCCAGCTGCGCGGAAAAGTGCTGGCCCTGCGCAATGAGGATTACGTGCTGGCATCTAACCTGGCGGGAGGCAGCGATGCCTGGATTATCTTCCGCCACCTGGTACCGGCCACGCTGGGGCACATCGTGGTTGTCTCGACCCTGTCGATGCCGTCGATGATCCTGGCCGAAACGGCGCTTAGCTTTCTTGGCCTGGGGCTGCGGCCACCGGTCACCAGTTGGGGTGTGCTGATTCAGGAGGCGCAGAACTTCCAAACCCTGGCGCTCTACCCCTGGCTGTTTATCCCGGCGGCTTTCATCGCTGTAGCCATTTTAGCGTTCAGCTACCTGGGCGATGGCCTGCGCGATGCTGTGGACCCCTATACGATCTAAGGATGGCAGCCATGAATGCAACCACACTTGAAAAACAGAAATACCTGATCCGCATTGATGATCTGAAGACGTATTTCCGCACCATGGATGGCACCGTCCGGGCAGTAGATGGGGTAACGCTCGACATTCGCCCAGGTGAGGCGCTGGGGCTGGTAGGTGAATCGGGCTGTGGAAAAAGCGTCACCGCTTTTTCGATTATGCGGCTGACGCCGCCCAAAACCAGCCGGATTGTACAAGGCAGCATTCTGTTCGACCGCGGCGACGGCACCCCACCGGTTGACCTGGCAACTATCGATCCGAATGGGGAAGTGATCCGCGGCATCCGCGGCAACGAAATCGCCATGATCTTTCAGGAACCGCTGACTTCCCTATCGCCCGTCCATACGGTAGGCAGCCAGATTGCCGAGGCGGTGCAGCTGCATCAAAACGCAACGCCAGAGCAGGCGCGCGACCGGGCGATTAAGATGCTGGAAGCGGTGGGCGTGGCGATGCCCGCGCAGCGCTTTAATGAATACCCGCACCAATTTTCGGGCGGCATGCGCCAGCGCGCGATGATCGCGATGGCCCTTTCCTGCCACCCCAAGCTGCTGATCGCCGATGAGCCCACCACTGCCCTGGATGTCACCATTCAGGCGCAGATCCTGGAGCTGATGAAGTCGCTGCAAAAAGACCTGGGCATGTCGATCTTGATGATTACCCACAACCTGGGGGTGATTGCCGAGATTTGCTCGCGCGTGGCGGTGATGTACATGGGGAAAGTGGTCGAAACCAGCGATGTGCGTACGATTTTCCGCAACCCGCTGCATCCGTACACGGTTGGCCTGATGCGCTCCATTCCGCACCTTGGCAGCCGGGTGAAAGACCGCCTCACGCCAATTCCCGGCAGCGTTCCGGACCCGTATTCCATTCCCAAGGGCTGCGCGTTCAGCCCGCGCTGCCCGGCTTATAAAGCTGGCCCCTGTGACGTGGAGATTCCGCTGACGGAAGTGGAGCCAGGCCACCAGGTTCGCTGCATTCTGTACCAGTAAGGAGAGGGCGCAATGACAACACCCATATCCGATACTCCCAATCAAGAAGCCAACCTTTCGCTCGATCAGAAGAAGACTGGTCAGAAGCTGCTCGAGGTGCGCAACCTGAAGAAGCATTTCCCGATCCAGCGCGGTTTGCTGCGCAGGGTGGTGGGGCATGTGCGCGCGGTAGATGGCGTCGATTTCTTCATCCGCCAGGGTGAAACGCTGGGCCTGGTGGGTGAATCAGGCTGCGGTAAAACGACCACTGGCCGCCTGATTCTGCGCGCCATGGAGCCAACCGAGGGTGAGGTTCTGTACACCAAAGATGGGAAAACCGAAAACATCCTCAAGTTATCCCGCGCCGAGATGAAACCTTACCGGCGTGAGATGCAGATCATCTTCCAGGACCCGTATTCGTCGCTGAACCCGCGCATGACGGTATTAGATATCGTCAGCGAGCCTTTGATGATCCACGGGGTTGCGAAAGGGGATGAACTGAAAGACCGCGTGCGCGAGCTGCTGGAAGCGGTGGGTTTGCGCGCCCAGCACATGAACCGCTACCCGTACGCGTTCAGCGGCGGGCAGCGCCAACGCATTGGCATTGCGCGCGCCCTGGCGCTGCGCCCGCGGCTGATCGTGGCGGATGAACCAGTATCGGCGCTGGATGTTTCCATCCAGGCCCAGACCATCAACATCCTCGAGGATTTGCAGAAAGAATTCAACCTGACCTATCTTTTTATCGCCCACGATCTCTCGGTAGTCGAGCACATCAGCGACCGGGTGGCGGTGATGTACCTGGGTAATATTGTAGAGTTGGCCGGATCGCAGGAACTGTACACGCATCCACGCCACCCATACACGGAAGCGCTGCTCTCGTCCGTGCCGCGCACCGACCCGGACCATGTTTCCCGGCGCATCGTTCTGGAAGGGGATGTGCCCAGCCCGGCGAACCCGCCCTCCGGGTGCAAGTTCCACCCGCGCTGCCGGTACGCCAAAGATATTTGCAGCCAGAAGACCCCGGTCTGGGAGGAAATCACCCCGGACCATTGGGTTGCCTGCCACCGCGTCAATGAATTATCGCTGGTTGGCATGCAAGAATAAGCATAACGGGCAAGCTGTGGAGCAAAATAAATGGAAAATCTAGCGAGTATCCTTCACCTCAACGCGCCGGCTGATCCACTGCTGGAACAGATCCGCCGTTCGCCGGGCACGAGCAAGATTCTGGAACACATGCGCCGGGCGGCGCCGGACCTGCGCGCCATTCCGCAAACCACGTACAGCCTGTACCGCCAGTTCGAGCACACCGGCGAGCGGGAAGGCTACCAGCAGCCGTACTATATCAAGCGTTCGCTGCTCTCTCGCGCGGTGTTGGAAATGATCATGGGCGACGAGAGCAGGCGCGATGTGGTCAGCGACCTGCTGTGGAGCATTTGCGAAGAGACCTCCTGGGTGCTTCCGGCGCATGAAGAGCAGGGACCAGACTTTTGGGAATTGAAGCCTTCACCGCGCAAGCACGCCTGGGGCGCGCACACCGCGCTGACTCGCGAGCCTGATGCCATCGATTTGTTCGCCGCCGAAACCGGAGCCAGCCTGGCCGAAACCGTCTACCTGCTCGGCGACCGGCTGCCCGCGGAAGTCTGCCAGCGCGTACGTCAGGAAGTGCAGCGCCATATTTTCGCCCCTTACCTGGCGTATGGCCGCCAGCACTGGTGGTATAAAGGCGCTTTGAACTGGAACGGCGTCTGCAACGGCTCGATTGGCCTGGCGTTTCTACGGCTGGAGCGCGATCCACAGACGCTGCTGGATGCGCTAAACCAGGTGCTGGAGGGCTTTGAAACCTTCATCGCCACGGCGTTTGAGGCGGATGGCGGCTCTATCGAAGGACCCGGATATTGGAATTATGGGCTGATGTATTACGTGACCCTGTCGGAACTGCTGCGGGAACGCACCGGCGGCGAGATTGATCTGCTGGCCGCGCCGCGCATGGTTGATATTGCGCGCTACCCGCTGGGCATGGCGCTCTCCGAGGGGCGGTTCATTGACTTCGGCGATGCGGTAGAACAGACGGCATTTGAGCCGGGCATTATCCAGCGCATTGCTGAGCGAACCGGGGTCAAAGAACTGCGCGATCTGGTCCTGCCCGCCGACCGGCTGGAGGGCTTTGGCGTTGCGACGGCCAAGTTGAGCATTATGCTGCGGGACTGTGCCTGGTGGGATGGTGAAACGCATCCCTTCCCGGCCTCGGCCCGCGCTGACTACTTCCTGCCCGCCTGCGGCGTGGCAAAGTTCACCGGGCTAACCGGGCCAGCCGATGCAGCCGGGCAAAAGAAGCCGGTGGTGATGGCTGCCAAGGCCGGGCACAATGATGGGCATCACAGCCATACCGATATCGGCACGTTTATATATCATGTGAACGGCGAAAGTCTATTGTGCGACCCCGGCAGGGGACGGTACAGCAAGGAGTATTTCCGCCAGAGCCGGTATGACAATATTTTCTGCAACTCGCTGGGCCACAACGTGCCGCGCATCGGCGGGCAGCTCCAGGCGGCTGGACCGGAATTTGGCGGCAGCCAGCAGTATCACGGGGCGATCATCGCGCACGAAGCCAACGTGCCTGGGAAAAATATTGTGATCGATTTCCACCAGGCATACAACCTGCCAGCGCTGCGTAAAGCGGTGCGCACGCTGCATTTCACCGCGGCGGGCGGCGTTGTGACGCTGGAAGATTCCTTCGGATTCGATGGTCCGGCGCTCGCGGTGGAGGAGGCATTTGTCACCTGGGATCGCGTTGAGCTGGAAGGGTCAAAAGCCAGAATCCACGGCCAGAACGCAGCCCTGGAAATGACCATCGAAGAGCCGGCTGGAGCCGTGTTCGAGGTGCACAGCCTGGAAAAAGAATGCCGGGAAAACCATCGCGAGGGAATCCTTTCCCGTATTACCGTGCAGCTTCCCCAAGGAAGTACGCTGTTCCGGGTGAAAATTGCGCCAGTGTAGAAGGTCACTGTACACCATGCCCTTGCAGGCCGGGTGTGATCCTGTTAGCCTCTAAGGGTGAAAGACTTACCACGCAGCAAAAGGAGTAAATACAATGAAATACTTTGCATCCGTACCAAGCGAACAAGGTATCAACCGACTGGCGCAGAATCCCTGCCGCCTGCTCGATTTTCAACTGCTCAAGCTCGCGCCAGGCCAGCAAATTGAGCTGAAGACCGGCGACCGTGAAGTGCTGGCGGTCATCATGGGCGGGAAGGCGACCTTTGAAGCTGGAAACAAGGTGTTTGAAAAAGTTGGCGGGCGGCCCAATCCCTTCAACGGTAAGCCGCATTCTGTTTATATACCCGCCGGGCTGGATTACCGTATTCGCGCGGAAGGCGCGGTGGAAATCGGCCTGACGAGCGCTCCATCGGATATGCCCGGTGAACCGTATGTGATCAGCCCGGCCCAGGTGACCAGCGGCTATTGGGGGGCGGCGAACTTCAGGCGCGGCTTTAACCAGATCCTGACCCAGATTGGCCAGCCTGACCTGCCTGCCCGCCGCCTGATTGTGGGCGAGACGTTCACCCCCAGCGGCAACTGGAGCACCTTCCCGCCGCACAAGCACGAGGTAGATGATCTGCCGCGCGAGGCTTACCACGAAGAGATGTACTACTTCAAGGTCAGCCCGGCGGACGGTTTTGGGCTGTGCCATTATTACAATGGTAAGGGAGAAGAAGAGAACTTCACCATCAAAGACAATACCATTTTGATGGCGCCTTACGGGTTCCACACCGTGGTCAGCGCGCCGGGCTTCACCACCTATTACCTGTGGTTCCTGGCTGGCGAGCACCGCGTTCAGGCGACCCAGGACGATCCGGCCCTGGGCTGGGTTAGCAAAACCATTCCGATGCTGAAAGAATTGGGGCACTAACATGAGCGTATTGGATTTATTCCGTCTGGATGGCAAGGTTGCCCTGGTCACCGGCGCCGCACGCGGGCTGGGCCAGGCTATGGCGAACGCGCTGGCTGAGGCTGGCGCGGATATTGTAGCGCTGGACCGGCTTGGCTGCGACGAAACGGTTGGGATGGTTGAGAAGATTGGCCGCCGCTGCCTCTCCGTGCAGTGCGACCTGTTGGCGGCTGCGCCCGCGGACCTGGGCAAGGTAGTGGATCAGATCGTGCGGGATATGGGCCGCCTGGATATCCTGGTCAATAACGCGGGCATTATCCGCCGGGCGCCGGTGCTGGAGTTCAGCGAAAAGGACTGGAACGATGTGCTGCAGATCAATCTCAATGCATTGTTCTTCTTATCGCAGGCCGCGGCGAAAGTAATGGTGCAGCAGGGCAGCGGGAAAATCATCAGCGTGGCCTCGATGCTGTCTTTTCAGGGCGGCATTCGCGTGCCCTCTTACACGGCTACCAAGAGCGCCGTGGCGGGCGTGACGCGCGCGCTGGCGAACGAGCTGGCCGATAAAGGACTGAATATCAACGCCATCGCGCCCGGTTACATGGCAACTGACAACACCGCGCCGCTGCGCGCCGATGAGCAGCGGTCCGCGTCCATTCTGGACCGTATTCCAGCCGGTCGCTGGGGCGAGCCGTCTGACCTGCAGGGCGTGGTGGTTTTCCTGGCATCGGCGGCTTCGGACTATATGAACGGCGCGATCATCCCGGTCGATGGCGGATGGTTGGCCAGATAATCTTTTTTCCAAGGACACATGATGACTGCGCTAAAGTTTCAACAAATGCCGTTTGAGCAGGTGAAAGAAGACGTACAGCGCCGCACAGCCCATACCGATCACTTGATGATCGTGATTGTCGACTTTAACGGTGGACCCAAGAAAGAGCCGGATCCGCCGCACTCTCATCCACATGAACAAGTTACCTATGTGGCAGAGGGCGAGATTTACTTTATTATGGATGGCCATCAGGCTCACCTTTGCACGGGTGATGTGTTCACGGTGCCTTCCGGCAAGATGCATACCATCCAGCTCCTATCTGAGCAGGCCCGCCTGATTGACTGCTTTACCCCAATCCGCGAGGATTTCATTAAGTAGCTCCTTTTGGAGGTTCAATTATGATCGGCCAGACTTGGAAGTCGGAAATCCGCACGTTCAATGATGGCAAGACCGGGCGCAAGGTTCGCCAGCTGACCGCCACGGGCAACAACTATCATCTGTACTTCACCGAGAACTCGTTTGTGGAAGGGAAGAATGAAATCATCTTCCTTTCTGACCGGGCAACCGGCGAGGACAAAGCGCCCCACGAACGGCCCCATTACAACCTGTTCCGCATGGACCTGGACAGCGGATTGATCACCCAGATCACGGACGAACGGCCTGCCGGGCTGGCTGAGGATGAGGATTCGCTCAGCGGCTCGGTGGGTTCCGTGACCAAGACCCCGGATGGGGAGATCATCGTTTACCGGTCGGGCAAGCGCATCCGCCGGCTGGACCCTTCCAGCGGGGAAATCACCACGCTGTATGAAGAAAATGGAAACTTTAACGTAGGCGCGTCATCGATCGCCGCCAACCGGCGCTATATTGCCTTTTCTCGCAACGAAGATGTGCAGGTGATGGATGGCCCCAACTACACCGGCTTCGCGGACCGCTACTACCTGGTGAAGGATGGGCGCATCACTCTGGCGTACCTGGATGGATCGGGCTGGCTGGATGTTATGAAAGATACGCACCAGGTCGGGCACTTCCAGTTTTGCCCCGTGGATTCCACCATCGGCTCGTATTGTCATGAAGGCCCGTGGAACCTGGTCACCCAGCGCATCTGGCTGCTCGATTTTGTCTCGCATGAGGCCAAACCCTGCTTCCGCCAGAACGAGCGCGACTCGATCGGTCATGAGTTCTGGACCCAGGACGGCTACCTCTTCTTCGATAACCGCGGCCCCGGGCACGACGGCACGATCACATCGGACCGCACCCAGGCCGTCGCTACCAATGTGGCGGTCAAGCAGCAGGAGGATTTCGTCCCGTTTGTTGGGTGGATGGACCGCTTCGGCAACCTGATGCGGCGCATCGATATGCCCTATTACTGCAACCATTACCATGCCAACCCCGCCCATACTACCCTGGTAGGCGACGATGTAGATGACCTGGTGTTGATCGATATTTCCGGGAAGCAGACGAAGCTGGAAGTGCTGTGCAACCATAAAACCTCCTGGCATACGCAAACCGCTCACTGCCACCCCACCTGGAGCTGGGACGGCAGCCGGATTTTGTATGCGTCAGATTATGGCGGAAAGGTCAACCTGTACCTGGTGGAGCCGTAGTTCGAAAAATGCTCCTGCAAGCAGGAGTTGTCTGAAAAGTCTTATATCGTTGTTGGGGTGATTTTGGGCGATGATCCCCGGCTGCGAATGCCAGTGCGCGGCGTAAACAACAAGGCCGCCAGCATGTAGAAAAAGCCGTTATATATGTCACTATTGACATATAATAAATGGAGTGCTATATTATTGCCATGATTAAATATATTCTCTTGGGATTCCTGAATTACAAGCCGATGACGGGGTACGAGCTGAAGCAGATGATTGATGATACCACGGCGCACTTCTGGCACGCGTACCACAGCCAGATCTACACCATTCTGCGCCAGATGGAGCAGGATCAACTGGTAACTTCACGGTTTTTCCAGGAGGAGGGCCAGCCAGACCGGCGGGTTTACACGATCACAGAAGAGGGAAAACAGGCGTTGAAGGATTGGCTCGATCAAACCCTGACCGAGCCATCGCCGGTGAAGGAAGAACTGTTGGTGCGGCTGTTCTTCTCCGGCCAGCGCGACCCGCAGCAGGTGCTGACCGAACTTCGTTTGCAGTGCGAGCTGCACCAGAAGAAGCTTTCTGCCTATCAAGAAATGTCCAGGCAGCAGGAGTTAGCCAGATGGAACGCGGAGCACGGTCCCGAACTGGCGCGCGATAAGGTATTCTGGCACATGACTCTCGGGTTGGGCATCCACTATGAGGAAGCCTATATCGCCTGGCTGAAAGATTCGATCGCGCAGGTGGAAAACCTGTAACCTGCTCGCATCACACGAAGGGAATCCCTGCCCTTCGTGTGTTTTTTGCCCTTGTATGTCATAAATTACATGTCATAGTTGAAATAAAAGGAGCTGGAAATGAAAATCACTGTTCTGAACGGAAGCCCAAAGGGCGAATTGAGCGTGACCTTGCAGTATGCGAAATATCTGGAAAAGCGCTTCCCGCAGCACGAATTCCATGTCCTGCACATTGCGCAGCGCATCAAGCAGCTCGAAAATGACCGCAAGGCCTTTGATGCGGTGATTGACCAGGTAGCCGCATCTGACGGCGTGATCTGGGCATTCCCATTGTACATTCTGCTGGTGCATGCGCACTATAAACGCTTCATCGAGCTGATTTTCGAGCGCGGCGCGCAGGCTGCCTTTGCCGGGAAGTACGCCGCCACCCTTTCCACCTCGATCCACTTTTTCGACCATACCGCCCATCATTACATGCACGCCATCTGCGATGACCTGGACATGCGCTTTGTCGATTCTTTTTCCGCCGATATGAACGACCTGATGGAGGAGAAGAACCGCCGCCAGTTGACCCTGTTTGGGCAGCGCTTTATTCAGGCGATGGAAACGCGTGCGGCTGCCCAGCGCGAATACGCGCCGCTGGTCCACCGGCAGTTTTCCTACCAGCCGGGCCAGCCGCTCGCACCCCTTTCGGCAGGGGAGAAGCGGGTGGTCATCCTGCACGACGAGAAGGACCCTGACAGCAACCTTTTTAAGATGGTCGCGCGGGCGCGGGCGCGGATTTCAGGAGATGTGACGCTGGTGAATCTGCACGACATTGAGATCAAAGCCAGCTGCCAGGGCTGCTTGCGCTGCGGCAGCGCATACCACTGCGCCTTTGAAGGCAAAGACGCCTTCATCGACTTCTATAAAAACACCGTGATGACCGCCGATGTGCTGATCTTTGCGGGCAGGATAATAGATCGTTCCCTGTCGTCTCGCTGGAAGATGGTGCTTGACCGGGCTTTCTTCAACACGCATACCCCGGTGCTGGGTGGAAAGCAGCTGGCGTGGCTGGTCTCCGGGCCGCTTGCGCAAGTTTCCAACCTGCGCGAGGTGCTCCAGGCTTATTACGAGCTGCAGGGCGCTAACCTGGTGGGCATCGTTACCGATGAAAATGGAACCTCAGCAGAGATGGATGCCGTGCTTGACCAGTTGGTCGAAACCACGCTGCGGTCGGCAGTCGAAGGCGCCGAGCGCCCCAAGACCTTCCTGGGGATCGGTGGGTTAAAGCTGTTCCGCGATGATATGTACGGGCGCCTGCGCATGGTGTTCCCCGCCGACTTCCGCGCCTACCGGCGCATGGGGCTGTACAAAACCTTCCCACAGGCCAACCTGGGGCTCATGCTGCTGAATACCTTTGTATCCCCGCTGGTCAACCTTCCACCGATCCGCCGCAGGTTTGACGATATGATGAAAGAGCAAATGGTCCTGCCGCTCAAGCAGGTGGTGGAAAAGGCAGGCTAAAAAAGGGCCAGGCTGCGCCTTATTGAATGGATAACAAAGCCGGGCCGCCGAATGAGGGGCCCGGCTAATAGATGCGTATCACGAAAAAAGTTGGGTGCTGGAAAGCAGCAGATCCGTCCTACTCTTTCACCTCAAGCAGTTCCACCTCAAAGACCAGGGTCGCGCCTGGCGGAATCAGGCTGCCGGCGCCGTTGTCGCCGTACCCCAGGTCGGCAGGGATGACCAGCTGGCGCTTCCCGCCTACCTTCATCGTGGCTACGCCTTCGTCCCAACCTGCGATGACGTTCCCCTGGCCGAGGACAAAGCTGAAGGGCTCGCCGCGGTCAACGGAGCTGTCGAACTGCGTGCCGTCTAACAGCCAGCCGGTGTAATGGACGATGACGGTCTGCCCGTTTTGGGGCGATGCGCCAGTGCCTTCAACCAGGTCGTAATATTTCAGGCCGCTGTCGGTGGTGGTGAAATCTTTATCGTCGACTTTGGTGGCAGTGCGCGGCGCGGTAGACTTCAGGAGTTCGACTTCCATCACCAGGGTGGAATTGGGCGGGATTACGCCGTTGGTTTGAGCGCCCAGGCCCAGGTCGGGCGGGATGATCAATTGGCGGGTTCCGCCTACCTTCATGCCCGTAACGCCTTCATCCCAACCCGGGAATACGGCATCCAGCCGCCCGATGACGAAATCGATGGGGGTGGAGTTAATGGAAGAATCAACATAGGTATAGCCACTGTCCGTCTTCACCCAGATGGTGAAATTGGTAGAGACGGAGCTGTTCTTCACGGCTTCCTCGCCGCTGCCCACTTTGAGATCGTTGTACTGCAATCCGCTGTCGGTTTTGATCAGCTTATCCGCCTTCACTTCCGCCGGAAGGGGGGCGGCTTCGCTCTTCAGCAGCTCGATCTCGAGAATAATTTGCGTGTTGGGAGGAATGGCGCCGTTGCCTTGCTCGCCAAAGGCCAGGGCGGGGGGCAGGGCAAGCCGGGCCTTGGTGCCGACTTTCATCAGCCCAATGCCTTCTTGCCAGCCTTCCAGCAGCGAACCATTGTCCCAGACGGTGGTAATGGGCTGGCCTTGCGTATAGGTATTTTGCAGCTCAGTGCCATCCGGCATGCTGGCGATAAAATGCATCGTGACCAGCTCGCCCGCCTTGGGCAGCGCGCCCTGACCGGCGGTTTCTTCCAGGTACTGCAAACCGCTGCTGGTGACTGTGGCGCCATCGAGCGTAATCACAATGGGGGTCGGGGTCGGCATCTGCGGGCCAGCCGGGTTCAGGTTGAGTGAATCCGTTATCGGGACCGGGGTTCCGGCAGGGGTGGCTGTCGCGGCGAGGGTTGCCGTTGGCGCGGGGGTCGCAGGCGCGCAGGCCGCCAGCGGCAGGGCCAGCAGGATGATGACGATGATGGCCAGGCGCCATCCGGATTTTTGACTGCTTGTTTTCATTGCATACTCCTAACCAAAAAGTTCCGCTCCAGGCGGGCCATTAGAACGTTTTTCACCTGTCCCGATCCGCTGTAAAGCAGCCTAAGTGTACCAATGATCGGTCGATTGTGGATTAGAAAATACTTATCAATATATAATCGTATCATCATTCATCCCGTGGAATAGACAGGAATCAATATCATGATAAAAAACGCACTGCTGAACGTATGCCTGATCGCTGCCCTGCTCCTGGCCCTGCCGGGCGGGCTGGCCCAATCCGTTCCTCTCACCGTCTCTGCCGCCGCGGACACAGAAGCCTACACCTACCGGCTGGCCCAATCGACTTCCGCGTACCAGTTCTGGACAACGCCCCCCAGCGAGCGGGTGTTCAAGGATGCGGTTGTTCCCACGCAGACCGGGAATGAGGTGAAAGTGTACGCCGCCAAAAATGAGTTTGAACCCTTCCAGGTGGTGGTCAAACCGGCTGCTTCTGGGAACGTGACCGTAAACATTGGCAGTTTTGGCGCGGGCATTACCACCGAAATCTACCAGGTGAAGTACGTGAACCTCACCCAGCGCACCGACAGCCTGGGCCGCACCGGGCCGTACCCGGACCCCTTGTGGCCGATTGCGAACGGCGCCAGCGTGGCAGTGACGGCAGGGGAGAACACGGCTTTCTGGTTCAGCGTGTCGGTTCTACCCACCGCCGCCGCCGGTGATCATGTCGCCCAGGCCAACATCGGCGGGGTGGCCATCCCCATCCGGCTGCACGTCTTCAACTTTGCCATCCCAGACGAGCTCCACGTCCAGTCGCGGATGAACTTTTCTTACCAGACGATCCTTTCAAAGTACGGCGTTTCGGGTTACGACGATGCGTACTGGTCTTATGTGGACGGGATCAAGCAGTTCTTTATCGACCACCGCCTCACCCCTGCCAGCGTGTTGTGGTCCGGGGGCCTCACCGGCGGCGGCACGTTCGCCAACCCGTATATCGATTACAACTGCACCACGCATACCTTCACCGACAACGAAGGCATCTGGGGCTTTGAAGACCTGGCCGAGCGCTATCTGGATGGCAGCGGCCTTTTGCGGGGGCAGTTCACCACGCCCTTTAATGGCGGAACCGGGTTCCCGTCCTTTATGGCCGCCGGTTTTCGACATAACAATCCGGGCGAAGACCAGCGCCCCGAAACGTTCTGCGGAATCCAGCGCAATGCCAGCGATTGGATGCAGAACCCCACTTCGGCTTATAACCAGGCCTGGTTCGCCTATGTGACGGCCATGCAAAACTACCTTTCCAGTTTGGGCTATTTGGATGAAGCCTACCATTATTTCGCGAACGAGCCGCAGGATGATGGTGTGGATTACAACGCGGTGGCCTGGTACTCGCGCTATTCGCACGCCGCCGCGCCAAACCTCAAGCTGATGGTTTCCGAAGAGCCCAAACCGGAAATCTATAACCAACCGGGCGCGCACGTCGATATCTGGGTGCCGGTGCTGCATAACTACAACCCCGCCGCTTCGCATGATCGCGCGCTGAACTACGGCGAAGAATCCTGGATTTATTTCCTCTATGGCACGCGCCCGCCGTATTTCAATCCCATCACCCTCGACCACCCTGGGGTGGAGAGCAAGTTCACCGGCTGGTTCCTGTGGAAGTACCGCGTGCGCGGGATCACCTATTATTCCTTGAATGATTGGGACAGCAATCCCTGGACCGAACCGATGGTATCCGGGCAAAACGGCAATACCTTTATGCTCTACCCGCCTTCCGAAAGCAACGCCAACATCGGCTACGGCTCCAACGGTCACCGGCTGGTGCCTTCCATCCGCTTCGAGCTGATGCGCGACAGTCTGGAAGATTACGAATACCTCTACCTGCTCAGCGGCGGTCAGCAGCCCGCCGTGGGCCAGGCCAACACCGCCGATGCGCAGGTGAATAAAGTGATCACTGGGGTTACCAGCTACACGCGCAACAGCGGGTTCCTGTACAACCTGCGCCGCCTGATCGGCCAAAAAATAGCCGGGGAAATTTCCACCATCCCCGATATCCAGCCCCAGCCGGACCACCCGCGCTCGAACGGCGCGCCGGGCAATTACTACATCAACTTTCAAGACCCAGCCGGGCAGCCCACCGCCAATCCGCTGGTGGTCAATGGCAAAACCTATATGAAGATCGGCGCCCCGGATTACAACCTGGCGAATGGCTACGGCTGGTACAGCCCCCCCGAAGCGAACTGGATGACTCGCTGGCTTGACAGCGGGCCAAACCCGCTCCAGCGCAGCATTTTGTATTCCGATTGGGGCCGGCCCGCGACCTTTGAATTCGACCTGCCGAACGGGGAGTATAACGTGACCCTGTCGGTTGGCTGGCAGGGGCGCAAATATGAGCACCATAAGGCAGTCATTGAGGGTGTTACGTTTGTGGATGATGAAGCCACCACGCCCTCTACCCCGTACCTGGTGCGCACCAAGACGGTATATGTGTCGGATTATAAGCTGACCCTTTCCATTGGAATCTTTGATGAATATACCATGCTGAACTACATGGACATCGAGGCGGCCAACCCGGCAGTGACGAACCTGCGCGTGAGCCAGGCCAGCGCCTCCAGCGGAACCCTGACCGCCACCCTGCGCTGGACGCCTTCTACGGCTGCAAATAAGGTCTCCATCCGCTATGCCAGCGCGCCCATCCAATCCACCACCTGGGACAGCGCCACTGTGCTGACCGACTCGCTCTCGGGCAGTGCAAACACGTATACTGCCAATAATGTTCCATACACCGGCGGCACGGTTTACTTTGCACTAAAATCGCAAAACGCACAGGGACAGTGGTCGCCGCTGTCCAATCTTGCTTTCTGGCCTTCCTTTGATGATTACCTGCCGGTGATTAGACGGTAAGTGCATTGTTTTTTGGAATAGATAGGGGCTGTCTCTTCCTTTTAGAGACAGCCCCATTATTAATCGCCTAAACGAATTGCATGATGAAACCCACATACCTATCAGGTGGCAATGATGTGGATTTCACCTTGCGAGTTGTTTAGTTATTCGAGATCCAAGGCATGAAGACAGGGAATCTGTCCTTATAGAACTCGTTCTCGGTGATGGTCAGCTTGCCGTTGACCATGATGAAGTTGTAGTTGGCCGCTTGCAGGCTGCCCGCGGTGATGGTAATGGGATATTCCCCAATCGGGCTGCTCTTGGTCGCCGTCGTGGTCAGCACCGGGCTGCCGGTAACCACGGCCAGTGTATCACCTCTGACAAAGCCGGTGATGGTGTAGGTGAATGCGGGATTTTCCTCCATAAACTTGCGGGTCTGGTTGTTCGCAGTGACCGTCAGGGTCGCCTTGGTAATGGTGAAGCTGGCCCCGGTGAACGTGAGGGTATAGTTGCTGCTCAGCGCCAGGC
>CAYTHO010000088.1:0-23062 GCA_964437595.1 uncultured Anaerolineaceae bacterium
CGCGCGTGGCGTCGCCACGCGCGGTACCCCAAACCCCAGAAAGCGCAAGATACTTTGCGAATGACCGGGCCTTCTAGCGAAGCAGGTTGGCCCGGATCTTGCAAAGCACTTTGGTGTTTTCATTATGGGTTTTGGCTTTTTCGAATGGGAAGAAAGGCTCACCTTTGGTACAATTAACCCGGGTAAATCATTTTGTTTGATCTGATTGTATTTCCACTTTCCCTGGAGGCAGGACAGGAGCAATATGAGCTGCCTGGACTGCTGGTTGCCTCCGCGCCGCGGAAGGCAGCCCGTATGCGCGCGCAGGATCATCTGGTGCTGTACATAAAACTGCGTACCATTGCCGGCAGCACGGCAAGTGGATTGCCCGGGGTTGCCGCGGGACCGGCTCTTACAAATGCACAGCAAAAGGAAATTCTCACCCGGCTTGCGGACACGTATTTTACTTTCTCGGGCTCCATTACTGCTGGCCTGCGGGTGGTGGCTGCCCGGTTGAACGATTTTCTCCTTAACCGGAATTTGAAATCAGCCCACGAAGGGCAAACCGTTGGCACCCTGAACATGGCCGTCATTCATGGCGACCGCCTGGTTGTGGGGCATGCCGGTGCCACGCATTCGTTTATGCTGGCGAAAAATGAAGTGCAGCATTTCGATGATGGACAGGCGGGTAGAGGGTTAGGTCTCAGCCGGCAGATTATGCCACGCTTTTACCAGACTTCGCTCAACGCGGGCGACCTGCTGGTGGTTTGCACGGAACCACCAACCGGTTGGGACGCCAGGTCGCTGGCGAACAGCCCGCAGTTGAGTTTTGACCATCTGCGGCGCAGGCTGACCAGCGGTACGGGGGCCGATATGCAGGCCGGGGTGGTGCGCTTCCAGGCCGGGAAAGGACAGGTCACTTATTGGCGGCCTGGCGAGACCGTCCGGGCGCCAGGAAAAACGCCGGGCGGGGGCCGCCCACAGCCAAGGCACAGCGAAGCTCCGGCGGAATCTGAACCCATCGAGGCGCAGGCTTTTGGAGCGCCGCCGGTGGAAGAAAGGTCCCAGACCAACATGGGCGGCGCTTCAGTGGTTGGCGAAGCATGGGAAACCGCCAGCATGGACCTGGCGCCTGGGCAAGTATCTGAAGGGGAGATCGCTGGAGACAGCGGCGCATCCGACGCTTCGATGGTGGAAACTGAGGAAAGCGCGTACGAAGATGTGAAAGAGAATGCTTTATCGCCAGGAAACGCACCGGACCTGGAAGAAGCAGAATTGAGCGATGTTTCCGCGGACCTGGCTATGGAAAATGGGATGCCGATCCAGGAATCGCCTGTTTTGTCTTCCGGCGAGCGGCCCGGGCAAATTTCGCAGCTGGGTCCGATGGAGGCGCAAGCGGCGGTGCAAGGTACGGCAGCGATGCCGTCCGAGCGGCGGGTGAGCGAACAGGCAAGACCGACTGTTCGCCCGCAGCGGGAGAAGCAGCCGGCGGTAAAACGGCCCGCGCGGCGGGAACCAGGAGCTTTTCAGAAGGGATTGGCTGCCGCGGCTATCAATACTCGGCTATCTATTAAGAAAATTGGCCTGGCCTTTGCCCGTGTGGGGCAAGGGATCAGCCATGGCCTGGAGCAAATTCTCCCCCGGCAGTATGACGCGGATGGACGCGTGATTCCATTTTTCAACCTTTCAGCGGCGCAGATGCTGGTGATCGCAATTCTTATTCCGCTGGTCGTGGTAACGGTAGGCACAACCGTATATGTCCGGTCGGGGCTTACGGAGCAGTTCCAGCAGCGGCTGCAGAACGCGCAGTTCTATGCGCAACAGGCCAGCCAACTGCAAGACCCGGCCCAACAACGAGAGGGTTACCGGCAGGCTTATGCGCTTCTACAGGATGCCAGCAAGCTGGGAGAAAATGAGGAATCAATCGCGCTAAAGCAGCAGATTATCCAGGCGCTGGATACGTTGGATGGGATCGTTCGATTGAGCTACCAACCGGCTGTGAGCGGCGGCCTGCAATCTGATGTGATGATCTCCAAAATCGTGGCAACGACCAACGATGTTTTTCTGCTGGACTCGAGCCAGGGGCGCATCATCCACCTGATCCGCACCTCGACCGGCTATGAGCTCGATGTGAAATTTGCCTGCGGGCCGGGGCAGGCAGGTTCGGTGATTATCAATCCGCTCATCGATTTGGCTCCGCTTCCGACGAATGAAATGAAGAGTAGGGTAATGGGGATCGATATGGGTGGAAACCTGGTCTACTGCGCTTCGACGCAGACCGGGTTTGATGCCCGTCCCCTGACTGTACCTGATGCAGGATGGGGAAATATTTCCGGGGTCACCATTGATGGGAACACCCTTTACGTGATGGACCCGAAGACGAATGCCGTTTATCGCTATGACGGCAAAGACGGGATATTTGAAAACCCGCCGCACCTGTATTTTGACAACGTTATTCCGCAAATGAGTGATGTGATTGACCTGGCGGTAAATCAGGAGTTTTTATATCTCCTGCACGTAGATGGCCGGATGACGGTGTGCGAATCGGGCGGGTTTGCTTTCGCGGCAACTAAATGCACCGACCCCGCGCCGTACGGGGACTCCCGCCCGGGTTATGAGGCCGCGCCACTTACATTTGCGGGCGCGCGTTTTACGCAAATTCAGACCACAGAGCCACCGGACCCATCATTATTCGCTCTGGATGCGGCCAATAAATCAATCTATCATCTCAGCTTGCGGCGGTTGAACCTGCAGCGTCAGTACCGTTCCGTGGTGGATGGGAATTTCCCGCTGCCTGATGAAGCCGCCACGGCTTTTGCGGTTGCGCACCGGCGGGTTTTGATTGCTTTTGGAAACAAGCTGTTTTTCGCGGCGGTACCGTAGGCAGCTGCCCCGCAGGCTACCGGCTCGTATTTCCGAAACATCTCACCGATTCCGCAGCCATTTTACGATGCTCGCGGTGCTCCAGGTGTTGATCACCACATCAGGTGTGGCCCAGGCGCGGCGGGCAACCGATACGCCATAGGGCATTTCGGCCAGATTCGGCGGGGTGTGGGCGTCGGTGTTGATCATCAGTGGAATCCCCAATTCTACCGCGCGCCTGGCATAGATATCATTCAGGTCCAGGCGGGTGGGGCTGGCATTGATCTCCAGGGCCACCCCGGCTTCTCTGACCGCCGGCAGGATCACGTCCCAATTTAAATCGGCGCCTTCACGGTTGGGCAGCAGGCGACCGGAAGGGTGGGCGATGACATCGACATGGGGGTTGCGAATAGCACTGAGCAGGCGGTTGGTAACGGCCTCGCGCGGCTGGCGAAGGTTGACGTGAAGGGAGGCGATAACGATATCCAACCCAGCCAGAACCTCGTCCGGGAGGGCCAGGCGGCCATCTGACAGGATATCGACTTCGATGCCGTGGAGCAAGCGCAGTTTGCTGCCTAATACAGATTGGGCCTGCTCTATCTCCATACGCTGCTGAGCAATGCGCTGCGGGTCCAGGCCGCCGGTGATGCCCATGGTGGCATCGTGGTCGGTGATGGCGTAGGTGGTGTAGCCGCGGGCAACGGCTGCCTGGGCCATTTCGAGGATGGAGGATGTACCATCCGACCAGGTGGTGTGGGTATGCAGCTCGGCTTTGATATCGGCCACTTCTACCAGGCGGGGGAGCTGGCCGCGCTGGGCTGCTTCTATTTCGCCTCGATCTTCGCGCAGCTCGGGCGGTATCCAGGAGAGGCCCAGGGCCGCATAAACTGCTTCCTCTTCGGCCAGTTCACGCAGCTTTCCATCTTCGCTTTCCAGGCCACGATCGGACAGCGAAAGTTTCTTTTTCAGGGCCAGCTCGCGCATACGCACGTTGTGGGCCTTTGAGCCGGTGGCGTAGGCCAGCATGCTGCCAAAGCGATTGGGCGAGGCGACCCATAACTGGATACGCACGCCGCCTTTCAACTCGACAGAAGATTTGGTTTCGCCCTGGCCGAGGATGTGGGCAACTTCTGGATGGTGGATGAAATGATCCATGACCGGGCAGTTCTCTTCGATCGCGGCGACCAGATCCAGGTCGCCGATTGTTTCGCGCCAGCGGCGCAGCGACCCGGCTGGCTCCACACGCAGCACACCTGGCTGCGCGAGCAGCCATTCCAGCCAGCGGTTGGCGGCTGACCAGGCCAGCCCGAGGGTCATGCGGTCGGTGCGGCGGCCCAGGGCTTCGATGCCAGCGATAATGCGCGCTTCGGATTTCTCGCCCATCCCAGGAAGGGCGCGCAGTTTGCCGGCGCGGGCATTCTGCTCCAGCCCGGGCAGGTCGGTGATGCCGAGTTCCTTCCAAAACAGGGCGACCCGACGCGGCCCAAGATCGGGGACTTCCAGCAGTTGGAGCAGGGTTGGCGGGACTTCCGTTTCCAGTCGCTCGAGGAAACCGAGCCTGCCGGTCGCGAGCAGTTCCTGGATTTTTTCAGCGATGGCTTTACCAACGCCAGGAATGTCGTTCAGGCGCCCTTCCGCGGCAACGGTGTTGACATCTTCGGCGAGCGCGCGCAGGCTTTCGGCGGCGCGCTGGTAGGAGCGGATTTTGAAAACCATTTCGCCTTTGATTTCGAGCAGGTTGGATATGCGGTCGAAGATATCGGCCAGCTCGTTATTTGTATATTGGGTTCCATCATTTGTGGTTGTCATAGGTACCCCATGATGCAGATTTGTCATTCAATGAATTATATACCTTGAATGTAAACATTGCAGCCTCGAATATAAGGCTGAGCGTGTACGGGTATGCGATCTCAGGAGGAGGATTACTGCGCGTTACCGCCGGATGGACGGCAGGAATGATGGTTTCCCATTGATGATGGTTAATGCGTTCAACTGCCAGGTATGGCCCATAGTATCGCTTACGGAAGCAGTATTGGTTAGCAACTGGATTTGGTCCGATGGGGGAGAGGCTGTTACCTGGGTATTGTAACGAATCGTCGCTGGTTGCCCGGGTGAAACCGTTCCGATCCATGTAAAGCTGTTCCCTGTTACCGTCACGTCTCCCGTTGATGCAGTTGGCGTACCGGATAGCGTCAATCCTGTTGGCAGTGGATTGCTTACTGTGGTTATCACGCCTATTGGACCAAGGATTTGAAGCGATATCTCAAAGGTGATGATATCGTTAGGTTCAGGGGTCCTGCTGCTAGCCTTCATCGTCAGCTTGCGTAAATATCCTTCTAGCAAGGATCCGCTGCGCTGGTAGCTGCCGCGGCCCGTGCCCCAATAGACCCTTGCCCCAGCCGTACCGGGCAGATCGTAGGCGACCAGGCCAGAGTGAGCGGTGTTGACCACCACTTCGAGGTCCGCGTCGGCATCAATGTTGGCGAGGGTGGGGGCAGCCAGGCCGCCGTTCCAGTTTGCGCCAATGGCGGGCGCGGGCAGGTCGACTTCTCTAATAGGGACGCCCAAGGAGGAGAGGATGTGCAGCTTGCCGGTCTTATTCGACCCTTTTTGGGCCCAGGAGGTGAAGATGACTTCAGCCTGACCATCGCGGTCCAGATCGGCGACAATGGGCTCGGAAGCGTAGCGCCTGATCCCTTCGCCGGCGATTTGCACGGAGAAAGGCCACGAACCATGTTCCGTTTTGTCCAGCCAGTACGCGTGCAGGCGGCCATCATAGGAGGGGTAAAGAATTTCCATTTTCCCGTCGCCGTCCAGGTCAGCAGGTACGGGGTTGGGGAGGTTGCTTTCAATGATGTCGTAGCTGGTGCTGATTGGAGCGGCATGGGCATCCGGTGTTGGCAGCACGGTCCAGTCGAATTCGGAAGCTTTCCAGCGGGTGCGATCACCGTTGAGGATATAGGGTATTTCGTACAGGCTGGTGTATGACGAGGTTCCGCAGTTGTAGACGTTTCCGATGACGACAACTTCCTGGGTACCGTCGCCGTTCACATCGACGATTACCGGCGCGGAATCAGCGAAATTGGGGCGGTGTTCGGTGCCGCAGTGGGCGTAACCGCGCAGATCGACGGCGTGGTCAACATGGAAGCCGACCCGGCTCCAGAATTTATTCGTGCCGTCCGGGTTGGTTCCATAGATGGCGCTGGCGCGTATCTGGCTGCCGTCGTCCTGGAAAGCGGCTATATAATGCATATCGCTTGGCGCGATGATCTCGGCGCTGGCATCGGCGTCCACGTTGCCAGCAGCCAGATTCTGGTTGAAGCACCCGGCGGTCCAACCGTTGGTACTTGAATCGGGGTAATGCTGCGGCCAATACCCCGCACGCACTGCGCCTGTATATTCATAAACATACCACTGGTTATCCGGGCGAGTGGAGGCAACCATGATTTCCATAAAGCCGTTGTTATCCAGGTCATACACACCCATCGACCGAAGCTCATTATCTGGGGTGGGGCGCTGCGGCCAGCCGGGCTTGAAACGGCCATCGTGTTCATAGACCGACACCCAGCCGCTGCTGTGGGCAGTGATGATCTCGGGCCGGCTGTCTTTATCAACGTCCGCAACGGCGACGCCCGGCCAGGTGCGGCCAACATCGCCTGCATCTGGCTGGGTGATATCGTGCCCGGAGCGGATCTTCATTTCCAGGCTGCCGGTATCGCCATCCAGCACAAAAATGGCGTAGGCCGAGCCGATCACTTCTATTTTTGAATCACCATCCAGGTCGGCGACCGCGGGAGAAGAATACCAGCCGGTCTGGCAGTAACCTGAATTACAGCCGCCATGGGACCATTTCAGCACCGGTTGGGCAATCGCACTGGCGGGCGCTTGTGTTTCAGACGCGTTCACCGGGATTACGGAAGACGCCTGCCCAAAAAACAGGCAGACCAACAGGAGCAGAGATACGCGGGCTAATGTCTTCATCAGTACCTTCCCTGGTTTTATTTTTCCTGCACGCAGGTTAATTGGCGAGCGCCGATGGGAACAAATCGTTGCTGCATTTCCCAGGCGCTGATCACTCGCACCGGCCAGCCCACCACATTGTTTATCACTGGCGCAGCGGGGATAGATGGGTCGTACACGCCGTATGCGATGATATTGGTCAGACGGCGCATGTTGTAGAAGCAAAGATCGACGACTACCTCATTTGCTTCGGTATTTAATTGGGGCAGGGTCAGGGCGTCCGCAATTTCCCAGTAAGGTTCGTCTTTATCCTCACCACAGGCGATTTTTTGAATCCAGTACATTTCCTGGTTCTGAACACGAACGTGCAACCAGTTCCATCCTTCCTCCAGACTGCCCGAATCCAGCAACTGGATTTCGGGAGGGAGTTTTTCTTGTTGATAGTGTTTTCCGATAAATTCTTCTGGAGCATCGGGGGCAGGTACGGTTTCATCATAAATGCCGGGTGTGCAGGCTGCTTGAGCGGTCGGCTCATTCGTTTCGGCGAAAATGACCTGACGCGCGGTGTGAGTGCTGGTGCGCGCCGCGCTGGTTGATTCATAGCCCGGAGGCGCCGGTGTAAAGGTGGAGGTCGCGCGAGGGGTTCGGGTTGGCCCAGGCGTGAGGGTGGCTGGTGTGGCCGCAAACGGCAGCTGCGTCAGTGTAGCCACCATATTCCCGCGCGGGGCACAGGCAGAAAAAAGAAGCGTACAGCATATCAAAACTGCGGCGAGACTGGCGTAGGGGGGACGCTTCATTCGGCTCTCCTTAAAGAGATCGAACCTACCGTTATTGTTTGGGATGGGAGCAGTGCATGCTGAAAGGCACCCAATTATTATAAATCTGATCGGCAGGATCATTAAACGACGACTACCGTAGAAATTTTAAGTGGATTAATCCGATTTGATTGGGATCAAAAAAAACGTTTATTAAACTAGCATTAAGTAAATTTCGGTTTATAATATACTGTATCTCGCATTACTCTGATTAAGAGGTGCATACCATGGAGCGTTTCTTGGGTGCGATTCGCAGTTTTTTTCTTCCCCCGGCGGATGCAAAAACGTTCAGGCGTATCCTTCCATTATTCATCGTAGCGTTCATCATGGTTTTGTTATTTGCTTTCAGCAACTATGCCTGGGAGGCGAGCAACTCACCTGCTTTTTGCGGCCTTACCTGCCATACGATGCCGCCCGAGTATGTTACTTATCAGCAATCCGCGCACACCAACGTTAGCTGTGAGGATTGTCATATGGGCCGAGATACGCTGGGGATCATGATCCAGCGCAAGGTGAAATATTCATGGCAGACGGGCACAGCCATGTTATTGAACAATTATGAATATCCCATTGTGGCGAAAAATATGGCACCCGCGCGGGAAGCCTGCGAGAACTGTCACAAGCCGGAAAAATTTTCTACTGACCAGTTCGTTGAGCGAAAACATTACGCGGAAGATGAAAACAATACGGAAAGCTCCACATTTTTGGTGGTGAAAACGGGCGGCGGTACTCAACGTGAGGGGTTAGGGTATGGCATTCACTGGCATATTGAGAACCCGGTTTATTTTTATACGAGCGATCTCCAGCAGCAGAACATCCCTTATGTTTTGGTCACTGGCGAAGATGGCGTTGAGACAGAGTATGTAGATATTGAATCTGGTTTTAATCCTGCTTCAGTGAACAAAGAACAACTGAAGAAAATGGACTGTATTACATGCCATAACCGCACCGCGCACTTGATCAAGAATCCCAATGATACTGTAGACAGTTTAATTGAGCGGAACCTGGTTTCGGCTGCGATTCCGGGGATCAAGAAGAAGGCCGTGGAAGTGCTCAGTAAAGAATATCCTTCGGTCGAGACAGCCATGGTGGGGATTGGGGGACTGGCAGGGTATTATGCTGGGAGACAGGCCGATTCCGCGGATGTGGAGGCTGCCATAAAGGCCCTGCAAAATGCTTATCAATATACTCATTTTATCGACCAAGAAATGAACTGGAAGACTCACCCTGATAACCTTGCGCATCAGGATTCGCCGGGTTGTTTCCGCTGCCATGATGGTAAGCATATCGCTACGGATGCTGTGGGGAATTCCAGCGGTACAGGCATTGAAAATGGTGTGAGCACCACCATCCGCCTGGAGTGCAACCTGTGCCATTCGATACCGGTTGTGTCGGCTCCGAACCAGATCGCCGCCAGTATGGAATTAAACAAGGGCTTTGAGCCTGAGTCCCACCTAAACCCCAACTGGATCACTTTACACCGGGATGTTTTCAACAATACCTGCGAAAGCTGCCACACCATTGAAGACCCGGGCGGCGCCAGCAATACTTCGTTCTGTTCGAACAGTGTTTGCCACGGGGCGAATTGGGAGTTTGCTGGCTTTAACGCGCCAAAACTTCGTGAAGCGCTTTCTGAGCAGGTAAAAGTATTGAATCCAACCCCAACACCTCGAGCCGGACAGCCAGCTACTCCGGGGACGGCTACGTTTGAAACGATTCACGCCATTCTGGTGGAAAAGTGCGGGGCGTGCCACGGGGATACGCCTATGAAGGGGCTCAATATATTAACCTACGCGGACTTGATGCGCGGTGGAGAGGGCGGCCCTGCAGTGACCCCGGGTGATGCTGATGGCAGCCTGCTGGTGAAAATACAGATGGATGCCCAACCGCATTTTGGGCAGCTCAGTGAAGAGGAACTAGCATTAGTCAAAGAGTGGATCCAAAAGGGCGCGGTTGAGGAGTAGCAGTTCATTCCACTTGACTGCTTAAGGTATGACATTTGGCGCGTATCCTCATAATTCCCTTAATTCAGCTTAAGGTATAATTAATCTTGTAAGTTTACTCCCTTGCCGTCCCAGAAAAGACTGGGAAAGTAATTCCGTTCAGGAGAATGCGAATGAAAGGAACAGTCTATAAAGTTGCCATACTGCTGCTGGCTGTTCTGGCACTGACCCTGGTTAGTGCCGGGCTCTTCCTTGGGGCCGGAAATGTATCTACAGTACGAGCAGAAGGTGTGCAGGCCCCGCCAGCCCAGGCACCTGACAATTCAAAATGCCTGGGATGCCATAACCAACCCGATCAGGTGCTGACGTTTCCGAATGGGGATACGGTATCCATCTCTATCGATAAAGATACTTACGATCACGCCGCGCACGCGAACCTGGCCTGCCAGGTTTGCCATACCAATATCGCGGAGTATCCTCACCCATCGGTATCTGCCCAATCAAGTCAGGAATACACGCGGCAGTATGAGAGCACCTGCGCACAGTGCCATCCGGACCAGGTGAAAGCGATCGAGGATAATGCGCACGCCAAGGTTGCCGCGGCAGGGAACCCTAATACGCCGCAGTGCGCCGACTGCCACAATTCACATACGCAGAAGCGCATTGCCAAGGATGCACAGGGTGACCCGGCTCCAACGGAACGGCTGGCGATTGCCAACACCTGTGCAAAGTGCCACAGCGCGATTGTGGAAGAGTATAAGCAGAGCGTTCACGGCGCGGCTTTGGTGGAAGAGTCAAGCATGGATGTTCCGGCTTGCAACGACTGCCATGGTGTTCATAACCTTCAGCAGGCTCGAACGGTGGAATTCCGGCTGGATTCGCCGCAACTATGCGCGGAATGCCATACACGCAAAGATATTATGGATAAGTATGGCATTTCAACGGATGTAATGGATACGTATGTGTCCGACTTCCACGGCACAACGGTCACCCTGTTCAGCAAAGAAAGAAGCGGGGCAGATACCAATAAACCGGTATGTTACGACTGCCATGGCGTGCACGGCATTGCCAAAGTCTCCGATCCGGAGCGCGGATTGGAGGTGAAAGAGAATATGCTTGTAGCCTGCCAGCGTTGCCATCCGGATGCGACCGAGAATTTCCCGACTTCGTGGATGAGCCATTATATTGCCAGCCCAACGAAGTTCCCGCTGGTTTACTATGTGAACCTGTTCTATATGATTTTTATCCCGGTTGTGTTGGGAGGAATGGGCATTTTCGTGCTGAGTGATATCTTGCGCAGGATTGGCGTGACCGGGCGAAAGGCGGCGACTTCAACCGCTGAGGTCAAGACTACAGAGACTAAGGACCGGAAGGAGTAGAGCCATGAGCGAAGCAAACAAAGCCATTGTCCGGTTTTCGATTTGGGAACGGATAGAGCACCTTGTATTGGTGCTCTCATTTACGCTTCTTTCAGTGACGGGCCTTCCGCAAAAATTTGCACTGAACCCCATATCTCAATGGATTATCTCGGTATTTGGCGGCATTGAGGGGATCCGTGTGGTTCACCATATTGCCGCGGCGGTGTTCTTGCTGGAAGCGGTTTATCACCTGGTAATGGTTGGGTATAAACTGTACGTCCAGCGCAAAGAGGCCACCATGATCCCTGGGATCAAAGATGCCAAGGATGCGGCGCACTGGTTTGGCTACAACATTGGCATCAAAGCAGATAAGCCGAAAATGCCCCGCTATAACTTCACGGAGAAGGCCGAATATTGGGCTATGCTGTGGGGCCTGCTCTTGATGGGGTTGACCGGCCTGATGTTGTGGAACCCAATCGCCACCACGAAAGTTCTGCCCGGCGAGTTTATTCCAGCGGCAAAGGCAGCTCACGGCATGGAAGCCATTCTGGCTGTGCTGGCGATTATCTTGTGGCACTTTTACCACGTGCACGCCAAGCATTTCAACTGGAGCATGATTAAGGGCGTAATCTCGCACCATGAGATGGAGGAGGAACACGCGGAGGAGTTAGAAAAAATACGGGCGGGCAAGCTGCCGCCGGCTCCGGAGCCAGCGGTGTACCGCAAACGCTTTGCTATCTTTTTACCGGTGGCGGCTGTGTTCTCGATCGTGCTGGTTGCTTTGACTTACTTCTTCCTTACTTTTGAAACCACCTCGTTAACAACGATTCCACCGGCGGAACGCGTGGATGTTTTTGTACGCCCATCGCCTACCCCCGCGCCAACGCAAGCTCCGCGCCCCACCGCAGCACCGTCCACGGGAGGCGATGAATTGGCGTGGACTGGTACGATTGGCCCAATGTTTGAAGAGAAATGTGCTTCCTGCCATGGAAGCGTGGGTGGATTTAATGCAGAATCGTACGAGGAAGTGTTGAAGGCTGTTCAGCCGGGCGCGCCAGCGGAAAGTTCGGTGGTCAAGGCGCAAGAGGCAGGCACCCATCCGGGCCAGTTTACAGACGATGAATTAAAGGCGCTGACGGATTGGATCCAGGCAGGCGCGCCGGAGGGGGAAGGCGGGGCGCCTGATGAAGAGGGGGCGGCGGGTGCAGAGGGGACGGAAAATGGCGTTTCCTGGCACAGTGCGATTGCCCAAATGATGCAAGAAAAATGCAGTGCATGCCACGGTAACAGCGGCGGGTTTAATGCTGGATCGTATGAAGAAGTGATCAAGGCTGTTCAGCCGGGCTCGCCGGAAGACAGCCTGCTCGTACAATCACAGCAGGCGGGAGTACATCCTGGGCAGTTCACGGAAGAGGAGCTACAGGTACTGGTGGATTGGGTTACAGCAGGCGCGCCAGAAGGAGAACCTGGAGCGAGCGCCGGGGGAGCTGGTGCAGCCCAACCTGGAACTGAAACCTGGGCTACGGGGATTGAAGCGTTGTTTGCTGAGCGATGCCTGGCCTGCCACGATGATGAGACCCGCAGCGCATTCAAAGTAACCTCCCTGGAGGAGGTGTTGAAGCACGTGACGGCGGGAGATCTAGAAAACAGCAATGTAATTGGTTACCAGGCGGCGGGTACACACCCCGGGCAGTTTACCGAGGAAGAAATCACCCGCATCATTGAATGGATCCTCGCTGGCGCTCAGTAGTCAGTGGGAATATTAAATTACCTAAGCGGGCTGTCTCTGCCAACCGCAGAGATGGCCCGCTTTGATTACTGCCTGAGTTTGGAGCCGCAGGTCCGGCAGAATGTATCGCGCGGCCCAGCTTTTTTGCCGCATTGATGGCAGAAAATTATCTCGCTGCCAGGTTCGGAATCGGGCGCTTGTTTTTCTGTGCCGGAATGGCGGGGGCGCTTAAAGGTCTTGTTCGAAGAGATGCGCCCGGTTTTCCAATACCAAAATATGCCCGCTGCTATGAGCAGGAAACCCAGGCCACCAACGCCCCAGGGTAAATATTGGTCCAAAGCCATACGGCCACTAGCGCCATTATCAAGCGGCTGGCTGGGTTTCGCGGGCTGGAACTGCTTGGGATTGGTTAACGTATCGTCGGGCTTGTCATAGGATACATCCAGTTTGAAAGATGTTCCGGCATCTACTTTACCTACTAAGAGCGAGTAATAGATGAGCCCGTTATCGCCAGCGCGCCCGCTGCCAGCATACGGAGCAAACTGCATGTTGGAGGCGTTGTGGGGCTGCTGCACCTGCAGGGAAAGGTTTTGAACGGCGTAGGTTCCAGGCCAGCGATAGGTGAATTCACGCCGGTTTCCAGCCTTCTTCAAGCCTGGGTCATAATATTCAATCTGAATATCCGGAGCAGGGGTAGTGAATTCGACCTCCGTCCATTCACCGGCAGGGGTTGTGTCGTAATTGATGTCATACAGGGCTTTATCGGTTGCCTGCCATGCAACGGCAAATGGTTTACCTACCGCAGTTGGGATTCGAAAGCGAAGCGCTGCGGGCAGCCCCACCTCGGCAGATAGCGTGGCGCGATAGATGATGAGGACCTCTGGTTTATCGTATTCTGGCCAAATTTCTACGCTGACATTTTCGAAAATAATTTCTCCCACCTGTTGGCTCGTTAAGGATTGGCTTTTATTTGACCTGGTGTTATGCGCATAGACATTGCCGGAAGCTGGCGCGGTCAGAGCGAAAACGAGCACGACAATGAGGCTGAACAGCCAAACGGTGGGGGATTTTGCTTGAATTATTTTCATACAATTTATCCTGTTGTCATGTGGTGCCAAGTATATCATAAGGAAATTGGAGAAAAGACTGTTTTTCAACTATAATGGGCAGATTGGGGGCATTTTACTCTTGGAGGGGTTCAGTGATGGGTACGTCGACTAAGAATTTCCCCGGTATTTTCCGGTGGTGCCTGATGATTATTCTCATTTTGCTCCTGTTGATCCAACCTGGAGCGCCCTTGACGCTGGTTCATGCCGGGCTAACGCCAGCGCCTGATATTCAGCAAACCGTGCCACGGTTTGAGCCAGGGGCCTGCGATTTTAATGTTCAGACGGGATTGGTTGAGGGGAAGGACCTGCAGTGCGGAAAGCTGGTTGTTCCAGAACAGCACGCAAGCTTGGATGGGCCGACCATTGAATTAGACGTGGCAATTATCAAGAGTAAGAGCGAAAACCCAGCTCCTGATCCGATTGTGATGATGCAGGGTGGACCGGGGGGGTCTACGATTGATGCTTATCTTCAACTCATTCCCATGAGTGAGACGCTGAGTAACATCAACCGGGACATTGTTCTTTTTGATCAGCGAGGGACGATCTACACAAAGCCATCTTTATTTTGCGAACAATACTACGATGAAGGTATCCGCCAGCTCAATGAGGATATCTCCTATGAGGAGTCCAACCGCAGGGCGCAGGAAGCATTGAAGGCCTGCCACGATCAATTTGTGAAGGAAGGAGTCAACCTCTCGGGGTTCGACAGTTTCGAGAACGCGGCGGATGTGGAAGCCCTGCGACAGGTGATGGGTTGGGACCAGATCAACTTGTATGGAGTCTCTTATGGGACGCTGCTGGCGCTGCACGTGATGCGGGAATACCCGAGTGGACTGCGCAGCGTGATTCTCGATTCGGTTGTACCGCCGCAGCGGAACTTTATTCCCGAGGCAGCGCAGTCACAGAACCGCGCGATGGAAGCTGTTTTTCAGGCCTGCGCGGCAGATGCCGGCTGCAACGCGGCTTACCCTGATTTGAAGAAAGTTTTCTATGAGACGGTTAGCCAATTGGATAAGGACAAGGCGACTATCCAGTTAACCGATATGGAAACCGGAAAGACCTACCCGGCGCTGATGGATGGCGACACGCTGATCAGCAGTGTGATACAGATGCTGTACGTTACCGACTTTATACCGGTCATTCCACGGATTATCTACAATGTCCGGGCCGGGGATTATTCCTTTATGGAGCGAGTGCTCTCCATCATTGTGTTTGACCGCACAATGAGCGTGGGGATGTATTATTCGGTGCTGTGCGCGGAGGATGCAGATTTCACCATGGAAGACGTCAAATTACAGGGCCTTCCAGAAGAGATGGTGGAAATGGGAAAGGATGGCGCGTCACAGTTCCTGGATACCTGCACGTTTTGGAAAGTGGACCCTTTGCCCGCGGTTGTGGACGAGCCCGTGACCAGCGACATACCGACACTGGTGCTTACCGGCGGCTTTGACCCCATTACGCCGCCATCCTATGCCAGGGAAGCGGCGACTACGTTAAGCAAAAGCTATTATTTCGAGTTCCCGGCTGGGGGGCATGGGGAATTGACGAACGGGGTATGCGAGGACCAGATCTTCCTTGATTTTGTCGATAACCCGAACCAGGCGCCGGATGGATCGTGTGTTGCCTCGCAAAAACTGGTATTTTCGACCCCCGGTTCCATTGTAGCCCTGCCGAAGCTGATCAGCATTTTGAACCTTCAAGGTTCCAGCGGGATAGAGCTTGCGCTGTTTGCCCTGGCGCTGTTGTTCTTACTGACGGCGCTGCTTGTTTACCCCATCCATTGGCTGATTGGGCTTTTCCGCAAGCCAGCCGCGCAGCCCGCACAACCACTATTGGATGCTAACGGGCAAGTGAATTACCTATCTACTCCCAGCCAACGTCCCTGGTTGTACCGGTTGGGGCCATGGCTGGCCGGGATTGAAGGGCTGCTGCTCCTGATTTTCATTGTTGTGGTGGCCGGCACAGCGCTGCAGATGGCGTTCGACAATGACAGTACGGTGCTGTTGGGGCTGCCAGGTTCAACACGGCCGCTTTTTGTGCTGCCGGTTGCCGCCTTGAGTGTGCTTCTGTTGATGGTTGCCGCGGCAGTGCTTGGATGGGTAAGAAGGGCAGGTTCTGTGTGGGGGCGATTGTATTTTGCGCTGTTGACTCTGTCGGCCATAGTATGCATCTTCATCTTGTGGCGATGGGGGATGCTGACCGCGCTGTTTGGCGGATAACTGGCAGACACGCTTAAAAAGATGAGCCCTCTGGTAGGGGATACCAGAGGGCTCTAGGGTCAACGTTTGTTGTCCAGCAGCTCGATGTAAAAGCCCCCTCTTCACCGTGCCGTATCGCTGGAATGTTTATTCCCGGTACGGCTATATCATAATCGTATTGGGCTGCGAAGAGACCCGCCAAAAGTCGAGGTTTTTGCTGGCCTTAAGACCTGACTTCAATTGGTTATACTACATGGCGGGTATATGAGCCCAAAACACGAATGTCCACCGCGTATTCTTCGAGATTCTTTAGAGCGCGAACGGCAATTGGGTCATCCATCGCATTTAATATGTCAATGTAAAACAGGTACTCCCACGGCCTTCCCACCAGCGGGCGCGATTCGATTTTGGCTAAATCAATGTTGCGAAGGGCGAACACGCTCAGCGCTTTGAATAAGGAGCCGGGCTGGTTATTCAGGGTGAACACAATGGTGGTTTTTGCATTATGCCCCGCCTTTTCTGGCTCGCGGGCGATGACGAGGAAGCGGGTGAAGTTGGCCTGGTTATCCTCGATGCCTTCCTCCAGGATCTGCATCCCATACACTTCCGCGGCGCGCCGTGAAGCAATGCCTGCCAGATCACGCGCGCCGGTTTCTTTTAGATGTTTTACGGAACCAGCGGTATCGTAAAAGATCTCGGATGGCAGGTTGTGATTGCGTAGATAAGCATGACACTGCGCAAGCGCCTGCGGGTGGCTGATCACTTTGCGAATATCTTCCATGCGAACGCCGGGATTGGTGATCAGGCAGTGATGCACGCGCAGGTAATGTTCACCGGTAATCCAGCAGCGGTGCTGGATGAGCAGATCGTAGTTATGGTGAATGCTGCCAGCCAGCGAGTTTTCAATCGCGATTAGGCCACAGGCGGCTTTTCCGTTTTCCACGGCACTGAAGACTTCATCGAACGACTCGCAGGGCAGGGTAGGGGTTTGCGGCCCAAAGTGCTCCAGTACGGCGGCTTCGGAGTAAGCGCCCGGTTCTCCTTGAAAGGCGATAAGGGATGAGTGGGGCGTGCTCATAGGATTGTTCAGTCCAACCTTACGTTTATCATGAATCAATATCTATCCAGGTATTATTCTATTCTGGAGAGGATCGCTTCAGCCATTTCCCTGGTGGTCATCGAACCGCCTAAATCAGCCGTACGGCAGCCGTCTGCAATGGTGCGTTTTACGGCGTTTTCAATGGACAGGGCTTCTGCTTCCAACTTGAGCGAGTGCCTGAGCAGCATAGCGGCGCTGAGAACGGCGCCAACCGGGTTGGCGATGCCTTTCCCGGCAATATCTGGCGCGGAGCCGTGGATTGGCTCATACAGGCCCGGCCCGCTGGCTCCCAAGGAAGCAGATGGCAGCATGCCCATCGAGCCTGCCAGCACGGAGGCTTCGTCTGTTAGAATGTCGCCAAACATGTTTTCGGTGACGATGACGTCAAACCCGGCTGGATAGGTGATCAGGCGCATGGAAGCGGTATCGACCAGCAGATAGTCGAGGGCTACATCGGGGTAGCGGGCGGCGACCTGAGTGGTCACCTGGCGCCACAGGCGTGAGGATTCGAGCACGTTGGCTTTGTCTACCAGGGTCAGCTTCTTGCGGCGGTTTTGCGCCAGGCGGAAAGAAAGATCGACAACGCGTTCGATCTCATAGTCGAAATACTCCAAGGTGTCGACTGCGCGCTGCGCACCGTCGACCGTGCTGCGGCCCTTGGGCTGGCCGAAGTACAGCCCGCCGGTCAGTTCGCGGACAAAGATCATGTCTACACCCTGCAAACGGTCGGGCTTGAGGGGCGACGCATCTAACAGAGACGGATGGACGGAAACCGGGCGAAGGTTCGCAAAAGCACCCATGCCTTTGCGCAGGGCTAAAAGACCCTGTTCGGGTCGGACCGGGGCGGTGGGGTTGTCCCATTTGGGGCCGCCAACCGCGCCGAGCAGAACAGCATCGGCAGACTGGCAGGCGGCTAATGCTTCATCAGTGAGCGCTGTGCCAAATTGATCAATCGAGCAGCCACCAATTTTGTGCTCGGTGAAATTAACGCTGTGTCCTGAGCGTTTTGCGACTGTTTCCAGAACGTAGCTCGCGGCAGATGTTACTTCCGGGCCAATGCCATCCCCGGGGAGGAGAACGATATTATACGTAGACAAAGGAGGGTTCCTCACTTTCTGCAATGTGTTGTACCGGAATCCCGGTATATTGGGCGTTGTTTGTAATACGTGTTCTTTTTCTGGGCATACCAGCAATGTAGTATGCCCAGAAAGGAGGGTATTGCTGCGGTTACTGTACGTGAGTAGGAACCACGCTGGTTAGCTTTTCTTTTGTTCCATTCACTGCCGCGACGGTTAGCGCATAATCATAGGCGTCTTTCAGCGCTTTCCATGAGGCCTCGATGATGTTCCCACTGGCTCCAACGGTAGACCAGCGAACGGTATGCAGGTCAGGTACATCGAAATGCGAATCGATGAGAACCCGGGTGGTGGCGGCGGTGCCCGAATCGCTGTTTAGGATGCGTACTTTGTAATCCACCAGCTTGATATGGTTGATGGCCGGGTAATAACCAGCCAGGGCTTTGCGCAGAGCTTCATCGAGGGCATCGACCGGGCCGTTTCCTTCAGCGGCGGTATGGATCACCTGCCCATCGACGAGCACTTTTACCGTGGCTTCGGCGAAGATGCCGCGGCCCTGGCGGTGCTCAACGTTGACCGAAAAGTCGATCAGGTCGAAGGGCGGCTTGAAATCTGGGTGCTGGCGTTTGAGCATCATGACTACGGATGCTTCAGCGCCTTCAAAGGAAAAGCCCTGCGACTCAAGCGCTTTAACTTCCTGGAGCACCTGAGGGATGCTTTCTTTGCTCGTGATCTCAACGCCGTATTCTTCGGCTTTCGACTGCAAGTTCGCACGACCGGAAAGCTCAGAAACGACCACGTGCATTTTATTGCCAACCAAAGCGGGGTCAATGTGGTTGTAGGAACGCTCTACCCTGCGGATGGCGTGTACATGAACCCCACCCTTGTGGGCAAACGCCGAACGCCCAACGAAAGGCATGTGGTCGTTGGGGGTCAGGTTGGCGACTTCAGTAACGAAGTGGGATAGCTCGTAGAGCCGGCTTAACGCGCCATCCGGGAGGCAGCGCACCCCTAATTTGAGCTCCAGGTCGGGGATCACTGAGCAAAGGTTGGCATTGCCACAGCGCTCGCCGATACCGTTGATCGTACCCTGCACATGAGTGGCTCCTTCTCGCACGGCTGCCAGGGTATTGGCTACGGCGCACTCTCCATCATTATGGGTGTGGATGCCGAGCGGCTGGCGGATTGCCCCGCGCACGGTGCGCACCGCATCGACGACCTCCCAAGGCATCGAGCCGCCGTTGGTATCGCACAACACAATCGTCTCCGCGCCACCGCGGGCGGCGGCGCGGAGTGTTTCGAGGGCGTAGGCGGAGTCGGCTTTGTAGCCATCAAAGAAATGCTCCGCATCGTAGATGACGCGCTTGCCCTGGGCGATCAAGTAGGCAACGGACTCTTCGATCATGTGAAGGTTCTCGTCCAGGGTGGTGCGCAGCACATCGGTAACGTGTAGATTCCAGGTTTTGCCAAATACCGTGCAGATCGGAGTTTGCGCATCGAGGAGGGCCTGGATATTGGCATCGTTTTCCGGGGGGGTATTGGCATGGCGCGTTGAGCCAAAGGCGGCAATCAGTGCGTTATGCCAGTGCATGTCCGCGGCGCGGCGGAAGAACTCGACATCTTTTGGATTGGAGCCAGGCCAACCGCCTTCGATAAAACGAACCCCCAGATCATCCAGCTTTCTGGCGATGCGAATTTTGTCTTCCAATGAAAGCGAAACATCGCTGCGCTGCGTGCCATCGCGAAGGGTGGTATCGTAGATCTGCATCGGTAAATTTTTCATTTTCTCGCCTCATATGCTGTGATTTTGTCGGTAAACGATAAAAGGTAACCCAGCTCGTCAATGCCTTGCAGGAGACAGGTGCGAGAGAAGGGGTCGACATCGAACTTAAAGGAGTCACCTGTGGGAAGGCTGACGGTTTGCGCTTCCAGGTCAACGGTCCATTCTCCCTGGGGGATTTCTTGGACAATATCGAACAACTGCTCGTGCATTTGAGGCGTGACGGTGATGGGAAGTAAACCGTTCTTTAATGCGTTGTTGCGGAAGATATCGGCAAAGGAAGTGGAAATGACGGCGCGAATGCCCCAGGCGGTGAGCGCCCATGGAGCATGCTCGCGAGACGAACCACAGCCGAAATTGTCGCCTGCCAGTAGAATCTGCGAGCCCTGGTGTTCTGAACGGTTGATAACGAACTCCGGATTGGGCGAGCCGTCTGCCAGGTAGCGCCAGTCACAGAAGAGGTTGCTGCCCAGGCCGGCTTTGTCGGTTACTTTGAGAAAGCGGGCCGGGATGATCTGGTCGGTATCGATATTATTGACCGGTAAAGGGATTACGCGAGAATTCAGTACGGTAAATTGAGCCATATCACACAAACCTTGGGTCCGCGATTTTGCCGGACAGCGCGCTTGCCGCGGCAGTGAGGGGGCTGGCCAGGAAAGTGCGCCCGCCTTTGCCCTGACGACCTTCGAAGTTCCGATTGGAGGTGCTGACGGCGTACTGGCCGGGTTCCAACTGGTCGCCGTTCATGGCGATGCACATGGAGCAGCCTGGCTCGCGCCATTCAGCGCCTGCCGCACGGAAAACCTGATCCAATCCTTCGGCTTCAGCCTGGCGCTTGACTTCCTGCGACCCGGGTACGACCAGCACACGCATTCCGGGGGCGACCTGGCGGCCTTTTAACACGCTGGCGGCGGCGCGCAGATCGACCAGGCGACCGTTAGTGCATGATCCGATGAAGACCACATCGATCTTTTGGCCGAGCAGCGCCTGGCCTGGGTTCAGGTTCATATAGGCCAGCGCTTTCTCCAGGGCGGATTTCTGGTTGGCATCCGAAACCTGGGCGGGGTCGGGAATACGCCCGCTGATAGGTACAGCCATGCCCGGGTTGGTGCCGTAGGTGACCATCGGCTCCAGCGCTGAGGCATTCAGGATAACCGTCTGGTCGTAGGCCGCGCCAGGGTCAGTGCGGAGGCTGTTCCAGTGCGCTACAGCCTGGTCCCAAGCGGCGCCGGAGGGAGCATAAGGACGCCCGGCGAGGTACTGGTAGGTGGTGTCATCGGGGGCGATCATTCCTGCTCGCGCGCCAGCTTCGATGGACATATTGCAGACAGTCATGCGGCCCTCCATATCAAGCGCGCGGATGGCCGGCCCGGTATATTCCAACACGTGGCCTGTGCCGCCGCCCACGCCGATTTTGGCGATGATGGCCAGAATGACATCTTTGGCAGTTACTCCATTGGGGAGGCTGCCTTCCAAACGAATTTCCATCGTTTTGGGCTTATGCTGGAGCAGGCACTGGGTGGCGAGGACATGTTCGACTTCACTGGTGCCAATACCGAAGGCCAGCGCGCCAAAAGCGCCGTGGGTTGCGGTGTGCGAATCGCCGCATACGATGGTCATGCCTGGCTGAGTGAGACCCAATTCGGGGCCAATGACGTGAACGATGCCCTGTCTGTCTGAATTCAGCCCGTACAGGTTGATACCGAAGTCGGCGCAGTTGGTCTCCATCTGTATGATCTGTTTGCGGCTTTGTTCATCAGCATAAAAAAGTCGGTCCGTTTTGTTGCCGTTGGCCTGTACACGGGTAGGAATCCCGTGGTCGACGGTAGCGGTTGTCCGGTCCGGGCGGCGTACCTTTAAACCACGCGCCTTCAGCCCGGTGAAAGCTTGTGGAGAGGTCACCTCGTGGACCAGGTGCCGATCGATATAGAGCACGGCGGGAGCGCCGGGTTCTTGAATCACTACATGGCTGTTCCAGATTTTCTGGAACAGGGTCAGCGCCTGGCTATTCTGCGTCATAATCCCATCCCAGATAGGTCAGACGCGGATGGGAATGGTTCCAGGCGGCGGCTGAACAGGCTGTCGTTTTCGCGGGCAGGGGTTTCCTGGGCAGATACGGGCTCAGACAAATGAAACTTGCCATTGGAACTGCCAGTGGTTGGAACCGGGGCAGAGTCCTGGTCGAGGATGGTGACGCCGCGGTCGTAGACCGGTTGGCTGCCATTTTCCACCAACGCATCCATAACCCAGCCACCCGGGATGGTGTTGGTCTTGGGAAAGTCTTCTTCCTTGCGGGAAGGGGGATTCGGTTCGTTAGACATGGATGACTCCTTAGAATGAGAGAGATTAGTGATTGGTGATCAGGTAAGTGAGAGAATGAATGGTTACAATTCGAGTATCAATTCGTGGGGGCGGCGGGGATGGCGATTTCGGCGGATTCTTTTTCGGTGGGGCCGTAATCGCCGGTGGCAACCAAAACTTTATTGAGCGCCGAGAGGTAAGCTTTCGCGCTGGCGACAACGATGTCGGTATCGGCTCCATAGCCGCCAAAAGTGCGCGGCTGGCTGATTTCGGACTGCGCATCCATGGTATGGCCGGATACGTTGCTCTCGATACGGACAGTGACCTCGCCAATGGCATCGATGCCTTCGGTGACGGCGTGGACGACAAATTCCAGCAGGTGCGCATTGGCCAATACGGCGTCCTGGTTGATCACCATATCGATGGCTTTGTAAGCGGCATCGACCGGGCCGGTACCTACGCAGGACTGAACCTGATATTTGCCATCGGGGCCTTTCAGGCGCACCGTCGCGGTGGGCATGCCCATGGTACCGCAGACTACCTGCAGCCCATCCAGCGCATAGATTTCACGAGGCTGGTAGATAGTATCGGAGAGGAGCGCCTCCAGGTCAGTATCGGTAATGGTCTTCTTCTTGTCCGCCAGGGCTTTGAAGCGGTCAAACAGCTTATCGATTTCCTGTTCTTCGAGGTTGTAACCCAGATCTTTCATGCGGGTTTTGAAGGCATGGCGGCCAGAGTGCTTGCCCAGCACCAGCTTCGACTGGCTTACTCCGACCATCTCCGGGCGCATGATTTCATAGGTCTGGGAATGCTTGAGCATGCCATCCTGGTGGATACCGGCCTCGTGGGCGAA
>CAYTHO010000089.1:0-22958 GCA_964437595.1 uncultured Anaerolineaceae bacterium
GTGGGGGGTGGCGGGGAGGGGGTGTAGTACTACACTACACTTGCCCCCCTACTAATTTGGGGGCGCCGGTGATCGAGTTGTTAAATTTGGGTCGTTTGGTGATTTGCGCGGTGGGGATGCGCCTGTATAAAGATCATCCCGCGATCACCCTTGTAATTTATTCATCGAGTAATATGATATTAACAGTAATAATATTATCTATTTAGCGCATAAAGCAAAAAAAGAGGGGATATGAAGGCGAGGCGTTCCATTTTTTACCTGTTTTTGGTATTCCTGTTGGGACTTCAGGGGTGCACATCTTTTTTGCCGGCGAAGCCCGCGCCCCAAACCGGGCCGGATTTATCCAGGCTGACGCCTGAGATCCGCTCTGTGGAGGTACTGCAGAGCGCCGACCCCCAGCAGGTGCTGGTACTGGTGCGGGCGGCGCTGCCCAATACCTGCCTGCGCCTGGGCGAGGCCGTGGTGGAACAGCAGGGCCGAGAATTCATCGTGAACCTGCCGGGGGCGGTTGACCCGTCTCTGGCGGGTGACCCACCAGGAGTGGGTGACCAGGCCTGCCAGGCGGTTAAACTCAACCAGGACCAGGTGGTGCGCCTGACCAATGAGGCGCTGGCGCCGGGCAGTTACATCGTGCTGGTCAATGGGGTGCTGGGCACCTTCCGGGTGAACGCGCTGGGGCAAACCGCGCCGATCGCGGTAGTTCAAGAGCCCGCCGAGGCGGTGATCCCGGCGTCTGGCGGAGGGGCAGCCGCCGCGCCCACCCTCACCCCGGCGGATTCTGGAAATGCCAGCGCGGAACCTACGAGCGCGACCCCAACAGCAGCGCCAACCGCGACAGCCGCGCCAGAGGCACCGCTCTTCCCCGAGCCAACGCCCACTATCCCGCCGCTCGCGCTGGCCTCCGGCACGGACCCGGCCAACTGCGCCAACCGGGCCGCGCTGTACGGCACGCTGACCATCCCGGACGGCACGCCGTTTTTGCCCGAGACAAAGTTCAAAAAAACCTGGCTGGTGATGAACACGGGTTCCTGCACCTGGGGGCCGGCCTACCAACTGGTCTTTGCCGGGGGCGACCCGCTGGGCGCGCAGCAGAAAATCCCGATGCCGTACGCCCGCCCGCGCCAGGTGGTGCAGGTGACGGCGGAGATGACCGCGCCGGTGGCCCCGCGCAGCTATGAAAGCCGTTGGGCGATCGAGTCGCCGCAAGGCTACGTTTTCGGTTTAGGCAACCCGGCCACCACAGCGCTGACCGCAAAAATCAGCGTGGTGACGCCGCCGGTAGGCCTGCCTTCGGCGCTGAACTGCGGGGCGCTGCGCCAGGAGGACATGGAACAGCAGGTGCTGGCAAAGATCAACGACACGCGCGCCCAGTACGGCCTGCCCGCGCTGGCGCTCGTGGCGGACATCTCGCGGGTGGCGCTGAAGCACAGCCTGGAGATGGCCTGCTTCGACCGCATTTCGCACCACGGGGTGGATGGGATGCTGTACACCGTGCGCTTGCAGCGCGACGGGATCCTGTACAGCACCAGCAGCGAGATCATCTATGCGGGGAACGGCGGTCCGGCGGGCGCGCTGGACTGGTGGATGCACAGCGCGCTGCACAAGTCGATCATCCTGTCGGATAAATATACGCAGGTGGGGGTGGGGTATGTGTTCTATGATGGGAACGCCTATCAGCAGCGCATCACGGTGAATTTTATTAAGCCGTAAGAGTGAACCTCTCCCCCGCAGATTGTATTGGCTGGCGCGAACGGTGGGGGAGGATGGAAAGCGGATAAAAATAGAATAATTCCCAGGGGCCAACCCGGGCGGGCGGTTGTATAATATTCTTACCACGGTCTTTTGCACAGCGCGAGGCCATAAGGGGAATCCTGATACGGTTGGTGGGGCGTTTCGCGGCCCACAACAAAACCGTGATTGGAGCACAGCCGCCGATGCCAACGCCTGAAGAGCTTGCCCGTAAAAACATCGATGCCCAACTGACCGCCGCCGGGTGGATCATCCAGGACCGGCAGGAGATTAACCTGTACGCCGGGCCGGGGGTGGCGGTGCGCGAGTTCCCGGTGGAGGGCGGCGAGGTGGATTATATGCTGTTCGTGGACCGCAATCCGGTGGGGGTGGTGGAAGCCAAGCCGGAAGGCACCACGCTCTCGGGGGTGGCGGAGCAGACCAGCGCCTACCTCACCAGCCGACCAGCCAACCTGCCCCACGTGCAGCTTCCGCTGCGCTTCGCCTATGAATCGACCGGGGTGGAGACGTTTTTCCGCAGCCTGAAAGACCCCGACCCGCGCTCGCGGCGGGTGTTTGCCTTCCACACACCGCGCACGCTGGCCGAATGGGACAGCGAGCCGCAGTCACTGCGGGCGCGCCTGCGCCAGATGCCGCCGCTGATCAAAACCGAGCTGTGGCCGGCGCAGATCGAGGCCATCCAAAACCTGGAAGCATCGCTGGCCGCCGACCGCCCGCGCGCGCTGATCCAGATGGCGACCGGCTCGGGCAAAACCTTTACCGCGGTGAACTTCGTCTACCGGCTGCTGAAGTTTGGCAAGGCGCGGCGGGTGCTGTTTTTGGTGGACCGCAACAACCTGGGCCGCCAGGCGCTGGGCGAGTTCCAGAACTTCACCACGCCCGACGACGGGCGCAAACTGGGCGAGCTGTATAACATTCAGCGCTTGCAGAGCAACGCGCTCGACCCGGTCAACCAGGTGGTGATCACCACCATCCAGCGCCTGTATTCGATGCTGTGCGGCGAAGCAGACCTGCCCGAAGAAAACGAGGAGGTTTCGCTGTACGAGGCGGGCGGGGCGCTGGACCAGCAGGAGCCGAAGACGGTGGGCTACAACCCGGCCTTCCCCATCGAGACTTTCGACTTCATCATCACCGACGAATGCCACCGCTCGATCTACAACCTGTGGCGGCAGGTGCTGGAATACTTCGACGCCTACCTGATTGGGCTGACCGCTACGCCCGCCAAACAGACCTTTGGCTTCTTCAACGAAAACCTGGTGATGGAATACAACCGCCAGCAGGCCGTGCTGGACGGGGTGAACGTGGAAGGGCACGTGTACCGCATCCGCACCGAGATCACCGAGCGCGGCAGCCAGGTGGAGGCCGGGTTTGTGGTGGACCGGCGCGACAAAAAGACGCGCAAGGTGTGCTGGGAAGCGCTGGACGACGACCTGGTGTATACCGCGGAGCAGCTCGACCGCGAGGTGGTTTCCAAAAGCCAGATCCGCACGGTGCTGCGCGCCTTCCGCGAGCGGGTGTTTAGCGAGCTGTTCCCCGGGCGCGAGGAAGTACCCAAGACGCTGATCTTCGCCAAGGACGACAGCCACGCCGAGGACATCGTCGACATCGCGCGCGAGGAATTTGGGCGGGGCAACGACTTCTGCCAGAAGATCACCTACCGCACGCAGGCCAAAGCGGAGGACCTGATCAACAACTTCCGCAACGCCTACAACCCGCGCATCGCGGTGACGGTGGATATGATCGCCACCGGGACGGACGTGAAGCCGATCGAGATCCTGCTGTTCATGCGGCTGGTACGCTCGCGCAACTACTTCGAGCAGATGCTGGGGCGCGGCACGCGCGTGATCAACGCCACCGACATGGAGCAGGTGAACCCGGGCGTGCGCGAGAAAACGCACTTCATCATCGTCGACGCGGTGGGGGTGGTGGAGCAGGAGAAGGTGGACACGCCAACGCTGGAGCGCAAGCGCGGCACGTCCTTCAAGGCGCTGGTGGAGGCGCTGGCCTTTGGCGCGCGCGATGAAGACACACTCACCTCGCTGGCCGGGCGGCTGGCCCGCCTGGACAAAAAACTGACCCCCGCCGACCGCGAGCGCATCCAGAACATCGCGGGTGAAGAGCTGATAACCCTGGCAGGGCGTATGGTGGAAGCCGCCGACCCCGACGCGCAGTACGCCGCCGCCCAGGCCGAGTTCGCCATTGAAGCGCCCAGCGAAGAGCAGATCGAACAGGCCGCCGAGGGCCTGCGCGCGGCAGCCGCCGCGCCGTTCGTGCGCCTGCCCGCGCTGCGCCAGGCGGTGTTGGAAATGCAGCAGCGCAGCGAGCAGATCATCGACGCCTACAGCACCGACCGGGTGACCGGGGCAGGGTTCAGCGCCGAAGACACGGCCAAAGCCCGCGCGCTGGTGGAATCGTTCGCGGCCTACATCCAGGAGCATAAAGACGAGATCGACGCGCTGCAAATCATCTACGCGCGCCCGTACGCGCAGCGGCGGCTGACCTACGCGCAGGTGAAAGCGCTGGCCGAACAACTGAGCGCGCGGCAGCCCAACGGCTGGACCACGGAGAGCCTGTGGCGGGCGTACGCGCGGATCGAAAAAGACCGCGTGCGCGGGGCCAGCGGGCGGCGGGTGCTGGCCGACCTGGTATCGCTGGTGCGCCACGCGGTGAAGCTGGACGACGAGCTGGTGCCCTACCCGGAGCGGGTGCGGGCGCGCTACCTGGACTGGCTGGCGGCGCAGGAGGCGGCGGGCAGGGTCTTCAGCGAAGAACAGCGCTGGTGGCTGGAGCGCATCGCCGAGCAGATCGGGGTCAACCTGAGCGTGAGCCTGGAGGACTTCGATTACGGGGAGTTCTTTAATAAGGGCGGAAGGTTAGGGGCGATGAGGGCGTTTGGAAAAGAATTACCAACTTTAATTGATAACATGAACAATGTTCTCAATTCATGATTAGCAAGCGTAATGAAACACATAAAAATTATTACTTTGGATTGTATTTGGGCTAGTTATGAATACTTATACATTACCTAACAGTTGGTTTTGGACAAAACTAGGGAAAGCATTTAGATGGAGTAGTGGGGGAACGCCACTTAAAGGGATGCCTGGATATTATGAGGGAAATATCCCTTGGGTTATTATTGGTGATCTCAATGATGGTGTTGTCACCCGTACTCAATCTACCATTACAGAAAAAGGTCTTAATAATAGCTCAGCTAAATGGATTGAGCCTGGATCTGTTCTAATCGCTATGTATGGATCAATAGGCAAATTGGGTATTGCAGGAATTCGCTTGACATCAAATCAAGCAATAGCGTTTACGAAACCTGATACAGATATTTATAACGAGAAATATCTTTTCTACTATTTGTTACGGGAAAGAGGAAATTTTAATACTCTAGGAATTGGGAATACCCAAAAAAATATAAGTCAATCTATCATAAAGGATTATCCCTTTCCTGTCGCCCCAAAAAAGGAACAAGATCTAATCGTAGAAAAAATAGAAGAACTATTCTCCAAACTCGACTCCGCCGTCTCCGCCCTGAAGCGCGTCCAGGCCAACCTGAAGCGCTACAAGGCCAGCGTGCTCAAAGCGGCCTGCGAGGGGCGGCTGGTGACTACCGAAGCCGAGCTGGCCCGCCGGGAGGGGCGCGCTTACGAGAGCGGCGCGGACCTGCTGCGGCGCATCCTGGCCGAGCGGCGGGCGAAGTGGGAGGCGGAGCAGCGCAAGAAGGGCAAGGACCCCAGCAAGCTGAAGTACGAGGAGCCGAAGGGTCCCGAGACGGATGGGCTGCCCGATCTGCCGGAGGGGTGGGTATGGGCGACGGTAGAGCAGATGGCTGCTCACGAAGCTAATTCAATCACAGATGGGCCCTTTGGCTCTAACTTAAAAACCGAGCATTACACCTCTTTTGGACCAAGGGTTATACGATTACAAAATATTGGTGAAGGTGCATTTACGGATAGCAAAGCATATATTTCAAATGAACACTTCGAATTTCTAAGAAAACACCGGATATTTGCAGGTGATATTGTCATTGCAGCCCTTGGAGAAAAACTTCCAAGAGCATGTATAATCCCCGACTATGTTGGGCCAGCTATCGTTAAAGCCGATTGTATAAGGTTTAAACCTCATATCAGCTTAAATTCAATTTATCTGAATTCCGTTCTAAATTCCGAACCTGTAAGAAAGTTTGCGTCTGATATAGTTCATGGTGTTGGCCGCCCCCGTTTAAACCAACAGGAAATCAAGTCATTGGCGATTCCTTTACCCCCAGGTAAGGAGCAAATTAGAATAGCAGATGCAGTCGAATCAAAAATGACCTTGGTTCAAAATATTCAAATATCAATTGAGGAAAATCTTCTTAGAGCAGACCGTCTCCGCCAATCCATCCTCAAACAGGCTTTCGAGGGGCGGCTGGTCTCGCCCGAGGGCGTCCATCCCCCGTATCCAGAAATATTCCGCCAGGAGCGCCTGTTTCCCGGCGGTTGATCGAAGCTGAACAGGCACGGTTTTTCCCGATAAGGATCGCGCTATGGCTGTGAAAGGTAAAAAACCCACGACAACCGCGCCGCCAGATAACCCGGCGGCGAAAATCCCTGCCGGGCAGAGCGCGCGTCATAGCGAAGCGCAGAGCATCCTCAACCGGGTGCTGCTGTTCCTGAGCGTGGCGGCCTGGTTTTTCGTGGTCAAAACCGCGCTTGCGCTCGAAATCGACAGCCTGCCGGCGGTCGTGCTCTTTTTCGCCGGGATCATCCTGGCCTTGTTCCCCAACATACGGGAAATCCATAAGACCGCCTGGTTCCGCCAGTTATGGACAACGGTGGCGCTGTTTGCCTTGCTGCTGGTTGGTGCGGTGCTGCTGACGGTCCAGATGGTGAAAGCTCCGCCGCGGACTGGCGCGGCGTATGTTTCGCTGATCAGCGCCAGTTACATGCACGGCGGGTACGATCCGCACCTGATCGATTTCCGCAGCGCCGCGGAGGTGGGCATTCCGGTGTCAGCGAAGATGTCCATGGCCGTGTACGGCCTGGTGGTGAAGGCTCCGCAAAGCGCCGCCGGACTGGAAGCCCAGGCGCGCATCTTCGCCGGTGAGCGGCTGATGGCCGAATCGAAACGCGCCTTCCTTACCAATGGGACCAACACGCTGCCTGACCCGGAACCCAAAAGCTGGGATATTCCAGAGGGAACCGGCAAGCTGAATATCCAGATCGTACTGCTCAAAAACGGAGTGGTGACCGGCAGTTTTGACAACGAGGTAAAAATCGCCAGCCAATGGACGGAAGGCTGGCTGAATACGCCGCCCACGGCTTCCATTGTCGCGATCGGGTACGCCATTGACGATGGCCCCACGCGGTGGGTCGACCTGCGCAGCGCGGAAACGAGCGGGATCTACGCGCCGCCCGGCTCCAGGCTGGCGGTGCGGGAGGTGTGGTACCAATCACGGTTTGGCTCGGAAAAGCATACGCTGCACCTGGAAAGTTACCTGACGGTAGACGGGTATAACAAAGATACGGATGTGTCGTCCGCAGCCGCGCCGATGAACCGCCAGGCGCACGCCATTTCTGAGCTGAAGGCCTTTCAATGGCAGGTGGCGGAAGAATACAATTACCTGATGATGACCCTGGCGCGCGATGATTCGGCGATTTTAGACCGTTATCGAATCCCATTGAATGAAACGAACCCGCCGATCAACTCGTGGGGCGAAGCCTTCCCGGTCATTGAAACGTTTGGCTTCGAGGGGGAAGCGGTTACAAAGCCGTGGGCCAGCATACCCAATGGAAAATATGGGCTGCAAATATCCGCTGAGAGAGCGCATTCCGGAAAACAGTCGTTAGCCATGATTTTCGACAGCGGCGGAATGCAGACCGGCGACTTCGGCGGGGTGGTGTTGACGCAAAGCGTATACAGCAAATTCCGCGAGAAGACGGTCGCCGCCGCGGAAGGCTGGATGCTGGTGCCGGAAACCGACCAATCGGAAGGGAAAACGTTCACTGCGCTGATGACGGGGGTTTCGTATGATAAGGACGGCAATTACCTGCAAGCCTCCAGCAAGCGCCTGACCGTGGAGCCGGGAAAATGGACACGGATTGCATGGGAGGGGGCTTATACTACGGTGCATTATGATATGAACAACGAGCCAATGACGCGGTTCGAGGCCAAAAACCGCCTGCTACATGAGATCTATTTGGATGTCTGGTGCGATCAATCCTACTCCGGCCTGGTATTCTTTGACGACATTACCTTTTTTGCTGAGGAGCCATGACCTTTTCCACCCCTTCTTCCGCCTCCATCGTCGACCGCGTGTGGAACTACTGCAACGTGCTGCGCGACGACGGCGTTTCGTACGGCGACTACCTGGAACAGCTCACTTACCTGCTGTTTTTAAAAATGGATGATGAAAACGCCAGCCTGCTGGGCAAGCCCTCGGCGGTGAAGGCGGCCTACAACTGGGCCAGCCTGCGCGGGCTTTCCGGCGTGGACCTGGAAAAGCAGTACCTGACCATCCTCACCGAGCTGGGCCAGGGCGCGGGGCTGATCCCGACCATCTTCCGCAAGGCGCAGAACCGCATCCAGGACCCTTCCAAGCTGCAGCGGCTGGTGAAGCTGATCGACGGGGAGACCTGGGTGGGCATGGATATGGACGTGAAGGGCGAGATCTATGAAGGGCTGCTGGAAAAGAACGCGCAGGACACCAAGTCCGGCGCGGGGCAGTATTTTACCCCGCGCCCGCTGATCCAGGCATTGGTGGACGTGATGCGCCCCACGCCGGGCATGACCATCTGCGACCCGGCCTGCGGCACGGGCGGCTTCCTGCTGGCGGCCTACGATTACGTCTCCAAGCAGCACGGCCCGCTGACCCGCGAGCAGTGGGAGCACCTGCGCCACCAGGCGCTGCACGGCTGGGAGATCGTGGACAACACCGCCCGGCTGTGCGTGATGAACCTGTACCTGCACGGCATCGGGGCCAACGGCGGCTCCTCGCCCATCCGGGTGGACGATTCGCTGGCCCAGGCCCCGGGCGACAAGGACCACTTTCAGATGGTGCTGACCAACCCGCCCTTCGGCAAGAAGAGCAGCGTGACTTACGTGACCGAGAAGGGCGAAGTGAAGCGCGAGGCCAACGCCATCGTGCGCGACGATTTCTGGACCTCGACCAGCAACAAGCAGTTGAACTTCGTCCAGCACGTGCGCTCGCTGCTGGAGACCAACGGGCGGGCGGCGGTGGTCGTGCCGGACAACGTGCTGTTCGAGGGCGGCGCGGGGGAGACGGTGCGGCGCAGGCTGCTGAACGACTGCGACGTGCACACCCTGCTGCGGCTGCCCACCGGCATCTTCTACGCGCAGGGGGTGAAAGCCAACGTGCTGTTCTTCGACCGCAAGCCGGCCTCGCGCGCGGCGTGGACGAAAGAACTGTGGATCTACGACCTGCGCACCAATATAAACTTCACCCTCAAGACCAACCCGCTCCAGCGCGCCGACCTGGACGACTTCGTGGCCTGCTACCACCCCGAGAACCGCCACCAGCGCGCGGCCACCTGGTGCGAGGCGAACCCGGAGGGGCGCTGGCGGGTGTTCACCTACGATGAGCTGATGGCGCGGGACAAGGTGAACCTGGACATCTTCTGGCTGCGGGACGAGTCGCTGGAAGATTCGGCCAACCTGCCCGACCCGGACGTGCTGGCGGCGGAGATCGTCGAAGACTTACAGGCCGCGCTGGAGCAGTTCAAGTTGATCAGCGGCGAACTGGGCGGCGAAGGCGAGTGATACCGGCCTGAAATACTACCCGTTTGGGTGACCCTTTCGGCGTTGACGCGGGGCGCGATCCCTGGTTAAATCCCTGCATCATTCTCAACAAGGATTTGCCATGGAGCATGTCTTTTCCCCCAGCACGCTTGCGCTGTTTCTGCCCGCCGTCTTTATCCTGCTGATTACGCCGGGGCCGGTGGTGCTGTACATCGTCACGCGCAGCATCGACCAGGGCCGCGCGGCGGGGCTGGTTTCGGTGCTGGGCTCGGAGATCGGCAACCTGGTGCACGTGCTGGCGGCGGCGCTGGGGCTTTCGGCCATCCTGCTGTCTTCCACGCTGGCCTTCGATGTGGTGAAGTACCTGGGGGCGGGCTATCTGATCTACCTGGGCATCCGCAAGCTGGCGGCGCGCGAAGATGCGGCGCAAGGCGCGGCGCAAACGGTGGAGCGCGCGCCGCTGAAGCGCATCTTTTTGCAGGGCATCGCGGTGGCGGTGCTGAACCCCAAGACGGCGCTGTTCTTTTTCGCCTTCCTGCCGCAGTTCGTGGACCGTTCCAGGGGGCAGGTGGCGCTGCAAATCCTGCTGCTGGGGCTGATGATGCTGGTCCTGGCGATTATCAGCGACTCGTGCTATGCGCTGGCGGCGGGCGCGGCGGGGAGGTGGCTGCGCGACAGCGGGCGCGGAAATGCAATCTTTCCGCGTGTACAGCGCTACGTGACCGGGACGGTGTACATCGGCCTGGGCGTGGCGGCGCTCTTCGCGGGGAAGAGGACCTGATGTACGAATCTCATCCATTTTTCATGATGATGCTGCATTGAATCCCCCCTCCGCCCGCGCTATAATGAATTTGGAAACATAACGCAATCCGGCCCGCATCGACTGCCTCGCAGGGTCACTATGAAACAGGGCGCTTCTTCGCCGAAGAAGGGCCCTGTTTGTTTGGAGGGCGCCATGGAACAGCCAGAAAAACCAGTGAACGGGATCTTCGATCCGCAGCAAAATGATTATTACCTGGTGCAGAGCCGGCTGCTGGTGGACCACTACCTGGCCGAGCGCGGCATTACCCATGAAATGCTTTCGTCGCTGCCGACCGAAGAAGCCGCCAGCATCCTCAAGCACGCCCTAGCATCCGCTGGAATCCAGCTTGCGCGGATGGATGCGATGATCCGCCTGGGCAACCGCGACAGCGATGCAAAAATAGAGCCGCAATCTCGCAAGCATCACACCGACCGCCTGGCCCATCACTTTGTAAAAAGTCCTAAATAGAACTACCAGGATTTCTATTGGTGATGCGCGCTGCGCGCCTGGCCGATTTTACGCATTTTATTGTACCGGGCACTGATCGCGGTTGTCGATGTGCTGCTGGATCAGCTCCAGGCGGTTGGCCGGGTCGGGGTGGGTGCTGAGCCATTCGAGCGGCTGGCTGCCCGCGGATTCCTCGGCCAGCACCTGCATGACCACGGCCATCTCCTGCGGGTCGTAACCGGCCTGAGACATGAAGCACACGCCGAGGAAGTCCGATTCTAACTCATCGGCGCGGCCATATTTCATATTGATGAGCTGGCCCACCAGGGCCGCCATCTGGGCCGTGCCCGCGCAGACCTGGTTGGGGTCAGACATATCGCAGGCGGCGATGACCGCCGCGCCGGTCAGCCCTTCGGTGAGCTGCGCCTTGGCGATCTGCTCGGCGGAGTGGCGCGCCACCACGTGGGCGGCCTCGTGGCCGAGCACGCCGGCCAGCTCGCCGTCTGAGATCAGGCGGTCGTACAGCGCGCGGGTGATGAAGACCTGCCCGCCGGGCAGGGCGAAGGCGTTAATGGTCGCGGGGTCGGCCAGCAGGTGGAAGTCGAACTGGTAGGGGGTGTTGCGGGCAGCGGACCGGCTGACCACGGTGTAGCCGACTTCCTTGACACGCTGCTGGTCTTCCTGGGAGCGGTCCAAGCCGCCAAACTGCTGGGCCAGCTCCGGGGCGGCCTGCAGGCCCATGGCGATTTCTTCCTGGGGAGAAATAGAGATGTGCTGCACTTCCTGGGTGACGGGGTTGGTGGACTGGCTGCCGAAGTAGCTGATCAGCGAGAAGAGGATCACGATACCGGCGATGAGCAGCCGCCCCATGGGCAGCCCGCCGCGCCCGCGAGTATAGGTTCTACGAAACATTGTGGCTTACCTCCGGCTTGCGTACGATCCAGATGAGGGCAGCGGCAGTGATGGCGCCACCGATGAGGCCGGTGATCCCCACCCCGATGAGGGCGCTGGTGAGCAGGCTGGCGCCGCCCTGGCTGGCGGGGTTGTTCTGGAAGAAGGCCGCCGCCACCGACTGGCTGACGTACGCGCCTAACGTCCAGGCTACCACGTTGGCGAGAATCCACAGCCAAAGCTGGGGGATTTCGCGGCGCAGCACCGGCCATTGGAAGACGGCCACGATGACGCCGAACAGGATAAACCCGACCACCCCGCCCAAAGCCGACCCGGCCAGCAGGTCCACGATGAACAGGCCCAGTGCGTAGCCCACCACCCATCCGCCAGCCTGGTAGAGGATCCAGTCGCGGCAGTCGGTGAGGTAGCCGCGCAGCACCAGCCACTGCGCCAGGCCGATCAGCAGCCCGGCCAGCAGCGGAACGAATACGCGGGCAATGCCGTACTCGACCTCGCCGATCACCAGGGCGGCGGGCAGGTAGCCCAGCAGCATACCGGCGGTGGTCGCCAGCGTCCAGGCCAGCCCTAAGCCAAATTCATTGCGCTGAACTTTTGCTTCATCAATGTCAATGGTCATAACCTATCCCTGTACCATCCTGTGCATTTGTGCCAACAGTATATAGGATAGCGGAAAACCAGCCAGACGCAAGCCGGTTTGTTCCCCGAAAAGTATAGGAATTCCCCCTGGATGCTAAGCTTTTACCAGCGCCTGAGAAGCCACGCAGGGACCTTTGGCGCCTTCGATTTCCACATCCAGGTGGATTTCGCCGCGCGCAGCCATTTTGCCCAGGTCGCGTTCGATGACCGGGGCGGGCCAGTTGAGGGGGGCATAGCCAAAGATGCGGTGGATTTCTTTCACCGGCACGGCGCCCACCGAGGCCAGGTAGGTGGCGATCAGCTTCTGGCGGGCTTCCGGCTCACTGATGGGGTGGGCACGCTCGGGCAGGTCGGGGTAATGGCGGGCAACGATCTCGTAGATGAACGCGTAACGCCAGGCCCCCACTTCGGCAACGCCGATGGGCAGGATGCGGAAGGTGGTTTGCAGCAGGTCGAGGGCGCCGTTGAACTCCGAGTCGGTGCCCTGGCTGGTGAAACCGGCCTTTTTGCGCAGGGCCAGGGTATCCAGCGGGCCTTCGCGCAGGATGGTTTCGTAGACCAGCTTGGCGGGCAGGGGAAGCTGCCCGGATTCGTAGTCGATGAGGTAATCTTCGTTATAGTCGCCGTAGTTGGGCGAGAGGGCGTAGAAGCATGGGGCCAGGTCGAGGGAGATCATGGTGTTGCGCTTGCGCAGCACGCGGGCGTAGTACCAGCGGCGCTTGCCCAACATGGCATCCTTCCAGCCCCAGGTGACGTGCCCGGGGTCGTCGTGCTCGTCCGGCACGGGACGGTCGCCAGCGGCGGCAACCCACAGGCTGGGCATGGTCACATTTTTGATCGGCCAGAAAAACACGAAACCGCGCTGGTTGACGTACTCGACGGCCTCATCGGCGGAGGTGATACGGTTGGTGGTGTGGAAGGTATGCGCGCGGTACTGGTTGAGAATCTCTAGGGGAAGCTGAATGGGCATGGTGAATCAATTATGATGTCGGGAGAAATTAAAAAATTACGGTGAACAGGTACACAAAGCTGGACAGCAAGATAATCGCCCCAAAGACCAATGTGTAGGCGCCGTAGGAGCGCAGGTCCCTGGGCGAAGTTCTGCCGGAGAACCGCTGCCTGCTTTTCTCATTCCCCATCAGAAGAACGCCCAACCCAAATAGGATTTTGGAAGGAAAGGGTGTGATCTGCTTTTTTAGAAACAGGATCAGGCTTCCTTCAACGATCATCGCGATTGCGGCGATCAAGGATAAAGAAAAGAGTAGATAGTGGGACAGGTTGGAACCCATGCCGGTACCTCCATTTTTGCTGTTCTGTTCGATTGCAATCAATCATATCAGGTATATGCAGTTGTGCGGTCAACTCCTGACCAGGATATGCGTCAGGATGTTGGAGCCGCTCCCGGCGATATTTTGGGCCATGCCGGTGCGGGCGCCCTGCACCTGCGTATCGCCGGCCTCGCCGCGCAGCTGCTGAACCAGCTCGACAAGCTGGTACATGCCGGTCGCGCCCACCGGGTGACCGCGCGCCTTCAGCCCGCCGCGCGTGGCGATGGGGATGCGCCCTTTGGGCGTTATCTCGCCGTCCAGCGCCAGGCGGGGGCCCTGCCCGCGTTCGGCAAAGCCGCACGCCTCCAGCGACAGGGCAGCCATGATGGTAAAGGCATCGTGCACCTCGAACAGGTCGATATCGCCTGGCCCCACCCCGGCCTGCTGGTAGGCCTGGCGCGCGGATTTCTCAGCGGCGGACAGCCACAGCGGATCGCGCCGGTTGTGGATGGAGATCGTATCGGTGGCGGAAGCGGAGGCGGCCACGCGGATGGCGGGCCGCGCGCTGCCGCGCACATCTTCCAGGGGCACCAGAACCACGGCGGCGGCGCCATCGGCCATGGGGGAGGCGTCCATCAGGTTGATCGGCTCGGCGATCATGGGCGCTTTTTTGTAGCCTGCCTCGGTGAGCGGCTCGTGGAAGCGCGCATAGGGGTTGGTGATGGCGTTGGCATGGGCATTGATCGAGAAGGGCGCGAAGTGCTCGTGCTTCCAGCCGTATTCGTGCATATAGCGCTGCATAATCAGCGCGTTGAGGGCCACGAACGAAATGCCCATATCCAGTTCCCAGTCCGCGTCGGCGGCGGTGGCCAGGTGAGAAGTGATCTCGGCGGAGGGCGAATCGGTCATCTTCTCCACGCCAACGGCGATGGCGGTATCCAGCGCGCCGGAAGCAACCGCCATAAAAGCGGTGCGGAAAGCCGCCGCGCCGGAACCGCAGGCGGCCTCGATCTTCATTGCCGACACTCGCCGCAGCCCCACCCAGTCGGCGATATAAGCGCCCAGGTGCTGCTGGTGGTTGGCCGCGCCAGACATCATGTTGCCCACAAAGATCCCCTCCGCGGTATCCAGGCCGGAGTCGGCCAGGGCGGAGAGGACGGCTTCCCCGGCCAATACGCGCAGCGATTGGTCCCAATGCTCACCGGCGGGGGTCTGGCCGATCCCTAGAACTGCAACTTCTCGCATATCATGCACCTCGAAATGACTGTGTAACGTATTCCACTATCGTATTGTAATAGGTTTTCCTATCAAAACCGATCAATGTGTATCCAGGTGTTCAAAAGGAAAATCGAAGGGAAGGCGGCAGGGCAAGTATAATAGGGGCAAATGGTACGAGCGTACAAACTTATCGGAGGCTTCATTGCAATATAGCCATTTTGCCAGGTGGGTGGAGCGAACCGCCAGCCTGATCCTGATCTTAATATTGGTAAGCGGGTGCCAGGCCCGCGCGGCAGGAAAGCCGATCGAATGGAACGGCGGCGCAACGGAAACAGCGGCGGCCACATTGAAAACGCTGGCGCCCACCGCGCCTGCCGGGGAGACGCCCCAGGCTGCCCGCCCATCCGCCACACCCGAGTCGCTGGCCGTGTTTGTTTATCCGGACCTGCCTGAAGGTTACGCCGGGCAGTTGTCGCTGCCCACAGCGGTGCGGGTGACAGACAGTATTTCCGCCAGCAACCTGTCCATCCATATCGCGGGAGAGAAGACGGCGCAGAGCGCCCGGGTAACCACGTCCACCTGGGTCTACGCGCTGGTGACGCCCTTCGCCACCGTCCAGGATGAGGTGCACCTGGCCGACCTGCAGCAGATCTGGAATGGGGGGTCCAAACAAGGCATTGCTCAGCGCCTGTTAATGACGAAAACCACCCTGGCAGTGTTCGAGCAGTTCTGGGGACCGGTGGCCCCCTTCACCGTGCAGGTGGCGGAAAAAGAAGACCTGCTGGATATCGCCTGGACGGATATCCCACCCTTCGCGCTGCCTACCCCAACCGTGCCCGGCATGGAGCCGCAGCCGACTCCCCAACCCGCGCTGCCGACCCTGGCGATTATCCCTTTCGAAGAGATCGAGCCGCGCTGGAAGGTGCTGCGTGTGGAGGACCAGTCGCCGCTGGAAGCCGGTTTCGACCCTGCCGCCTATCCGCTCGCGGTGAAGGTAGCGCTGACGCTTGATCCGGATACCGCGCTGGATGAGGCGGCCCTGAAAACGCTGGCGGAATCCGTGCGCATGCCCACCAATTATGACCCGTCGAAGCTGACCAGTGTGGTGCTGACCGGTACAACCGCCATTTCGCGCCATATCGCCGCGCGGATGGAAGAGAAGGGCGTCACCTACCCGGGCGAGGCGATCCGCGATTGGCTGGCAAACGCCGACCTGACCCACATCAGCAACGAGGTATCTTTCTATACTGACTGTCCCAAAGCCGGCCCGGACCGGGCCGATATGCGCTTTTGCAGCCATCCCAAATATATCGAGCTGCTGGAGTACGTGGGCGCCGACATCATCGAGCTGACCGGCAATCACAACCTGGACTGGGGCTTCCAGCCGTTCCTCGATTCGCTGAAGATGTACGAGGAGCGCGGCTGGAAGACCTACGGCGGCGGGGCCAACCTGGACCAGGCCAAACAGCCGCTGCTGCTGGAGCACAACGGCAACCGGCTGGCCTTCATCGGGTGCAGTCCGTCCGGGCCGGAGGCGGTGTGGGCGACGAAAAATACGCCTGGCTCGGCGCCCTGCGATATGACCAAGCTGGAACAGCAGGTCAGCCAGCTCCGCGCGGAGGGCTACCTGCCCATCGTCACCTTCCAGGCCGGAGAAACCGACCTGTACCGCCCGGCGATTGCTCAGGGCATGCCCGATTTCCGCCGCATGGCGCGGGCCGGGGCGGTGGTGGTCAGCGGCAGCCAGTCGCACGTGCCGCAGACCATGACGTTCGTGCAGAACGGCAGCTCCCCAGAAGTTGGATTTGTACACTACGGGCTGGGCAACCTGTTCTTCGACCAGATGAGCCCGCCCGAAACGCGCGAGGAATTCATCGATCGGCACGTTTTCTACAATGGACGCTACCTGGGCGTGCAGCTTTACACGGCCCTGCTGGAAGATTATTCCCAACCGCGCCCGATGGAGAATCAAGAGCGGCGGGGTTTCTTGCAGAAGATTTTCACGCTGTGCGATTGGAACGAAAAATGAGCGTTTCAGTGGAGCGCCGGAGGTGAGCAGAATGCGCAGGGTGCTGTACGCGGGGATCCTGCTGGCGCTGCTGCTCGCCCCGGGCTGCTCGCCGCAGGCCAAACAGGTCACCCGCCTGTTTCCCTCGCTGGCCCAGGTGACGCCCACGCCCTTCCAGCCGGTCGCGCCGACCCCCACCAAAACCGTCACGCCCACCCTCACTCCAGAACCCGTGCGCGAGCTGACCGTGTGGATCGACCCGGCCCTGCCGCAGTCGCTCCAGGAGCGGATTTTGCGCGCCGGCTCAATGCCCGAACGATCCGCCAGGGGAATACGCACCGTGCAGAACCCGGATAGCGCCAACCTGCAAATCGGGGCGCTGCGCGGGGAGCCCGCTGCCACCTGGATCTACGCGCTGGTAGCCCCCTTCCCTACCCGCACCGATGAGGTCAGCCTGGACGAGATTCAGCGCGCATGGCGGGGCGAAGCGGGTAATACCTTCAACAGCCCCCTGCTGATGACGGAGAGCACGCGGTCCGCGCTGCAGGCGCGCTGGGGCGTTCCGGGCGGCAGCCGGGTGCAAGTCCTCCCGGCGGAAGCGCTGCTCGACAGCGCGTGGGATAACCGCCCATCCTGGGCCATCGTGCCCTTCGAAGACCTGGAGCCGCGCTGGAAAGTGCTGCGCGTGGATGGCATGTCGGTGTTCGACAAAACCCTCAAGGTGGACGAATACCCGCTGGCGGTCTGGTTCGGGATATCTGGCAGCTCCGAGGCGCTGGACCTGCTGCACGAGAAAATCGCCGAGGGCGCGGAGCTGTTCCCGGCGAATACCAACCGCGACCCGGCCAAAATGACCGCGCTGGTCATGACCGGCGTCACCGCTCTGGGGCGGGCAACAGCCTATAAGATGGACACTCTCGGCACCACCTACCCGGGACAGGATATCCAGGAATGGCTGCGCGGCGCCGACCTGACTCATATCAGCAACGAGGTGTCCTTTAATCCTACCTGCCCGGGCGGTAGCTTCACCAGCACCGTAGCCTTGTTTTGCAGCAAGCCCGAATATATCGAACTGCTGGATTATGTGGGCACCGATATCGTCGAATTGAGCGGAAACCACAACAATGACTACGGTCGCGATGCCAGCACGTACTCGCTCCACCTGTACAGCGAGCGCGGCTGGGCCATCTTCGCCGGTGGAGCCAATATCGAAGAGGCGCGCCAGCCAATAAAAATCGAGAACAACGGCAACCGCCTGGGCTTTATCGGCTGCAACCCCGCCGGGCCAGCCGGGGCATGGGCCACCGCTGATCAGCCCGGCGCGGCGCCGTGCGGCAGCTATGACTGGATGTTCGATGCCGTTGCTCAGATGCGCGAGGAAGGCTACCTGCCCATTGTCACCTTGCAATATCCCGAATCGTATGCCTTCCAGCCCTCCCCCAGCCAGCAGCGCGACTTCCGCGCCGCCGCGGACGCCGGGGCGGTGATCGTGAGCGGCAGCCAGGCGCACTTTCCACAGACGATGGAGTTCCACAACGAAACCTTCATCCACTACGGCCTGGGCAACCTGTTCTTCGACCAGATGGATGATCCCGTAACCGGCACGCGCCGGGAGTTCATCGACCGGCACATCTTCTACGATGGCAAATACCTGGGCGTAGAGCTGCTGACCGCCATGCTGGAAGACTGGTCGCGCCCCCGCCCGATGACGGACGAAGAGCGCAGTGCCATGCTGAGCGATATTTTCAGCGCGGCAGGGTGGTAAGGCTGTTATAAAAAAGGAGCACCCAATGAAAATCCACGATATCTCTCTGACCATCACACCGCAGCTTCCCGTTTGGCCGGGGGACCCGGCAGTCGAGCTGGAGCGAATCACCAAAATGGAAGATGGCGAGCACAACAACATCTCGCGCATCGCGTGCGGGGTGCACGTTGGCACCCACGTGGACGCGCCCTATCACTTCATCGCCGACGGCAAAACCATCGAGCGCCTGGCGCTGGACGCGCTGGTTGGCCCCGCGCAGGTGATTGGGGTTCCGGGCAATGCCCAGCTGATCGGAGCGAAGGCGCTCAAAGAAGCGGGTATTGCGCCGGGGATGCAGCGGGTGCTGCTGAAGACGGGCAACAGCCGCTACTGGCAGCAGCCGGGCCTGCCCTTCCAGAAAGATTTCGCCGCGCTCTCGCCGGACGGCGCGGCTTATCTGGTCGAGCACGGCGTGCGCCTGGTGGGCATCGACTACTTTTCCATCGCCCCCTTCGGCGACAGCGTCCCCACCCACCGCATACTGTTAGGGGCAGAGGTGGTGGTGCTGGAAGGCATCGACTTATCGCAGGTCGCCCCAGGCCCATACCAGCTCTACTGCCTGCCGCTCAAACTGGGCGGCTCGGATGGCGCCCCCGCGCGGGCGATTTTGATGGAAGAAACGGCGGATTGGATCGGGAACTAGCGCGTTACTGGCAGCGTAAACCCGCCGTCCATCACAATCACCTGCCCGCGAATCATAAAAGCCGCCGGAGAGCACAAGAACGCCACCAGCCCGGCCACATCTTCCGGGGTGACCACGCGCCCGGCGGGCGTGTTGGCGATGGCGCGCTCGATGATCTGCGGGTCGCCAAGCACGGCAAAGTGCTGGAGGGCGTCGGTGAGCACCAGGCCGGGGGCCACAGCGTTGACCACGATATTCTTCGGCGCAAGCTCAACCGCCAGGTAGCGCGTCAGTGACTCGAGCGCGGCCTTGCTGGCGCCCACGGCAATATAGTCGGGCATCACCCGCTGCGAGCCGGGCGAGGAAATCGCCACGATGTGCCCCCCGCCGCGCTTTTCCATCAACGGCGCGGCGCGCTGGGCAGCGAACAGAAAGGCGCGGGCATTGACGTTCATCGTCCAATCCCAGCCGGTAACCTTCTGCTCCATCGCCGGGCGGTTGAAGCCGGACGCAGCGTTGTTTATGAAGACGTCCAGCCCGTCAAATTCGGCGGCGACGGCATCAAAGAGCAGGTCGATATCTTCCGTCTTGGACAGGTTGGCCTTGACCACCAGCGCCCGGCGGCCCAGCTCGCGCACCTGGCGGGCGGTATCTTCGGCGGGCGCCACGTTGCGGTGGAAGTTAATCACCACATCGGCCCCATCTTGAGCCAGGCGCAGCGCAATCGCCTTGCCGATGCCGCGGCCAGAGCCGGTGACGAGGGCAGTTTTGTTGAGGAGGGGTAGGGTAGTCATGGAGCTCCTGGGGGTAGTCAATCAGTCGATCAGTCGATCAGTGACCAGTGACCAGTCAACCGGTCATTCGGTCAATCAGGTAAAAAATTTCCTGCTACCTGATTGACAGATCACTCATATTGAATCGGTTTCAACCATGCCCGGTCAAAAAGTCGCAGTTGGTCTGGCCCCAACCGCTCAAGCTGGGCTTCGACCTGTTCAAAGTCCTGCCGGAAGCGGGCCAGGTCGATGCCGCAGCAGTGATCGGGGAAGGGGTCTAACCAGGTGTGCGAGCGCTGGAACATCTTTACCGCTCCAATGTAATTGCCGTGCAGCAGGTGATAGTACGCCACCGAGATTTGAAGGATGCCGCGGTACAGTTCACGCACGGCGCCGTGCTCTTCGCGCCAGGCCTCTTCCAGAACCTCGTGCGCATCGAAATACTTGCCCTGGTTGAACAGCTCCAGCCCGCGAATCACCAGCGGGGGCAGGCTGAGCTGGCAGGCGCAGGTGATTTCATCGGGAGAGGGGGAAAAATCCATCATAGTGGCGGGATCCGTTCTCAGTTTGCTGGAGAAATTATAGCATACGGGTTTTCCAGCAAGATCGGGAAGATTTTCCATAATGGGGCTGATGTACTGCACTGGAAGTGGACCGAATCTGTCGGTAAACTACATCTGTTATAGGATTGCGTGATAAGGAGTCTTTTACATGGTAAAACGGCTTGCAGTAGTAGATGTAAACCGCTGTGTGGGGTGCCAGGCGTGCATGTTTGCCTGCTCGCGGCGGTTTGGCGAAGGTGGATTAGCAAATTCGTGCATCGGGGTGCATTCGGCGGGCGGGGTCCGCAAAGGATACGTGGTGGTGGTCTGCCGCGCGTGTCAGAACCCGCCCTGCGCCAGGGTTTGCCCGACGGATGCCCTGATCGTGCGTGAGAACGGCGATGGGCAGGGCGCGGGCGTGCGCCTGAAAGCCGATTTATGTATCGGCTGCGGCAACTGCGTGGAAGCCTGCCCGTTCGGGGCGGTGCTGTGGAACCAGCATGAGGATAAGCCGCAGATTTGCGTGTACTGCGGCTACTGCGAGCCGTTCTGCCCCTATGGGGTGATCAAGATGGAAGAGCTTGCCCCGGAGGCTGCCGTAGTTGGTCAGGCCGCCAGCGCCAACCCAGGCCAGGAGGTGAAACATGCTGGCAAATGATCCCCTGCCCCGCGTTTTGTACATCGATTTGACCCGCCGCCGTTCGTGGGTGACGGTTCGCGAAGACCTTTTTGCCGCTGGCCTGGGCGGGTCGGGTGTAGGCATCCGCCTGCTCAACGAAGAATGCCCGCCCGGCGCCGACCCGCTCGGCCCGGAAAACCCGATCATCCTGACGGTGGGCCCTCTGGTGGGGCTGTTCCCGCTGGCCTCCAAAACCGTGGCGATGTTCAAGTCACCGCACACCGGCAACCTGGGCGAGAGCCACGCCGGGGGGCGCAGCGCCATCGCCATCCGCATGGCAGGTTACGGCGCCATCGTCATCCGCGGGCGCAGCAGCATGCCCGTTTATCTCGTGATCGACGGCGACACCGTCCACTTCCGGGATGCCACGGCGCTGTGGGGCCTGAGCAGCAGCTACACCGTTGGCTCGGTGCTGCGCGAGCGCGAGAAAGGCTCCGGCGAGCGCACCATCCTGCGCATCGGCAAGGCCGGGGAAAAGATGGTCACCTACGCCGGGGTCATCGCTGAAACTTACCGCCACTTTGGGCGGCTGGGGCTGGGCGCGGTCTTCGGCAGCAAGCAGCTCAAGGCGCTGGTGATCGGCGGGCGGCGCACGCTGCCGGTAGCCGACAAAAAAGCCTTCCGCTCCGTGTACGATGAGCTGTTCAAAGCTGCCACCGAGTCGGACGTGATGAAGAAATATCACGACCTGGGCACCGCCATCAACGTGGTGCCGCTCAATACCATCGGCGGCTTGCCTACGCGCAACTTGCAGTCCGGGCGGTTTGAAGGCGCGGAATCCATCTCTGGCGAGCGCCTGGCGGAGCAGTACCTGGGCCGCCGCCTGGCCTGCGCCCACTGCCCCGTGGCCTGCGTGCACCTGGCATCCCTGCGCACTCAATATCCCGACGACCCTTACTTCTATAAGACCTCCATGGTCGGCTACGACCACGAACCCATTTTTGCCACCGGCAGCCTGCTGGGTATCTCCGATGTCCCCGGCATGCTGGAGCTGATGGATGAAATTGAGGTGCAGGGCCTGGATGTGATGAGTGCGGGCGTGTCACTGGCCTGGGCTACCGAGGCCCAGCAAAACGGTCTGATCACTCCCCAGGACGCCGACGGCATCCAACTGGAATTTGGCAACGCAAAAAATTATGTCGAGGCGACCAAGCGCATCGTAAGGCAGCCAACGCCCTTCTACCAGGCCCTGGCGCGCGGCGCGGCGCATGTCGCCTCCGTTTACGGCGGCGTGGAATACGCCCTGACCTTCGGCGGCAACGAAATGCCCGGCTACCACACCGGCCCGGGCTGCCACCTGGGCTACCTCACCGGCGCGCGCCACAGCCACCTCGACAGCGCGGGCTACTCCATCGACCAGAAGGCTGCCCAAAAAGGCGAGACGCTCGACCCGATCAAAACCGCCGATAAGCTGGTCACCGAAGAAAGCTGGCGGCAGGTGCTCACCAGCCTGGTGATCTGCCTGTTCGCCCGCGGCCTCTACACCGAAGAAGCCACCGTCAAAGCCCTGGCCTGTTCGGGCATCCAGAGCACCCCTGAAGAGCTGAACCAGAAAGGCGCGGAAATCCTCCATCTCAAAAACGAGTTCAAGCGCCGCGAAGGCTTTGATTTCAGCAAATTGGGCATCCCCCAGCGCATCCTGAAGACGCTCTCACCGCTCGGCCAGGTCGATGAGGAATTCCTGCGGAAGGCCATCGCCAGGTTCGCGGAAAAGGTATAAATTTATTGTTGATGGATTGGCGGTGCTGCGCACCG
>CAYTHO010000090.1:0-18484 GCA_964437595.1 uncultured Anaerolineaceae bacterium
CCCTTCTGCTTATTCCTGTTCTACCTTCCCTTTTATCATACAAGGGGCGCAGCGGTACGATCAGGCATCATTGCATAGCTAGCCCCGCGCTGCGCCCATGTTGGTCTGCCAACGCACCGGCGTGGAATCGCATCATGGGCGCAGCGCAGCCGTGGATGGTAAGGGCGCCGGTTCGTCCCGCTGCGCCCCTACCATCCCACTACTTACTTCAACAGCATCGGCATGAACACGTTCTCCACCTTGGTGATCGTCACGTTCACGGTGATGCGGTCGATCCCGCCGCTGCCGTCCGACACTTCCACCACGAAGCTGTCCGTGCCGAAATAATCCTTAACCGGCGTGTAGGTGATGGCCTTGCTGCCGCCCGTGCCGGTTGCCACCGCAGTGCCGTGCCCGGCGGCGGTCGAAATCTTCCAGGTCAGCGTGCTGCTCGGGTCCTGGTCCGTGGCGTGCAGCGTCAGGCTGAAGGCCTTGAACTTGCCGTTTTCCGACATGGTCACGCTGACGCTGGCGCCCTCGGTGATGACCGGCGCATCGTTAGCGTTGGAAATATTGATAATCATCGACTCCGAATCGTCCGGGGTCGCGCCCACCGTGCTGTCGTTCACCTGCACGGTCACGTTTAGCGTCGCGTTGGTTTCGTAATCCAGCACGGCGCCCGCCTTCAGGCGCAAATCGCTGCCCGAAATCTCGAACATGCTCGCGTCCGCGCCGGTCAGCGACAGCGTATTGGTGCCCAGGCCGTCGTCTTGAATGGTGATGGTCGCCACCTTCACCGGGCTGGCGGTCGAGACGTCCTCGCGCATGGTCAGCACCTTGTCCGCCAGCGCCAGGCCCGGCGCATCGTTCACCGGGTTGACCGTCACCAGGAAGGTGATGCTGTTCTGCACGGCGCCGTCGTCCACGGTGACGGTAATGGTTGTTTCGCCGGACTGGTTGGCGGCGGGTGTCATGCTGATCGTGCGGTCCGTGCCGCTGCCGCCAAAGGTGATATTGCCCACCGGCACCAGCGTGGGGTCGGAAGAATCGGCGGTGACCGTCAGGTCATCCGGCGAGACGTCCCTGCTGTCCACCACAAACGGGATGGCGTTGAGCGGGGTATCTTCGTTGGTCACCTGGTCGGCGATACTGCTGATGTACGGGTTAGGAACCTGCCAGTCGTGGAAGGTCTGGTTGCCTTCGGCGTCCGTCTGCCTGGCCCAACCGCTGCTGCTGGGGACCACATCGAAAAGCTGGTGCTCGTCGTCGCGCGGGCCCCAGTTGGCATAGTCCACCGTCCAACTGCCGTCCGCGGCAGGGGCTGCATAGCGCGAGTAGCACATGTTGAAAGGCGCGTTAACGCACACCTGCACTTCCAGATTCGGGTCGCCCACCCCGCTGACGGTCTCCGCCGCCAGGTCGTATGCGGTGACGGACAGGTTGGTCGTCACCATCGTGCGCGTGCTGCCGCCGCCGGCAACGGTGAGGGTCTGCCCGGGCCGCAAAATAAAACCACTCAGGTCAAAATCGACCCAGGTTTCGGTGGAATTCCAGGGCGCCTCGACCACGGTGGCGTTCACCGTCAGGTCCGGGCTGAGCGCGGTGGAGTCATCTTCAATGGTCAGGGTAACCTCTGCGCCCAGCGTCCATTCCAGGGCGTGCACCCATTGGCTGCCCGGGTTGGCCTCGATATACGGATCGAAGATGCGCCAGTCAATCTGGGTGCGGTCGCCGTCCGAGTCATATTCGTTCGCCCAGCCGTCGCTGCCGGGCCGCAGGTCGACCAGTGTTTTCTCATCATTGCGCGGGCCTTCGTGCCCGTAATCGGCGGTCCAGGCTCCGGCGCCATCGCTGGCGACGTAGCGCATAAAACAGGCGCTTGGTGTGTTAGCGCACACCCGCACATCCGTGCTGGGGCTGGCTGCGCCGGTGAGGGTATCGGCTTCCAGGTCGTAGCCGGTGACGCCCAGGCCGCTCGCCACCAGGGTTTTGGAGGTGACGCCGTCCGTGACCACCAGCGTTTGCCCGGGCTGAATATCAAAGCCGGACAGGTCGAAATCCGCCGCGATATCGTACGGGTCCCAGGCAGACGGGCCGATAATGCCATCCGCCTCCATATCCGGGTCGGTGTCTGGATCGGGGCCGTCGATGGTCAGGTGAACGATGGTATCTACCGGCCACTCGCGCGCGTGCACCCAGTTGTTGGTCGTGCTGGCCTCAATCCACGGGTCGAGGATGTTCCAGTCCACCCAGGTGCGGTTGCCATCAGCGTCGGTCTGCACCATCCAGCCGTCGCTGCCGGGGATCAGATCGAACAGGTCTTTTTCATTGTCGCGCGGGCCTACAATGCTGTAATCCACCATCCAATCGCCGGCGCCGTCTGGCGTAGTGTAGCGCGAATAGCAGTTCCAGTTGTCCGGCGGCTGGTTAACGCACACCTCCACCTCTTCGCCGGGCCGCCCCACACCGGTGATCCTGTTAGCGGGCAGGTCGAAGTTGGTGATCGCCAGGTTGGAGACGGTCATCGTCCGCGAGGTAGTCCCATCGGTGACGGTGACTTCGAAGCCCGGCTTAATATCGTAGCCGCTCAGGTTGAAGATCGCCAGTATGTCGTCCGGGTTCCAGGGGGCCGGTTCGACCCTGGCGGTCGCCGTCTGGTCCGGATTCGCAGGGGTCGCCGGGTCGTCGATCTCGGCGGTCAAGTTCGCGCCGTCCGGCCACTCGCGCGCCTCGATATTATCGTAATAGGGGTTGACCTGAATCCATGGGTTGGGGATGTTCCAGTCGTGCCAGGTTTCGTTGCCTTCCCCATCACGCTGGGCGGCCCAGCCCCTGCTGCCAGGGATCAGGTCTATCGTGTTTTTCTCATCGTCACGCGGGCCTTCCACGGCATAATTGGTCGTCCAGCCGCCAGCGCCATCTGGCATAACGTAACGTGAATAGCAGTTACCGGGGACGTCCACGCAGGTTTGCACTTCCAGTGCCGGGTCGCCCACGCCGGTCAGGGTGTCCGCGGCCAGGTCATGCCCGGTGACCTCCAGGTTGGTGGGGAGCATGCTGCGCGTGGTCGGCCCATCGGTGATGGTCACCCGGTCGCCGGGCTCCAGATCGAAGCCGCCCAGGTCGAACCATGCCCGCATCGTGTTGGGGTCCCAGTCCGCCGGGCCCATCACGGCGGTGCTGGTATGGTCAATGCTGCCGTCATCATCCGCGTCGATGGTCAGCGTGACGGTGACGCCGTTGGGCCAGTCATAGGCCTGCACCCAATTGTTGCCCGGGTTGGCCTGAATGTACGGCCTGGGCACGCGCCAGTTGTACCAGGTCTCGTCGCCGTCATCGTCGCGCTGCGCCGCCCAGCCGTCGCTGCCGGGCTGCAGGTCCACCGTCTCGCTTTCATCCGGGGTCGGGCCGGGCGTGTTGAAATCCACATCCCAGGCGCCAGCGACCGGTACGATATAGCGCGGGACGCAGTAGCCGGGCATGTTCGCACACACCACCACTTCCAGGCCGGTCTCGCCCACGCCGTCGATGGTTTCCAAGTCCGTGTCAAAGGCATTCACGGCCAGGTCGGTGACGGTCATTTCGCGGGTGGTGCCTGAACCGCTTACCTCAATCTCCTGCCCGGGCTGCACGTCAAAGCCGCCCAGGTCGAACTGCGCCATATATTCATTGGGGTTCCAGGGCGCCGGGCCAACCGTGGCTTGCACGTCGTCCAGGTCTGGGCTGGCCGGCGTGGTGGGGTCTTCAATGGTCAGCGACACCGTGCTGCCGTCCGGCCAGTCGAAGGCCTGCACCCAGTTGTCCTGCGCGCTTGCTTTGATGTACGGACTGGGCACGCGCCAGTCGTACCAGGTCTGGTTGCCGCCGCCGTCCGTCTGGCTGGCCCAGCCGTCGCTGTTCGGCTGGAGGTTCACCAGGTCTTTCTCATCGTCGCGCGGGCCTTCGTGCAGGTAGTCGGCTTGCCAGTCTCCAGCGCCATCTGGCATAACGTAGCGCGAATAGCAGTTACCGGGCACATTCGCGCAGGTGTGCACTTCCAGCGTCTTGTCGCCCACGCCGGTAATCTTATCCAGGGCCGCATCGAAACCGGTCACCGCCAGGTTGGTGGGGATCATGCTGCGCGTGGTCGGCCCGTCCGAGACGGTTACTTCATCGCCGGGTTCCAGGTCAAAGCCGTTCAGGTTGAACTCCGCGCGGATTTCGGTGGGGTTCCACGGCACGCGGGCCGTCACGGCGGTGGTGTTAAAATCATCGCTGCCGTTATTATCCTCGTCGATGGTCAACGTTAAGGTGGTTTCATCCGGCCAATCGTAGGCGTTCACCCAGTTGTTCTGCGGGCTGGCCTGAATGTACGGTCTGGGCATGCGCCAGAAGTACACAGTGCCGTCGCCGTCGGCATCTCCCTGGCTCGCGTTGCTTTCCGTGCCGGGCACGATGTCGAAGGTGGTATCATCCGGCGGGGCGCCGGCCACCGAGAAATTGGCCAGCCAGTTACCGCTGCCGTCCGCGGTGACGGTGCGCCGCGCGCAGCCGCCCCCATCGCAGACGTCCCCAACATTGATGATGCTGCCCGGGTCAGCGGTGCCCGCCACGGTATTGTCGTCCGCGCTCACCGCGGTCACCACCAGGTTGGTGACGGTGTGTATCCTTGTGACGCCGTCGCCCACCAGGGTGACCACCTGCCCGGCTTGCAGGGTAAACGATGTGCCGTTCAGGTCAAACGGCACCCAGGTTGCGGAAGAGTCCCAGGGCGCGACCTCTGACTCCTGGGTGTCGGTATAGTCCGGGCTGCCGGGGATGCCCGGGTCGTCGATGGTCATTTCCACCGATACGCCTTCGGCCCAGTTGTAGCCGTGCACCTGGTTTTGGACGATGAAAACGCTAAACGACGGCGGCGGCAGCGCCGGCGCTGCCTGCGCCACCGATACCGAACCCCAACCGAGCTGGGTCACGACCATCAGCAAAATCATGCTGATATTCAACACCTTAAAGAGAATGGGCAAGAACGTTTTGTGTTTCATGGGAGTTCCCTATTCAGATGTAAACAAACGGTTTGGAGAGGCTTGGGGAGTATTCATCCCCCGCAATCATTAAGTATAGATATTACCGCCGAGAATCAAGAGTGTATTATTAACGGTTCGTGGTATGACAAATGTTACCCCCTTGGAAAAATTTAAAGAAGGCCACGAAGGCGGCAGGTGCGCTGCCGCCTTCGTAGACGTTTTCTTGTTTACAGTTTTACCGTTACGGCCTGGCTGCCCTTCTGCTCCAGCATGAAGGCCGCCTTCTTCCCATCGATCATCACCTCGTAGTCGCCGAGGAAGCCGTTGAAACTCACCTGCCCTTCGGCATTGGTGGTCATGCGGGTGGGCTTCAGCCACCACTCGCCCTTCACCAGCTTGAGCAGTTCCTCGTAGGCCGGCTTGCGCGAGCCATCCGCGCGGATCAGCCCGGCGGGCGCGTGCAGCCAGCCGCCGTCCGTTATATCCCACCAGGTGATACTCTCCACCAGCGGGTGGGCCATCAGTGTCTTGTAATGGCTGATCACCTCGCGCGCCTGGCGCTCTTCGCCTTCCGGCGTGGTGGGCCATTCGGTCACCTGGTAGTCGTTCAGGTCCACGATCTCGGGCGGCATAATCTGCCCGGAAAGGATGGTGTTCTCGGTGAAGTGGATGGGCAGGTTGAAGCGCTCGAAGTTAGCCAGCACCCACTGCGTTTTCTCCACCCCCCAGTAGCCCTGGTGCATGTGCGACTGGACGCCGATCACGTCGAACTTCAGCCCGGCGGCCAGGCAGCCTTCCACCAGGATGTCGTAGGCCGAGGAAACATCGAAGTCGTTGATCAGCAGGGTGGCGTTAGGGTTGGTCTCGCGGGCGGCGGCGAACATGGTGCGCAGCAGGTTGATGCGCCCCATCTCTTTGCAGATGCGCGTGATGCCGTTATCGTACTTGTCGAAGACGGGCATGATCACCGCTTCATTCACCACGTCCCACATATCGATCACCGCGCGGAAGTCGGCCACGTCGCGGTGGATGCGCTCCACCTGCACCTTGAGGATCTCCGCGTTGGAAAGCTCCAGCAGCCACGGCGCGGTGACGGTGTGCCAGCACAGCGGGTGGCCCTTCAGCACAAAGCCGCGCTCCTTCAGGTAGCGGGCCGCTTTCAGCGTGCGCTCGGTTGCGGGCTTGCCCCGCTCCGGCTCGAAGCGCCCCCAGTAGAACGGCAGGGTGAAGGAATTCAGCAGTTCCATCTGGGCCTCGCGGCGTTTTTCTTCTACTTCCCTCCACTGGGCCGGAATTTCATCCAGCGAAGCAAGAAAGTTAAAAGCGGCGCAGCCAAACATCATCTTGTGCCGGGTCTGCGCGACGGTTACATCCTGGCCTTTCAGCGGCTGGCCGTCCGCTTTCAGGACGGTCACCGTAGCGTCTGTTGAACGATTCTTGCGAATATCCTGATCCGTGCTGCCCATGCAATATCTCCTTGAATTGAATGACAAATGTGTGCGAATCAATTTTACGCTAAATGCCAGCCCCCGCGCCGCCCGCCAGCTTACAAACTCATAACAACCCCATCTCCACCGCGCGCATCAAGATCTCCTCGCGCGTATGCACTCCGAAGCGCTCCTTCAATTCCTGCATATACCGGTAAACCGTGCGCTGGGTCAGATTGTAGCGCAGGCCGATCTCACTCGTAGACTTGCCCTCCGCCAGGCTGTACAGAATATCGTATTGGCGGGGCGAGAGATGCACCGGCGGGTCGGCCTGCATCACGGTGATCGTATTCTGCGATGGAATCCCCACCGCGTACTGCTGGAGCGGTCCCCCGCCCAGGTTGATCTCCCCCAACCCTACCACCATCTTACCACTGTTAATCAGCTTGATCAGCTCGCGCACGGGCCGCGGATCGTTGGTTATGAATGTGGACTGGGCCTGGTTATCGAGTGCAAGGATAATGCGCGTCATTCCTTCCTCCAAACAGGATAAGGGTCTATTTTGCAGACTATTTATAGAACATAATTTCTGTTAATTCAAGGGGGATATTGGGGGTCCCCCGCGTGGGGGATGCCGTTTTCTATGCGCGGGTTATGCCGGGGTTATAAAAAAAATGTGAAACTTTACCAATCATGGTTGATTCTTCGAAGAATATGCTAAAATTTAAAACGAATTTACAACTCTCTGCGTGCATAGGTTAACAATGGTCTCATCTCCCATCGTTTCAACGGATATCACGGAACGCCAGGCCAGGCTGTTATTCTTTATTACCCGCGCCTGCGCTTACCTGGCGGTTCTCCTGACGGTCGTTATGTTCATCGCATGGCTGATCTCCCCCGGCAATCCGCAGTTACTCGTGCTGTCCTTACTGGTCAGTCCCATCTGGATCACGGCCTTCCTTTACCCGGTCTTCTACAAGCGCGGGCAGCCCAGAACCGGCGGCATGCTGTTTGTGATAGTATCTACCATCACCCTGACCATCACCACCATGCTGATCCCCGCCTTCATCACGATCTACCTTCCCGCGCTGGTCGCCATCATCATGATCAGCTATAACGGGTTTGGCAGCCAGAATGGGAAATGGTTCGCCATCGGTTCCATCGTCGGGCTTGTACTGGCGATGATCACCAAGTACATTGCCCCCTTGAACCTGTTCAAGGATCTCCCCAACCTCACCATGTTCCTGATAGACGCCTTCATGGGAGTGTTTATCCTGGCTGTGCTGTGGATTCTGATCCGCGTCACCACCCTGCAGCAGGAAGAAAACCTCACCAAGCTGGAACAGGCCAACAAATGGCTGGATACCGCCGCGGGCGAATCCACCCAGGGCCGCGACCGGCTGCAGGAGGTAATCAAGCAGTTTGAAAGCTACATGTCTCAGGTATCCAGCGGGGACCTGCTGGCGCGCCTGTCGATCGACGGCGGCAGCTACGCCGATAACGATCCCATCCAGTCGCTGGGCAAGGGCCTGACGGCTATGACCCACAACCTGCACGACATGATCCTCAAGATCAAAGAAGCCTCGCAGAACATCACCTCCGCCTCCACCCAGATTCTGGCCGCCAACACCGAACAGGTAGCCAGCGCCACCCAGACCTCCGCCTCCGTGGCTGAAACCACCACCACCGTCGAAGAGCTCAAAGCCCTGGCCGACCACGTGCTGAACAGCACCTCGCAGATGGCGGAATCGGCCCAGCGCACGGTGGAAGTGTCGCGCGCCGGGCGGCAGTCGGTCACCTCTACCATCCAGAGCATGATGGAAATTCGCGGGCGGGTGGAAGGCATCGCCGAGAGCATCCTGGCCCTGTCCGAAAAGACCCAGCAGATCGGCGAGATCATCGCCATGGTCGGCGACCTGGCCTCGCAGTCCAACATGCTGGCGCTCAACGCCTCCATCGAAGCCTCGCGGGCCGGGGAAGCTGGCAAGGGCTTTGGCGTGGTGGCGCAGGAGATGCGCACCCTGGCCGAACAGTCGCGCAGGGCCACCACGCAGATCAAAGAGATCATCTCCGAGATCCAGTCCGCCACCAACAGCACCGTCATGGCTACCGAAGAAGGCTCCAAGGTGGTCGACCGGGGCGTCAAGCAGGCCGAAACCGCCCAGCAGTCCATCGACCAGCTCGCCGCCGCCATCGACGAGAACGACCAGATCTTCCAGCAGATCAGCGCCGGGGGCCGCCAGCAGCTCGCCGGGGTGGAGCAGGTAGCCATGACCATGCAGCACATCAACCAGGCCACCATGCAGAACGTCTCCTCCTCGCGCCAGACCGAAGGCGCCGCAAGAAACCTGACCCAGCTCGCCCAGTCGCTGGTGGAGGAGATCGCTAAGTATAAAGTCTAACCCGCAAAGAACGTATCGCAGATTACGCGCTTGCTGCACAAGCATGATTACGCTGATTCTTATTCGCTTCTCTTATCAGCGAAATCAGTCCATCAGCGTAATCAGCGATCCATCTTTTTTCTTTAACTTACTGGCGAACCTTATTTCACCGAAACCAGCTCCACGTCAAAAATCAGCGTGGCGTTGGGGGGGATCACCCCACCCGCGCCGCGCGAGCCGTAGCCCAGTTCGGGCGGGATGACGAGCTGCGCCTTGCCGCCTTCCTTCATCAGCGCGATGCCCTCGTCCCAGCCCCGGATCACCTGCCCCACCCCCAGCTTAAACTCAATCGGCTCCCCGCGGGTAACCGAGCTGTCGAACACCTTGCCGTTCTGCAGCTTGCCGGTGTAATGCACGCGCACGGTCTTGCCGCGCTGCGCCTGCGCCCCGGCGCCTGCCTCAATTTCGATATACTCCAGACCACTGGCTGTCTTCACGAAACGCTCCTTGGTTCAAAGATGTAAGAGGAATTGTACACGAAATATGAATGATTTTCTGATCCGCGTTTATCTGCGTTCATCCGCGGTTTTCCCCTCTTTTAATTTGTACTATCAAGGTGCAAACCCGGTTGCGCACCCGTACCCGCCGCTTTTTCTCTACCGCAGCCTGTACAAACCCCCTCACCCGTGCTATCCTCATCCCCTATGACTCTCCCCACCTCCCTCCTCGGCATCTTCCTGGCCCTCGCCTCCGGCTTCGTGTGGGGCAGCGGCGACTTCACCGGCGGCTTCGCCTCCCGGCGCAGCCATTCCTACACCGTGCTCACCCTTTCCGCCTTCTCCGGGCTGGTAGTGCTGATCATTATCGCCCTGGCCCTGCGCGAGCCGTTCCCCGAGCCGCGCGCGGCGGTGTGGGCTCTGCTGGGCGGGATTTTCGGCGCGCTGGGCATCGCCATGCTTTACCGCGCGCTCTCCATCGGCCATGCCGCCACCGTCGCGCCCATCGCCGGGGTGCTCAGCGCCGCCCTGCCGGTGATCTATAGCACGGCGGCCCACGGCCTGCCCGGCGCGCTGCGCATGGTAGGCTTTGCCCTGGCGCTGGCGGGCATTTGGTTGGTTTCCGCCGGGGCCGGCGCCGCCCCTTCAAGCGCGCCATCTGGCGCGCCCAACGGCGCGCGCGGCTGGGCCTCGCAAGAAGTCCTGATGGCCTGCGCCGCCGGGGTCTGCTTTGGAATGTTCTTCATCTTCCTGGGCCTCATCCAGACCAGCGCCGTCTTCACCCCGCTGATCCTCGCCCGCAGCATGACCCTGCTCACCGGCCTGGTGATGCTGCGCATCGCCCGCCTGCCGCTGCCCTTTACCCTGCCGCGCTTCACCCAAAACCCACCCGCCCTGCTGGCCGGGCTGCTCGACGCGGGCGGCAACCTGCTGTACATCCTCGCCAACCAGTACACCCGCCTGGACGTAGCCGCCGTGCTGGCCTCGCTCTACCCCGCCGCCACCGTCCTGCTCTCCGCGCTGATATTAAAGGAAAGGGTCTCGCTGCGCCAGGGGTTGGGCGTGCTCGCCTGCCTGGCGGCGATTGTGTTGATTACCCTCTAAACCGCGGCACGCGATCACTCCGGCAGGGGGCCTCGCAACGCGCCCGGGGCCGGTTTGCCGGAACCGCGTCGGTGGATCGCAATGTCCTGGGGCTAAAGCCCCAGGCGAAAAAAACGCGGCCAAATGAACGCGTCTTTGTGGTTATTCTCTTTCCTCCTCTTCGTACCTGCGCGGTTCATCCCCGGCGGCCAGGGATGGCCGCCCTACAACACCTCACGCACCTTTTTTTTTCTTCGCGTCTTTGCGCCTTGCGGTTTATTTTTCTTTCTTCGTCCCTTCGCGCCTCGTGGTTATTCTCTTCTTTCTTTGCTCTTACTTCGCGTCCTTTGCGCCTTTGCGGTTACTCTTTTTCTGCGTCTTTGCGGTTATTCTCTTTCTTTCTTCATCTTCGCGGTTATTCTCTTACATCACCCGCTCCAGCCATTGGAACGCCGCTTCCTGCATATCCAGGTTGAACTTGTGCGGACCGGGGTAGAACTGCCCGGTGTACGCCTCCGGCTGGCCCGCCTCGCGGTAATGCGCGGAAATCTTCTCATGCGCCAGGCGCATCCCCTCCAGCGTAAACAGCGGGTCGTCGCGGTCGTACTGCACCAGCAGCGGCAGCGGCGCGCGGCAGGCCGCCAGGTCCGGCCAGTCGCCGTAGCGCGACCAGCCAGGCGGGTAGAGCATCCAGGTGTGCGAGACGATGTTGTGATCCAGCAGCCCGGGGTAGGCGCACATCATCCCCACCACCACCGCCGCCTTCAGCCCGTCGGCGGTGGCGCGCAGCAGCGCCGAACGCCCCCCGCCCCCCGACAGCCCGATGCTCGCCAGCTTATCCGCCTGCACTTCCGGGCGCGAGGCCAGGTAATTGAGCGCCATGCGGTCCTCGTGGGCCACCACCCCGCCCAGGCAGGTACCCAGCACGGTGCAGTATTTCTCCACCAGGTGCTCGTGCGTTTTGGTCAGCCCGTTGTAATAGGCGATTTCCTCCACGCTGCCCGCCTCCAACCCCTCCGGGCGGGCCGAACCCAGCGCCCGTTCCATCGTCTCCAGCGGAAAGCGGCGGCTGCCCCACAAAAAGGTATCATTCACCAGCACGGCAAAGCCGCGCCGGGCCAGCGCGTTGGCCCACGCCCGCCCGCCGTAAATGCCCTGGAACCAGTCCCGCAGCACCTCAGGCGGCGCATCCGGACCCTCGGCGATCTTCTCCTTGCCGTAATACTTGAACCCGCCGTGGTCGTGCAGCGCCAGGATGCCCGGCAGCGGCCCTTTCGCATCCGCCGGACGCAGGAACCAGGCCTGCGCGCGCGGGCCGTAGCCCACATCCCAAGAAACCGCCTCCCCCACCAGCCCATCCTTCTCCCAGCGCCCCTCCACCCGCGCATCCAGCGGCTGCTCGGGGCGCTCGCAGAAACCCAGCACCTCGCGCACTTTTTCGACCGTCGCCCGCCCGGGCAGCGCGGTTGGGAAGAGCGGCTCCTGGCCCTGCGCCGCGTCTACCAGGTCGCTGTAGACTCCGAGATGCGAATATTCCATGCCCGGCTCCTCTCCTTTTGATCCTCTTCATTATGGATCAGCTTTTCCCGGCGCGCAAGGCGGGCCAATTGCAACGAATCTGCATCCTTTACAGGGCAAAAGCCGTTCGAAAAATAATCAAAAAATGATATAACTAGAAACAAATCGACAACGTGCTGCGTCTTTTCCAAGGCACTGCCCCTCTGACCATGGGACTCCGCACCGGACAACTTAGAGGAATGTCAAATGAACCAAACGAGCTGTTTCAAGTTGCTTGCCGCGCTGCTGGCCATGCTGCTCCTGGCAGCCTGCGCCGCGCCCTCTGACACCTTCCCCCCCGAAACCGCGCCTATCACCGCTGGCGGAACCGCCTCCGCGGACCCCACCGCCATCGCGCTGTCCGCGCCGGGCGTGCGCACCGTCCAATCCTCCGAGTTTGGCGTCGCGCTCTCCTACGCCGAGTCGCTGGCCGCTTCCGCGACCATCCAGCAGGTAGAGGCGGCGCCGATGAGCCAGGACCGCATGTACGTGGAGGCCCACCCGGCCTACATCAGCGTGGCGTTCGGCGGCATCCCCACCCAGCGCGCCTACCGCCTCACCCACCCCATCAGCCAGCCGCAGGTGATGATCTTCCGCACCGCCGATTTCGCCTCGTACGGCCCCGATTCATCCAACGGCTTCCCCGCCCAGCAGAGCAAACTGGCCGTCCTGCTGAAAGACGGCATCGACCCGCGCTACTGCACCACCCCGCCGCGCAGCGTGGAAGATCACCTGCCCTACCTGCCGTGGACCAACGCCGCCCAGGCCTTCTGCGCCCAACTCAAGACGCTGGAGTTCGGCCCCGCCGATGGCCCCAGCCACAGCCGCGGCAGCGGCATCCGCTACCTGACCACCTACGCCCAGGGCATCAACGTGGTGCTGGAGGGCGAGGTCTTCTACACCTTCCAGGGCCTCACCAACGACGGGCAGTACTACATCTCCATGGTCTACCCGGTTGAAACCGGCGTGTTTGAGGCCACCGCCCCCAGCGCCGCCGAGCTTAAAGCCCTCACCCTCGACGGCATCCGCAACCAGCTCGCCGGGCAAATCGTCACCCTCAACGGCATGAACGCGCAGAACTTCACCCCCCCGCTGGACAAGCTGGACGCGGTGATCGAGTCGATCGAATTACCTTAGGAGACTCGCGCCCCCGTATCGTGCGGGCTGCGGAAGGCCCTCATCATTCCCTCGTCATCTCGTTCCCACGCTCCGCGTGGGAACGCCCCTCTTCGACGCTCCGCGTCGTCTTCTTCCCCCCAACAGCACGCAGAGCGTGCAAGAAACCGGTTCCCTACGCCGGAGCGTAGGAACCAGAGATAATCCCCATCCTGGCATCCTTCTTGCTACCCTGATCCTCAACAACCGCAGCTCTTTTCTTGAGGATCGCCTATGGAGAACATACTCTTTCACCCCCGACGCCCCGCCACCCTGCGCGAGCGGGTCGAGTCGCGCCGCAGCCAGCAGAACCAGCCCCCCACCCCCCAGCCCGCGGGCCCGGATGATAACAGCGGCGAAACGCCCGCCATCATCCCCAACACCGCCGAGGCATGTGCGGCGCTTCCAGCAGATGCGGCGCATCCAGCAGGTGCGGCGCATCCAGCAGGTGCGGCGGCAGCTCAGCAGCCGAAGGCAGTCGCGCCAAGCGGCTTGGACCTGACCCGCCCGATGATCTTCTCGCGCCGCGTGGACACGCCCCTGCCCTCCAACCCGGCCCGCAGCGCGCCGCGCCCGCGCCCGGTGGAACCGGCCAGCCCGCCCGAATTTACCATGCCCCCCGTGGTCACGCACCCCGCGCCCCCCGCCTGGCCAGCGGACCCGGGCCGCGCCGTCGATCCCCTACGCCGCGCCCGGCCCCTGCGTCCCTCCCGTTCCAGCCGCCCGCAGCGCGTCACCAACCACTTCCGCCAGATTGGCCGCCCGGATGGGAACCCCGTGCAGGCTTTCCTATCCGATTTCCTGGCCAACCTCGATATGAACACCTGGGCCCCGCGCATCGCCGCCATCGTCATCGTCATCGCCGCGGCGGCCATCCTCTTCAGCCACGGGCGCGGCCCCGATAAGGCCATGGCCGAGGCCCTCCCGCCCGAGCCCACCGCCGTGCCCCAGCCCACCTTCCCCCCCGGCGAAAAGACCACCATCCTGGTGCTCGGCTCCGACCGCCGCGAGGGCGACGGCAGCTACCGCACCGACGTGGTCCTGCTGCTCACCATCGACCCCCAGCAGAACACCGTCACCGCGCTGTCTTTCCCGCGCGACCTGATCGTCAAAATTCCCCGCTACGGCGACGAGCGCATTAACGTGGTGATGCAGATGGGCGGCTTCGACCTGATGCAGAACACCCTGGACCAGACCTACGGCACGCGCCCCAAGTATTACTTCATGACCAACTTCGCCGGCTTCACTGGGCTGATTAACAGCATCGGCGGCATTGAGATCGACGCCGCCGCCGAGCTGACCGACGCCTGCGACCTGTACTGGAGCACGGCGGGCCAGTGCACCATCAACGTGGGCAAAAATACGCTGGACGGCGATTCCGCGCTGTGGTACATCCGCTCGCGCCATTCCACCAGCGACTTCGACCGCATGCGCCGCGCCCAGGAGGTAATGCTGGGTATCTTCCACCGCTTTATGACCATGGAAGCCATGTGGCGCCTGCCCGAGTTGTTCGCGCAGTACAGCCAGGACGTGGAAACCAACATGCCGGTCGATAAAATACTGTCCCTGCTGCCCGTGGCATCCAAGATGGCCCAGGACCCCAGCCAGATTCAGCGCTTCGCCATCCCCGAATACATGACCGCCAACTGGATCATGGACAGCGGCGCCAGCGTCCTCCTGCCCGACTACGAGGCCATCAAAGAAATCGTCAAGGAGGCCGGGGCAAGTACCAGATAATCAACATTGTACATACATATTCATTTAACGCAAAATTCCTCGTACTATATACATGTATTATCGACATGCGTACTGTATAATAGTTAGGGCCGATGGCCTGGCAAGGATATTGGGCGGCGGCCTGGGTGAAGCACTTCCCTGGGCCGCCGCTTTTGTATGGTAGCGAACAACAACACTTCTTCCACCGAGGGATTTCATGGCAGCAAAAACGGGAAACATCATCATCATTGGTTCGGGCATGGGCGGGCTGGCAGCCGCCCTGCGCCTGGCGCACCACGGCTTTCAGGTCACGGTGCTGGAAAAGCAGCCCCGCCTGGGCGGGCGCAGCAGCGTCATCGAAGAAAACGGCTTCCGCGTGGATACCGGCCCCACCATCTTAGTCATGAAGGACACCCTCGAAGATACCTACCACGCCGTGGGCCAGGACCTTCAAAAGCGCATCCCCCTGCGCCAGATCGACCCCAACTACCGCGTCTACTACCACGACGGCGACCACCTGGACCTGTTCGGCGATATGGCCCTGCTGCATCAGGAGGTGGAACGGGTATCCCCCGGCGCGGGCGAGCGCCTGTTCCGCTTTATTGGCGAGGGCGCCAAGAAGTTCGAGCTGGGCATGGACTTCGTCGACCGCAACTTCGACCGCATCACCGACCTGGCCAACCCCCAGGCCCTGGTGCGGCTGCTCTCCACCGGCGCGCACCAGAACCTGTACAAACAGGTGGCGGGCTTCTTCAACCACAACGATAAGCTGGCCAAGGCCTTCTCGTTCCACTCCATGTTCCTCGGCCTCTCCCCCTACGACTCGCTCGCCATGTACAGCCTCATCACCTACGCCGACCTGGCGATGGGCATGTGGTTCCCGCAGGGCGGCATTTACCGCATCATCGAGGATATGGTGGCGCTGGGCCAGAGCATGGGCGTCACCTACCGCACGAGCAGCCCGGTGGAAGAAATCCTGGTCGAGCAGGGCCGCGCGCGCGGCGTGCGCCTGGAGGGCGGCGAGGTGCTGCGTGCCGACCTGATCCTCTCCAACGCCGACCTGCCCTACACCTACGAAAAGCTCATCCCCGCCGCCCACCGCCGCGCCTACCCCGACCAGCGCATCCAAAACATGGAATACGCCTGCTCCGGCTACCTGCTCTACCTGGGCATGGACAAAGCCTACAACCATCTGCGCCACCAGGCCCTGTACTTCTCCGAAGACTACAAGGCCACCCTGGATGCCATCTTCAAGACCAAAACCCTGCCCGCCGAGCCTTCTTTCCACCTCAACGTGCCCACCATCACCGACCCCTCCCTGGCGCCCGCCGGGCACAGCTTGCTGTACGTGCTGGCCCCCATGCCCAACCTCACCGCCAATATTAACTGGGATGAGGCCGCCCCCCGCCTGCGCGAGCAGCTATTGGACCAGATCGAGAAAATCGTCGACCCCGAGCTGCGCCGCCACATCGTCTGGGAAAAAGAATTCCGCCCCGACGATTTCCAGAACCATTACAACGCCTACCACGGCACGGCCTTTGGCTCGCTGGCGCACGGCTTCTTCCAATCCTCCTACTTCCGCCCGCACAACAAAGCGCGCGACATCGCCGGGCTGTATTTCGTCGGGCAGGGCACCTACCCCGGCATCGGCATGCCCATGGTGCACCTGTCGGCCAAGCTGGTCACCGAAAGGATTTTGAAAGAATGGCAGTAAATACCTTAACCAGACTCAACCACGGGGCAGGCGAAAAGTACACCTATGCCTCGCCCGAAGATTACGCCGCCTGCCGGCAGATCATGCTCGGCGCCAGCAAGAACTACTCCTTCGCCAGCCGCATGCTGCCGCCCGATAAGCGCGAGCACGTGGAGGCCCTGTATGCCTTCCTGCGCGTGGGCGACGACCGCGTAGACGTTTCGCACGCCGGTTTTGCCTCGCCGCTGGAGGCTATCGAGGATTGGGAGCACGCCTACTGGAACGCCTTCCACGCCTGCGGCAGCCCGCACCCCGTGCTGCGCGCCTACCTCAACACCGCCAGCGCCTTCGAAATCCCCCCCAACCTGATGGACGCTTACTTCCGCGCCATGAAAGCCGACCTCAGCGTCACCCGCTTCGACACCTTCGCCGACCTGCTCACCTATGTGGAGGGCAGCGCCATGGTGGTGGGCCGCGCCATGACCTACATCATGGGCGTGCGCCCCGGCTACACCTTCGAGCAGGTGCTGCCCTACGCCGACGCGCTCTCGGTCGCCATGCAGCTCTCCAACTTCTGGCGCGACGTGGCCTACGACTGGAGCATTGGCCGCGTGTACATCCCGCAGGAAGACCTGGCCCGCTTCGGCATCCGCGAAGAGCAGATCGCCGAAGGCCGCATGACGCTCCAGTTCCGCCGCCTGATGGCCTTCGAGGCCCAGCGCACCGAGCAGTACTACCGCCAGGCGCGCCTGGGCGTCCCCATGCTGGCCTCCGGTCAGTGGGGTGTGATGGCCGGCCTGGAGATCTACCGCGCCATCCTCACCAGCATCCGCTGCGCGCGGTACAACGTTTTCGGGCGGCGCGCCGGGGCCAGTACCGCCGGAAAACTGGCCCTGGTGGCCCGCGCCTGGTGGAGCACCCGCGGCCTATGACGTACTTCGGCGTGCTCTTCACCTTTATCGTCCCGCTGCTGGTATTGCTGGCGCTGTGGGTTCCGCGCGAGCTGTGGTTTGGCCGCAAAAAAAGCGCCGGAGCAAAAATCAATATGCTCCCCTACCAGTCCGTGCTCCTGCACGTCATCATCGCCCTGGTCTACACCACCCCCTGGGATAACTACCTGGTCGCCACCGGCGTGTGGTGGTACGACCCGGCCCTGGTCACCGGCATCACCCTGGGCTGGGTGCCTATCGAAGAATACACCTTCTTCGTCCTGCAAACCCTGCTCACCGGCCTGTGGACGGTGTGGATGCTGCGCCGCTTCCCCGCCGGCCCGGTGCGCGAGTCGACCCCCGTCCGGGTGTGGTCCAGCGCGGTTCTGGCGGTGCTGTGGGCGGCCTCCGTGGCGCTGTGGCTCAGCGGCTGGCAGCCGGGCGTTTATTTTGGCCTGATCCTGGGCTGGGCCATCCCGCCCATCCTGCTCCAGACCATCTTCGGCGCCGATATCCTGCGCGACCAGTGGCGCGTGCTGCTGGCGGGCATCGGCGCGCCCACCCTCTACCTGTGGCTGGTCGACTCGCTCGCCATCACCAGCGGCACCTGGACCATCAGCCCGCAGTACACCACCGGCCTCAAGGTCGGCACCCTGCCGGTGGAAGAAATGCTGTTCTTCCTCGTCACCAACATCCTCATCACCTGCGGCATCACCCTCATGTGCCACCCGGTCAGCCTGGAACGGGCGCGGCGGATCTTTTCCAAGATTGGCAGGCTCCCGGCAGCTATGCGGGGGTAAGCATGCGCGATCTGGATACACCAACCGCCCCGCCCCCCGTAGGGCACGCATCCCTGCGTGCCGCCCGCGCGAGCGAGAACAACAACCCCGGCGGCCAGGGATGGCCGCCCTACCTGCCCTCTCCGCAAGTCAGGCATCCCAGGCTGCATGGCAACCTCCGCGACGCCCCCGTAGGGCACGCATCCCTGCGTGCCGCTCGCGCAAGCGAGAACAACCCCGGCGGCCAGGGATGGCCGCCCTACCTGCCCTCTCCGCAAGTCAGGC
>CAYTHO010000090.1:18584-22078 GCA_964437595.1 uncultured Anaerolineaceae bacterium
CGACGCCCCCGTAGGGCACGCATCCCTGCGTGCCGCTCGCGCAAGCGAGAACAACAACCCCGGCGGCCAGGGATGGCCGCCCTACCTGCCCTCTCCGCAAGTCAGGCATCCCAGGCTGCATGGCAACCTCCGCGACGCCCCCGTAGGGCACGCATCCCTGCGTGCCGCTCGCGCAAGCGAGAACAACCCCGGCGGCCAGGGATGGCCGCCCTACCTGCCCTCTCCGCTGGCCTTGCCAGCCCGGCTTCGCCGGGCTTCCCCCTCTCCCTAGCTGTGGGACTGCGTCCCATGGCGTTCTGCGTCCCAATGCGTCCCATCCCGAAAGGCCCCTCCCATGCCCCCTTCCCCCACCTTCCCTGGCCCCACCCCGCAGGAACTGCTGTTCAGCGTGCCGGGCATCCTCTCCAACCCGCTGGAATATCTCCAGCACTCGGCCAACCGCTACGGCGATTTCGTGCGCTTCCAGGCCGGGCCTGTCACCGCCATATTCATCAACCATCCCCAGGCCATCCAGCGCGTGCTGGTGGATAACCACCGCAACTACACCAAAGACACTATCCAGTACAACGCCCTGTCCGCCGTCACCGGGCGCGGGCTGCTCACCAACGATGGCGAACCCTGGTTCCGCCAGCGCCGCCTGATGCAGCCCGGCTTCACCCGCCCGCACATCCAGGGCTTCGGCGGGGCGGTCAGCGCGGCGGTGGAGCGCATGGTGGCCCGCTGGCAGCCAATCGCCGCGCGCGGCGAGACCATCGACCTGGACGCCGAAATGATGCGCACCACGCTGGAAATCGTCGGGCAGGCCCTCTTCAGCCTGGACATGTCGCGCGAGGCCCCCGCCCTGACCCGCGCCGTGGTCACCTGCCTGGACCATGTGATGTACGGCGCGCGGCACGTCACCCTACCCAACCACATCCCCACTCCGCGCAACCTGCGCTTCAAGCGCGCCCTCGCTGCCCTGGATAAAGCCGTGTACGAGATCATCGAAGGCCGCCGGGGCGGGGGCGGCGAACCCAAGGGCGACCTGCTGGATATGCTCATGGCGCACCTGGACGAGACCGGCGCGGACGGCATGACCCTCCAGCAGCTCCGCGACGAGGTCATCACCCTGCTGATCGCCGGGCACGAGACGGTCGCCAGCGCCCTCACCTGGGCCGGCTACCTGCTCATCACCCACCCGCCTGCGCTGGAAAAACTGCGCGCCGAGCTGGGCGCGGTACTGGGCGCTCGCCCCGTCGCCTGCGTCGAAGACCTGCCCAACCTGCCCTACACCCGCATGGTGTTCGACGAGGCCCTGCGCCTGTACCCGCCCGCCTGGCTCATCACCCGCAAGGCCATCGCCGAGGATACGGTAGAAGGGGGAACCATCCCCGCCGGGGCGCTGGTCATCATCGGCACCTCGGCCATGCACCACCACCCCGCCTACTGGCCCGACCCGCACGCCTTCGACCCCGAGCGCTTCACCCCCGAACGCTCCGCGGGCCGCCCGCGCTACGCCTACCTGCCCTTTGGCGGCGGGCCGCGCCTGTGCATCGGCAACAACTTCGCCCTCATGGAGGGCCCGCTGATCCTGGCCGGCATCTTCCGCAATTTCAATCTGAAACTGCCCTCCGGCCATACGGTCGAACCCGACCCGCTGGTCACCATCCGCCCGCGCGGCGGCCTGCCGGTGACCATTAAAAATTAATTCGCCGTCCGGTTGACAAAATCAACCTCATTTCGGATCCCCGCGTGGGCGTCATTCCATAGGCCCTTGGTCAGGCGGACACGCAGCAGGCATGTGTTGGGGTCTTCGTCCTTATTGGCAGCGTAATACCATTCGGCAAATATTTTGCGCAGTTTGTTCATCATCTGAGCGTTTTTCTCGTCACACACCCAGCCCATGTTTTCACCGATACCATCCGCCGTGAAGTTATCGACGATCACGCAAACGGCCACTTCGGGATTCTGGGCAATTTGCAGCATCTTGCCCGAGGTTGCGTAGGTGACGGTGTAGAACGCGCCATCTTCATAATAGGCATTCACAAGACGGGCGGCAGGGCGGCTCTTGCCATCCGTCCCCGGCTCCAGTGCAATGGTAGATAGAGAAATCAGGCCGTCTTTGTTGCCCAATTTTTCGTCTAACTGTTTCATCGCTTCATCGTACTTATTCATTTGTTCATCCTCCAATGTCTCTTCGTTGATGTGAACATGCCCGCCCCATCGCCACCGTTTCATTCGTTTTTCCGCAGCCCCTATTATAGACCATTTGTTCTGTTTTGGTAAAGTCATTTCTCGTCACAATCACCCGCAAAAATTGCGCAAATTTGGTTGATGAAAACGGAAATTTTGGTTGTATAATCTACCTATCAATGATCGTTTTTTTTTCATTGGGGGAGATACGTTCCGGGTGAGCGATTCCCAAACGTTATAACGCCGCACGCTATCGCGCACGCTGTCGAGCAGGCCCTGTGATACCCATTTACGCGCCTGTTCCGCTTCTCTCCCCCACATTTCCTTTGCTTACATCCCCCATCTCCCCAGGGGCCCATCCTTATTGGATGGGCCCCACATTTTAAGCCAGATACCGCCCCAGGCGCGCGCGGGCGGCCTGCTCCCACAGCGGCCACTCAGCGCGGTTATCCCCTACTCGCCCGCTTCCGTTTCGGCCAGGCTCTCCTCCAGCTTCACCAACTCCGCCGCCCGCGCCTCAACAATCGCCTGAGCCGCCCCGTTCAGGAAGTTCGCATACTGCGCGCCGGGGATGCGCGTGCGCAGCAGCTTCTTTTTGCGCACCTTGTTCTGGTGAACGCTGAACTCCACCCGCTCCGCCGACAGCACCGTTTCGTGCTCCATCGGCTTTGGGCACACCTGCACGCACACCATCACCTTGGGGTAACCCTCCACTGATTCGCGCAGCATCTGCCCGGCGGAATGCAAACTGCCGCTCTCCACCAGCGCCCGCAACCGGTCAAAATCATCCACCGGCAGCCAGCCCGCCACCAGCAGATCGCCGTAATAATCCTGGCAGCGCGCGCAGTAGGGCCGGTTGAAAAATTTGGCCCAGGCCAACACCGCCACAGCCAGCCCAACCGCGATGCGCACAAAATAATCCATCTGCGTTTCACTGGCGCGCAGCCGTTCATAACCGATGATGCCCGGCAGCCCGGTGTAATCGTAGATCAGGTAATCCACGGCGGCTTCCATGTCCACGCTGTTCGGGTCGATGCCGTCGTTCACCAGCGAGATGCGCACCTCCTCACGGATTCTCGCGCGGAAGTTAAGATAAATGGGCACCTCATAGCACGCCAGAAAGGCCACCATGATCAGCAGCGCGGCCAGCAGCGACACAACCTTATAGCGCAGGCGCGCTTTCGACAGGGCAATATAGATAATCCCAACGCACAGGCCGATCAGCACCATCAAATAAATGTAAAAAAGCATCATCGGCCAGGTACCAAACTGGTCCTCAAACCACCCGGCCAGCGCCCCCACCACCCCGGCGGCCAGCACCC
>CAYTHO010000091.1:0-20820 GCA_964437595.1 uncultured Anaerolineaceae bacterium
GGCGGCTCTGCCGCCCCCATCTTTATGCTTTAAGATTTCCCAGGCGCGTGGCCCGCGCTTCAGCAACCAGCGCCAGTTCGGAGGCGAGGAAGCAGTGAGCCTGGGTCATGGCTGTTTCGGTGCGGTTGACGATGTCGTACAGCAGCTGGCGCCCGTAGGGCAGTTCGTGACCGCTGCAGTCTTCGTAGTGCGTGCCTTTCTGGTCGACCCAGAAGAGGTGGTTGCCGCCTGGACGCCCGGTCACGTCCGTGTACTTGCGCAGTTCGATGTACCCTTCGGTGCCCAGGAGGAACAGGCGCCCGTCGCCCCAGGTTTCCAGGCCATCTGGAGTGTACCAGTCGACGCGCACGTAACCGGTGGCGTGGTCGCTGCGCAGCACGGCATCGCCAAAATCCTCCAGGCCGGGATACTGGGGATGCTTATAATTCGCCACCTGGGAGGATACGACCTCAGCGGAAGTGGAGCCGGTGAAGAAGAGGAACTGGTCCATCTGGTGCGAAGCGATATCCGCAAGAATGCCGCCGTAATGCTCGCGCTGGAAGAACCACTGCGGGCGGGAGGGGATGTTAGTGCGATGCGGGCCGAGGCCGATGGTCTGCACCACCTGACCAATGGCTCCCGCCTGGACCAATTCGCCGGCGCGGACAGTGGCGGGGTTTTCCAGGCGCTCGCTGTAGCAGATCGAAAAGATCCGCCCGGTTTCCTTCTGCACCCGCCGCGCCTCGGCGAGATTTTCCAGCGTGGTAAAGGCGGGCTTATCGCTCATGTAGTCCTTGCCGTGGCGCATCACTTCTACCCCCAGCGGGCCGCGCTCATCGGGGATGGCTGCCGAGACGACCAGCGGGATGGTCTCATCTTCCAGGATCTCCTCCGCGCTGCGCGCTGGGCGCGCCTGCGGGAAGGCGCCATTAAAGGCAGCCGCCAGCTCGGGCTCTTTGGCGTAGAATGAAACCAGCTCAGCCCCTGCCCGCAGCAGCAGGTTCACCTGGCCGTAGATGTGGGCGTGGTTGATGCCAATGGCCGAAAAACGAATTTTAGGTTGTTTTTCCATTTTTATAACCTCCAAGAATCAGACCATTGATATTCCAGGCAGGCGGCATTTCCATGACCCGTAGAAGAAACCTAATCTACTCTGGCGGTATCGGCTGTAGCTGGCGCAGCCGCGGCGGCCCGGGCGCGCAGCACTTCATGCAGGCTGCGGATGTCTTTGGGGATGAAGCGGATGGCAAACAGCAAGAAGATGAAGCACAAAATCCAGGTGCTGATACAGACCAGCAGGATGGCGTCCTGCAGCGAAGTGGCGTCGGCGATGATGCCGAAGATGAGCGGGGAGGCGGCAGCGCCGGTGTTTTCAATGAATGCTTCCACCGCGTTAGCCGTTGAACGCACTTCCGGCAGCGATACATCATAGACCGTGGACAGTACATTGGGCGAGGCGAAGGGGATGAACAGCGCGGAGACCATTAACATGACGCCAAACAGGGCCGGCTGATCCAATGGGATGTTGATGGTAATGTACAGGAAAATGGCTCCCATAATAACGCCAATGGAGGCGATGATCAACCGCCCGCTGTGCGTTTTCTTGAACAGCCAGTCGCCCAGGAAACCGCCCAGCGGATACCCCAGCGCCATCACAATCACCGCGGGGGCCATGGTCATCAGCATCGTCTCGGAATTGTAACCGCGCTCGATTTCCAGGTATCCGAAGAAGGAGTAGGTAATCACATTCCAGGGGAAGACGCCAAAGAAGCCTTGTAAATAAACCATCCACATAGTCTTCTTCTTCATCAGGTCTTTCACAGTAGGCCAGTTGAACTTGAACTTTTCTTTATCGACGTTCTGCAGTTCGACTTCACTGGAACCGCGCGGCACATCCTGCACGCCGAAGAAAATGACAACAGCCAGCACTATCCCAAGCGAGCCGGTAATATAAAATACCGCCCGCCAGCCGATTACCCCGCCTAGCATCAGCGCCAGCAACATGCCCATCAGGTAGCCAATGGGCTGGGCAAACTGCAGCGCGCCGTAAATCTTACCACGGCTCTTTGGGCCAAAGTAGTCGGAGACCATGCTGTACAGGCCGGGGTAGCTGGAATCATCGATGCCAGTGGACGAACGGGTGACCAGGAAGGTGCCAAAATTCGGCGCAAGGGCGCTGAACCAGGTGGTGGTTCCCCACAAAAGAGACGCCAGAGCCAATAGTTTGGCGCGGTTGTGTTTATCGTACAGCCAACCCCACAATGGGTAAAGGATCACCCCAACCAGCAGCGCCCCGGTGTTGATCATGCCCCACTGGGTGTAGTTAATGTTAAACGTTTCCATGATGGGTTTCATCAATGGGCCAATCAGCAGCTTATCGCTCTGATGGAGCAGCATGAACAGGAAGAAAATCACCACCGCCCGCCAGCGGGCGCTGGAAGGCTTTGCCATTTGCAGTGCGGATGTTGACATAAGGGGCCTCATAACGGAGACGTTCTGCTTTGATATCGAGCGCTACTATTTGATTTTCGAAATAAGGATAGAACCATGTAGGGTAAGTATAGGCATGAACGCCAAAGTGGGCAAGCGCTAAACCAGGGCTTCCAACACGGGCCGCCCCTGCCAGACCGCCGGGATGGGCAGCCCTAACAGGTGGGCGATGGTAGGCGCGGTATCAAAAATCCGCAGCGGGCCGTGGATGGTGTACCCAACCTTCACCCCCGCGCCTGCCAGAATCCACGGAATGGTTAAATTTTCGGGCGTATCAGAACCGTGGCTGTGGTCCAGCCCGCCGTGATCGGCAGTCACGAGCACGGCGCTGCCTTCAAGCAGGCCAGCGCCCTCCACCTGTTCCAGCACGCGGGCAACCGCCGCGTCTGCCCGGGCGATAGCCGCCAGGTATTCCGCTGACATCCAGCCGTATTTGTGGCCAACTTCGTCCGTCTCACCCAGGTAGATGAACGTAAAATCCGGGCGCTGCTGCACAATATATTCCGCCGCCAGGGCGGCAATCGCCGCATCAGAGCCCTGCCCCTGCGGACCGTAGATATCGATAAAACTGGAATAGGCGATCGCGCCGGGCCGCCAGAGATCGCGCAGTTGTTCCCAGGTATAGAAGGCTGCCGGGTGGCGTTTTGCCCCGCGCACCACTTCGCAGATGCCGGGGATTTGTTCTTCGGGCGAAAGCAGGTACAGGTTGGAAAAGACGCCGTGCGCTTCGGGCGGCACGCCGTGAAACATCGACATGTGCGTGGGCAGGGTAATCGAGGGCAGCACGGTTTGCGCGTTAAGGGCTGCCGCGCCGCGCGCCATCAGCGCATGCATGGCAGGCGCACCGGCCTGGAGCATACCATCGGGGCGCATACCGTCTACAACGAACAGGAGAACACGCTCAGCGGGCGGCATATTTATATTCCTTCCTTCATCGTGATCGTCCGCGCCGCGAGTTGGGCAGCTTCCGCCAGGCCTTCACCCAGCCCGGGTGGAAGGATGCGGCAGGCAGCCACGGCGCATTCTTTGCTGATGGGCAGCCGCTCTGGCGCACTTCAACAATGCGCCCGGCCAACCCTTCCATCTCCTCCGAATGGAAATCCGGCGGCTGCATTTCGGATCGGAGCAGGTTTTCCAGCGCTGCCCGGTTCTGGCAGTAGGGCAGAGGGTAGGTGCGCACGCGTAATAAATCAACTGAGCGAAAAGGCATTAATCCTCCTATCTATGGGAACGGTAAGAAGCGAACCAATTCCTTCGCCTGCTGCCAACCATTCCCGGAGTATTTCTAACACAGATCAAGTATCTGCGCAATTGCCCGTTTGCGCTGCACCGTTCTTCTTTTGCGTACCTATCTTTTTGCGGTCACGCGCAGGGAAAGTGTTGATTTATAATTTCCCCGAACGGAAATATTGATCATCTAGGAGACTTCCCTATGCCTACCCCATTGATCCGCCCGGAGATCGAAGAGCGTGTCGAGACGCTGCTCGGGCAAATGATCCTCGAAGAGAAAATTGGACAGACCAATCAACTGGTACGCCTGACCGAAGCCGACCGGGAGGGGATCCGCCAGGGGCAGGTGGGTTCGAGCATTTTTGCCAGCACAGCCTGGGCCGGTAAGGAGAACCCCCTCCCAGCAGACGCTGCCACCAGCAATGAATTCCAGCACATCGCCGTGACCGAAAGCCGCCTGGGCATCCCGCTGCTGTTGGGGCGTGACGTGATCCACGGTCACCGCACGGTGTTCCCCATTCCGCTGGGGCAGGCAGCGGCCTGGAACCCGGGCCTGTCCGAGCAGGCCGCCAGTATCGCCGCTAAAGAGGGCAGCGCCGAGGGGATTAAGTGGTTCTTTACCCCCATGCTGGATGCTGCCCGCGATCCGCGCTGGGGACGGGTGGCCGAAGGCTACGGGGAAGACCCGTACCTGGCCTGCCAGTATGCCGCCGCCGCGGTGCGCGGCTACCAGGGGGAAGATATGGCCTTCCCGGAAAAGGTGGTTGCGTGCGCCAAGCATTATGCTGGCTACGGGCTGGCCGAAGGGGGCCGCGACTATGACCGGGTGGAGATTTCGATGCGCACCATGCGGGATGTGTACCTGCCAGCCTTCCACGCCGCGGTCAAGGAAGGGGTGGCGACGGTCATGTCGGCATTCCACGATTTCAACGGCCTTCCGGTGGCAGCCAACCGGCTGCTGCTGACCGATATCCTCAAGAAAGAGTGGGACTTCCAGGGATTGGTGGTCAGCGACTGGAACGCGGTCAACGAGCTTATCGAGCACGGAGTGGCCGAGGATGCGGCGGACGCAGCAGCCAAAGCGATCAACGCCGGGCTGGATATGGATATGGTCTCGCTGGCTTTCGAAAAGCACATGGCGGGCCTGGTGGAAAATGGCCGCGTGCCCCTGCCCGTGCTGGATGAGGCGGTACGCCGTATTCTACGGGTGAAGTTATTGGCCGGGCTGTTTGATCGCCCATATGTTGACCCCGAGCGCGCCCGCCAGGTGATGCTGCTGCCCGAACACCGCGCCACAGCCCGGCGCCTTGCCCGCGAGTCGATTGTGCTGCTGAAAAACCAGGATCACCTGCTGCCGCTGGGAAATAAAGCACGCCGAATCGCGGTGTTTGGCCCGCTGGCCCACGCGCAGTTCGAGCTGTTTGGGGCGTGGACGCTGGACGGGCACGCGGAGGATGTAATGCCAATCGCCGAGGCCATCCGCGAGGGCGCCCCGGAAGGGGTAGAGGTGCGCCCGCTCAGTTCGTCTTTCGACCAGGCGCTCTACCAGGCGCTGTCCAGCGATGTGGCAGTGATTGTGGTTGGCGAGCACCCTTCGCGCAGCGGCGAAGCCAGCAGTATCTCTAATCTTGACCTGCCCGCCGGGCAGCGCGAGATGGTGATCGCCGCGCATGATGCCGGGCTGCGCATTGTGCTGGTGGTGCTTGCCGGGCGCCCGCTGGCGATCACCCGTGAGGTGGAATTGGCTGACGCGGTGCTGTATGCATGGCACCCGGGAATCGAGGGCGGGCATGCTATCGCCGACCTGCTGTTCGGAGCAGGGCCCGACGGCGCCGCCGCGCCCAGCGGGAAGCTGCCCATCAGCATTCCGCGCAGCGTGGGACAGGTGCCGATCTATTACAGCCGCAAGAACTCCGGACGCCCGCCGCGCCCGGATTGGGATTCGACCGGGTATATCGATTTACCGGCTACGCCGCTCTACCCATTCGGTTATGGACTGAGCTACACGACCTTCCAGTACAGCAGCCTGCAGGCTCCGGAGCGGTTAAACGCATCACAGCCGGGGGTATTCAGCGCGGAGGTTACCAACAGCGGCCCGCTGGCTGGCGACGAGGTGGTGCAGTTCTACGTGCGCGACCTGGTCGGCCAGGTGACCCGGCCCGTGAAAGAATTGAAGGGCTTCCAGCGCGTTACGCTGCAGCCAGGCGAAACCCGGCGGGTATTCTTCCAACTATCCGCAGAGGAGCTGGCATTTGCTGGATTGGAAGACGCTCCAGTGATTGAGCCGGGGCGCTACCATGCCTGGATCGGGCCGAACAGCGCCTCGGGACTGCAAGGCGAGTTTGAGCTGAGTTAAGGGATAAAAAAATTCCGGGACGAACCCGGAATTTTTTACTCAACAGGAATTTATGGTTTTAATTTATCTTCGAGGCTGCTGATCGCCGAGCGCTGTTTGAAGATAATCGCCTTGACCACATCACCGACCGATATGACACCCATAATCTGGTCACCATCCGCAACCGGCAGGTGGCGGATGCGATGGGCATTCATAATTTCCATGGCTTCTTCTACCGTTTGCTCGGGGTGAATGGTATAGACCTTTGAACTCATGATCTCTTCCACGCGCGTATCGCGCGAGGTTTTGCCCAAAAGGACCACCTTACGCGCGTAGTCCCGCTCAGACAGGATCCCAACCATCTGGTCGCCTTCCATGACCAACAGGGCGCCAACGTCTTTATCGCTCATCATACGTAGCGCATCGAAAACGGATGCTTGGGGACCAATACTCCAAATGTCGGGACCTTTTACTTCCAGGATATGCCGGATCGTTGTTTGTTGCATTCGCTACCTCCTCATCCTGATTTACAAAAACACCGGGCCTTGTATGCTGCGCTCACGTTTCGCAGAATGAAGCGAAACATAGCCTGTCATAAATCCATTATATATCAAAATCCTCTCACAATTCCAGTCTGCAAATGGGCTTGCACAGGGCTGTTCGCAGTTTGCGCCCTGGGTACCGCCCATTTTCCACCCCCGCGGCTTCGTCGCTGCCCCACCCCGTAAAGGGGTAAAAAATTGGGATCGTTTGGGCGGCTTCACGCCGCCCAAACAATCCCAAACCTCGGGATGCCAACTCCATTACGAATCGCTGTGGAGGCCTATGGGGCCAGCGCCAGGCAAGGGCAGAGAGTCGGTTAAACAACCGGGCGCCTATCCGTCTATGGACAGGCGCCCCGGAAGCAAGTTGATCCAATACTAATTACTTACCAGCAGACTGCACTCGTTCCTCGAGCGCAAAAGCCGGCTGCGGTTGTACAGCAAACACATGCTTCGCGTCGCCGCCGCAGTGTGGGCAAACCGCGCGAGGGGGGAACATGGGCGTATTGCAGTTCAAGCAAATTTCACCGGTCAGGGTGTAACGTTGTTTTTTCATGCGCCAGTGGCGGGGTACTTCCATCTCTTTTCTGATTCCTTTCAAAAATAAGTGAGCCGTCATTTACCGTTCTATTGACGCTAAAGATACCGTCCGAAGGCTATCAAATCCTATCAAAAGCATCTTGAAAACTATCAATTCCTATAATGTATTGACGAACCGTCTAAAACGTGCTAATATGTCGTTTAACGACATGTCGTATAGCGACATAAAATCCATACAATCTGCACTTGGAGAAGCTGAAATGAAAATAGAAACGGATTACAAATCGTTTCTCCCACTTACGGAAGCAACATTTTTCATTTTGCTCAGCCTGGCGCCTGGCCCGAACCATGGATACGCCATCATGAAAGCGGTCAACCAGATGAGCGATGGGCGGATCACGTTCAGCACCGGAACGCTGTACGGCGCGATCAAGCGGCTGCTGGACCAGGGTTGGATTGTTCGGAAAGGTGAGGGTCTTTCGGATGGGGACGAGAACAGCCGGGCGCGAAAAGAATACGAGCTGACAGCGCTGGGGGGGAACGTACTGGATACAGAAGTCTCCCGAATGAACGAATTGGTGAAACTGGCGTTTTCCGTAAAAGCAAGAGAGGCCTGAGCCATGCTTACACCTTCCGACAAACAACTGGCTGCGCCGTGGCGAGCGACTGCGTCGCGGGTTTACAGGATGGGATTATCCCTGTACCCAAAAGCGTTTCGAGAGCGCTTCGGGGCCGAGATGCACGAGATTTTTCTGGAAGCCCTGGACGAATGCGCCCACCAAGGAGCATGGAATGCCTTGCAATTCGTGGGGCGCGAAATCATTGAAACGCCAGGCAGCATCCTGGAACAGCACCTGGCGCGAAAAACTTTCTGGACAAAGCCTTACCCGATCAACCTGCTGGCATTTACCCTGGGGTTTCTGCTGCTAGGGCTGATCGATACAGGCATCAATGCCATGGTTCTGGATGGAAGCTCCGGCTACAGCATTTATCTCCTCAGCGTTCTGGCAGTTGGCGGCTGCGGCGGGCTGGCTATCGGGGCAGCCTTGAACGCCCCAAAGAAGCTGCAATTTGCAATCTGTGGGGCCGCCGGCTTCCTGCTGGCGCACACGCTGGTCCAGCAAATGTTCTTCCGCTTTTTCCCGGATGCGTTTCTAGCGCCGGGAACCGGGATCGGCTTTTTGATTCCGTTCCTCTACCCGTTCCTGCAAGGGAGCATTTTTGGCCTGCTGATTGGACTCGCTACCCGCAGCTGGCGCGCAACGCTGCGATTTGTCACGGCGGGCGGGCTGGCCCTGCTGGCTGGTTTTTTCGTGCGGCGACTATCCGCTGCCCTGGTGCAGAGTTTTATGTTCCACAGTCCAACGCAGGACATTGTGCAAACGGGCACTGCCGGGCTGCTCTTCTTTATCGTCATTCCGTGTTTGCTGGAAGGGGCGCTGCTGGGAATGATTTTTGGAAAGACCTCTCAAATGCACGCCGTCACACAGATATAGGTTCGCTGCCACACATCACGAGGTTTTCCTCCCTCAACCGGGCTGCACGGCGCTGACCCCGATGTGAGGGGGTGATTTCGAGATCAAGCGTAAATTCAACGCCTCTACGCAGAGGTGGCATATATCCCATTGGCTCCATACAGATATGGAGGCCAACGATTGAGGAGACTTTCGTTATGAACAGTGCTTCTATTTCAACGCGCCTCGAACGGCTCCACACCAGCCTGGGTGAGATGGCCTTCCAGAATCTCCTATTCTTCCTCTTTAGCGGGTCGTTCCTTGTGCATATCACTGTCGTCGCATCCTTCATCCCCCAGCCCATCGCTTTGGACGATATGTTCCAATACGACATGCTGGCCCGGTCGCTCCAGGCTGGAAACGGTTATCGCTGGTACACGAAGGCCGATATCGAGATCCTGCGCCCGTACTATTCTCGGTTTCTGGACATCGACCATCTGGCGTTCCCAGAAAATGGGCTGCCAACTACCTTCCGCGCGCCGGGGTATCCTTTTTTTCTGTCATTGCTGTACATGCTGGTACCTGGAGCGGACCGTTTTATCCTGGCCCGGGTGGTCCAGGCCGGGTTAATGGCGGCTCTCGCGCCGCTGGCTGCGCTCCTGGCATATCAGGCGGGCGGCTCTCGGAAGGCTTGTATCCTGGCGGCTGCGGGCATCAGTTTCTACCCAATTCTCCTGTTTTATCCCATTGGCCTGGCGTCTGAAAACCTGTATATCTTGCTGTGTGTCATCTCGCTGCTGTTGATCTGGCGGTCTGCAAAAACAGAATCCTGGAAATGGGTGATCCTGGCCGGGTTTGCCAGCGGGGCTGCGATGTTGACCCGCTCCATCTTCGCGGGGTTTGTCTTGCTGGGCGGGATATGGCTGGGCCGCATTCACCCGTTCAAAACAAAAGCCGGTGTGGTGTTTTTGCTTATCGCATTCGGGCTGTGCGCGCCGTGGAGCATACGAAATTCGATCCTGATGCAAAAACCGGCCTTTGTAGAAAACAGCGCCGGCTATAACCTGTTTATCGGTTATCACCCCGAGGGTGATGGGGGATTTATCTCGCGGATTGCCATCCAGCCCATGAACATTCTGGACGATGGCGCGCGGGATCGTTACTGCATGCGGCAGGCGATGGAGTATATTCAACAGAACCCGATGGAAGCAGCGCGCAGGGTGATAGCGCGGTGGATTAAATTTATCGGGCCGGAAGACCGGGAATTTTTCTTCTTTTACAGCAACAACCTCATTGGGCCCGTGCCGCGGCCTGGGCTGGTGGTGCTTTACGCGCTGCTGGCACTACCGTGGGCGTCTACGCTGGCCTTTGGAATTGCCGGGTTATGGCACACCCGGGACCGCAAAGGGGTGCTGTTGATCCTGCTGTACCTGCTGGGATACGGCCTGCCCCACCTGTTGATCCTGGCGGAGCCGCGCTTCCATTTGGCCTGGGTTCCTGTGCTGGTGCCGTTTGCCGCATGCGCCTGGGAGGGAAAATCCTGGCTGAATGGAAAAGGGATTTTCCAAAGGGGAAAACGGTTGATGATCGCTGTGATGCTGCTCGTCCTGTTGAGCTTTGCGGCTGGATTTGCTACAAACCTTCCCAAACTGGCAGCCATTTTAGGCAAAGGCGGGAACCAGTTATATTTTCCTTATTGAAGCCCGCATGGAATGGCTCGTGCCTTATGGACAGGAGAAAGCCGGTTTGCAGTAAAATTTAGCCATATGCGCGGCTTAACATCCATTCTTTTTTCCATTAGCCTGACGATTATGTTGAGCGCCTGCTCGGGGCTGGCCCCCGCACCCGCGACGCCCACCATGATCCCCATTAACCAACTGCTCCCCACGGCAACCGCCAGCCCGCAGCCATCGGCGACCCCAACGCCTCCCCTGGCAACGGCAACCCTGACCCCCATGCCGCTGGCGCGGCTGTGCACGCCGCTGCAGGGAAAGCCGCTCAATCAGATGAGCGCGCTGGTGAGCAACCCGTTCCACCCGCCGCCGCCCGGGCTGGATGACCCGCATGCCGGCGTCGACCTGGCTATCCGCCTGCCCGATACCGAGATGGCGCTGGCCGGGCACCCGGTGCAGTCCGCGCTTGCAGGAAAGGTGGTTGTTACGATTGACGACCGCTTTCCTTTTGGCAATGCCCTGGTGATCGAAACGCCGCTGGATACATTCCCGGCGGATTGGTGGCGGCCCGCGGAGATCCCCACCCCGGCGCCAACCCTGCCCTCGCGATCCGCCCTCACCTGCCCGCCCGCGCCAGGACCCGCCTTTGCCGACCCAGCCCGGCGGTCGCTGTACATCCTGTACGCGCACCTGGAGCAGCCCTCCAAATTCAGAACCGGAGATGCGGTTGCCTGCGGACAGGTGATCGGCACGGTTGGCGGCACCGGCAACGCGCTTAACCCGCACCTGCACTTCGAGACCCGAGTAGGGCCATCCGGACTGCAGATGACGGGCATGGCCCACTACCATTCCAGCGTCACCGCCGAAGAGATGAGCAATTACTGCTTGTGGACGGTCAGCGGGCTGTTCCAGGTAGTCGACCCCTTAAAAGTTCTACAATTAGCGCAGTAACTGAATATTTCTTAGGGAAAAGCGACCGGTCGAATAGGATATCTCCTAGTGGCGCTTTTCCTTGACTGTCCTATAATTGTGTATAGGAGATATGAAACAATGATACCCATCGGCGATGAGGAGTCACAGGGGGGACCTTTCCCCTTCATCAATGTACTGTTGATCGTGGCCAATGTGGCCGTCTTTCTCTACCAGGCAGCCCTGGACCAATTCGCTCTTGAGGAATTCATCACCCAATGGGGTGTGATCCCAACGCAGATCCTGGCCGGGCAGCGGCTGGAAACCCTGCTTACCGCCATGTTCATGCACGGCGGCTGGCTGCACCTGATCGGTAACATGGTCTTTCTATGGGTGTTTGGCGATAACATTGAAGACACCCTGGGACATATCCCCTACCTGATCTTTTACCTGGCCGGAGGCATCGCGGCATCCGCGGCGCATGTTGCGCTCAACCCCGCCAGCAATATTCCCAGCCTGGGGGCCAGCGGGGCCATTGCCGCGGTGCTGGGCGCCTTTATTGTGGTCTATCCCCACGCACGCATCCGGGCGTTGATCTTCCTGGGCATCTTCGTAACAACGACGCGCGTGTCGGCCCTGCTTTTCCTGGGCATCTGGTTCTCCACCCAACTGCTGAGCGGGTTTGCCAGCCTGGATATCAACACCGCCCAGACCAGCGGCGTGGCCTTTTGGGCGCACATCGGCGGGTTTGTATTCGGCCTGTTTATCGGGTTGTTCTACCGCGGGCGCGCCTACCGGGCGCCTTATATGCGCTATTATTAGCCTTCAAAACAGACTGATTGGATCGGCGCAGTCCTGCCCAGGCGGGACTGCGCCGATCTTTTTAAGGTTACCCAAGCAACTTTTTCCTTCTGATTCCCGTATGTAGAATATCGATTGTTTCAGCAGGGGGATGATGCCTACCTACATAACGGAGTCCACGGATGTGCGAAGACAGCTATACCTTGACCGAGCCCCAGGTGATTTCTTTACAAGAAGAAGTGGAAGATTTTGTCAGCAGCTACCAGAGGCTGTGGTTCTCGCGCAGCCGCTCGCTGCCCGCGTTTTACGCCGCCTTTGATACACAGGAGCAGTCATTTCGCGAAAAGCGGTTCGAGAAACTGATTGATGGCGTGGTGTATGAACTCAAGCGCATGCCAAAAGCGCCCGCGGAGCGCCGCACCTGGAGCCAGCAGATCGAGAGCCAGTTCCGGCCAACCCTGACCGCCTTTGCGCGCGATGCGCTGAACTTACAGCAACCGCACCTGGATTTTATCGAAGAAAGCGGCATGCTGGAATCCACGCAGGAATTCGCCCGCATGGCTCGCCAGTTTGATGCCTCCATCTCCGCCGAAGATATTTATCAGGCCGGGCGCAATGTGATGACGGCCAATTTCATCCAACTGCTGCTCGGGCTGCCGGTGGAGGTAACCCCATCCATCTTTGCGTACAGCATGCTCTATCCCTACAGCGACAACTACCTGGATGACCCGTCTGTTTCAGATGCCACCAAGCGGGCATTTAACCACCGCTTCCAGCGCCGCCTGATGGGGGAAGAGATTCAACCAGCGAATGCCCACGAAGCAAATATCAGCCGCCTGGTAGGAATGATTGAAGCGCAGTGGGACCGGGCGGAATGGCCGCGGGTGTATGAAAGCCTGCTGGCGATCCACGCCGCCCAGGCGCGCAGCCTGAGCCTGGTTCTGCCCGGCGCCGCGCCGTTCGAGCTGGATGTGCTGGGAGTTTCTTTCGAGAAGGGCGGCACATCCGTACTGGCAGACGGCTACCTGGTTGCAGGGCGGCTAACCCCGGCCCAGGCCAACCTGCTGTTCGGGTACGGTTGCTTTACGCAGTTAATGGACGACCTGGAAGACATCCCAGGCGATATGCGCGAAGGGCGCATGACCATCTTCACCCAAACGGCCAACCACTGGGCGCTGGACCTGCTGACCAACCGCTTCATAAACTTTGGGCGAGCCATTTTCGAGAACCTGGACGCCTTTCCGTCTCAGGCCGCCACACCACTGGAAACGGTGATCACGCGCTGCCTCGACCCGATCTTAATCGATACGATCCACCGGGCCGGGAAATATTACAGCAAAAATTACCTGCGCGAACTCGAACGCCATATGCCGTTCCGCTTTGGGGTTTTACACAAGCAACGTGAAAAACTGACCCGGCACAAGGTGAGCCTGGGCAGCCTGGTGGAACTGCTTTTATAGCACTGTTGGGTTAATCGCGCAGCGCATCAGCGGCGGTTTGCGCCATTTCGAGAGGCATGGCCGTCTCTCAATGCTGCTCGCACTGACTGTTGCATCCCGCGCACGAATTCTTCCGCAACGGCTGGCGGGTCGACTGCCTCACCCGCGGCGCGGATGAGCGCAGAACCGATGATGACGCCGTCCGCCAGGTCCGCCACCGTCTGCGCCTGCTCTGGAGTGGAAATACCAAAACCAACCGCCAGGGGCTTGCCGGGCGCCGCCGCGCGCACATTTGAGATAAATTCTGACAGCCCCGCGGAAAGTGTCTTCCGCTCGCCGGTCACGCCGGTAAGCGAGACCAGGTAGACAAACCCGGTGGAACGCTGTGCCAGGGCGGCGATGCGCTCGGGAGTGGAAGCCGGCGAGATGAGGTACACCAGCGCCAGGCCGTTCGCGCGGCAGGCGGCCTCCACAGCATCCGCCTCTTCCATAGGCAGGTCGGGAATGATCATACCATCCGCGCCTGCCGCGCAGGCATCCGCCGCGTAGCGGTCGACGCCGTAAGCCAGCAGCGGGTTGATGTAGCCCATCAACATCAGCGGCTGGGTCACCCCACGCGCGCGGATCTGCACCACCATTTCCAGGCAGCGCTTCACCGTCATGCCCTGCTCCAGAGCCACCTGGGTAGAATGCTGGATGGTGGGCCCATCCGCCAGGGGATCGGAGAACGGCACGCCCAGCTCGATCAGGTCCGCGCCGGAGCGGGCCAGCGCTTCAATTACCTCCAGCGACTTGCCTACCGTTGGGTAGCCAAGGGTAAAGTACGGCATCAGCGCCGCCCGGTCCTGCTCGCGCAAAGCGGAGAAGGTTTCTACAATATGATTTAACCCATTGTGTGTACGAACTTGTTTTTCCATGTCCATCCGCGGTTACTCATGCCCTGCTACTAATCCCAATGCCTTCATCACCGTGTCCAGGTCCTTATCGCCCCGCCCGGAAAGATTGACCAGCAGTGACTGTTCCGGGTTCATGCCGGGGGCGCGATGGATGGCCTCCGCCACGGCGTGCGAAGATTCGAGCGCGGGGAGGATGCCCTCCAGGTGCGCCAGGCGCTGGAAGGCGTCCAGGGCCTGGGCATCATCGGCATAGGTGTATTCGGCGCGGCCCATCTCGCGCAGGTAAGAATGCTCGGGGCCTACCGCGGCGTAATCCAGCCCAGCAGAGATGGAATGGGTCAGCGCAACCTGCCCGTCGGCATCCTGCAGCAGGTAGGTGTACGCGCCGTGCAGCACGCCCGGGCGCCCCAGCCGGGGGTCGCTGAAGCGCGCGGCGTGCTCGCCGCTGGCAATGCCGCGCCCGCCGGCCTCTACACCAATCAGTTTCACCCCAGCGTCGCCTAAGAAGGCGTGGAACAGGCCAATGGCATTCGACCCGCCGCCGACACAGGCCACGCAGGCATCCGGCAGGCCGCCGGCCTGGGCAAGCATCTGCTGGCGGGCTTCCTGACCGATCACGGCCTGGAAGTCACGCACCATGGTCGGGTAAGGATGCGGGCCCAGCGCCGAGCCGAGCAGGTAGTACGTGCCACCCACATTCGTGACCCAATCGCGGATAGCCTCGTTGACCGCATCCTTGAGGGTGCGGCTGCCGCTTTCCACCGGGCGCACATCGGCGCCCAGCAGGCGCATGCGCAGCACGTTGGGCTGCTGGCGGGCAATATCGACCGTGCCCATGTACACCACGCATTCCAGCCCCAGCAGCGCGGCAGCAGTGGCGGAGGCCACGCCGTGCTGACCCGCGCCCGTTTCGGCAATGATGCGACGCTTGCCCATGCGCTTTGCCAGCAGCGCCTGGCCCAGGGCATTGTTGATCTTGTGCGCCCCAGAATGCGCCAGGTCTTCCCGCTTGAGGTAGATGCGGGCCCCGCCCAGCGCCTCGGTCAGCCGCCGGGCAAAGGTGAGCGGCGTGGGGCGGCCCACGTACGTGCGCAGCAAGCCAGCCAGCTCGGCCTGGAATTCGGGGTCGACCTGCATGGCGCGGTAAGCTGCTTCCAATTCGACCAGGGCGGGCATGAGCGTTTCGGGCACGAACTGTCCGCCGTACGGGCCAAACTTTTTCGGCAAATCTGGTAGGGTCTGCTCCTCTGTTTCCGCGCGCGTGGTGATCATGCCGTCACTTCCTTCACCGCCGACTGCACAGCCTGGACAAAGTCGCGTACTTTCTGAGGATCTTTCACCCCGGGCGACGATTCGACTCCCGAAGCAACATCCACCCCCCACGGATTAATCCGGCGGATAGCCTCGCCGACATTGCTGGCATTCAGGCCGCCCGCTAGCAGAATGGGCGTGGTCTGGGCGATCTGGCGGACCAGGTCCCAATCCGCCGTTTGGCCGGTGCCGCCGTATTCGCCGGGGCGGTAGGTATCGATCATCCAGGCCGGGGCCATGGTACGGCGCGGGTAACGCTCGACGGCGCTGGTAAACTCGGCATAGGAAGTGGGCCGCAGCACCTTAAAGGAGCGCTCGCCAAGCAGTTCCAGCACCTCCGGAGGCTCATCACCAGAAAGCTGGATCATATCCAGGTGGCAGTCGCGAAAGATGGCGTGCATGTTGTCGCGTTCGGAATTGACGAACACGCCCATCATGGTGATCCTGGACATTTCTTCGCGCAGCGCCGTCTCCAGGCGGACGACCAGGCGCATGCAGGCCCCTGGGCTGATATAGCGCGGGCTTTGCGGGTAAAAGTTAAAGCCGATAATGTCTACGCCGTTTTCGACCATCATCATCGCTTCTTCAAACGTCTTAATGCCACAGATCTTCATTTTCATGGTTGTTGCTCCTCAGGCTTTGCGGTACCCGCCAGGCGGCGCACCATTGCGGCGGTATTCTCTGCCACTACCAGGGCCTCCCCTACCAGGATCGCATCGATGCCCGCATCCGCCATGCGGGCGCAGTCTACCGGCGTGTGGATGCCGCTTTCCGCCACCACACAAACGCTGGCAGGGATGAGCGGGCGCAGCTCGAAGGTGGTTTCCAGGTGCATGGAGAAATCTTTCAGATTGCGGTTATTGATCCCCACCAGGGCCGGTTCCAGCGGCAGAACGGCTTCCAATTCGGCCCGCGAATGCACTTCAACCAGCGCAGCCATGCCCAGCGCGCGGATCAATACGTGCAGATCGCGCAGGGCGCCCGGGTCGAGGTATGCGGCGATGAGCAGCATGGCATCCGCGCCGGCTGCCCGCGCTTCATAGACTTGGTAAGGATCGCAGGTAAAATCCTTGCGCAGGCGGGGAACAGTTGGAAATGCCACGGCAATCTGGCGCAGGTAATCCAGGCGGCCCTGGAAATAGCGCTCGTCGGTCAGCACGCTGATGGCTGCCGCGCCGTTTTCCGCATAGATGCGCGCCAGGCGCAGCGGGTCGAAATTCGGCGCCAGCAGCCCGCGCGAAGGCGAGGCGCGCTTGACCTCGGCAATCAGCGCGGGGCGGCGGGGATAAGCGCCTGCCACAGAATTTACGCTTTTGCCGGAACCTCGCAGCGCGCCGATAAAATCCAGCGGCGGCGGGGAGGCCTCGGCTTCACTCCGCACCTGGGCCAGCGAGCGGGCGCGCACGGCTTCGGCGACTTCAACCCGTTTATAAGCAAAGATTTCGTCCAGGATATTCATGGTTAGGCAACATTATAACGCGCTGGCGGGCTGTGCGGCTCTCTGGCTAAACGCAACCAGCATATCCAGTTTGTCGAGCGCCGCGCCTGAATCGAGCGAGCGGGTGGCATCGGCCAGGGCGGCGTGAAAATCGCCTGTTTCGGTCGCCAGGGCTGCCGCGCTGTTAAGCAGGGCCACATCCCGGCGCGGGGTGCGGTCCTGACCAGAGAGCAGAGCGCGCATCATTACCGCATTTTCCGCCGGGTCGCCGCCGTGCAGATCCTCGGGAGATGCCGGGCGCAAGCCAAGCTGTTGTGCATCCAGATCATAGGTCGAAACCTTGCCATTACACAGGTGGCTGATGCGGTTGGGCCCATTGGTGGTCAGCTCATCCAGCCCGCCGTAGCCATGCACAACGAAGGCCGCCCGACCACCTAACGAGTCCAGCACTTCGGCCAGCGGGTGGGTGAGGGCCGGATCGTACACGCCGATCAATTGGTGGGTGGCGCCGGCGGGGTTGGTCAGCGGGCCGAGCAGGTTGAAGATGGTGCGCTGGCCCAACTCGCGGCGCGGGCCGATGGCGTACTTCATCGCCGGGTGGAAGCGGGGGGCAAAAATAAAACCAATCCCGATTTGCTCAATGCACGCTGCCACCTGCTCGGGGGTCAGGTCCAGGTTAACGCCCAGCACGTTAAGTACATCGGCGCTGCCACAGCGCGAAGAGGCCGCGCGGTTGCCGTGCTTGGCAACCCTGCGCCCTGCGCCTGCGACGATAAAGGCCGAAGCGGTGGAAAAGTTAAAGGTGTGCGCGCCATCGCCGCCCGTGCCGCAGGTATCCAGCAACGGGAAGCCGTTCACATCATATGGCACTTTGCCAGCCTGGGCGCGCATGGCCCGGGCGCTGCCGGTGATCTCTTCAACCGTTTCGCCTTTCATGCGCAGGGCAATCAGGTACCCGCCGATCTGCGCGTCGGTTGCCTGGCCGGACATGATAATCTGCATGGCCTGTTCGGCATCCGCGGCGGTTAAGTTTTCGCCGCGCATCAGTTTTGCAATAAATGGTTTAATCATGGGAACCTCGTGGAGAGCGAACAGCTGTTCGCTGTTAGATAGTCGGTGATCGGTAGACGCCTGTTATTGAACGGCCAAGAAGTTGCGCAGGATTTGTTTGCCCGAAATAGTCAATATCGACTCAGGGTGGAACTGGACGCCGTAGATGGGATGGGTTTTATGGCGCAGGCCCATCAACTCGCCTTCACGGGTGAAGGCAGTGGCTTCCAGTGCTTCAGGCAGGGGTTCCTGGACGATAAGCGAATGGTAGCGGGTGGCTTCGAATGGGCTGGGTACGCCCTGGAAGAGGGTTCCGCCGTAATGATACACTGGCGAGGTTTTGCCGTGCATCAAGCGAGGCGCGCGCACCACCGCTCCGCCAAACACCTCGCCGATGCACTGCTGGCCCAGGCAGACGCCCAGCACCGGTCGGGGGGCTTCTCCGGCCCCCAGCTTGCGGATCACGTCTTTGGAAATGCCCGCGTCGGATGGCTCGCCCGGCCCGGGTGAAATCACAATATGGCTGGGGGCCAGGGCGTCCAAGGCTTCCACGGTAACCGCATCGTTGCGGAACACGCGTACCTGCGCCCCCAGCTCGCCCAGGTACTGTACCAGGTTGTAAGTAAACGAGTCATAGTTATCAATCACGGCGATCATAATACCTCCTCTTATCTTTCCGCCATTTCAACGGCAACAGCTAAGGCGCGGGCCTTATTCATCGACTCTTGATACTCGCGGTCGGGGTCCGAGTCGGCGACGATACCCGCCCCGGCCTGGATCGATACCGTCTGCCCGCGCATGACCAGTGTGCGAATGGTGATGCAGGTGTCCATCGAGCCGTCGCTGGCAAAGTAGCCAACTGCGCCGGCATAGAGGCCGCGGGTATCCACTTCCAGGTCGTGGATGATCTGCATGGCGCGGATCTTCGGCGCGCCGGAGACGGTCCCCGCCGGGAAGGTGGCCCGCACCAGGTCGAAGGCATCGAACCGTGGAGCGAGCTGCCCTTCCACCTGCGAGACAATGTGCATCACGTGCGAGTAGCGCTCAACGGCCATCTGCTCGGGCACGTGCACGCTGCCGAATTCGCACACCCGGCCCAGGTCATTGCGGGCCAGGTCTACCAGCATTACGTGCTCGGCCAGTTCTTTGGGGTCCGCCAGCATTTCACGCTCCAGCTCCTGATCCTCGGCAGGAGTCTTGCCGCGCGGGCGCGTCCCGGCGATGGGGCGGACGGTGGCGCGGCGACCCTCCAGGCGCACATGCAGCTCGGGCGACGCGCCAATCACGTACAGGTCCGGTTTTCCGGCCAGGCCGTCAAAGTCAAAGAAATACATGTATGGGGAGGGATTCAAGCGGCGCAGGGCGCGGTAAATGGCGAAGGGTTCCGCGGTGGTTTCGCGGCTGAGGCGCTGCGACAGCACCACCTGGAAGATATCGCCCGCCGCGATATGCTCTTTGCCCGCTTTGACCGCTTCAACAAACTGCTCGCGGGTCACGTTGGAGCGTAGAGCATTAGATGCCGGAGCGGATGCTTTGCGCGCCGGAGAAGGCAGCGGCTGCTGCAGCCTGCGCTCAACTTCATCCAGGCGGGCTTCAGCCGCCGCGCGGGCTGCGTTTTCATCTTCGCCTGGGTAGACGTTGGCGATCAGCAGCAGCTTGCCAAAAGCATGGTCGAAGGCCACCAGGGTATCGGTCAGCAGGAACAGGCCATCCGGCAGGTCGGGGTGCGGCTCAACGGGCACGCTGGGTTCAAAGAAGCGGATCATCTCGTAGCTCAGGTAGCCCACCAGCCCGCCAGCGAAGCGCGGCAGCCCGGGGACCGCCGCCGAGCGGTAGCGGTCAAGCTCGGCGCGCAGGCCATCGAGCGGGTCCATGCCGGCAGCGAGGGCGATGGACTGCCGCTCACCCCGCACCTGGCATTCGATCGACTGCCCGCGCAGTATATAGGCCCGGCTGGGCTGGATACCGATAAACGAATAACGCGCCACCTGTTCGCCGCCGGTGACGCTTTCTAACAAGAAGGACGGGCCCTGCCCGGACAGCTTCAGGTAAACAGAAACGGGCGTCTCCAGGTCGGCGGGCAGCTCGCGCACGACGGGTGGGGGAAGAAGATGGTCCTGGGCATCAACAGATCGGGCGACAGGTTGGTTGTCAATTTTTTCTAGCATGGCTCCTCCGGCAAACCCCGGTTCGAGGACCGGGGAAAATAAATACCCTCACTCGTCCTTGGGACGGGAGAGGGTACCCGTGGTGCCACCCAACTTAGGCCGGATCATGCAGTAGTGCTTTAACAAAAAACCCCATCGTGATGCACATCAATCTGATGTAGATGGGGAAAGCCGCCAGCCTCACTTTTAGGGTACGCCGGTGATTAAAAAACCAGTTATACCCTTTGCCTGGATAACGGTGGCAGCTCCGGCGCGGGTTAATGGTTACGGAAGTTTTGCTACGCAAAACTTCTTAATGGAATTTCGCTTCGCGAAATTCCACGTTCGCCCTGCAACTCTGAGAACCATTCGGCGCTGGCGTGTGGGTGGGATTCTCACCGGCCCCCACTCTCTGGACCATCGTTTCGGCGCGTACTCTTTCTCTTCACAGCTTTTTGGTATTAAGTTGTGTTGTTTATAGCAAAATCAGGGTGATTTGTCAATATGGAAAAAATGTCTGACCAAATGTTGGGTAGGGCAATCGCACTAAACTGAGAGGACCTTGAAGAAGTAGTTCTCATCCCAG
>CAYTHO010000092.1:0-20799 GCA_964437595.1 uncultured Anaerolineaceae bacterium
GTGGCGACGCCACGCGCGGTACCCCAAACCCCAGAAAGTGCAAGATACTTTGCAAATAACCGAGGGGCGCCCGGTGGTTGGTGGATAGAGATTGTGCTAAAATGTGCGTGTCCAGAGAAAATAAACCTTCCCTCCGGGTAAAGGAACCGAGCATGATGAATTTCGATCGACCGCACCGACGTCAGAACCTGTTAACCGGCCAATGGGTGCTGGTTTCGCCGCACCGCGCCAAACGGCCCTGGTTGGGGCAGGTGGAGAAGCTGCCTGCTGAACAGCTCCCAACGTATGATCCGACCTGCTACCTTTGCCCTGGCAACACGCGCAACACGGGAAACCAGAATCCGCCTTACGAAGGCACCTTTGTGTTCGACAATGACTTTGCCGCGCTGCTGCCGCCGGAGGCAGGCGCGCCAGCTTCTGGCGCGCCGGAAGAGGCCGCGAACGGCCTGTTTACCGCCGAGCCGGATAACGGGCTGTGCCGGGTGGTGTGTTTCTCGCCGCGCCACGATTTATCCATAGCGGAGATGCCGCAGGAGGCCGTGGAGGCGGTGGTGCGCACGTGGACGGAGCAAACGGTCGAGCTGGGCAGGCGTGATTTTATCCGCTACGTGCAGGTGTTCGAGAACCGCGGGGCGATGATGGGGGCTTCGAACCCGCACCCGCACAGCCAGATCTGGACCACCGGGCACATTCCCAACGAACCCGCCATCGAGCTGGAACGGCAGGCCGCTTACCAGGCCGAGCACGGCACCTGCCTGCTGTGCGATTACATTGCCGCCGAGCGCAAGAGCGGCGAGCGGGTGGTGGCCAGCAACGAGCATTTCACTGCGGTGGTGCCATTCTGGGCAGTCTGGCCGTTTGAGGTTCTGCTGGCGGGCCACCGGCACGCCGGATCGCTGGCGGACCTGACCCCTGGCGAGGTGTCTGGCCTGGCTGGTATCATGCGCCAGGTGACCACGCGCTACGATAACCTGTTCGAAATTGCCTTCCCATATTCAATGGGCTTTCACCAGGCCCCGACGGATAGCAAGGCTTACCCGGCCCAGCACCTGCACGCGCATTATTATCCGCCGCTGCTGCGCTCCGCCACGGTACGCAAGTTTATGGTGGGGTTTGAGCTGCTGGGGATGCCCCAGCGCGATATCACCCCCGAGACGGCGGCGGTGCGCCTGCGCGAGCAGAGCAGCGTGCATTATAAGCACCGCTGAGCTCAGGATGCCGGAAGCTGGGGCACCCCGCGGCCCTGCTTATAGAACCAGCTCTTCCTTGCCGGATAACTTCTCCCGGATATGCTCCATGACTGTGTTCAGGTGCTTGGGCTTGTGCACAAAGTCCAGGTCGTCGGAGCGGATGGTGAGCACCGGGCACAGGTCGAAAGCCTGCAGCCAATCGTCATAGAATGAGTCGAGCAAGGCCAGGTAGTCGGGGGAGATGGTGCTTTCCATATCGCGGCCCCGGCTGTGGATGCGTTTAATCAGCGTTTCGACGGGCGCTTTGAGGTAGATCAGCAGGGAGGGCGGCGGGAGGGTGCGAACCACTAGGTCGAAAACCTGGCGGTAGGAGAGGTAATCGCGCTCGGACAGGTTGCCCATGTGGTGGAGGGCCCTGGCAAATATAAAGGCGTCTTCGTAGATGCTGCGGTCGATGATGGCCGAGCGGGGGTCCTGGGCCATTTCGATATGCTGGCGGGCGCGGTGGCCGAGGAAATAGACCTGCAGGTGGAAGGACCAGGCGCGCATATCGGCGTAAAAATCGGGCAGGTAGGGGTTATCGGCGACGGATTCGTAAGCGGTGGTCCAGCCCAGGCGCTGGCCCAGGCGCTCGGTGAGGGAGGTTTTCCCGGAACCAATGTTGCCAGCCACGAGAATTAATCGCTTCATGGGTTCGTTTCCTATCGGATATTTTCCATTGAAATGTGATGGTACGTTTTACTCGTCCAGCCTGCCGCCGACCAGGCCTACCGGCAGCGCGGCGGGACGCTGGCAGGTGCTGGCGAGGTTGATGTGGCTGCCGGACTGTGACGCATCATGAACGGCATGCATGATATCCAGCACATGGTAGGCCATCTCGCCGCTGGCACGGTGTGCCCGGCCCGAGCGCAGCGCACAGGCCATATCGGCGACGCCCAGGCTGCGGCTGTTATTCGCGTAGCCGTGGGTCAGGGCCACTTCGCTCCAATCTTTTTCCCCGGCGCGGCGCACGCGCACCGGCCCGCCAAAGGTGTTGGGGTCGGGCACGGAGAGGGTTCCGGCGCTGCCGTAAATCTCAATGCGCGGCACATCCGCCGACCATACGTCGAAGCTGGTGACGATGGTGGCAATGGCGCCGCTGGCAAAATCGAGGATGCCGGCTACGTGGGTGGGCACTTCCACTTCGATCTTTGTGCCATCGAGCGGCTGGCTGGTGATGGTGCGCTCGGGGAAGGTGATGCGGGCTGAACCAGTCACACGCCGGACGGGGCCCAACAGCGCCACCAGGGCGGTCAGGTAGTAGGGGCCCATGTCGAACATGGGGCCGCCGCCGGTCTTATAGTAGAACTCGGGCGCGGGGTGCCAGGATTCGTGGCCGTGGCAGAGCATGAAGGCCGTGGCGGCAACGGGCGTACCGATCAGGCCGTCGTCGATGAGCTTGCGGCAGGTTTGCAGGCCACCGCCCAGGAAGGTGTCGGGGGCGCTGCCCACCCGCACGCCGTTGGCCTGGGCTGTTTCCAACAGGCGGCGGGCGTCGGCGCGGGTGATGGTGAGCGGCTTTTCGTTGTAAACGGATTTGCCCGCCTGGACGGCGCGCAGGGCGACCCCGGCGTGCGCGTTGGGGATGGTCAGGTTGATGACGATCTGGATATGCGGGTCGGCGAGCAGTTCGTCGACCGAGCAGGCGCGGGGGATATGGTATTTGGCCGCCTGGGCCTGGGCGCGCTCGGGGATCAGGTCGGCGACTGCGGCGATTTCCATGATTTCGAACGTCTGGCCGACCTCCAGGTAAATGCTGGAGATATTGCCACAACCGATCACGCCAACTTTGATTTTATCCATAAGGTCCTTCCTGCGGGAGTGGGGGTGGGATGGATTCTATTGTACTGCATGATTGCGCTATGCAGGCGACAGCAGGGTTACTCTGCGCCTGCCGACCTGGAAGCGGTCGACCCGGTGGAAGCCCGGGTGGGCGGCCTTTTGGGCTTTATCAGCGGCGATGGCGACCACGGCGTTTTTCGCCAGCAGGGGCAGAAGCGCATCCAGTAAATGCCAAATGGGGTCCTGACCGGCGAGTGGTTTATCCTCGGGCGGCTGCCAGGCGGAAAGGCGGCCATAGGGCACATCGCTGATCACCAGATGGATGGTTTCCCCGGCCAGCGCCGACTTGAGCGTGGCGGGGTCAAGCGCGTTGGCCTGGAAGGCACGGGTGCGGATGGGAGCGGCGCCGATGCCCGCGCGATGATCCAGGCGCTTGCGCAGGGATGCCGCGCTGTGCAGCGCTTCCGCGTGAGAGGTTTTGCCGAACTGATCCAGCAGGGCGCGAAGTTCTTGCTCGCGCTGGAGGAGGCCCTCGGGAGACAGCAGCCCCAGGTTGCGCCGGGCCAGCTCGACGGCGCGCGGGTCCACATCGGAAGCGAGGATGGCGTCGATGGCATCGCCGTGCAGCAGGCCGAGGGCGGTGAGGTGATAGGCGCCGCCGCAGGTAGTATCGTACAAGGTGAGCCGGCTGCCAGGGTCGAGCGGCAGGGCGGCCCTGGCGCGCTGGAAGATCTCACTGGCCAGGCGGACGGGGAAAGCGGGCATGCCGGGCAGGCTGTACAGCACGCGACCGCTGGAAAAATCGGTGTAATCGGCATCCTGGATGGCAAACTGGTAGGGCATAGACCTGGGAGATTCCTGGCACTACATATGCAACGAAACAAATCGCACGATGAGGCTTGCATACCTGCCGGGTAAAAACCTGTGGTTTTCAGGCTGCGATTCGTTTAGGACGATTATACCTTTTCACGGCCTGGCGGATTGAGTCGAATGAAAATAGAACTTATTTTCTAAAAATCATTCGAAAAGCACTTCAAATTGTGCTGAAAAATGGTATGATATTGAGATAGAAAAATGGATCATCAGGCTGTGTATGCAAACCTGGTGCCAAAAGGAATGGCGCTGACGCGTGCAACGTTTCCAGGCGTGCATTTGGGGATTGCATACACTTTCGAGGAGCGAGAATGGATGCGAACATCTTTGATCAAACGGAATTTGCTGAAAACCCGGAGCCGCGCTGCCCGGTTGTCCTGGCATTAGACACGTCTGGCTCGATGCAGGGCAAGGCAATCAGTGAGCTAAATGAAGGCCTGCGTGCTTTTGCCGCGGCGCTCAAAGCCGACCGGCTGGCCTCGCTGCGGGTGGAAGTGGCAGTGATTGCCTTTGGCGGAAAGGTGCGCGCGCTGGACGTGCGCGGCGAGGGGAACAGCGCAAGCGGCGATGTGGTTTTGTTCAATCCGGTTGGCCTGGCGATCCGCCCGAAGGTGAACGAAGTGCCGTTTGATGCGCACCGGGCTTTCGTCACGGTCGACCAGTTTATGCCGCCCGCGCTGGACGCGAACGGCGAAACGCCGCTGGGAGAAGCCATCTCGCGCGCGCTGGCGCTGCTGCGCGAGCGCAAAGAAATTTATAAGCAGAACGGGCTGGATTATTTCCGCCCCTGGATATTCACGATCACCGATGGGCGGCCTACGGATAAGGGTTGGGAATCGGTGGCGGAGCAGGTGCGCCAGGAAGAAGCGCGCAAGGGCGTGGTATTTTACGGCGTTGGTGTAGAAGGTGCGGACCTGGGCACGCTCAGCCGCTTTTCTCCGTCGCGCCCGCCTTTGAAGCTGAAGGGGCTGGCGTTCAACGAGATGTTTACCTGGTTATCCAAGAGCCTCTCCGCGATCACCCACTCGCGCCCGGGCGACCAGGCGCCGCTGCCGCCGGTTGGTTGGGGGTCGGTGGATACAGCGCATTCGTGAGCAGCACAAAGCATAAAGGGCCGAAGCAAAAGATGGATCGCCTTGCCGCTGGAACAACCTCGAACACTGAACCCCGGGCCGCGGTCCCGGTGACGGCCTCTTCGCCTGCCTGGCAGGTGGTTGGAGCGGTGGTGCGGGGGGTCTCGCACGAGCGGATGGGGATGCCGTGCCAGGATGCCCAGGATTACCGGGTGCTGCCGGATGGCACGCTGCTGGTGGCTCTGGCCGATGGGGCAGGGTCGGCGGCTTTTTCTGACCAGGGCGCGCACTGCGCGGTGAAGGCCGCGCTGGCCCGCCTGGACGATTTGCTGCAAAACGGCAGGCCGGGCGACACTGAAGCATGGCGGCGCCTGCTGGAAGATGTTTTCAGCGCGGCGCGCGCTGCGGTGCTCGACCTGGCGAAGGGTAAGGCGGGGAGCGCGGAGCTGGACCTGCTGGAGATGCCCGCGGCTGGCGCCGAGACGTTCGTGGTTGAATCCGCCGGAGCGGAGGCCGAATGGGACGCGCTGGAGCAGCCGGATCAGGTTTTCGAGGACTTACCTGTTGCCCTGACGGTTGGGCGGCAGGATGCGCCGGAACGGGCCTATGCCACCACGCTGACCTGCGCGATTGCCACCGCCGATCGGCTGGTGGTGGGGCAGATTGGCGACGGGGTGGTGGTAGCGGGTGAGGGGGATGCGCTGGCGGCGGTTACCCGGCTGCAGCGCGGCGAATATGCCAACGAGACGCACTTTTTGACCCAAACGAACGCGCTGGAGCAGCTAGAGATCGCGATGATCGAGCAGCCGGTCAGCAGCGTAGCGGTGATGAGCGACGGCCTGGTGCGGCTGGCGCTGAAAATGCCGGAGCAGGAGCCCCACGTTCCATTTTTCCGGCCCCTGTTTCGGGTGACCGCGGCGACCGCGGAGCCGGGCGGGGCGGTTGATGAAAGCGAGGCGGCCCGGCAGCTTACTGCATTCCTTGGCTCGGAGCGCGTCAACGCGCGCACGGATGACGATAAATCGCTGGTGCTGGCAGTGCGGGCAGCATCCCTGAGAGAGTCTGGGGAACGCGCGCCGCTGAACAGCGTACAATGATATTGAATTGGGAAAGGAAATGATCGTTTTCGATGCACAGCGCAGGCCTGTAGAGCTGGGCGAGAGTGTTGGGCACGGCGGAGAAGCCACGGTTTACCGGGTGAACGGCCATCTCAACCGCCTCGCAAAGATCTATGAACCCGCGCCGCGCCCGAATTATTCTGGCAAGCTGGGCTGGATGGTCAGTTATCCGCCGGAGAACCCCACTGAGCGGCTGGACCATGCTTCGCTGGCCTGGCCAGGCGGGCTGCTGTTTGATTCTAAGCGCCAGCTTAAGGGGTACTGGATGCCGTACATCCAGCGCGCCATTCCCATCCTGGATGTGTTCATCCCGCGCCGCAGGGCAGAGGTGCTGCCGCAGTTCGACCGGCGCTACCTGCTGCGCACGGCGCGCAACCTGGCGGCTGCGCTGAGCGCGCTGCACAGCAGCGGCTACGTTGCCGGCGATTTAAACGAGAGTAATGTGCTGGTCACGCCGACCGCGCTGGTCACGCTGATTGACACGGATTCTTTCCAGGTCAATGAAGATCGCGCGGGCAGCCGGGTGGTACACCCCTGCCCGGTGGGAAAACCGGAATATACCCCGCCGGAACTGCAGGGCCAGCAGCTTGGAGAGGTGATCCGCCAGCCCGATCACGATGCGTTTGGCCTGGCGGTGCTGATTTTTCAACTGCTGATGGAAGGCAGCCACCCGTTCCGCGCGCAGTGGCTGTCGGCTGGCGAGCCGCCGCCGCTGGAAGTGCGCATTGCCAACGGGGCGTACCCGTACGCTGACGCACCGGCTTACCCGGTGAAGCCGCCCAAGAACGCGCTGGGGATCGATACCCTGCATCCCTGGCTGGTGGAGATGTTCCGGCGCTGTTTTGTGGATGGGCACCGCGATCCGCGCTGGCGGCCTGGCCCGGACCTGTGGACGCGCACGCTGCAGGAAGTGGAACAGTCGCTGGTGTGCTGCGCGGAAGGCCATTATTATTTCAGCCACCTGGTCGACTGCCCTTACTGCGCGCTGACGCGCAAGCACACGCAGCCGCCGCCCGCCGCCCGTGTGGAAGGAAAAAAATCGCCGTGGCAACAGCAGCCTCGGGCACAGCAACCGCAGTCTTCGCGGGCGCAGCCGCAGCAACCTCGCTGGGCGCGCGGCGCGCCTGCACCGGCTGGCAGTGGTGCGGGAAGGGCGCCCGGGAAGAACGCGCCAGGCCGGAGCGTGTACGGCGCTGCGGCGCGCGGGCCTATGGCGCCCGGGGGCGCGCCAGCATCTTCTTCCGCCGGAAGCGCGGCTTCGTCCAGCGCTTCAGCAGTGCGGCTTCCGCCCGGGTGGCTGCCGGCAGCGTTGAATATCTTGATTGGGATGAAATCCCACGCATCGAATCCCTTGGGCGGCTGGCCGGGAATCTTTGCGCCGCAGACAGGCTCCTCGCCCTTCCCTGGAGTGCGGTTTTCGACGGGCGGCGCGGGGGCAGCCGCGTACGGATACCCGGGCAGCGCTGCTGGCGGCGGGCTGGGGCGAGGGTCCGTTATGCCGCCTGGAGCGGTGCAAAACTGGCTGCGCGTGCGGGCGTATAAGAGCGTATCCATCGGCGGCATGCAGGGCGCGCTGGCTGGCGCCGTGCCTGGGGCATTCGTTGGGCTGGCGACCTGGATGGGCGGGCAGGCGCTGGCCTGGATGCTGGTCTTTTCGCTGGGCGGCATCGCCGCCGGGCTGGTGCGGGGATGGAATCCCGGGCATAAGCTGGCATCGCTGATCAACCGGCATATCGGCTGGAAGCTGTTCTGGGAAGCGGTGGGCCTGATCGGCGGGGCGGTCGGCGGCCTGGCGCTGGGCCTGCTGATGGTATGGGCAATTGTGCCGGTATTCCTGGGGCTGATCCTGGGCTCGCAGATTGGCCTGTTCCTGGGGCGCAAAGTGTACCAGTTGGGCAACCTGATGGGCTGGGAGCGCATTTGGGGCTCGCTCAGCGCGGCCAGTTTTGGCGCGCTGGGGTTTGGCATCACGCAAATCCTGGGCGCGGCTGGCTTGAATATATTTGGCGACTATCTCAACGCGCAGGTGCTGCCCGCCGCGCAAAGCGGGTCGATGCTGGTGGGGCTGGCCTGGCTGCTGGCTGGGGGCGCTGCGGGGGCCTTGAGTGGAGCTTTGGTGGGGGTTTTGACGGATTTTATCGGTAGGTTTACGGGGTTGGTGGATTAAGAAGCGGCGGTTCTCGCTGGCGCGCGCGGCGGGGAGGGATCCCCGCCCTACTTTGCGGCTTCAGGCTAGAGGCGACTGCGCGCGCAATACCCGCAGGGTTGTGCGGTTCCTTTGGAAAGCGGCAGAAATGCGCCATAATGATTTCGATGGCCGCGCCGGTCTCTCGAACTTTCGCTGACGCAAGCGGCAGGCGCATTTGCCTTACGGGAAGGTATTGGTCTTTATCAATAGTGGTATATCGGAAGGCGATATTCGCCAGGATGAATCGGGGGATTCAGGCGCATGGATATTTCGGATACGATCCATTTGTTGGGAGACCTGCTGGGCCAGGTGCTAGTTGAGCAAGAGTCCGGCGAACTGTTCGCGGTGGAGGAGCGGGTGAGGGCGCAGGCCAAGGCGCGCCGGTCTGAGGATGCGCTTGAGGCAGAAGCGGGGGCGCAGGGGCTGGCGGCGGAAATTGCCGCCCTGCACGCGGACCAGGCCCGGGTGATCGCCTGTGCTTTTGCGCTGTACTTCGACCTGGTGAACACCGCCGAAGATAACGCGCGCATGAAGGTGCTGCGGCAGGAAGCGCTGCACCAGTCGCCCGAACCAGTTCATGATTCAATCGATGAGGCTGTGCGGCTGTTGAAGGCCAGCGGGCTGACGCGCGAACAGATGGCCGAACTGCTGAGCCGTTTGCAGATCGAGCTGGTGCTGACTGCGCACCCAACCGAGGCGCGGCGCCGCACGGTGCTTTCCAAAATCGAGCGGATCGCCACGGTTTTACGCGCCCTGGATGCCGGGAACCTGCTGCCTCGCGAGCAGGAGCGCTGCCGCCAGACCCTGCACAGCGAGATCACCACCCTGTGGCTGACCGACCGCTCGCGCTCCGCCCACCCAAAGCCAACCGATGAGGTGCGCACCGCGCTATTCTTTGTCGGGCAAATCTTCTGGACGGCTCTGCCCGAGGTGTACCAGATCCTCTCGGAGGCGGTGGAGAGGTATTATCCCGGGCTAAAGGTGGAGCATGCCTGGTTAAAGCTGGCTTCCTGGATGGGCGGCGACCGGGATGGCAATCCGAACGTCACCGCCGGGGTGACCGCCGAAACGCTGCATCTGCACCGCGGGCTGGCGGTAGAAAATCACCGCGCCACGCTGCAGGACCTTTCCCGCCGCCTGAGCATCAGCGACCTGCACATTCCGCTGCCCGATACGCTGCGCGCCTGGCTGGCTGACCGCCCAAACCTGCCGGGGCACGCCGCGCGCATTCAGGCGCGCTACCCCAACGAGCCGTACCGCCTGATCCTCTCGCTGCTGGCGAACGACCTGGCCGAGGCCTCGCAGGACGATATGAAGGCCCGCCTGCTCTCCACGACCCCGCATACCGCCCGGGTGCAAATTGGCGACCTGGTTGAACCGCTGCAGGCGATCGCGGGGACGGTACCAGCGGCGGCGGTGGAAAGCTCGCTGAAGGATACCCTGCGGCAGATGGATGTCTTTGGGCTGCACGGCGCGCGGCTGGATATCCGCGAGGATGCTGGGCGCATAAACGCCTCGCTGGGCGAGGTGCTGCGCGGCCTGGGGATCGAGCTGCATTTTGAAGACCTGGACGCGCCCGCCCGGCAGGACCTGCTGGTGCGCCTGCTCGAACAGCCCGCGCCTCCGCTGGCGCTGCACCCTGGCGTTACCCCGGAAGCCGCGGAAACCTGGGCGCTATTCCGGCTGATGGCCCGGGCGCGCAGCGTGTACGGGAATGACCTGCTCGGCCCGTTTATTATCTCGATGGCCACCTGCCCGGCGGATATCCTGGCGGTGCTGTTGATGGCGCGCTGGAGCGGGTGCGCGGACGGCGGGTGCGAGAAGGGCCTGCAGATCGCGCCGCTCTTCGAGACGATTGAGGATCTTAATAACGCGCCGGGAGTTATGGCGGCGTTGTTTGCGCTGCCGGTGTACCGCGAGCACCTGCACACCTGCCCAGACGGGCAGATGGTGATGATTGGCTACTCGGACAGCAACAAAGACGGCGGCTTTTTGATGTCGAACTGGGCGCTGTACCGGGGGCAAGAACAGGTGACTCAGGTGTGCCGCGAGCACGGCGTTCCGCTGACGCTTTTCCACGGGCGCGGCGGCACCTCGGCGCGCGGCGGCGGACCCACCAACCAGGCCATCCTGGCGCAGCCGGGCGGCACGGTGAATGGGCGCTACCGGCTGACCGAGCAGGGCGAAATTATTTCTACCCGTTATTCCACCATCGATATGGCGCTGCGCAACCTGGAACAGATTGTCAACGCGGTGCTGCTGGCCTCCGCGCCGGTGTGCCTGGCGCCCGACCCGCACATCACCGAGGGCTGCGCGCAGCGGGTATCGCCTGAGGAACTGCCCGAACCCTGGCGTGAGGCAATGGAGGCCATGTCCGCGGCGGCGATGGCGCAGTACCGCAAGCTGGTTTTTGATACGCCCGGATTCATCGAATACTGGCAGGCGGCCACGCCGATCGAGGAGATCAAGCGCATGCGCATTGGCTCGCGGCCCGCGGCGCGCAAGCCGGGCGCCGAGCAGGTGAACAAGATCCGCGCCATCCCGTGGGTGTTCTCGTGGATGCAGAGCCGCTGCAACCTGCCGGGCTGGTACGGCCTTGGGAAGGGGCTGGCGGCCTTTTGCGAGGCCCAACCCGATGGAATGGAACGGCTGCGCGCGATGTACGAAAGCTGGCCGTTCCTGCGCGTGCTGCTCGAAAATGCTGAGCTTTCCCTCTCCAAAGCCGATATGCGTATCGCGGCCATGTATGACGAACTGGTTGAAGACCGGGCGCTGGCGGGACGCATTTTTGGCGAGATCCAGGCCGAGTATGAGCGGACGGTGAAGATGCTGCTGGCGGTAAAGGGCCAGCAGGAGCTGATGGAGGCCGGGCCGGTGATCCAGCGCTCGATCAAGCTGCGCAACCCGTACGTGGACCCGCTGAACTACATCCAGGTGGAGATGCTGCGGCGCCTGCGCGCGCTGGATGACCTGGAGGGGGAGGAGGCCGAGGCGCTGCGCGAAGTGATCGTGCTGACGATTAACGGCATCGCCGCCGGGCTGCGCAATACGGGGTAAATGGGGTTTCAGGAAGAAATAAATATTCCCGAGTCTTTGGCAATGTCGATCGCGCCGCCGCGGGCCAGCCGCTCGCGCTCGATGTATTCAGTCAGCTCCGCGCGCTGGTTTCCCAACCGGCGGAAGGTTGTGGTGGAGAAGATGTAATCGATCAGCGGCTCCGTTTCGGTGATGTGCAGCGAATCGGGGTAGCGGAACATGCGAACATCGTCAAAAAAGGCGTGCAGTTGGGCCTCGCCGTTTTCCAGGGTAAATTCGCTGGAGAACTGCAGGTGATCCACGAAGCCATCCGGGTCGAAGCTGCGGGGTAGTTCAAACAGGTCTTTCAGGTGGGTTTCGCCAACGGTGGTGGCATAGAGAAAACCGCCCGGTTTGAGCACGCGGCGGATTTCTGTCAGGGCGCGCGTGCGGTCGGGGACGTGGTAGAGCATGTGATTGGCGATAACGACATCGAAGCGGTGATCTTCGTATGGGATGGACTGGGCGTCGATGACCTCAAACTGAAAGGGGTAGCTGCCCGCCAGGTTCTGGCGGGCCTGGTCGAGCATGCCGCTGGAGAAGTCGGATAGCACAATTTCGCAGCTGGTGGGGATGCGCGCCTGGTTGGAGCGCCAGGCTTCGCCGGTTCCACAGCCCAGCTCGAGCACCCGGCAGCCGGGGGCCAGGGTGTAATGGTCGAATACCCAGCGAAACCAGCCGTACGGGTTGGTATTGAACAGGGCGTGCAGGTTGCAGCGGGACTGCAGGTTTGAGCCATCTTTATACTGCTGGCTGCGCAGGTAATCTTGATTGGTCAGGTCGGGCATGGTGGGTTCCTAATGATGGGGGATAGATACTACCCATCCATTATAGGGGAAAAGCAGGTATGTCAGGAAGCCAATGGGCGCCTGGGAGCACTCCTGATTCTCAATTCCACAAGCAGCGACGACGTTTCTACTGAATGGTGATATCGAAGAACCACTGGCCAAACTGGCTTTGGTCGCCGTCGGCGCCGGTGGGTTCCGCCACGATTAATACATTGTAGGTGCCGCCTTTCACCGGCGGGCCGCCTTCGCCCCAATAGAACTGGCCGTTTGCCTGCGTCCAGGGGTTGCAGTTAGGCTCGCCGCCGCCAAAGATGCAGTAGCCCGCGGTTCCTTCGGCGTGCTGGTAGACCACACCGCTCCCGTCACTGATGGTGAAGGTGACTCGTTTGATGCCATCGCCGTCCTTACCGCCATCCGGGGCGCGCACTTCCATGCGCATCAGGTAGTTGGGGGAGAAATGAACAGTCCCTTCTAAGCCGTTGGGTTCGCCATCTACCTGAGAATTGCTGACCACGGGCGCGGGGGGTGGGGGCGGCGGCGCGACGGCTACCGACGGCAGGGTGGTCAGGTCGATATTACAGGTGATGAGGGATGGGTCAACGCTGAGCCAACCCACCTCGTTGGCAGCCGGGTCAAGGGCCTGCACCCAGCCTCCAGACGGGATACCCTGCGGGTTGAACCCCTGGGGTATCACGGTATCGCCGGCTTTCAGGGCGCGCAGGGGCGGGAAGTAGGCTGTACCCGGACCTTTGCGGAAGTTGATGGTTTTTAATATGGCGCACTGCGGCCCGGCGGTAGGCGACGGCTCAGCGGGAGGCTGCGTGTTTGCCGCCCCGGTAACGGGGACGGCATCGGTTGCGGTTGCTTTTGGTACGGTGGGCGACGGTTCCGGCGGCGCGGGGGGAGTATCTGTTTCCACGGCCTGAACCGCCGTCGCCTGCACAACGACCGTCTGGACAACGGTGGTTTGCGGGAAAGCCGCCTGGCAGGCCATAGTGACCACGAGCAGGACGATTACACCCAAAAAAATAGAGAGATGGCGTTTCATATTACGAACCTCCCGAAAGCGCATTAATCCGATCCTGTACATCGCTTCGGTAAGGCGTACACCGGTTTGCGGCAATATCCTCGCGAATGATGCGGTCGGCGGATGATTGGCCCAGGTTAATACAGTGATCGTAATATTGCCCGGCCTGCAAATAAAACGCCTGGCTTTGCTGCCAGTCCATGGAGATTTCGCTCAGGTAACCCAACTGCTGGTACACCGTGCCCAGGGTCTCGTAGGTTTGGGCCAGGTAGCGCTCCTGCCCGGCATCTTTGAGCGGCTGGATGAGGGGTTCCAACTCGCCAGCGGCCTGCTGGAGCGTGGCGGCCCCGGCGTCAACCTGTCCGCCGCGGTACTGGATTTCACCCCTCAGGCGCAGGCATTTGCCGATGCTGAGCCGCGCGGTCAGGTCGATGGGAATGCCGGGCGGCCTGGTTTCCGGCGGAAGCTGGAGCACGTGGTTGTACGCATCACAGGCCTGCTCGACCAGCGCGGCGGCGCCGGCCAGAAGGACTGCCGCTTTTTCGGGTTCGGTATCTGCGGGCACAGCGAGCACCGATCGCTGCGCCCGCTCATTGTAGACGCTGCCCAGGCCGATGTAGGCGCGGGGATAATTGGGGTTCAGCTCGGCTGCCCGCTGGAAGGCCTGTTCGGCGGCCTGTGTCAGGGCCTCCTGCTGGGTTGGGTCCTGCCCGGCGAGGAACAGGCTCTCGCGCCCGATAAAGAACTGCACAGCCTCGGAATTGGGAGAAAATTCTTCCGCTTTGCGAAATGCCTGCAGCCCATCGCTGGCCTGCCCGAAGCGCATGTGGGTCAGGCCGAGGGCCAGCCAGGCAAGCGTGCTGGCCTGGCGGTTGATCTCGGGTTGGGCTTCGAGCCCCGGCTGGGCCGGGTTGACGATCTGAACAGGCGCGCCGGTCTGGTAGGGCCCCTGCAAATCTTCGAAAGCGTACCCGGCCTGGGGCGCCATCCAGAATTCCAGCACCAGTTGGGCGGGCGACGTGCGGGTGTCGATATTGCCGAAAATGATCATGTGGGCATTCAGGCGGGCGGCGGCGGCCTGCGCGGCTGCCGCTCGTTCCTGCGGGGTGCTGCCCTCCACCCGGCCAATGGTGACGTTCAGGCGGCGCAGTTCCTGACCATCCTGCCAGACCAGCAGGTTTGGGTCGCCGCTCAGCTCGCTGCGCAGTTTGTTGGCTACCCAACCGCTGGTAAGCTGGCCGGCCTGCCCGGGCGCGGCGGTAACCACGCCGTCCGGCTGGATCAGGCCGAACTCGGTCACGGCGATGTTGAAGATGCCGTCCATGCGCGCCGGAGTCTTGAAGCGAATGTACAGCCCGCTGGCGTAGAACAGGAGGGCCAGGATACCGAGCATTACCACTCCCAGGCCGGGGTAAACCAGCTTGCGTAAAATGCGGGTGCGCTGGAGCTGGCGGTCGCGGTCGGCTTCCGCCGCGGCCACCTGGCTGCTGGAATCTAGAAAGGCCTGCTCGTTCAGGCTGACCAGGGCGGGGTTCTGGACGGCCCACTCGAGGGCCTGGCGCAGGCGCGTGCCGCGGTACAGCGCGCCGGGGTCGCGCTCCAGGCGCAGCCAGGTGTCGGTATCTTCGGTGAGCTGGCGGTGGAGGATCAGCCCGGCGCGATTTTCATCCAACCACTGGCGCAGGGTGGGCCACTCGCGGATGAGGGCTTCGTGGGCCACCTCGACCACGCGGGTGTCGCCGGGTTCCAGCGTGCCAGTAGTGACCAGACGAGCATCGATCAGGATCGACAGGACCGCGTCGATCATCAGCGGGTCGGTGGCGCGGGTGATCAGCTCGGAGAAGGCCGCCCTCCGGCGGGTGTCGCGGGCGTTATCCTCCAGGTCGACCAGGTGGATGAAAATGATGCGGGCGATGGCCTGCTGGTCAGCGGTGAGGCGGTTCTGGAAGATGGTTTCGGCGGTTTTGGCGATCGCGCCGCGCACACCGCCGCTTTCCCGGTAGCCGGAGAGGGTTAGGGTGCGACCGCGGCGGCGGTTCCAGGTTTCAAGTAAGGCGTGTGAAAGCAGGGGCAGGGCGCCCGGCTCTTCGCCGATGTCGTCCAGCATCACCTCGACCAGCCCTTCCTGGATTTTCCACTGGCCCAGCGCGGCAGGCTGGACGATGGCGCGGAACAACTCGTCGCGGCTCATTGCGCCGATAAATTCCTGCTGCGCCGACACCAGCGCGCGCAGGGCATCGTACTGGGCCAGGCTGGCGTAAAAATCGGCGCGCATGAGCAGCAGCACCGAGACGGGCTGGCCTTGCGCGGGGTCCGCGACCGCCAGGAGGCTGTTGATAAAGGCCTGCCGCTCGCTTTCACTGCGGCACTGGGTGAACAGTTCTTCAAACTGGTCGATGACGAGCAGCAGGGTGGGGCTGCTTTCTTTAGCGAGCAGGCGGCGGATAGTCAGAGATAGGGCAGCCGGATCGATTTCCAGCGCTTTGGCAAGCGAAGCCAGGGATTCGTCCTCCGTGGTCAGGGCCGCTGATAGGGCCTGCAGGGGATGGGCGGTGGGGGTCAGCACTCGCACCAGCCAGCGGGCGCTGTTTACCGGCGGGGTGGAGCCATCTGCCAGGCGCAGCCCGCGGCGCAGGGCCGGGATGACCCCGGCGCGGACCAGGGAGGATTTTCCGCTGCCAGAAGCGCCGATGACCGCCAGGAAACGCGCGCCAGCCAGGCGGTTGACGATGCGGGCGGTGAGCAGCTCGCGGCCAAAGAACTGGTCCGCGTCTGCCTCGGTGAAGTACTGCAGGCCTTTGTAGGGCGGCTCGCCGGGTTCTGGAGGGAGCGTTTCAATGTCGCGTACTTCGGCGCTGCCCACGATGGTGGATTGGATGTTGATTACGGCATGGCGAAAATCCCCCGAGAGATTGTAGGTTTCTCCGGGGGTTTCGGATTGGCTGCTTTTTTTGCCGCGGCGCGGCGCCATGCGGGCTTTACCTGGGGCCGCCGGCGATCCTGCCAATCGCCAGCACAATTTGAGTGGCGATATTGATTACGGCTGGGGCCACATCGACCAGGTTTTTGGCGGCCTGTTTGAGCCCTTCGCCGGTAATCTTGAGCATGGTCTGGTTGGGCTTATCGGCCTTGGCCTGCTCAACCAATTGTTTTGCCGTCGCGGAAACAGCCTCGGCCTCTTCTTTTTTCTCGGGCGGGGTTTTCTCCAGCTCGTCGGCGAGCTGCTGGATCAATTTCTGCAAATCCTCTTTGGCGGCGTTATCCTCCGTCTGGATCTGCTGAACCGTCTGCTGAACGTTGCGCAGTTCGGATTTGATGTTGACAATCGAACCGCGAAAATCGCCTGAAAGGTTGAACTTATCGCTCATGAACCCTCCCCAATGAATTGCTAAATGGATAAAATTTATATACGTTATCCAATTTATATATTATAGATGCAAAATAGATTGGATTCAAGAGCGAAATATCCGTTTCTGGTTAACTTGATGCGCTGCCGTAACGGCGCACACCCGCCTGCCACAGCAGGTTCATCAAGATCCAAAAGCTTGCCAGCACGCCGCCAGCCAGCAGCCAGTGCTGGAAGCGCATGCCGCCGGTGAGGAACTGAGTGGGGATGGTTGCCATCAGGCCGTAAGGCAGCAACACGTAGAGCAGCAGCTTCCACACGCCCTGGTATACGATCCCCGGCACGCGGAAGGAAAATTCCACCAAAACAGCTTCCAACTGGTCAAAGGCGTCGATGCGTACCAGCCAGAAGGCTCCCACGCGCAGCACAACCATTACGCAGTACATGAGCAGGTACATGCACAAGAAAAGGAGCGCGTACCCGGCAACCATGCCAGCGGTGACCTGAATCCCCAACTGAGCCACACCCCAGGCGACCATCATCAGGCCGGGGATGGTGAGCAGGATGGAGGCAAAGTCGAGCCTTTCAACGGAAACCAGGAACAAGGCACTGACCGGTTTGGTAAGGTACAGGTCGAGGGCGCCTGTGCGGATCTTGTCGGGGATGGCAAGGACACCGAAGAAATAGGTGCACATGTACACCGCGTCCAGCATGGTGAAAGTGCCCACAAAGATGGCCATGTGCTGCAGGGTCCAGCTGCCGATGCCATCGATCTGGCGGAAGATGGTGGCGAAGGTGAGCAACTGGATGATGAAATAGGTCAGGTCAATCCAGAAGGCGGTCCAAAAACTGAGCCGGTACATCATCTGCGTGCTGACACGGCAGCGAAACAGGGTGAGCATGATGCGCAGCAGCTTGCGCGGTTTTTGGAAGATTTGTCTTTGGCCTTTCATCAGATGCCCACTCCTTCATAATGCCTGCGCGCGTGGCGGAACCAGGCCTGCCCAATTGCAAAAAACACCAGGCACCAACAGAGGAGAACCAGTACGGCAAGCATGGGCGGCTCAGTATGGGCGCCGAGGAACAGGCTGGCGGGATAAAAGACAACGTAATAAAACGGGGTAAACTTGAGCGCCTCGATAACGAATGCGGGCATCAAGTTCAGGGGAACCAGTGCTCCGGAAAGGAACTCAATCAGGGCGCCTTTGAAGATGAGCAGCCCGCTGACGTCTTGATACTTCAGGCTGAGCAGGGCGATCATGTGGTTGAACAGGAGCATGCACAGCCCGCCCAGCGGGAGGAGGATAATGAGCCAGAGAACACCGCCCAGGCGGGCCGGGAGGACGATCCACTGAGAGAAAAGGCCCGCCCACAATACCAGCGCGCCTCCGTTAATCAAGACCAAATAGCTCCAGCGGCCCAGCCATGCGCCCATGAAGAAGCCGATCACCGGCATGGGGCGGACGAGGTATTTGGTGAAAGCCCCATCGCGCACTTCACTGGATAACTGCCAGGCATGCGCATCCTCATACTGCAACCGGCTGAGCATGGAGGCGATCAGGTAATAAGTGACCATCATGGGCAGGGTGTAACCGGCCACTTCTTCCTTGCCGGAAAAGATAGCCCGCCATAACAGGAAGGCCAGCAGCACTCGGAACCCGCTGACCGCCGCGCCGAGCCAGGTATCGGTCTGGTAGGCGATCATATTTTTCCAGGTGATTTTGGCGACATGCAGATGTTTCAACACGGCGCTGTTCATGCGGTGTGTCCTTCCAGGCGGTAAACCTTCTCAACCAGGTCGCCCATATCCTCTTCTTCGATGCGCACATCCGCCACTTCGCAGGCCTGCAGAGCCTCGTGCAGAAAGGCGCGCACGCGCTCGCGCGGCATGCGCGCGGAGAGCTGGAGGGGGCCGCGTTCCAGGCATTCTACATCGGAAGGGACGGGCCAGGAACATTCCCCGGTAAAGCGCAACGAGACGGTCATGTACTCTTTGTAGCGATCCAGCAGGGCATCCAGGGAGCCATCGTAGATTTTCTGGCCTTTGCGGATCACCATAACCCGGTCGCACAGGCTGCGGATATCCTCCATGTAATGGCTGGTCAGCAGGACAGCCACGCCGCGTTCCTGGTTTACCTGGCGCACCAGGTCGCGGATCTGGCGCTGGGCGATGGCATCCAGGCCGATGGTGGGTTCGTCGAGGAAAAGGATGTGGGGATCGTGCAGGAGGGAGGCGATCAGCTCCATTTTCATGCGCTCGCCGAGTGAGAGCTGGCGCACCGGAACCTTGAGCAGCTCTTCCACGCCAAACATTGCGCTGTAATGCTGCACGTTGCGGTGAAAGGTTTCTTCTGGGATCTCGTAAATGGCCTGGTTGAGCAGGAAAATATCGGCGGCGGGCAGGTCCCACCACAACTGCGACTTTTGCCCCATTACCAGCGCGTACTGTTTTTTATAGGCGTCGGTGGGGCGGGCGGGATCGTGGCCCAGCACGCAGGCGCTGCCTTCAGTGGGGTGGAGGATGCCGGTGAGCATCTTGATTAACGTTGTCTTCCCGGCGCCGTTGGGACCCATCAACCCAACGATGCCGCCTTCTTCCAGGCTGAAGGAGAAATTGGAAACCGCGCGGCGCTGGAGGGTTTTACGGGCGAACAGCGCCTTCAGGCTGCCGCGCAGCCCGGCTTCTTTCTCAAAATACGAATAATCTTTGGTCAGGCCTTGCACAAGCATGGCGGGTAATGTCGTCATCGGCGGGAATCCTTTATTCATCCTTCAATCGCATGTAACTCTGGTAACGACGCGGGCTGATCTGCCCCGCCATCACCGCCTTGCGCACCGCGCAGCCGGGTTCTTCATCGTGCTGGCAGTCCAGGCCGAAGCGGCAGCGCCCAACCAGCGGGCGCATTTCCGGGAAGAAGAGTGCCAGGTCATCGGCGTCTACGTCCCACAGGCCAAATTCGCGTACTCCGGGGGTGTCCACAATGGCTCCACCGGTTTCTAATGGAAACATTTCCATGTGGGTGGTGGTGTGCTTGCCCTTGCCGGTCAACTGGCTGACCTGGTTGACGCGCAGGCCGAGGCCGGGCTGGAGGGCGTTGAGCAGGGAGGTTTTGCCTACTCCCGATTTGCCCAGGAACACTGAGGTGCGGTTCTCCAGCGCTTCTTTGAGCGCATCCAGACCTTCTCCGCTGCGCGCGCTGACCAGCACCACCGGGTAGCCGATGGCGCGGTATTCGGCGACGACCTGAGCGATTTCCGCATCGAGCGCGCCGTCCGGGTCCTGGACCAGGTCCAGCTTGGTGATGCAGATGAGGGACGGCAGGTCGAGTGATTCGGCGGTGACCAGGTAGCGGTCGAGCATGTTCCAGCGCGGGGCGGGTTCAGCGGCAGCAAAGATGGGCACCACCTGATCGACGTTGGCGACGATGACCTGTTCGGAGGCGTGCGCGCCGGGCATGGGCCGGGCGGACTGGCGGGCCAGCCGGTTTTGGCGGGGTAATACAGCGGTGATGGTGCCGGCGCCGTTGGCACCGTGGGTGAATTGAACGTAATCTCCTACAGCGATCATGCCATCGCCGGACTTGTGCCGGTTCATTTCTTTCCAAAGCCGGGTGGAAAGAGCGCAGGCGATCGACTGCCCGTTAGCGCGGACTTCGTACTGGTCCTTATTCTTTTTGTAAACGATACCCTGGTTGGTGTTGAGGGTAGAGAAAGTAGTCATTGTTAGCGGGGTCCTAAGAAAGCAGTCAATCAGTGAACAGTGATTGGTGATTCGTGATTGGGTGGTGAGGCTACCTGATTGACTTATGGAATAAAAAACGCCAGCCGTGGGGGAGGCCCGTGGCTGGCGGATGGGTAAGAGGGTGAGGCGCTTTGGCGCCCACGCGCGATGGCTGAATAGGGGGACTGGAAGGGGGTTCGCAGTGCTATCGTTCGCTGTTAGCGAACACGTTCGCTTGGGGCGAACGCGCCGTCGCTTGTTTAAAAAACAGGCCACGGGGTATGAACACACCCGTGGTCCGAATCCTTGCAGAAAAGGAATCGCCAAGCCAGAGGGAAAGATCCGCTCCGGCAGCGGCTGCGTTCAACCTATTTTTTTACAAGCACCGCAACTTGGGTAAACAAAAACACCTTCCTAATGATTTTCAAAACCTGTGTAAATGTAACATGGGGGAAGGCGGTTGTCAACTACCCAAAAGTACGGGTTCATGGTTTTTTAATCTTCAACCCCACCCCCAGCCCCGCCCCAGGTTTGGGGCGGGGAGTTTCTTTTAAGGGGCATCGCGGCCCGCGTGCGGGC
>CAYTHO010000093.1:0-20496 GCA_964437595.1 uncultured Anaerolineaceae bacterium
TGGTTACGCTTTTTCGTAACCAATCCGTAATCATCTCTGGTTGGTCTAACCCTCCAATTAGCATAAACAAATATCACTTACATTTGAAAGGAGGGGTAGATAGAGCGATCGCTTCCTGTTCTGTTCGTTGCCTTGCTTCATGAGGAAGGATGGGGCGAATAAAGACCGAATACTCCATACCCTGATCTTCAAAAAGCTTTCCATCTGCGCCGTTTAATAATTTGTAGACTCGTGCAGCATCTTTTCCTTCCAGATAAAATCCACCATTGACTGCTTCTTTCAGCGCAATTAAATGCTCTGGCCAGGGCGCTGCAACGAGTTCTTCTGGGTTTTCAAAAAAATCCCGTCCACCCATCACGGCAACAGCCAGCCGGTCAGGTTGGTAAGGGGCCATTCCCGAAGGTTGAACCTGTTCCAGAAAGTTCATGATGTCCTTTACAGGCTGAATTACAAATTCTTTCATAGGCTCATAAACACTGAAACGTTTTACGTTTTCTCCATTAACGGTCAGAGAATAAAATGGAGCATCATACGGCCAATCTTCTTTTCCTTTTCCAAGATATATGGGATCATCCGCGTTGTAGCCTGGGCTGTTTATTTCATAAAGGCCTAGAGAGTCCAACTCGTTGAGAATTCCACAAACCTCAGCATTCGATAACTTTTTTTGCAAAATAGGGCTTCCTGGGTGCGAAATCAGGATCTGGTTATCTGAATAAATGATGAATGTGGCAATGGGAAAATTGTAAATGGGATCAACAGCCTCAAAATACGAGCTAAAAGAGCGGCCTAATCCATACTCTATCCAGACCTCTTTTAGGGGATAGGTTTTAATATAGGTTGGGGATGGAACAGGAGTCGTTGTAGGTTGCCTGGTGAGTGTTTGAGATGGCGTTAAGGATGGGGTTAACGTGGGCCATCTGGTAAGCGTTTGAGTGGGCTGCTTCGTTTGTGTTTGGGTGGGCGATAGAGAAAGCGCTGACGGTATCGCTTTAATATCAGTGGTTGGGTTCGTAGTAAAGATATTGGCCGGCCTGGGTTCAGGGGAAGCGGTCGGGCTAATTACCTGGCCGATACAACCAGAGAGCAGGCAGCATAACAGAAGGAATGATCGTACCAATTGCATTGAAGGTGGCTTTTTCGTTTTAATAAGAGATATTGATAGTCGGTGAATACACCGCGACCGCGTCTTTCTGGCTGGTGGTGGTGACAAAAACGATCCATCGTTCGCCATAATTCGCGGCGGTTGGGATTTTGATCTTGACCGTGGCGGTCCCGTCCTCGGCGATATTGCCATCATACACCACGGCGTATTTCTCGCCCTGCTCGCCAAGCCACACGTCGACAGCCGAAAAGGCCGGGAAACCGCTGATCTTCACATCCAATTCATCATTATCGTCCGCGGTGGTGGTCGAAAGGGTGACCGTGGGCAGCCAGGAGGCGGTGCGGGGGATGCTCAACTGCTGACCGGGCATCATCCCATTATCCTCATACAGCACGGGGTTCGCGGCGCGCAAAGCCCAGATGCTGATGCCAAATTTCGCGGCGATCCCGCCGACTGTGTCCCCTGCCTGGACGGTATAGGTGATGGTGTAATAGACGGGTCGGGGCGCGTCTCCGGCGACCAGGAGAACCTGCCCGGAATAGATCAGGTTGGGGTTCTTGACGCTGGGGTTCAGCGCCAGGATATTAGGTACCGTGGTGCCGCACTTACTGGCAATCGAGTACAGGTTGTCCATGTGCTGGACGGTGTACATCGTACCGCACGGCCCGCCTTCCTGCGCGGGGGCGGCTGCGGAGCCAGTGGTGATGCCTGGACCAAACGGCGAGAGAAACAGCCCGGTACAGAGCACAGCAGCAGTGAGAGCAAAAAAGAACCTTTTCATCAACCCCTCCAAAAAGACAGGCGCGGTGAAACGCCTGATGTACAAATTCATAGTAAGAATACTCGCAGCCTGAACGAACGTCCAGGGATAAATCCATTATATGTACATTTTTCGAAAATGGTATGCGGCAAATGGATCTTTCTCGCATCGCCTACGGCGATCATATGGAATTTACTTGTACGCTACTTCCGCCACCCTGGCTCGAATATCCGCTTCCATCTGGGACAGCTCGTGCTGCACCCGCTCGACCACCTGCGCCAGGGGGACCATTTCGCGCTCGGCGCGGTCGCGGCGCTTCATTTCAACCGCGCCGGCCTGCATGCCGCGCTCTGAAACCGTCAGGCGCACGGGTATTCCAATGAGGTCCGCATCTTTAAATTTTACGCCGGGGCTTTCTTCGCGGTCATCATACAGCGCCTCGATCCCGGCATCCCGCAGGGCCTGGTACAGGCGGTCGGCCTCGGCGATATTGGCCGCGCCGCTGCCCTTGCCGACCAGCACGATCAGGTGGACCGGGTACGGGGCGACCGTCACCGGCCAGCACAGGCCATTTTCATCGTGATATTCTTCGGCGATGCAGGCCAACACGCGGGTGATGCCGATGCCGTAGGAGCCCATCACCACCGGCTTTTCCTGCCCATCGGCGGTGGTGTAGTTCGCGCCAAACGCGCTGGTGTAGCGCGTGCCAAGCTGGAAGATGTTGCCCACCTCCACGCCGCGCACGGCGCGCAGCGGCGCGCCGCATACCGGGCAGGCGTCGCCCTCGCGGGCCGCCGCCAGGTCGGTGACGATCTGGGCGGTATAGTCGCGCCCGTAATTGACGTTGAGCAGGTGATAGCCGGCCTCGTTCGCGCCGGATACCAGGTTCGCCTCGCGGGTCACCAGGTCATCGACTACCACCAGCACATTCTTCAAACCCACCGGCGAAGCATAGCCCGGCACGGCGCCCACGGCGGTGATTTCCTCCTCGGTCGCCGGGCGCAGGGCGCGGGCTTTAACCGCGTTGGCCAGCTTGGTTTCGTTCAGTTCCATATCGCCGCGCACCACGGCAAACACAAACTGGTCGCGGGCGGGCTGGCCCTTCTCGCCGGTGGAGGCCACCATAAACACGGCCTTGGCGGTTTGCGACTCGGCGATATTCAGGAAGCGGGCCAGGTCGGCAATCGATTTGCAGTCTGGCGTGGCGACTTTTTCTAAAGGCAATGCCTGAGGCATTGCCTGAGGCATTGCCTCCACGCCGTTTTGCGGCTTGCGCACGGCGGCTACCTGGCGGTTAGCGGAATAGCCGCAGGAATCGCACAGGATCAGGGTATCCTCGCCAATCGGGTTCAGGTACATAAACTCGTGGGCCAGCTCGCCTCCCATCATGCCTACGTCTGAGCGGACCGAGATCACATCCAGGCCGCAGCGGTGGAAGATGTTGTAGTAAACCTGGTAATGGCTGCGGTACTGGCGTTCCAGCCCGGCCAGGTCGACGTCTAGCGAGTAAGAGTCCTTCATGGTGAACTCGCGACCGCGAATCAACCCGGCCCGCGGGCGGGGATCGTCGCGCCACTTGGTTTGAATCTGGTACACCAGGGCCGGAAGCTGGCGGTAAGAGCGGATTTCGCGGCGGGCCAGGTCGGCGACCACCTCTTCGTGCGTCATGCCAAGGACCATATCGCGACCAGTGCGGTCTTTGAAGCGCCCCAGTTCCGCGTCGATCTCGTACCAGCGCCCGCTCTCCTGCCACAGCTCGGCAGGGTGGACCACCGGCATGGTAATCTCCTGCCCGCCGATGGCCTCGATCTCTTGACGGACGATATTTTCAACCTTCGATAATGCCCGCTGCCCGAGGGGCAGGTAGCTGAAGACCCCGGTGGCTAACTGGCGAATGAAACCGGCCCGCAGTAAAAGTTGGTGGCTGGCCACCTCCGTTTCCGACGGGGCTTCACGCAGGGTGGTGCTGAAAAGACGAGACATGCGCATGGCGGAACTCCTTAAAAAAATTTCCCCCGGGCTCTGGTCCCGAGGGCGATGATCGAAAAGATTGCTGTGCCGCCTACCCGCGCAAACCGAAAGCCCAACCGTGAGGTTGGCTCGCAGGCAGCCGGGTAGGGAAATAGATGGATGACATGCGTTTAGTATAGTTAAAAAAGGGCGCAAAATCAAGGTTTGTGGCGGTTTCGTTTTTCGTTAACCAACTGTAAAAATCCGGGGGCATAAATCTCTGTACAATGAGAGCAGTCTCCAAATGAACGCGAATGCATGCCAGCCAAAGATCCGCGCCCGTGGAATGCGGGCCGAACCATCGAACATCGTGCTTAAAGGATCTGGAACCATGAAATCTCTTTCCCGAAAATCAATTGTGCTTATTCACGCGGCGCTGATTGCCCTGATGCTGCTCAGCGCGTGCAGTTTCAGCCTGCCGCAAATTGGCGGCAAGAAAGCCGCGGGAACCGGCACGCCTGAGGCCGCCGAAACGGCAGGCGCAGGCGAGCAGGCCGGCGCGGAAGATGGTACGCCCGCGGCAGGGGAGGAAGCGCCCGCCCCCGAGCCCGGCCAGCCGGTGTTCGAGAATGCCATCAGCGCGGCGGATTTCAGCGACCCAGAAAACCCGCCCCACGGCATGGTGCTGTTCACCAGCACCGCCGACCAGCCTTTCGCAGACAGCGGGCTGCCGTACATCAGCAACCCGGATGAGGAACGCTACCTGTGGGCCATAACCAGCGATGGCAGCCGGGCCGGCAGCGTCAGCCCAGAGGGCATGGGAACGGCGCTGTACATCCCCGAAGCGGCGGGGAAGACGCATAAATTCATCGCTAACGGGTTTGAGCTGGCAGGCGAGCAGTTTGAGCCGGTGATGCCGCCCGAGGACTGCGGCATCGAAACATGCGGCGGCTTCCAATTCTCATCGAACGGGAAAATGCTGGCCTACTTCAGCGGTGCGGACGCATGCGGGCGAACCTTGAACCTGTTCGACCTGGGCGAGCAGAAGGCGATCAATACCTGGGAAAGCGTTCACTGGGCGTACTTCTTCATGAACGGCAGCCTGATCTTTGCCAAAGGCGACTGCGAATCCCAGCAGGTCAGGCTGTACTACCCCAATTCCGGCAAGGAGGCGGGCGTGGGGGCGGTGGGTAAGGCCCATTGGAACCCGGCTCACACCGCAGTAATTTACCAGGTGCAGGGCGAGCCTGAGGTACAGGCCGCGCTGTGGGGCTTCAACCTGGAAACCTCGCGGGTTTTCCTATGGCCCTCTGAGGAAACGGTAATCGAAGATACGCCTATCTGGCTGGCCGATGGCGAGAATTTTGTCTTCCAGCACCAGCCCTACCGCTACGATAAGGCCACCAAGGATGCCCTTTTGACCGGCCCGCGCCAGGTGATTTTAATGAACGCCAATACCCGCGCCCAGCGCCTGTTGGGATTTGATACGCACACCAGCTTCCACCTGTGCGAAGAAAATGATCTGCTGGATGGAGTTGGGTCGCCGTGCGAGCAGACGCATGGAACCTGGCTGCGCGTTCTGCGCCTGCCCTACCACACGGCGCGCTTCCCCGCCGCTGACCGCAGCGCGCCTGAAACGCGCTGCGCGCTGTACGGCCTGGACTGCGAGGATCAGCCCGAAGTGCTGGCGCTCGACTGGCAAACTGGCAAACAGGTCCCCTGGGAAGAGGCGCGCGTGCCAGAAGCCGCCGCCACGCCCTCCGCGCACCTGCCCGACCTGGATACCCAGCCCCTCTACGAGGACCCGGATGGGGCATTTGCCTTTTACGTGGGTAAAAGCGGCAAGACCCTGTGGTATGTGCCGCGCGACCGCGAGCCTGCTCTATGGGTGAATGACGGGGAGAACTTTATTTACCTGCCGTAGCTGTATCTTTGCCCTCCTCGATTCCGTCTATAGAAGTGAAAGACGAAACTGATTTGAGGAGGCAAGTATGTCGAGCAAGAAACAATTCAATCATTCGATATCCACTGTTGGATGGGGCGCGCTGCTGGTCTGGTGGGGCGTGTCATTTGCCATCGATTCGATTACGCTGGGGATATCGGCGGTGGGCACCGGGTTGATTTTACTCAGTGTGAACGCCGCGCGCATGCTGAAGGGCGTGCGTCCGCTCCGGTCGACTACGATTTGGGGCGTCATCGCGCTGGCGTGGGGAGCGCTGGAACAGGCGCGCACTGTGCTGGGCTTTTCGGAAGGGGTTTCCTTTGCGCTGATATTGGTCATTATTGGCCTGGTGGTGTGGATGACGCTCTTGTTCCCAGAAAAGCCGGAAGAAATCCCGGCGTAACCAGAACGAACGCTGCCCGGCCCGCAAAGTGAGCAGCGCCCTTCTTATTGGGCAGGGATGGAATAAACATTTGACTCCTCCATTCCTGCCCAACAAGCAGTAAAATCATAGCAGGACTTCATCATTACCTATGGCTGAAATTATCTCTGACTTCAATATGATTTATGAGGAATATCACGCTCCCGTGCAGCGCTATCTCGCGCGCCTGGTAGGGGACGATGAGGCTGAAGACCTGGCGCAGGTGGTATTCACCCGGGTCAGCCAGAATTTAGACAGCTTCCGTGGGGAATCCAGGCTCTCTACGTGGATCTACCGCATCGCCGCAAACGCCGCCTACGACCGGATGCGGCAGCCTTCGTATCGCCAGCAGCAGCGGGCAGAACCGCTGGATCATGCCGGGGAGGATGGCAGCGAGATCCCCTGCCTGGACCCGCTGACCGGAGAACCCGCCCCCTCCCTCGAACAGCAGATCCACCACAAGCAGCGCGAGGAGTGCTACTGCGGGGCGCTCGACGAGCTGCCTGAAAATTATCGCGTGGTTATGATGTTGAGTGAAATCGAGGGCTTTTGCGCCAAAGAAATCGCCGATATCCTGGGGCTGAGCGTGGATGTGGTGAAAATCCGCCTGCACCGGGGGCGAGAGAAGCTCCTCGCGGCATTGAAGCAGCACTGCCGCGCCGAAGACTGGTTGTAAATACCAGGGCGCGGAGCGGGCCAGGCAGCAAGGGCGCGCCAAATGTCACGCCAGGGTGCAGTCGCTCTGGTGATGCGCCCCAACCCTGCGCTAAACCGCGCGCAACTCGCTCAAAATATCCCTCAAGAGGTTATCTTCGATAGCGGCATCCGTGCTGGCGAAGAACTCGGCCAGGCTGCCAAACCCCTGCTGCTGGTAAACGCTGGCCTGGAAAGCCATTTCCAGCCGGTCGATTTGCTTGACGAAGCGCGCCTCGGGGGTGTCCGCGGACTCGAACTCATCCCACAAGGCCAGGTATTCCTCGCCGCGGGGCAGCTTGCCCACCACCTGCCAGAATGTTTCCCGCTCGCGGCGGTGCTTCTCCTCGGCGGGCACGCCGTCGGAGGGCACCAGGTCGCCCAGGTAGATTTCTCCCAGCTCGTGGACCAGCACCAGGCGGATGATTTTGTCTCGGTCGAGGTGGGGAAATTGCGCGTCCGCGATCCACCAGGCCAGCATGACCATGCCAAAAACGTGCTCGGCCACCGATTCGCAGCGATCGGGCGGAATGCCGCGCCGCAGCCAGCCCTGGCGGTACAACTGCTTGAGGTGGTTCAGCTCGAAATAGGCCGCCGCAAGGGGGGAAAGATCGCGCCCATCAAAGGCCGACAGGGGTAGATCAGCCTTCGTCTTCACTTTTTTTGCGCCTGCGCGTGTTGCGTGAAAGCTTGAAAAGTGCCAGCACCGAACGCCGAAGGGGAATGCAGCGGTGCTCGGCCTGCGCCAGCAGCAAGGCCATGGCCTCTTTTTTGCCAAAATAATTCCACACCAGCGGCCCGGGGATCACCAGGCGGCGGTCGTCGCCGCACAAGACGATCACGGCATCCAGGAGGTCCATTTCGATCCAGCGCACGTCTTCCCAGGCAATCACCCACCGTCCAGACATGGTGTAGCGGCAGACCTGCTCCGGGCCAACCTCGGTGATACCCCACCCAACCAAAAAAAAGAGGCATACGCCTAACGGCGCCAACTGGACCAGCGCAATGAGCAGGTCACTTTGCTGGATGGCCTGGATCACGCCGTAGCCAAAGAAAGACACCCCGGTCCAGCCGATGATCTGCAGCAGCCAATGATCCGCCACCTGGCGCGGGGTGGGGTCTTCCATGAAGGTCGTACGCGCCGATTCCCAGTCGCGGTAATCCGGCAGGTTCTTCTTCGCATCCTGTTCCAGGGCAGCAGGTGGAACAGCGCTTCGAACGCGGTCCCAAACTGCATCTACATCCAAAAAGCGCATGGGGATCACCAGCGTGCCCTCGCGCGTGCCAATACATAAGAAGCGCCTGCGCCAGCGTTCATACATCCAGGCCGCTTTCACTTCGGTTAAATACACCTGGAAGGACCGCCCATTCATGCTGCCCTCGATGGATCGCGCATCGATGGAAAGCCAGTTGCGGATCATGGGCAGCAGGTAATCAAAGGTGACGATCAAAAAGAGAACCGACAGGCTCACAAACCCGGCGGCGGGGTTCAGCCCGGCGGCATTGATGGCAGTGATGGTCAGCAGCACAAAAAAGCACAGCGGCAGGAGCAGCTGGCCTAACCAGGCTTCTATGGTGGCGCGAAATGTGCGCGGCTCACCCTTTTGCATGCGGCAGGGCCCTCCCAAACATCCCGATGGAGTGGTACATCCCTATTTTATCACACCGGTAAATCCAATTATTTCATACCGAAGGCCAGCAGGCCCTCCACAAAATCTGTGGGATCGCGGGGATTCGGACCGGCCAGCTTCTGCGCCAGCAGTGCTTCCTTGCCGTCGCTCAACTGGCGCGCACGCACTTCAACCAGGGCCATCTCGCCGCTGGGGCGCAGCAGGCGGGCATACACCAGGGCGCCATCCTCCGCCAGAAAATGCAGCCAGCCATCTACCGCGCCTGGCGGGGCAGATACCAACTGTTGGACATTCCCATTCTGCGGGTCGAAGCGGTAAATCCCGGCCCCGGGATAGGTTTCGCGGAATTCTGCGCTGGCCTGCCCGGACACCGACACCACCGAAAAGGCCAGCCAGCCCTCTTTGTGCCAGGCCAGGCTGTTGACGAGCAGGCCTTCAGGCAGCGGAAATTCGACCTTACCGGACGGAAGATCGAGCAGCGCCAGGCGCGGGGCGGCAGCGTCTGTTTCGCTGGTTTCCAGCAGCGCCGCGCGGCCCGGCTGGAGCGGGTCCCAAGCGAAGAAGGCGGTTGGATCATCCCGCAGGGGGATCGCCGCCGGAAATTCGCGGATGCTGCCGGTGGCGGCGTCAATGGCGATCACCTGCCCGCCCATGGTCATGGCGCGGTTTCCGGCAAAGTAGGCCTGGGCCAGCAGCGCCTGCCCACCCGGCGCCCAGTCCAGCAGGTGGTAGAGGATATCGCCAGGGTTGGCGTTCAGCGGCAGGACCTTTTCGCCTTCAGCGCTCTGGATGTGAAGCAGCCAGGCCATTTCTTTGGTGTGCTCCAGGCGCGCTACCCTGCCCTCGGGAGAATGCAGCGAGCCATCGCGGCTCAGCGCGCCGTCTGGCTGCAGCAGGGGGACGGTATCGCTGGCGAAGGTTTCGAGCCGGGCGCCGTCTGGGGCATATACGGTGTAAGGGCCGTTCGCCATCGAGAACAGCAGGCGGGCATCCTGCGCGCCGGCATTCGACCAGGCTAGCCGGGCGGGGATCGTTTCGGGGTAGGGAACCTGCCAGCCCTGGCCGGTTTCTAAATCCAGCCCAACCAGCCGCTGTGGATCGAAGTCAAAGTAGGCCAGGCGGGCTTTCAGCGCCGGAGCGCCCGAGCCGCAGCCGACCAGGCCAGGGGTGCGGGCGCAGTCCTGAAAAGGAGAGGCCGGCGCGCCCGTGGCGACTGCTGTTACTGCCTCGCCCGGCAGCGCGCCTGGCGCCGGGTAAGCGCCCGGCGTTTCCGTTGGGCTGGCCTCCGGCGCGGCTTCCGTGGCTGGCGGCAGGTAGCCGGGCGTGGCCTGCGCAGGCTGGGCTGTTTCGGTTGCCAACGTGCGTATGGCGGTGGGCTGGCTCTGCGGGCTGGCGGCGGTGGGCGGCTGCTTAATCGCATCCGGCGGCAGGGTGCGGGCCGGGGAAGAACAGCCCGCCAGCCAGAACAGGATCACCGCAAGCGCCAGAACCAGGAAGCCGCGCCTCATTTCATTTCTCCACTTCAAATGCATCGAATTCAAAGGTGCCCAGGTCGCACGTTTGCCCGCTCTGCGGATCGCGGTACACCAGGTACATGGTGCCGGTGATCTTTTGGTCCGTCACCACCTTGCCGGAGATGAAGCCAAAATCCTGGGTGGCGAGAAAGCGCCCGTCTTTGACCGGCAGCGGGCCGTAAAAGGCCGGGATCGAATCTTCCACCGCGAACGGATTGGGCGCGCCGTCTCGCATGATCAGGCACTCGGTGCGCTGAACGCGAACCTGGATGTATAGGATGGACTGGTTATCGTCCGCCATGCTGATGCGCAGGTCGCCCACGCGCAGGTGGTCGATCGAGCCGATCAGCGAACCGGCCAGGTACCTGCCGCTGACGTTAAAGGTCGGTGTGGGCTGCGGCAGGGCAGGCGTTGGGAACTCGCCCAGGGTGTAGTCGGGGCGGGGCGCGGGCCGCACGTAATCAGACTGCTCGCGCAGGAACTTCTGGTTGCTGCCGTACACCAGCACGCCCGCGATGATCGCCATGACGATGAGGAGCGAGCTTGCCAGGATGCCGCGGTTCAGGTTGCGGTCAATATTGCCGGGGCGGCGCAGCATTTCCACTCGCCGCCCGCGCCAGAGCAGCAGCCCGCCCAGCACGGCCATTAACAGGCAAAACGCCGCCACCAGGATTTCAAAGGAGGGGTCGAAATCCACCTGGAAGTTTTTGACGACCGCCAGGTTATAAAACTCCAGCAGGAACGCCAGGCTGGCGATCCATAGAACGATGAAGCCCACCAGCGTCAGGCGCGACTTTTGCGGCGGGCCGCCCGCGGGCGAAACCTTGCTGTTCTTATCATCTATTGCAGTCATACATCATACCTGTGCGCGGTCTACCCGCGCTGAAATGGTCTATGCTTTCCGCCGCTGATTTTACCGCACGAAGTAAATCAGCGCCACTACCACGCCGATTCCCACCACTAACCAGCGCAGCACTGCCGGCTGGATGCGCCCCGCCAGCCGCCCGCCCAGCGCCCCGCCGATCAGGGCAAAGGCCATCATCAGCAGCGCCACCGGCCAGACCACCTGCCCGGAGAATACAAAAAAGATGGCCGCGGCCAGGTTGGTGGAGAACGAAATCGACTGCTTGAGCGCGTTCAGGCGGGTGAGGTTATCCGTCAGAATAAGGCCGAGCGTAGCCAGCACGATCACGCTGAGGCCCGCGCCAAAATAGCCGCCGTAGACCGCCGCCAGCAGCACGGGCAGCGCACCTAACGCGGCCAGGTGGGTTTCCGAGCGCCCCGCGCCGGTGCGCTTGAGCACCCAGGCGCGCAGCGGGTCGGAGACGGCCAGCAGCAGCGAGGCCAGCAGGATGAGGAAAGGCACCAGGTCGCGGAACAGGCGCTCGCCGGTATTGAGAAGCAGGATTCCGCCCAGGATGCCGCCCAGAACCGCGGCGGGCAGGTAGAAGATAAGGCGAGTGCGCTGCCCGCGCAGGTCTTTCATCTGGGCAAAGGTAGCGCCCAGGTAGCCGGGCACCAGCGCCACAGTGTTGGTCACATTTGCCACCACCGCCGGAATGCCAACCGCAGTGAGCACGGGAAAAGAGATCAGCGTGCCGCCGCCCGCCAGAGCGTTGACGAAACCCGCCGCCGCCGCGGCCAGGCAAACAAAAACATAGCTGTACCACTCCAAGTTCGGCCTCTTTGCTGGATCGATTTAACTCCCAGGGGAGGAAGACAGCCCTGGCGATGCGGTCTATTGTATCGCGGTTAGAGGAAAGATGGAACAAAGGAAGATATAATACGTTCCAGTTGATTTTGCGTGGCAGGATACTGCTGGATATAACAACGAAACGGCTATATATCCGTATATTTATTGTATGGATCGTTTGCCATACGGCGCAATACCGCGTGCAGTCCAAAACTGCTCGCGGCTGATCATGGGGTGAATTGGGGTATGTGAATACCTTCGAATCAAAGCGCGCTTCGGAAAACTTGCGGCGCGGCAGACACCCAGAGCGCTAGAGCGACCAAATTATCATATGGAGTGTTCATCCACAAATCAATAAGAAAAGCATTGCCTTCTGATACAAAGCAATGTGCGAATCTGGTATATCAGTCTGGACCTTCATTGTACAGGTATATTTTTGTTCTTAATTACCCGGAAATTATCGATTTTCTTGAATTTCAGTTAACCAGGAAAGGACTATATTCCATAAATAATGCGTATGTAGCAACCTTCGAAGATGAAGTTGTTGGAATGTATTTAGCGTATAAAGAAGATGTAATTAAAGACATGACAAAGGAAATGATAAAAGATTTGCCCGGTATTAACACAAAGATTGGATTCAGAGGATTACTAAAAATGATATTGCGGCTCGGTTTAAATACAAACCTTCCCAAAATAGAAGAAGGAGAATTTTTCTTGTCAAATATTGCAGTCAATGAAAAAATGCGTGGCCAGAATATTGGAAAAGAGCTAATGCTTCACTACGAAAAAACGGCACGTGAAAATAAATGCGAATATTGTTCTCTTTTTGTAGAAGTTGATAATGATAGAGCCATAAAGTTCTATAAAAACATGGGGTATGAAGAAAAAGAAGAAAGAATATTAAATAGTAGATATAAAAAATACGGATTGCATGGTTTTAAGAAGATGATAAAGAAGGTAACGTTCGAGATTGTAGGTTGTGACCAGGTTCCATTGTGAAGATTTCTGGGGAGCTGTCCCCATCATCAGCAAATCGCGCCGGTTCGCGAAATCACCTGCGCCGCGCGGCTTCAATTGCCTGGGCCAGGGCTGCCGGCTCGTCGCTGCCGATGCGCACCAGGCGGCCATTGTTGAGCGCCAGCTCGATGCCGTCCAGGCCGGAGACGTTGTAAAGGATGCCGCCGCGGAAAAAGTGAATGCCCAGGCCCATCCACAGCGGGTTGCGCACCACGCGTACGGCGGTGATGTCTCGCACGGGGATCGAGCGGCGAACCGTATTGAGACCAAAGTGAAAGCGCACGGTTTCCGGGTCCACTACCACGGTAAGCTGCGAGAAAATGGCCCCGGTCAGGGCCAGGAAGGCCACAATACAACCCGGCACCAGCACGGACGGTTCGCCGGAAAAAATCGCGATCAGCGCTATCCCTACGGTGGGAATACCCAGAAACCACAACATTGCCGCGCCAAACTGGCGGTGTTCATAGATCGGCTGCATTGTTCATCTCCAAAACGCAGCGGCTGTTGAATATGTAGTGTGCCTGCATGCCAGCCGCCGGTTTTGGAGATATTGTACAGCAAGGCGTCGGAAAACCGCCCCAGAGAATATGCTTATTCCATCGCTCTTAACAGGCGGCTCTGCTCCACAACCGCCAGCGGCGCGAACAGGCGCACATTCTCCTCGATCTGCCGGAGCTGCGCTTCCACCGCCTCGGCGGGCACGCCCTGGGGAGCGTAGACCACGTACAGCGCGCGGCGGGTCTCGCGGGTGATCGGGGAATGGTTATCCTGCCCGTAGATGATCGAGCAGGTCACGCGGCTTGCATCGCGCATGATCATATCCCCGGCGCGGATCAGGCGGGTGGCGCCGTTCATCAGCGTCATTTCGTCATCCTCGCGCGATACGTCGATCACCACCGGCTCGACCAGTTTGTCCGCATCGTGCCCGGCGGTGAGCGCCAGGGTATCCACTTCGGCGGTGAAATTGGCATCCACCAGGGGCGAAACATCGGGCAGGTTCTTACCCTTGAGCACGATCGACTCGAGCTGGAGCTGGACGTGGTAGGTTTTGTTGAAGCGCTTGTAATACTGCTCGTAAGCCGCGATCACCGGCAGGGCCAAAAAATCCTGGCGGGTGAACCCGGCGTATGCCTTGCGCAGGCGGGCTTCCGTCTCGCGCTTGCGCGAATCGAGCAGCGCGGCGGGGGGCGTATTATCGATCCCAGAAATCTCCAGCAGGCCGATCACCGCTCCCGGGTGGGCGGCGCGCCATTCAGCAGTTGCAGTTATAAAAAGCATGCTGCGGTGTTCCTTTTGCAGTGAGGTGGTTGAGAGAATTATACCGGAATCACCGCTTTCCAGATCGACCGCCGCCAGCGAACTTCCAGCCCCTGCGGCCCGGCAAATTCCTGGAAGATATGCTCGAAAGTTGGCGCGACTTCCTCATAAGTGGGCACCTCGTCTTCCATGTAAGGCCAGGATAATCCGATATAGTACTCTCTGGGATTCGGGTAACAGCAGGGCACATCGATATCCCACCAGGAGTGCAGCCGCAGGCCCGCTTCGGACAGGTTCTGCTGGATGGATTTGTACACCCAGTTGGGATCAGACCGGTTGGGGTCTTCCTGGGTGCGGAATGGGGCGGGCAGCAGGGCGTTCCACGGCTCGGTCGGGTGACCAGACGGCACGCCGCCATCCGGGACCAGCATAAGCATCACCGCGCCGGGGCGGCACACGCGCGGCGCATCGGCGATGGGGTGGAACGGGCCCTTGCTGTTCACCCACAGGTCGATGGAATGATCTTCGGCGGGGGTGCGCGCCAGCCCGTCGGCGTGGAAACGCCCGCGCGAGTTATAGTTCAGGAATTTCGCGTTGGTAATCCCGCGCTCCTCGGCAGCCTTGCGGGCCAGGTCGATATAAGCGGGGGTAGCATCATAGGCCAGCACCGAGCGGACGTGCGGGGCAATGTCCAGCGAAAGGTCGCCCTGCGCGCAGGCCACCTCCAGCACGTCCATGTCCGGCCTGAGGTGCTCGAACACCATCGCGCGGAAAGTATCCTCGCCGTGCCAGGCAGGCAGGATTCTGCGGCCCGGGTAGTAGTAGCCTTCTTGCTTTTTGGATAACCATTCGTACCATTCTTCGGTATGGGGAGTCAGGCGCATGGGGGTCTCCAGGGGAAAGATAGTGGTTTATGAAAGTACGGCGGTATTCTCGTTGCCGCATCATCGATAATATTAACACGGTTTGAAACAAAATTCTTTACTACTGATACAATAAGGCTCAAGAAAAATTCGAGTAAAGGGTGGCAGCGTATGGCATCACAGAATGATATACCGAGGTGGGCGCCAAAGGTTTCCAAAGCGAAGATCCATCGCCTCTACCTATCCGATTCAAATGGGATAGTCGACGAAGAATTGATTGATGAGGTTGGATGGGCACTCTGGTCGAGATGTGACAGTATTTTAACGGTCACTTCCGCCCATTCCGGGCGCGTGACCTGCCCGACTTGCGGTACGATCATTGTACATTCCTCACCGAGCGAGGAAACTACCGATGAACGCTCCCTAGCATGGTGTGAAGCGGATATCATTCAATGCGCAAACTGCGGCTGGCAGCTGCCATGGGCTACGTATCACCAGACCTACCGCGGGAAACAACTGTTTGGCGCTAACGCGGTTGAAATCTTCGCGGCCTTTCATAAGGCATTTCCACAGGCTTCCTCGCCCAACGCCAAAATGCTGCTCATCGACCAGTTGATCCATGCCTTTCATTTTGGTCAGGCAGAATTAGGCCGCCCGGTGGGAGCAAACCTGATTGAAGGTTCCTTAAAGGAAGTAATCCTCTTTCTGGATGGATTGACTAACAGCCCGGACAGCGCAGCCGGGATTGGCAGTTCTCGAGATACCTGGCGCCGCAACCTGGAAAGCATCTCGTGGACGCGCCCGTTCCTCAAGGTGGATAATGCTGGGGATGCAAATTCAAACATAAGCTAAGGCAACATTTTCAACGGTCTCATTATCTTCCTTGAAGGAAATTGTTGCACAAATCTTAGCTCCCTCCATAATTCGGGGCAGCCAATGGACTGCATCTTGCCACATGGAATGATAAGGAATTTCACCGGGTTTAAACCACGAAGGCTTCATTTCGTCACTTTCTACCGGCTCGCCAATCCATTTTTGGGCGAGAAAGATCGATACCTTTTGATCCCATTGTAATTTGTATGGAAATAAAAAAGTAATTTCCCCCATAAATTGAAGGTCTTCATCGTTAATGATCACCCCAATCTCTTCTCGTACTTCCCTTTTTGCCGCACCGGTTATCGTCTCGCCCGCCTCAACTTTTCCACCAATCCCAGCGTACTTTCCCACACCAAACCCGGTCTTTTTCAAACCTAACAGAATCTCATTTTCCCGTTCAGGGTTCTGCAGGAAACAGATTGTACTTTCGATCATGATCGTCATGCCTTCTTGGTTACCGAATTCTTCAAAATAACCGTTTGCCGCAAGTAGTCCTTATTTCTCACGTTCATCGTTTTCCATGGGTTATTGTTTCCCTGATAAAGTGTTTTACGCTTAGACGGATATACTCACGCCAAAACATAAAGAAGATAAGACCACTAATAACTATTGAAATTCCATGGCCTATTAAGGACCCTGGATATGATGGACCGAATTGTAAAGAGAGGAGTAGAATCAGAATAGTGATAGCCATATACCACCCAATTGGCGCAACGAAGAGTTTATAACGAATAGTAATCTTACCCTCTGTCTCTACGAATAAACTTATTTCACCGCTTTTTACTCCCCGAAAAAAATCGTTCCGTATGATTGTTGATAAAAAACGTCCGTTTGAAAATTGGATCAATCCTTGATCATATATATTTACATTTAAATTTTTGGATTTGATTGCTGAGAACAGTGCTGTTTCTGCACTGCCCTTACTCTCGGCAGGAACTTGATATTGGCCAGAAAGTATAAAAGGTTGGAAATTAATGTTCATGAAGATGCTCCGTTGATAATTGTATTGCGAAAGAATTTTAAAGAGACACTATCTCGCACGTTGCCTGAAACCCCAAAATGAATTGACATCTGTCATGATTAATCCATTCAGATCGTATATTTACTTTTTGCCCACTTGCTCTCTCAGCCTATTCATCTGCCGGTTGCTTTCCTTCCGCGCCTCGTTCAACCGCTTCGCGTCCGGTCCATACTGGCGAAGCGTGTCCAAAATCACCGCTTCCGCCACCGCGAACGCATCCCCTACCTCGGCTACCTCACTCGAAATCTCCTTCGTGCTCCTTTCAGCGCAGTTCAGGGAAAAATTTATGTGCAGAATCGTTCTGCTCATTCATTTACTTGCACAGTCTGAAGAACTCGCTCAAGCAGCGTTTCATAAGGAAGCGGGTTAACGACAGGCACAGAGTGTATGTCTGCTTCCGCTTTTAGCCATTGTCCAAACATCCAACTCGTTCGCACAATTTGCTGCTGTTCCGTAGATGATTTTTCTGAAAATCCCCTATCCCTCTGTAAAGCAGTGAACATTAGTCGCGCCTCTTCTTCTTCCACTAAAAACACCCCCTGTAGTTGTCCTGGTTCAGGGTACAGATTGGCAATGGGGCGGCGAGTGATAAGCGATGGCAGTAGCCCATCCCCCTCAATGATGATGGGTGTTCGCGTTGCGATATGGTGAGCAAGTACAATTTCCAGTGCGCTTGACATCGCATTAGCTGTTGCCTTTAACGCATCAACCCGTAATTCTGGCAAGGCATTGCCGCTCGCGTAAAGTTCCTTTACATTATAGAGGCCATGCAACCCAAGCTGGTCCCAAAGCGCCGCTGAGGAATTTGTTTTTTCAAGCGCCAGCTCAACCACACGCTCTAATAACAACCGAAAATCATCCACTTGCAAAGCAGGAATACCCCATTTCTGGCTCAAACTACGTGCCAGTATCGATTTCCCAGTGCCAGAGCTGCCTCCAATAAGAAGCACCTGATAATCAATCATAAGCGCCTTTCATACGTCCGGATAAACCCTTCTGACCACCTGTTTCCTCAGCACTTGAATCTGCCGTTTGCTTTCCTTTCGCGCCTCATGGAGATTCTTCATATCCGGTCCGAACTTTTGTCGATCATGACCATACAGATAGGGTGTTAATGTATTATGGCGTGATCCACTCATAAGACCACAATTGCCCATAAAGAATTTGCCGTACTACTGTAGGCTGCCAATTATTCTTTTTCTGATAAATAACCAATTGTGGCATAGTCAAACGTTCATTAGGAATTAGTTCTACATATGTGCTAGAGTCAGGTGACCAACAGTTGGAGGCCCAGCGGCAATTTGATTTACTGAGCAGCTTCTGCACTGGCTGATTTTGTGCATCGAGAATGAACCAATCCTCTCCAAGCTGACCAACCGCCCATTCCCCATCTGGCGAGGTTTCTGGTAGATCAAACACCTTTTTAACCGTAAAACCGTGGCCAGGCACGTATCGGATAAGGTTTGTATAGGGTGGCTCCTTGGCTCCAACAAATGAACAAAATGCTTCTAATTTTTTATCCCATGTTAACGAATCTGCATTTTCCGAAAGCACAGGTTGAAGCAAGCGAGTGGAGAAATCATAATGGTATACACCAGGAACGAACGACAAGTCAGGTTGGAACTTATGGGGCGTGGCTGGTATTCCGGAAAGGCCAGGCATATCAGAAGGCGGATTTGACACCAGGAAAAGGTGATGGACCGGATCGGCAACGTAGTTTATAAGAACTTTCGAATTGGTGTAAATTACCTCATTTGTCCCTTTAATTAAATCCACCATGCGCAGGTGTGTGGTACAAAGTCCACTTCCCCAAGGGTCACATGAACCATCCGTTATTAAAAACTGTGTTTCCGAAAGCCATTCCGGCCCTATCGGGATTACTTCTGGGGTAAAAAGTAATCGATCTTCACCAGTGACAGACACGGAATAAAGGCCATCACTTTCTAAAAATTGGTTTCTAAATAAATCCATCTTGGTGATACTACGGTATATAATCGTCTGTCCATTCGGTGACCAGCTAAGAATATCAGGATTGTTCTGCCGAGTTGTTAGGCGGCGGACAGTGTTGGTTTGCGTATCATATAAATATAAGTCAGCCGCCTTACCGACAGGTGCCGCAGGGAATGCAAGGTAACGGCCATCTGGAGACCAGCGCAAGATATACTCGTTGGTAGTAACCCCCATGACCGGTGGCGTATCAAATCGACCCTCATCAACAAGGGCACACTCATCCTTATGAAACTGCTCTTTCGCTTCCTGACCAAACATATCAAACTCAAACACGATCTTGTTTTCAGGGAGCTTTAGGATGTAGAGTGATCCACTCAGTGAGAATAAATGGGAGCCATCTTTAGGGCAAGTAGGCTCGTATTCAGTCATATAGCCATAAAAAGCAGCATACGGGCCGTTTGATGCTATGCTCCCAAATGAAGCATCAGGTTCACCTGGTGGTAAAAATGGATCTCTTGGAATGTTTGCCAGTTGCCAGCCCGACCCATCCGCATTGATAAAGACAGGATCGAGATATGGTTTTGGTCCAGAATAAAATGTTCCTTGCGAAAGCATCAACCAAGGTCCAGTCTGATTTAACGGTTCAGGAACAGGTGTAGGCGGGAGCGGCGCTAGAGCAGGAGTACTGGTTGGTGCTGCCGGAACATTACTCGTTTCCTCGATCAGAATGGGCGGCTTATCGGTCGTACGGCGAGTTGGCGTTGCCGTCCTTTCCCCTGGTGCCTTTGTTTCATCAACTGACGGGGTTATAGTTGAAGATGGCTCAACTGTAGCTTTTTCATATTCTGTTGAACGCTCACAGGCAATAAGAAAACTTATCAAAAAGGCAGCAATAACGAGTTGAATGATTTTCATAGAAAGTCTCTATCAACGTATTTGTTCCCTCAAAACCTGCATTTGCCTTTTACTTTCTTTCCTTGCCTCGTGCAGCCGCTTCGCGTCCGACCCAAACTGGCGGAGCGTATCCAAAATCACCGCTTCCGCCGCCACGAACGCATCCCCTATCTCAGCAACTTCGGAAGCGAGTTCTTTTGGAATTGTTGTTACCCCGTTCACATCGGCGTGCAACAGATCATCCGGGGTGACCATCACCCCGCCAACTCGCACAGGCACGTGCACATCCGGCGTGTGGCAGTAGCCGTGGGCGCAAATCGTTCCCCCGGTGAAGGCCGGGTATCCGATCTTTCTTACCTGGTCTAAATCCCTCCCTGCTCCGCTGGTAATCAGCCCCACCGAGCCAAAGGTCTGGTAGGTGGTGCACATGATCTCGCCAAAAGTGGCCGAAACAGCCGGGTCGTCCAAATCCTGGAAAACAACGATGGCCGGGCCGGAAAGTTCGGCGAAGCGCGCTACCTGCACTTCGATGTTGTCGTACACGTCCATACCGGGCGGCGGGGGCGCGGAGGAGCGGAAGGTGGCGGTAGCGGCAAAGCCGACCATGGGCGGCATTTCGGGGAAGCAGGCGCGGATGCGCCCGTCCATAAAGCCGGTGTTGCGCGGGCGGATGTCAAACAATTCGATGATGTTGCAGATGGTGGGGGTATCGAAAGAACGCAGCTTGGCGAGAAGGTTTGGCGGGAAGGTAGACAATGAGGCCTCCTATCGAAATGGTAACTGTTCGAAATGGGGACTTTATCGCTGATTACGCAGATGAGCGCTACGCGCTTGGCTGATTACGCTGATAAAAAATTCCTAGCTACCTGACACTTTAACAAAAGAATAGTTGATCGGCAAGGGCGAACCGGT
>CAYTHO010000094.1:0-20299 GCA_964437595.1 uncultured Anaerolineaceae bacterium
GCCAGGCTGATACGAAGTGCGGTCAGACCTTTGGTTTCCACTAAAACGCCTCCTCAACCCTAATCCTCTGACAGATGGAAACAAACACAGCGCAAGAGATTCCTATCTCCAGCGCTTTGTTAAGTGGCAGGATGATCTCTTAATAATCATGCGACTAGATATTATAGCACGATTTTCTTATATTTTCTAGGTTTTTTTCAATGAATTTCGCGGGGTTTTCAGAAGAACTGCTTGTTTTCAGGCAGTCGCTTGTTATCCATTCCCCTCATCTGTTTTTTGAAACTGTTCGCATGGTAATTCCAGCGAGAAAACGCTGCCCTTGCCAAGCTGGCTGTCGACCCATACCCTGCCGCCGTGGCGCTCCGCTATGGATTTTACAATGGCCAGGCCCAGCCCCGTACCCCGCTGCTGGTAAGCCTCCCGCCGCCCGCTGCGGTAGAACTTTTCGAAAAGGTGCGGCAGGTCCAGAGGAGCAATGCCAATGCCCGTATCGTGAACTTCCACCAGCACGGTGCTGTCGCGGTTCTCCAGGCGAATTTTCACCTGCCCGCCCACGGCTGTGTACTTGATGGCGTTCTCCACCAGGTTATACATGGCTTGCTGGATCAGCGCCCGGTCTGCCTCCACAACCATAGATTTATTCTGACCAACCGTTTCCTGCACCAGGTGGATATCTTTCTGCACTGCCTGCAACTGCAAGGAATTGATCACCTCGCCGGAAACCTCATTGACTAACACGCGCTTGATCTGCAGTCCAATGCCAGCTTCGATGCGGCCCAGGTCGAGCAAATTATTCACCAGCCGGGTCATATTCTCAACGCCCGAAACAATCTTGCGCACATACCCCTTTTGCTGCTCATTCAATTCGCCGACCATTTGCAGCATGGTTGCATACCCGCGCATCAGGGTCAGTGGGGAGCGCAAATCGTGGCTGACGGTTGCAACGAAATCAGACTTAAGCTGCTCCAGTTCCTTGAAATGCGTGATATCGCGCATTGTGCAAACCCGCCCTACAGGCCGTCCCTCGGCCACGACCGGCGATACGCTGGCATAGAAAATCTTTCCATTATCCATGCTGATTTCACGCGATGATATCCGCTCGATCATCGGCATTGTCAGCAGATCCACCAGGTCTTTTGGACCCACCACTTCTTTAATAGGATGCCCCTCGATAGCAGAAAGAATCAGGCCTGGCACCTGAACAGCCGCCGGGTTGAGCAGGAGCAGGCAGGCTTTTTCATCGGTCACCAGCACGGGTTCTGGCGTAGAGGCAAGCACAGCCTCCATCCGCTGGCGCCCGACCTCGGCGGTAGCGTACAACCGCGCGCTGGTTGCCGCCAGAGCTGCTTCACTAGAAAGGGTAGTGAGAAACCGAATTTCTTCTTCCGAAAAATTCCGTGGATGATCGTACGCCACCCACAGCGCGCCATAATAGTGGCTCTCCTGCCGAACGGCCAACCCCAACAACGCGCCAGGGTGGGCAGCGCCAGGGGCGAACTGCAAGCGGCGCATCCGCGCCACGTTTGGCAAACTGAGCGTATCTTGCTGCTGTAAGATTTCAAACAACTGTGGATCGAAATTCGCATACAACTGGGCTGCCGGGCCAACTCCGAAAGCCACGGGACCTTGTTCCAGCGTATCCAGGGTCACATCGCGCACCAGCACCAGGCGCGCGGCACAGGCTTCTCCGGTCAAAGCGGCCTGCAGGATAGGCCGGACGGCATCGCCAATATCCAGATTTGCCGCGACGCCCTGGCTCACCTGAAGCAGGCTGTTCAACTCTTCCAGGCGCGCTTTCAGGCTCACCCGCATCTGCTCAAACACCTGGCTTAACCGGCCAACTTCATCGACGCCTTTGAGATTCAACGGGCGATCAAGCTGCCCCTGGGCGATATAAGATGCCTCCGTGGTTAGCGACTGCAGCGATGAGGTCATCTGCAGCAGATTCAACCTTAGGAAGACAAACGCGAGCGCCGCAAAAACCAGCAGCATCGCCAGCAGCGGAATGGCGATATCCAGCGCCGTCTGCTGCGACTCCTTGGCAGGTACCGTCAGAACGACAGACCAGGGGCGGCCCGCAATCGTTTTAAAATAAACGTGCTGGCGCGTGTTTGTTGCAGAGGTTTCATCGTAAAAGGGCTTATCGGCCTGGAGTTTCCCCTGGTACGTATTCATCACCTCGGTATCAATCGGGTGATAGAGAATTTCCTTTTTTTCATCCAGGATCATTCCCTGCCCGCCAAGTTCTTCCATGCTTCTTAAGGCTGTGATCGCTGGCTGAGTGAATGGATTCGTCTCCAGGTCTGTCCGCCCAAGCAGCACGCCCACCACACTTTCTTGTTCGTCGCGAATGGCGGCAATAAACGACACCTGGGCAGAGGACTCATTGAGTAACGGACGGGCTACATATACCTGCGTGCTGACGCCTTTCAGCGCCAGCGTTACCCCGTTCCATTCTTCCTCTGTCATATTGATCTGCGACGGATCAGGCGCGGGGAAACCTGAAACTGCCTCTCCATTTTCATCAAAAAGGAACAACTGCCGGAAAAATGGCACGGAACGCAAGCGCCTTGCTAAACTATCTGAAATTTCTTCGGGGTCTTCGGCGGCGCTGAGCAGATCAGGGGTCGAGAAAGAGAGGATCAGGTTCTGGCCTGTCTCCAGAAAATAGGGCAGGCTCTCAGCGGCAACGTTTGCCGTGCTGGTTAGCCGGCTTTCGATTAGATTCCGGGCAGCTTTCCCGGCTACCAGCCAATCCCCAACAATCAGCGATAAAATCAGCAGGCCCACCAGCGGGACGGTTCCATAAAAGAAACGCGCCTGGATACTGCTTTCTGAGGGCGAGGGGACGAGTGAAAGCTGGCGCCCCCAATAGGCGGGCATCAACAGGTACAACATCTCGGCTGCTACGCCAGCGATAAATAACTCTCCAGCCCGGGCAGCCAGCAGCAGCCACGACTGCGTAAAGGCATAATCCAGCCGGTCGGCCAGGGTGCCGTTCGTGGAGAACAATACACTCACCATCAACACCGGCACGTAGGCAATGGCAATCGCCACCGCCGCTGCCAGGGGATGCCGGAGGAAATAATAAAATCGCGTGCGGAAGTTTTGCCGCACCGCCGCGCTAAACAGCAGCGCTAAGGCGCCGATTTCAAGCGGCGTGAATGGACTGTGCGTTTCAAATATCGCCAGTAGTAAACCGCTGAACACCCCCAGGACAACACTCGGTATGGTACCTAACAGCCCGGCAGCCAGGACCCAGGGAATGGCGGCCAGGAACATTAATGCCGGAGGCTGCAGTTCCAGGGGCGTACCGGGCATGGCCTGCGCCTGGCCTGGCAGCCGGACCCCTAAGAACATTGTAAAAAGCGGTACAGCCACCAACAGGGAAAGCGCAATCCACCATCGCGCGCGCAAAATATCCAGGCTGTCTCTCCAGCGCCAGGTTCCCCATACCAGAAGGGCAGCCATAACCAACCAACCCAGCCACCCGAGCAGGTGGTTGGGCATAATCAAGCCGGGTTGAGAATCCTGGAACAGACTGATCATGAGAAGTAAATCATCCGGTCGTCTACTGGATTATAGCACCAGCACTTTCTAACCTATAACAAATCGTACCTTTCAATTCCGTATGCAAGATTCGTACCAGCTTTAGTCGGAAATGGGCAGGCGAACCACCACGGTCGTCCACTGCCCGGGAACGCTTTGAATGCTAAAACTGCCCAGGTGTAAGTCAGCAAGACGTTTGACGATTGCCAGGCCGATCCCCGCGCTAACGCGGTCGGTTGCCTGCGATCCTGCCTGCAAACGCCCTTCCAGGGCCGCCGTCTGTTCGGGCAGCATCCCCCGCCCGTGATCGGTGACTTTGAGTAGATACTGCTGCGCATCTTTGAGAATTTCGCCACACACCTCCACCTGGCTGCCGTTTGGTGAAAATCGAAAGGCGTTATCCAGCAGTTCCTCGACGATTTTTTGCAGGTACATTTCGCATATTTTCAGCGGCGTGTCCTGCAGATCCAGGCGAAGATCGCTCTCTCGCCCATCCTGGCGCGCTTTTAACGTGGCGATTTCGGAGATCGCCATCCACGCTGAGAATACACGGCTGTCGCGAAGCACGCGCAGCCGGCTGGCATCGTTCTGCGTCACCTCCAAATCTGAAAACAGCTTGTAATTTTGGACCATTCGCAGCAGCAGGGCGGCTGCGCGGTGTATCTGCTGGCCCATGCCGCTGATCTGGCTGGCGTCTGCTTTGCTCATTTCCTGGCGGTCAGAAAGCAGTTCGGACAGGCTGAGAATCACGCTCAATGGGGTGAGCATGTCGCCTGGTAAAGACATGCGCACATTATTGCTCAGCTCTGCCAGCATTTTCTCTGCCTGATCTTCGATCAAGGCGCGCTTCGCCAGACGCGTTCGAATGGCATGAAGCACGTCATCAATGGAAAACGGCTTCATGATATAGTCATCCGCCCCCAGGCTCATTCCCTTGCGGAGGTCTTCCCGTTCTGTCCGCGCGGTCAGAAAGATGAATGGGATCGTCACCGTCGCCGGATCGCGGCAGATTCGAGAAAGAACGCCGTAACCATCCAGCTTTGGCATGCTGATATCGCATAAAATAACATCCGGGAGCATTTCCCAGGCCAGCCGGGCGCCTTCCTCGCCATCGGCTGCCTCAATGGGTAAGAAGCCCTCCGCGCTTAACAGCTCGACCAGGTTCTGGCGCACACTCGTTTCATCTTCAATGACCAGAACTTTTTTCATCTAATTACCTTTTGCTAAAAGATGGCAATACACCACCGATGGTCACTATGCCCGGTCGGAAGTGCTTTCATAACGAATTGGGAAACGGATCAAGAAGGTAGTTCCCTGGCCTTCTTTCGATCGCAGGGAAACGGAACCATTCATTAGCTCAACCGATTTTTGAATGATCGCCAGGCCAATCCCCGTGCCAGGGAAGTCGCCGGTATTACTGCCGCGCTGGAAAGGCTGGAACAAATATTTAATATCTCGCTCTGGGATGCCAATCCCCTGATCCGATACTTCCAGCAGGACATGGTGATCCTCCTCCCTGAGGTTTACACAGATCCTGGTGCCTTTCGGGGAGTATTTAATGGCATTGCTGAGCAAGTTATCGATCACCCGGTGCATCACTTCGGGGTCCAGGTAAACCGGAAGCGCGCTATCGTTGTGTTCGAAAACCATTTCGTGTTCGTTCCGGTCGTTGGTTGTTATCTCGTATATGGACTGCGCGCAGAATGAGACAAGGTCGAAATCTTTTGGCGTACAAACATACCGGCCCGATTCAACCCGGCCAATCACCAGAATGTCTTCCAGCATGCTGTTCATCCGCTTTGCGGCATCCTGGATACGGCCTAAATGTTCGGAACGCTTCTGATCATCCCACCGGGGGCCATATTTTTGCAGCAGTTCTGCCGATAGCAAGATGGTGCTGAGCGGGGTGCGGAACTGGTGGGAAGTCATCGAGAAGAAATTAGAGCGCATTTCGCCCAGTTTTCGTTCATTTTGCAGGGCGCGCTGCAACGCTTCATCGGTCTTTTTCTGCTCGGTGATATCCCGGGAAATGCCCAGCACCGAACTCAGGCTGCCCTGCTCGCTGTGAATTGGAACCAGCCAGGTACCCATCCAGGCTGCCTGCCCATCGCGCATGAAAGGCCCTTCCGTATAAATGGGGCGGTCAATTTCATGCACTTCGGTAAACATCTGCAGGTGATGTTCGGCAAAATCCTTCGGGAAGAACTGGCTGATCGGGATACCCTCTACCTGATTCGGTTCGAAGCCTAATGCCTGGCAGGCGTATTCGTTGGCATACTCCATCACGCCGTCTTTGGAAATCATAAAAATGAAATCGTGGGCGGCCTCGGCAAGCATGCGGTAACGCTCTCTACTTTGCTGCAGTTCCTGCATGATGCGCTTTGTGTCGGAAATATCCCGCGCGATCGAAGCAAAATACTGCACATTGCCCGTTTCATCCTTCTTGCTGACCAGCACCTGTGACAGGGGAATCATCCGTTCACCGTCGAGGTGAAAAGCGGTTTCTCCTCGCCAGATTCCATCCCGGATCACTACCGGCTGAACCTCTTCCTCAATCCAGGGGCGCATTTCTTCCGGATAGGCTGAGAAGAAGTTGAGATGGGTAACGGATTCGTCTTCGCTCAAGCCAAACAACGTGCGGCCAGCTTTATTCATATACTGCATCTGGCCATCCGGCGCAATGATGGAAACAAGATCGGGCGTTTCCCATATGATCTGGCTGAGCTGGTTTGAAATATCTTCCAATACCTTGCGCCGGCCAATTTCCGCAGCGAGCTCGCGGTTTGCCGCTTCCAGGGCGCCAGTGCGCACCAGCACCAAGCGCTCCAATTCATCATTAAGGCGCTTGATTTTTTCCTTCACCTGTTCGGTTTCGGTGATGTCCTGAATCGTGGTGAGTATGCACTTCTCGCCGTTCCATTCCACCAGGTCGAGGTGCGCCTGTACGTGGCGAATGCGTTTTCCACGGGTATAAATTTTTCGCTCAAACTGCAGCGGGTAGATGTCTCCAATAACTTCCGGGCGATCCTCAAAACATTTTTTGATGTCTTCGGGCAGTCCAAGTTCTAACAGGTCCTGTCCCAATAGATCTTCCCGGCGCCACTCCAGCAGCCGGGCGAAGCTTTCGTTGCACTCAAGGCACTTCCCATCCCCCAGCCGGTGAATACTCAAGCCAATCGGGCTGGTATAGAACAGGTGTGGGAAAAGCCCGTCCGTTTCTTCGAATGAATCCACAGCCCCACGAGAAACGTGGAGCGCTTTCTTTTCCACCTGCATCACGGCAGCCAGACCGGTCTCAAGCACCTGTTCCACGGTATCTATTGGCAAAACCCGTATGGCGCCCGCATTTAACAAGCGCGTGACCAGGAGCGGCTCAAAGGAATCCACCAGGAAGATCACCGGCGGGGTTGAGCCTCGCAGCACGGAAGCCAACAAAGACAGGGTTGTGCTGCTGCTTCGCTCCTGGTAGCGTACCATCAGGAGATCCCACTCATCCCAATCCGGTACGCGCTCTAAGGCCTGATCCAGGCCCACATACCGGAACGTGTCGAGATAGCCGGTCTGATGCAAAGCATCTTCCAGGCGCATTGTTTCGGCTGGGGATGTGCCGATCAGCATCACCTTCAACGATGCCATCCATCCTCCAGTGTTTCCAGCGCTTTTATGCCAACCGGCCCAACAGCGATCAAACTGTTATAACCTCCTGATCGATGTATGCAGACAGATTAAATGAGCTTCTTAACTTGTTTTAAAACCTGGCAAATATCCAAACCATCCGTATTAACAATAATCGCATCTTCTGCGGCACGCAAGGGGGCAACCGCCCGGCTTGAGTCCATGCGATCGCGGCGCTTCATGGCTTCCAAAATCTCCTCATAACTGGATGCCTGCCCTCTCCGGCTGACTTCTTCAAAACGCCGGCGGGCCCGTTCCTCAACAGATGCGTCCAGGTAGATCTTCAATTCCGCCTCTGGGAAAACGACAGTGCCAATATCTCTGCCCACCATCACAACCGAACCACGCTGCCCAATCCGGCGCTGCTGATCGGTCATCGCCGTGCGGACGCCCGGGTAGGCAGAGACCTGGGACACATTCCGGTCGACTTCCGGCTGCCGGATGGCCCAGGTTACATCTTCTCCATCCAGGAGGACATCATATAAACGACCATCTGCCACACTAGGGGGTAGTACATCGATCTGAATCTGATTGGCGATGTTGCTGACGAGCTGCTCATCCTGTACAGAATGCAGTGTGCGCAGCGCAGCTAATGTTACGGCCCGGTACATTACACCGGTATCAAAATAAAGGTATCCCAAATCTACAGCCAGTTTTTCAGCGATGGTCGACTTCCCAGAAGCCGCCGGGCCATCGATCGCAATGATTTTTGGAATGCTCATGTGCTCCTATGATTATCCAGGAAATTGAAATATTTGTAAACCAAATAGAACATTCTAATGCACTGTTTATGGAAGAAGAGACTTCCCAGGTGCTGGAATGCTGGATGTGCCTTCCAGGCCATCCGCAAAAAGATCGGACCGCGCCCAAAGGATTCCCCAATCCTGCTGGACCGCCTGGCTGGGAGTAAATCGCAGCATCCACCAGCGCAGCCATTCCGCCAGCCCTAACTGCTGCCAGCGAACACTTTCGCCCAAAACTAAATCCTGCCCGCGGTATGTGGATGCCAGAGCCAGTTCGGGCTGGTTGGTGGTGATCACCAGCGCGGGGCTGGTATCGCTGGGCAGTTGGCTGGCAAACTGCAGCCGTTTTACATCCCGCAGCAGCCAGCGCAGGGACGAAGAGGATTCGCCGACGATTACCATATCGGGCCCGTCTGGAATGGAACGGTTCAAAAACGTAAGGTCCTGAATGGTAACAGATAACAGATCTGCATCCCGTATTCGGGGACCGCTGTTCCACAATTCCTCTCCCCTGCCCGAGAGTCCCACGGAATTCCACCCGGCGGAGACCATGAACAGGAAAAAGATAATACCAACGCCCCATGAAAAACCGCGCAGCGAGACCATCGGCGACCAGCCCCAGGCGATCAGACCCGTACTGGCGAGCAGCATCAGCGCCGCGCCGCCGATACGCACCTGGTACTCCCAGGTGTTCTCGGGCGTCCCATTCACGCCCAACACGAGCGCCATGGCAATATATCCAAGGATCACTGCGGTGAGCGCCATATGGCCCAATACTGGCATCCGGTCATAATCTGGGACGTTCGCCAGGCGCGCGAGCTGGCGCGCCGCCAAACCCCACAGCGGCAGGATTGCCCAACCCAAATCCGCTGCCTGACGAGCCGGGTAGACCAGCACCAGAACCAGTGCAATCAAAAACCAGACCAGCAAAAAGCGATCCACTGGCTGCGCAGCCCGCGAACCCGAGCCTGTTATACTGCGCCGCAGCAGGCTTTGCAGCGCACCCCAGATGCCGAAGAAAAACGGAAAAAGTTCATACAGCAGCAGGGCGATCAGAAGCAAGCTAACCGGCATACCGGCGGGTGTTCCCGCGGAGCCATTCGCGCCGCCCGCCACCCATCCCCGCAGGAATGCTGGAATGCTATCGGCCATGGCGCTCAGCCCAGCGGGGAGGATGAAGAAGAGCGTTCCGGCAAAGAACATCGTTGCCAGGGCAAAAATCAGCGGGTCCCGCCACCGATCCGGAATTCGTACCCCCGCGGGAGCTGGCTCAGCCTCGTCGGATTCAGCGCCGTCCTCCAGCCTGGGCAGATCGCCCGCGCTGCGAGCATTCCCCAGTTTCCGCCCGCGGGTGAGCCAGACCGCTGCCGTCAAAGCAAGCAGACCAGGCCATACCTGCGGGCCGCTTATGGCTGCCATTCCAGCGACGATGGCAGCCAGCGAAGTTCTCTGGTTCAGCCATAGGCCAAGCGCCAGCAGGGTAAAGAACAACGCCAGCGAGGCGCTGCCTGCCTGTCGTGAAACCGCCAGCAGCCCGGGGTCGAGCGCCAGGAAGAAGGCCAGCAGAACCGCCGGCAGTTTTCCAAGGCGGTCGCGAAAGAGAAGCGGCAGGAGCACGAGCAGGCTCCCCAGGACTGCCGGCCAAAATCGGGCCACCCAATCTCCAGCGCCGAACAGGAACATCATCACTGTGGTCAGCACCAGGTAGGCCGGGTGCGGTCCAGGCACAACCTCTTGCCCGCGCGACAGGGCCAGCGCCTGCAGCGCCAGGTCGGCCTCGCTGTTGGTCAGTGGTTGAGTGGCCGCGCCTGCCAGCCGGATTCCCAGCGCCAGGAGGAATGCCGCGGCATAAATCAGGTGTTCAAACTTCAGTTTTGGACGGTTCATGGTTGGACTGCCTGCTCTTCAAAGGAATTATAACGCGGTACCTCATAAATGGTGACCGATCCACTGCGGAATACTGCCTGCAGGTTTTGTTCAAACAGGCTTTCATTTGGCCGGTATGTGCTCCGCTCCAGCGAGCCCATAAACACGTAGCGAATCTGGTATTTCTCCAGGATCGCACTGGCCTGCGCCCAGGTGCGGGCTTTATACAACTGCGCCATATCCGCCTCGCGGGTGCCTTTCTCTTCCTCCCCGCCGCGCCACTGGCTTTCGTGCCCGGGCCAGCCCAACACCGCCGGCAGCCCGCTCATCGTCGATACACGCGCGTAACCGGTATAGCTGCCGCCCACAGCCTCCGCCACAAACCCATAGGGCGCCGTCCGCAGCCAGCGGATGGCCGCCATATCGTCTGGAGCATAGCTCGCCAGGTAGGCTGTTCCGTCCAGGGTGGCTGCCTGCGAGTCGAAACCTTGCAGGATCTTGCCAAAGCCGAAGAATGGGTATACCAATGCCATCACCAACAAACCCGCCAGCGCGAATGGGAATACAAGCCCCGTTCTGGACTGCGCCGTTTCGCGCAGCAGCACCACCGCGGCATACCCCGCCGCGATGGCCCACACCACCCAGGCCTGGTAGTAGAACTTAAAAATGGTATTCATGCGCCAGCCGAACTGGTCGCGCAGGTAGAAGAACTCGGGGAACACCACCAGCCCCGCACCCAATAAAATCAGCAGCAGCACAAACAGGTCCGAATGCCCTACCGGCAGGTCAACCTGCGATGCGGGTGCGGCGCTCGTACCATGCTCTTCAACAACCTGCCCATTCTCTCCCTTCCGGCGTAGCCCGGCTTGAACCAGCGCCCAAACCAGCGCCAGCAGCCCAAGCAGCGACAGCCACGCCCCTGGTTGGGCCAGCCGCCGGATCAGCGTTTCAGTCATCAACGATCCAGGCTCATTCGCGCCGTAGATCCCCGCCAGGCCTGGCTCGCTCCCCAGTTTATACAGCCCATACAGGATGGATAGCAGGAACAGTCCGCCCAGCAGCCCGCCAGCCACCAGCAGGCCCTGCCCGAGCGCGGGATTGGCCCCAGCCCGATACAGCCCCACCACCCGCCAGACCAGCCAGGCCGTCACCGGCAGCAGCAGCGCGCCGAACATGATCCAGAAATGGATGCCCCGGGTAAAGAAAACCAGGCTGGGCATCAGCCCATTGGCCTGCGAGGCAAACCCCAAATAGAACGGCAGGTACAGCACCACACCAGCAACGAGCAGCGGTACGGCTGCCTCAAGGAAGGTAATCGCCAGACCCCAGTTCCATCCCTCGCGGACCAGGCGCGCCAGGGTGAACGCAGCGGCAAACAGCATCAGGTAAATGGGGAAGTCCCAGGTATTGAGAAACGACAGGCCGCCCAGCGCCAGCGCCGCCAGCCAGAATTCCGGCGTGCGGACCCAGTTTGTCACGCGCAGCCCATCCACTGCGGATGGATGCCCGGCCTGTCCTTCGCGCAAGCGCAGATAGATATGGAATGCCAGGGATGCCGCCAGCAGCACAAACGGCATCGCCAGCACGTGCGGATGCAGGTCACCCAGCACGTATGAAAAGGCCGGGAACTCATCGATAATCTCGCGCGACTGCCCATTGAGCGTGTAATCCTGCAGCACGCGTGAGGCGCGCCACCACCAGATTCCACCCGCCCGCTGCGGCTCCCAATCAAAGGGCAGCGCTGGCGGCGTGGTAAGCTCCTGGAGGTCCACCCATTTCCAGAACGATGACACCATGGCGCCGTCTGCCCCGGTTTTCCAGAAGACCCTGCCGGCATGTAGCATCTCCAGGAAGCCTTCCAGGTTGCCGGCGACCAACAGGAACAGCGGGGCAAACAGCGGGCCGATCAGGTCACCCACGCCCCGGGCAACTGCCTTACCGCGCGCCGCCAGCAGGTTGTACAGCAGCCCATAGGCCGCCAGGCCGGAAAGCGCGTACCACGAGGCCAACGCCAGGTTAAATGCCACCCCGCCGGGCGTGCCGCTGATGCGCGCCAGCAGCGCGACCATCACGTAGCCGAAATAATAATATGAAATGCCGTAGCCCGAAAGCCACGGGTCGGCAGGGGGAAAGGTGGGCGAGCGCAGGATGGAATTGATAAACGCCAGCTCCATCGGCTTCTCCGTGCCGGAGGCATTGGGGTCCGCCGCCCGTACCAGCGCAATAAAGGCAAACAGCGCCAGGAACAGCAGTTCAGTTGCCAGCACCATTCCACGCTTGCGGCGCAGCCAGGCAGAAACCTCCTGCCAGCCGCCCTTCCATAATACCCATGCCGACAGCCCGCCCACCAGCAGCAGCGCGAAGAACGCCCCGCCAGCGCCGTTTTGGAGCAGGCCTAACGAGGTCAGCAGCCACCAGGCATACCCGGACAGCAGCAGTCCCAGCGGGCGCGACAGGGCCAGGCCCCGGTCGGGCAGGTAGGCCAGCAGGCGAAAGGCCAGTGGGAAAGCCAGCCAACCAGCCACTGCGATTACGATGTACCACAGAATCAGGTTCAGAATCATAGCGAAGCGCCTACGGGTTTACTTCATAGATAACCGTCTGCCCATCCCGGTAGACTTCATGCCACAGGCTGCCGTTCCAATCGGCAAACTTCTTCAGCCCAACGGGATTATAGAGTGCTCGTTCGAGCTGCCCGACAATAATATACTTCACATTGTAACGGCGCAGGAACTTTTCCGAGATCGAGCGAACCGTGCTGTTATAAAACTGCCCCACCATATTGACTCGCTCGATCACCCAAAAATCGGGGGTAACCGCGCGCTGCTGGCGCTGGTGCCAGTTCCAGCCCACCACCCCGGGCAGGCCCGTGTAAATAGTAAAGCGCGCTCCCCAACCGTATTCCAGTACGTTCGCCTCGACAATCACCGGCGAGCCTTCTATATTGCGCTGCATCCACTGGATGGCGCGGTAATCTTCGCTGAGGTCCAGGGTGGTTTCACCCTCGCGGTAGGTGGAATAGGCCATATAGGCCATTCCATCCAGCGTATGCGGGGCATTCGCCGCCATCCGGTCCGTTATCTTATCTTTCCCGGCCAGGATCGGAAACAGCGCCGCGCCCAGCAGCAGGAGCACCAGCGCCGGCTGCCAGGCAAACCGCCAGGCGGGCCGCCACTCGCTTTTCACGGCGGGCAGCAGCCAGGTCAGGCTTACCCCGGCGCTGATAGCCAGCAGCGTCCAGGCTTGCAGGTAAAACTTGAAAACCGTGTTCATCCGGTCGATGTCGCCCTGCAGCACGACAAGCTCAACGAACAGGGTCAGGAACAGCGCGGTTCCGGTCATCAACAGCACGGCTCGTTTGCCATCCGCCTGGCCGGGGCGCAGTATGAGGAGGCCCGCCCAGGCGATCAGCGGCAGCGCCAGCCAGGCAATGACCACTCCCATCGCCATCAGGGCAACCACCAACATCGCCAGCGCAATCGCCCCAACCAGCAGCAGTTCCCGGAACCGCCGCAGCCTGCTCGAAGCAGAAGCTGGCGCCGCGCCTCTCCAGCGGATGGTTTCCCAGGCCATCCACGACACGATCACGAACAGGAAGAGGCCCCAATGAGTCAGGTATGACCAGAAGGGGGTGCGGTAATCCTCCCAAAGGCCAAAGCTGGTATAGCCCTGCCCGTACCAGTCCGAATAGGGTTGGTACAGCAGCAGGGTCAGCGTCACCAGCGAAATTACGCCAGCCGCGGCGATAATCCAGCGTTTTTGGGCCGGGGAAACCCCCGGCAGCCGTAAACAGCAGGCCTGCCCATACCGCAGCGCGGTATAGCCGACCGCCACCACGCCCAGGGCCAGGTAGGTCGGCCAGTCCCAGGTGTTGGTGGGCCGCAGCGCGCCGATGACCAGCCCGCCCAGCCCAAAACTGGATACCAGGTGCCCCCAGCCCTTCCAGCCCCAACGGCCCAACAGCACGCTCAATGCCCAGGCCAGCGCCAGCACCGTCACCGGCAGGGCGAACAGGTGCGCGTGCGGGTCGGCATACAAAAAGGTAAACGCCGGAAACTCGGTGATGTCCCGCCCGGTAAATGCCCGGCTGGGAATCCAATACCAATCTCCAGGGTAAAACGGCAGGCGCAGGCCCTGCTCAGTGAGCAACCGCCGCAGACCCTCGAAGGTCCAGGCCAGGTGTGTAAGGAAGTTGGCCTCCTCAAACAGCACGCCTTTCATGTCCGCCAGGCGCTGCACACCGTGCCAGATCATCCGCACTGTGCCCAGGTTACCCAGCACAACGATGCTCAACGCCGCGCCCAACCCGGCAAAGAAAGGTCCCCGGCGCTCGAAGATGCTGTTTGGGTTGAAGTGCGGGGTATTTACCCCCGCCACCAGGCGCGGGCGAGTGGCGGACAGCAGGTTCCACCCCACTGAGAAAGCGCCCATCGCCAGCATGGCAAAGACGGTCGGCAAGATCAGATTGTAAGCGATGGCAGGGACGATCCCCAGCCACTTGACCGGCACGCCGAAAATTACAAACCCGTAATAGTAATAATTGATGTAGCTGCCAGAGAACCAGGGATTGTAAGGCGGGAAGGTGGTGCTTTTCAACACCGCGTTGAAGTAGGAAAAATCCATCGGCTTTTCCCCGCCTTTGTAGGGATGCCACAAATCCGGGTTGCCTATGCGCACCATAAGAAACAGCAGGAAGAACGCCAGGAACAGCAGTTCGATCATCAGGATATATTTCCAGCGCTCGCCCAGCTCTTTACGCAGCACCGCACGCTGGCGGTAGGCCAGCACAAGGTTCGCTGCCAGCAAGCCGGCAAACACCAGGCTGATCGTCCCACCGGATAATGGCACGCGGGCCGACCCCAGCAGCCATACCGGGTAGGCCAGCGCCAGCAGCCCCACCAGCCGCGCGAAGGGGTACCCGCGGTCAGGCAGCCCGTGCAGCGCCAGGCGGGTGAAGGGATAAACCACCCACCCCAACAGCGCAGTGGTCAGGTACCACAGGACTGCCGCCAGCCACGGGTAGCGGTTGGTCAGCGCCTCCGGTTTGAACAACTCCGCCCAGGTCCCTCCCGCCTCCTGCACGGCCAGCCGGGCCGAGGGCAGCATCAGGTTGCCCGGATAGCGGGTGGCTTTGCGCGGGGGAACCTTGACCACCGTGGTCAGGTCCACCGCGCTGAGGATAGCCTGCACACGGTCATAGCGATAATCCGGAGTTTTCTTGAAGATCAGCACCTTAGGCGCGTCATATACAGTGAACGCTTCTTCGGCAAACTGCGTATTGAAGCGCAGGCTGCCCAGGTTGGGGTCGGACTGGAACACGGCAGCCAGTTCAAAACCCAGGCGGCCCTGGAACATACCCGGCTGGGCCACGCTGTAACACCAGGTGATTTCTTTTACCGCCGGGCAGCCCAGCAACTCGCGGTAGTAGGTGCTGGTCAGCGGGTAGCGCTCTGGCACGCGAGTGGTGGTTCCCCACTGGCGGTTTGAGCTGATAAAGATGTAATCCGCCTGATCCAGCGTCGACAGGAAGCGCTGGCGCTTTTCGGCGTTGTCGTCTTCATACATTTCGAAGTTCAGCTCGGTGCGGTATACGCCCTGGCTGTAATCATACGGGCTGTACCCATCCAGGCTCAGCGGCAGGGCATCGTCCCAGGCGCTTTCGTTGGCCTGCCGGCTGCCGTACAGCGCCAGCGCCCCTGGGCCATTCACCTGCTCTACGCGCAGTGAGTAGCGCTCCTGGGCCTGCAACTCCACCGGTTCGGTAAAGGTAACCGTGTAACTCCTGCCGCGCATGTCCGCATCCGCCAGGAAATCATCCACGATTTCGGCGCTGCGGATGATGCTGACCCCATCCCCGCCGACCACCGACAGGCGCAGGGTCTTTTGTTCCAGGCGGGCTTCCCAATCCACCACGTGCTGGAGGGTGACCTCGCGCAGCCTGCCGGACTGCACCGGCTGGAAAGAGATCTGGTACCACTTCCCCGCCCGCAGCGCATCCACCGGTTCGGGGAGCGCCTGGCTGGTCAGGCCGCTCTCGTTCAGTATTCCCGCTGTGATGGGGCCCGCCAGATTCAAGCTTTGCAGCTTCCCCTCCAGAGAGAGAACCAGGATGTAGGTTTGATCCGCTTCCAGGCGCGAGGCCAACGGGAAGGTTGCCGTATACGATTTTCCACGCGCCTCGCCCTCCGCGATGAAGGTATCCGCGATGATCGTACTGGCAAGCGCGGGAGAATCCGCCGCGGCAGAGCCATCCGCATACGCGCGGACAGCAATAGATAAGGTTTTCTGTTCCTCACCGCCATCTGAACTGCCCAGGAATTCAAACGAAATATCCGTCAACTGCCCGGTCTGGCGCGGACGGAACGCCAGCACCAGCGGGGCAGCTTCTGAGCGCAGGGTGTAGCCGGAACCGAAGGCAACCGGCTGCGAGACCGCGCCGCTGCCGGTGTCAATGCGCAGGTTCAGCGCGCCAGGAACGTTCTGATAGATCCACCGGCTGGCGGCAGCCCGCGTCACGGGACGGGCGTAAATGCGGGTAAAGGCAAACGCCCAGGCAAAGGTCAACGCCAGCACGCCTGCCCCCACCAGCACAGCCCCGATCCGGGCCCAGGGCACCCGGCGCTTTCCCAGGCGGAGCACATACCTGCCCCGCCGGTTCCACAGGGCAAACACGGTCCAGGCAGCGATGATCGCCAGGGTCGGGTAGACCAGCATCTGGTAGCGCATGGTGCGCGTCCAGTTGAAGGACTGGTAGATAAAATAAGCACCCGTCCAGCCCCAGAGCAGCAGGTTTTGCTGCCAGCTATCGGGCTGAACCGTCCATAATCCCCCGGCGCGGAGCAAACGAACCATGCGCGTGCCCATCCACAAAAAACCACCCCAGGCCAGCAGGCCCAGCGGCAGGCCCAATCCCCATAGAAGCATGTTCTCGAAAGCGAAGGTGATTGGCCGCCGCACCCACTGCAGCTCAGGCGGGGAATCCAGGTCTCCGGAGCTTTGCGCGGCCAGGCTGCGCAGGTTCGCCACCCACTTTTCGTTGGGAATCACGTTGAAGAAACTCGGGCCGCTGAAGGCATACGGCTGGAAGATACGGAAAAAGAGCAGGCTGACCAGCCCGGCGACAATCAGGTTGCGCAGGGTGAGCGTAAACCAGCGGTCGCGCTCTTCGCGAGGCAGGCAGGTATAGCGGATCAGCGCGGCGGCGGGCAGCAGCACCGCCAGCAGCAGCGCGTAAATTTTGCATGCCATGGCCATGCCCAGTGCGGCGCCAAACAAAGCATAAGGAACTGCCGAACGCCATTCCCCGGTCAGCCACTCCGGCAGGCGATGTTTCCGCGCAGCCGCGTGGTTCTCATCCTCTTGTGTTGGCCCGGCATCCGCTGAGGCCATATCTTGGGCAACCTCCGCAGCGCGCGCTTCGCCAGTTACCGCAGAGACAGGCTGCCATCCCCTTTCCCCAACCGGGAGCAGCCGCACGGCAAAATATACCGCCAGCATGCCAAAAAAGTTGGTGAAGGTGTCGACCGTAAAGTAATGCGAAAGCTGGATGGGCAGCACCGAAAGCGCGGCGAAGGCCGCCGCCAGCAGGGATAATCGCCGGTTGCGGTACAGGCGCGTGGCGATCAGGTAAACGACAATAACCGTCCCCAAATCCATAACCGCAGAAAGCTGGCGGCCTACCAGATGGATTTCATCGTAGCCGGTCTTACCCAGCCACTCCCCGGCATACCGGGCGGCGAACAGCGGCAACGTGCCATACACGTAAAACCCATACCCGCGGTTGTGCGGGTTGAGCGTGGAGTTTTCCGTATCAAAATATTCCGCCAGACTACTCACTGGCTCGATGGCGGTCTCTACCATGGTCAGGAAGCGTTCGTCTGGGTGCAGGTGATGATCCTGGTCCCAATCCAGCCCGACGAAGCGGAAGCCGGCCCCTACCAGCAGCACCGCGATCAGCAGTAGATCCCACAGCCAGTCAAGGTGGGGCCTTGGGGCCGTAGGGCGAGACGTGGTTTCTGGCATAGGGAGAGCCAATTCCAGAAACCTTATTCAGCCGCGGACGGCGCCTGTTCGCCGGTCAACACCCCTGCGGGCAGCAGATCATCCGCCCCGCCCACGGGCACCCAGTCTGGCGACAGGACCATAAAAATGAAGAAATCTTTGCCTGGGTATTCCGATTTGCGCAGCCAGTAACGGCCCTCGGGGTACAGCGCCTGCAAGGTCGCCAGGCTGTTGGCATCTTCGGGACTTAGGATAAACAGCTTGTTGCCCGGCATTTCAACCGTCGCCGGTAGATTTTCCGGGAAGATGGACATATCGCGGGTGGGGTAGCCGGAATTGATCCCCACCAGGCGCGTATCGACCCAATAGGGATAGGCCACAACCCAGGCGTTTTCATTGCGCCCAAAGGTCTGGTCAAACTGGCGCACCACCTCGCCCATTTCAGTCGAATCCCAGGTACCCAGGCGTAACGCCTGGTTATACTGGTTGAAAACCAGGTCATAATTGGCCCTGGCGGAAAGCAACGCCAGCGCCACGCCAAACAACACCGGCGCGGCAACCGCCCACCTCCCGGAGAGGCCGCGCTTCATTGCCTTAAGCACCGCTTCGAGGCCAAAGGCCATGATGAGGAAAGCCGGGACGTACGCCGCCGCGGTGCGGTTCAGGTTGGGGTTTTCGTTGGGAAATGCCAGGGAAAGGATGGAAGGCAGCAGCAGCATGGGGATCGATACCAGCATGAATAGATCCATCCATCCGCGCTTTTGCAGGTAGCGCAGCACCAGCAGCACCAGCCCCAGGAAGAACAACGCCGCCGAAATCACATCCAGCGCCGGGCGGTGCGGTACGGCATGCACCCACACTTCACCATCATCCCAGAAGAACATGGTCAGCGCTTTCCACGAATTCATCAAGAAGATCGCCAGCGGCGAGCCGGGCAGATCGCGCTCGCCGGTACCCAGGCGGCTCCAGGAGCGCGTCGCAAAGGAATTCCAGTCATCCAGCGAATAGCGGAACAGCGGCATAAAGACCGCCAGCGCGACCAGCGCCAGGATGACCAGGCCCCACAGCGCGAAGTCGCGCGAACGCGGCGAGCGGTTGTGCAGAATATAGATCGCGATAGCAACCACAACAATAAACGGGACAATCCGGTAGGCGGTGTATCCGTTCAGGCCAATCCCCAGCCAGATCCCAGCCCAGATAAAATCGTTGCGGCTGTAGTTGCGCAGCCCGCGGATCAGATAATACAGCAGGGGCGCGTAAAAACCTGGATAAAGGGCAAAGCGCAATCCGACGCGTGATTGGGTCTGCGCCCAGTAGCTGAAACCGCAGAACAGCAGCGCCACCAGCGCCACCCAGCGGTTACCGGTCTCCTGACCCAGCCGGTAAATGTAGTACAGGGTCAGCAGCCCAATCAATACGGTGCCGAGCTTCAGCGAGAAAAAGGTAACCCCGGTATCGAACAATTTAATGATGAGCGCCGTCCAGTAGAACTGGAACGGTTCGCGCCCGGTGTTGCGCGGGAAGAACACGCGCAGCTCGCCGTTGAGCACATCATACACGTCCAGCAGTTTCTCAGTCTGGTCGCTGACCGCTTCATTCGGCAGGGTATCCAGGCGGTAGAAGCGGAAGAACAGCACCACACCAATCACCACCAGCAGCACCACCGTCCAGCGCGTCAGGTGGATACGCCAGCCTGGCTTGCGCAGCAAAGCAATAGTCCGCTCGCGCAGCCGGGCAAGCCCGCCTGCGCTGCCAGGCGCGTAAAACCCTCTGGCAATCAGGAAGATTGACAGCAGCCAGATGGGAGTGTTGAGGATGTTGAACCGGGGAACGTCCTGACCCTCCAGCTTGCCGAACGCCAGGAAAGTCACCAGCATCAAGAGCAAACCCGCGAACAGCGGGATAACGTTAACCACCAGCCCTTGCGCATCCAGGCCATCCGAAACTGCCAAGCTCTTTGGCCCAGCGGCAAGGCGCAGGTAGCCTTTATAGAAAGCGATACCCACCAGCACTGCCGCGACAGCATAAAAGAATACACCCAACACCCAGAACCGGCTGGGCGGTTCCATGGCGCTCTGGGCAATCAGCGCCAGGATCAGCGCGCTGAGCGAGAGCATTGTCCCGGCAGCCGAGACGTTGGTTCGCACCGCTGGCGCCTGGGGTACTGCCGCTGCCGCAAGCGGCGCATCCGCCCCAGCCGCGCTTCCCCCACCCGCCAGCGCCGGGCCATCCACAAGTGAAACCTCCTCGATACCTACCCCATCGCGCAGGTTCTGGTCCTGCTCGAGCGGGGGAATCTCAATCGAGGTGCGCGACCAGAAGGCCAGCTTCGATTTTACATAATCCAGGACACTTGGTTCTTTCATAGAGCGTATTCACAGCCGCTGAGGAAATTCTTGCATTGTGTACAAATTCGAGTTTAGACAAACGTCAGTAACCTGACTTTGCGGTCAGGCTGAAACAGA
>CAYTHO010000095.1:0-19767 GCA_964437595.1 uncultured Anaerolineaceae bacterium
AGGAGGCAGACCCGGTGGCGTTCAAGTTCAACCCGCCGGTCAGCCTGGGCGCCTACACGCTCAAGGACTTTGATCCAAACGGCAAATGGTACCTGTGGCAGCGTCGCGAAGACTGGAAGAAGACCTCGGTTGCCCTCCTTGGCGATGTGGATGTTAAGTACGCCATGTACATTGACCCAGGCCCAAGCGATAAGCGCGTTATCGCCCAAACGGCACACCAGTTGGATGTGATCCACGACTGCACACCTGAAGGCCGCATTACCCTGGCCAAGAACAGCCCAACCTCGGTGGGTTGGTTCAAATCGTTCCCCTGGGCGCATCCGGATCCCACCCTCCCGGCCATCATTTACAACAATGAAAAACCTGGCCTGGACAAGAAGGAAGTCCGCTGGGCGCTGACCCTGGCGATTGACATCGCCCAGGTGGCCATGGCATCCTACAAAGGCGCGGCAACCATCTCCGCCATCCACGTCCCGCCGACCGGGATGTACCCCAAATACTACCACCAGCCGCTGGAATCCTGGCTGAATGACTTTACGATCAAGGTTGGCGGTGAGGATTACAAGCCCTACGATCCAACCGCCGCCCAAAGAATTGCCGATTTAGCCCGCCAGAGCCTGGGCGACCTGGTTCCAACAGATGCCGACACCATCAAGAAATACATTGGAGCCGGGTGGTGGAAACAGGATCTCAAGGCTGCCGAGCAGTTGATGCTGGATGCTGGCATGAAGAAAGGCGGCGATGGTAAATGGCAGCTCCCTGATGGCTCCACCTTCAAAGTGCCGCTGATGGGATTGGGCGAGAGCAACCCGACCATGAACCGTGCTGCCGCCGCGGTGGTCGAGAACTGGAAGGCTTTCGGCATCGACGCCACCCTCGACGCGCAAGCCAATCTCTGGCCCATCATGAGCAGCGGCGAATACAGCGCCAGCTTTGCCTGGACGATCGAGACCTGGGGTGGAGATCCCGACCTGTTCTTCTTCCTCCAATCCTGGCACTCAAAGTTCTACGTAGCGAGCGGCGAATCCGCTGCCGGCACCAACAGTATGCGCTGGAAGAACCCCGAGCTCGACAAGATCATCGAGAGCATCCAAATGATTTCCTTCGATGATCCGAAGGGCGTTGAGCTGGGACTACAGTACTGCAAGCTTGCCGCGCAGGACATGCCGATTACCCCAATCATGGCGTACAATGTCTTCACGACCATGGACACCACTTACTTTACCGGGTATCCATCTGTAGATGATCCCTACACGGATCCAGTGCCGAACTGGGGTAACACCAAGTACATGTATGTTAAGATTAAACCGAAGAAGGCGTGACCTCGCCGTTACAAGGTCGCGTTATTCATTCGGCGACGGCCAATGAACTGAATGCGATCATCGAGGTCAAAGAGCAATAGTGACATACTACCCTCCACAGCAGTTGTCTTTTCCGGCGGCCACTGTGGAGGGACTTTCTCATATTGAAGGTAGTCCAAATGCGTAAGTTCATTCTCCGTTATTTAATTCCACGCTTCCTTCAGTTCATAACGATCATTTTTGTTGGGATCACGGTCACCTTTATCATTCCCCGGCTGTCTCCCACAGACCCGGTGGAAGCGCAGATATCCATGATGATGGCGCGAGGTGAGACCCTCGATCCCCAATCCATCGCCTCCATGCGGGAGGCTCTGACGGATCTGTATGGCCTGTCTGGCGGACCGGTCGAGCAGTACTTCGCGTTTTGGGGTCGCTTGCTCCGGGGTGATATTGGCCCTTCGCTCGCCAATTTCCCCACCCCGGTATCCGAGATGATTGGACAGGCCATGCCATATACCCTCAGCCTGTTGATTCCCGCCGTGCTGATTTCGTGGGTTTTTGGCAACTTGTTCGGCACCTGGTCCAGCTACTATCCAAAAAACAAACTGCTGAGCGTGATCGAAGTGCTAGGCCAGGCCATTCGTCCCATTCCGTACTACATTGTGGCCATCGTTCTACTGGTAGTGTTTGCTTTCTTCATTCCAATCTTGCCCTTCAGCGGGGCGTATCCGGTCGGGACGCATCCGAGCTGGACACTTAACTTCGCCCTGATCTACCTGAAGCATTCCATACTCCCGGCTGCTACTCTGGTGCTGGTCGGGTTTGGGGGCTGGTTTATCGGCATGAAGTCACTTACCTCCAATATCATCTCAGAGGATTATGTTGTCTACGCCGAAACGACGGGTATGAAGGAAAGCAAGATTCTCTCGCAATATATCATGCGTAACGCCCTGCTGCCGCAGCTTACAGGGTTGGCCATGTCGCTTGGAACGGTTTTCAGCGGCGCCCTCATCATGGAAGTTGTCTTTGGTTTTCCTGGGCTTGGTATGCTAACCATGGCGGCGGTTTACCGGAATGATTATTCCATGATTATGGGTATCGCCATTTACTCGATTATCGGCGTGGCTGTCGCCGTTTTTGTCATGGATTTAATTTACCCGCTGTTCGATCCGCGAGTGCGATACCAATAGGAGGCTGCCTTATGTTCAAAGTGATACGCGACCTTTTGAAGTATGATGGCCGCTTCCGCATTGCCTTTATTTTATTAATGGCAGTGGTGATAATGATTTTGCTCTCCTTCGTCTCCCCGTATGACCCGAATAAGTCCTTTCAGGTAGCCATGGATACGCCTCCATCGTTGAAACACATCTTCGGCACGGACTCTCGGGGACAGGACATTTTCTGGTGGATGACCTTTGGCGTGCGTAATTCGTTGATCATGGGGGTGATTACGGCGGTTATATCGCGTATAATCGCCATCATCGTTGGCCTTACCGCCGGGTACCAGGGTGGATGGCTCGATAGGGTGCTGATGTCGATCAACGACAGTTTCGTGATTTTGCCCCTGCTGCCCATCTTGATTCTGCTGGGTTTCCTGCTGCGCGATATTATTAACCTGTTCTTGCTGGGTGTCGTCCTGGGGTTCTTTGGCTGGCCTTACGATGCCCGCCTGATCCGTTCTCAGGTGCTGAGCCTCAAGGAGCGCTCGTTTACACGAACCGCAGTCTATTCCGGGACCAACGGGTTTTGGATCACAATCAACGAGCACCTTCCCTTTGTGCTGCCGATTGTGTTTGCCACCACGATAAATAACCTGCTGTGGTCCATTGGAATGGAAGTTACTTTGAGTGTTCTCGGGCTTTCGGATTTGACCACTCCTTCCCTTGGTACCGCGCTCTTCTGGGCTAACCAGCACGGGGCGTTGGTGTCGGGGGCCTGGTGGTGGATTGCTGCACCTGCCCTGGTGGCTATCGTTCTGTTCCTGGGTCTATACTTACTCTTTGCAAGTATTAATGAGTATATTGATCCGCGCACCCGCCTGCGCCTGATTGGAGGTTAGCCATGGAACTTTTAACTGTTAACAACCTCCGCGCTTATTATCGCACTGAAATCTATGGTATTTCCCGCACGGTGCACGCTGTTGATGATGTCTCTTTCGAGCTTCATCCGAATGAAATTTATGGTGTAGCTGGCGAGTCGAGTTGCGGGAAAACCACGTTGATCAAAGTCATTTCCGGCAACATTAAACCTCCGCTTAAGGCTCAATCTGGAAGTGTTAACTATCACTTTGGCTCTTATGAAACTGATATGCTGACGGTTTCCCAGGACGAGATGAGGCGGAATATTCGTTGGAAGGAAATCTCGTACGTTATGCAAGGCTCGATGAGCGTTCTAAACCCGGTTCGCAAAGTGGTCAAGACATTCGAAGATATCGTTGAATCCCACCAGGGACTTCGAGATCGAAAAGTCTTCCTGGAACAGACGAAAGCGCATATTAGCCGCCTGGGTCTGCCCCCCGAGGTTTTGGATGCGTACCCGCACCAACTGTCGGGCGGCATGCGGCAGCGCGTGGCCATTGCGCTGGCAACGATCTTCCATCCCAGGCTGATTATCGCGGATGAGCCAACCACCGCCCTGGACGTAGTCGTTCAGCGCGGAGTTCTGCAGATGCTGAAAAACATCCAGACTGAGAGCAAAAACACCGTTCTCCTGGTCACCCATGATATGGCCGTTCACGCCAACGTGGCCGACCGGGTGATGATTATGTACGCGGGCCGAATTGTGGAGGAGGCGCCCACCGAAATCATTTTTAAAGCGCCCAGCCACCCCTACACCAAACACCTGATCAGCTCGCTTCCCATGATCGGGACCCGGGCCACCAGGACCGGCCTGCGCGGGACCCCACCCAACCTGGCAAACCCGCCATCCGGCTGCCGGTTCCATCCCCGCTGCCCGCTGGCTGTGGAAAAATGCCGGGTGGAAGTGCCAGAGATGATCACCCTGGAAAACCAGCATCGGGTTGCCTGCCACCTGGTGAAGGAAGGTGCGCGATGAACGCGACGATGAACACACCAAAGAGCGCAAACGGTAAATTATACGATCTTCAACACGCGATCGTTGAGTTCCATATTGGGGGCGTGCTGGAGAGCACCAGGCTGATCGCGGTAAATGATGTGTCTTTCTCACTCTCCAGTGAAAAGCCAGAAATTTTTACCCTGGCTGGTGAAAGCGGGAGTGGGAAGACCACCCTATCGCGCTTGCTGTTGGGTGATCTAAGCCCAACATCGGGAAAAGTCTACTTCGAAGGCCGCGACCTGGCCGAGATGCACAAAACGGCTGATCTTAAAGCATTTATGAAAAAGGTGCAGCCGGTTTTCCAGAACCCCTTCGAAACGTTCAGCCCATTGCGCAGGGTAGAAGGCTACCTGTTTGATACAGCCATTTACTTTGGCGTGGCACGCAGCCGGGGCGAAGCCGCCGAAGTAGTTGATAACGCGCTCCAACAGGTTGGTTTATCGTTGGCTGAAGTCAGCAACCGCTACCCGCATGAACTCTCGGGCGGCCAGATTCAGCGGGTTTCTGTAGCGCGGGCGCTAATTCCACAGCCGCGCGTGATTTTGGCGGACGAGCCGGTTTCCATGGTCGATGCTTCGCTGCGCATGGAGATCGTCAACCTGTTTCGCAAGCTGCGCGATGAACAGAAGGTGACCGTCATCTATATCACCCACGATCTGGCCACCGCTTTCTATATCAGTGACCGAATTGCGATTATGCTGCGCGGGTATGTGGTCGAAACTGGCCCGGTCGAAGATGTGCTTGAGCGGCCGTTGCACCCATATACTCAACTGCTGAAAGAATCTGTCCCCGAGCCCGAGCCAAAGGAGAAAGAAGCCTGGACGAGACAGATCACCCTTGGCGCTACTGAAGTAAAGGAATACGGACGGGTTGGGTGCAAATTCGCCGGGCGCTGCCCGCATGTGATGGATATCTGCCACAGAGCAGACCCTCCGGATGTGCAGGTGGATCAACGCATGGTGAAATGCTATTTGTATACCGGAACAGCGCCGGGGAATGCTGACCAGCCTACAGCGGCAGCAGTATAAAAGCATATTACCTCTTAGCGAAAACCCATCTCCAACATATGTTGGTCGCTTGTGCGATTAACCGCATCCGTTTTCTGATATTCTAAATCGCCGGCGCACGCTTTCCCTGCCGATGATCCGCAGATTAAGCCAGAGGCCAGGTTTCCTGTTGATCTGTTGCCCGTCGCTCCCGCTGGCGCGGGGAACAAGAGTAAAGAGGGCTGGCGCATGCGGTCAATGGCGGTGTTGATCGCGATGCGATGGATACAGGTCAACATGCGCAACTCACCCCGAAAGCTGGACAGGTTCTGGTTGGCGCGGACAAAGACTTCCTGTGCCAGGTCCTCAGCTTCAAACTCGCCTATCCGCCAGGCCAGGTAGCGGGCAATTTTCTGGCGGAAAGCGGAAATCGCCAGGCTGTTTTCGAGAACCTATTTGCCCTGATTCAAAGGAGACAGCGATCCAACGCGGCTCCTGGAGTACCTGCACGCTGCATTTCAAAACGCAGGCATTACGGCGGCAGGCCCAGAGCTTTCATCACCCGGCCTGCCGGACCGTCTTGGCCCGCTGATCAACGCGCTCAGCGCCCGGTCAGGGCCGGTTGTTCTCATCCTCGATGATTACCACCTGCTCGCTTCTGAAGCAGCGCATCACTGCCTTATCTTTCTTCTCGATCACCAGCCAGATCACCTCCATATCATCCTGGCTACGCGAGCAGATCCTCCCCTTCCCCTCGCTCGCCTGCGCCCAGGCAGGAGCAGTCGCACAGCATTCCGCGATTTCACAAGTCCAGTGCCAATCCATCCTCCGATCGAGTTTGCCCTGCTTTCAAAAAACGACCGGTATGCCGCTGGACTGCTGGAAAGCAATGCGGAAAGTTTGCTGATGCGCGGCGAACTGGTAAATTTCTCGCGCTGGACTCGCGCACTTCCAGAGGATGAACTGCACGCGCACCCCTTGCTGACCGTCTATTATGGCTTTACCCTCACGTTCGACGGCGCAGCGGAAGAGACAGTCGAAAACCACCTGCGCCAGGCAGAACGCCACCAACCTGATCGTGCTTCCATGGCAGCGATCATGACGCTGCGTTCCTTACTGCTGGTGATGCGTGGTGAAAACCGCGCAGGTATAGAAATGGCAAAGCATGCAGCGATTGATCTTCCCCCAGAGCTTGTGTTCCTGGGCAATTACCTTCACTCCAATCTGGCATTCAGCAAACTTTGGTCTGGCAACAGCGCGGGTGCGATCCGTTTCCTTGAAGAAGCTCTGGAAGTAGGGAAAAAAGCGAGGAACCTCGTTTTTACTCCGCTGGTCATGCGGCGACTGGCGCGGTTATACATCGCGATTGGCCAACTGCAAAGGGGGAGCCAATACCTGGAGCAGGCGCTTAAAATCGCCGTGAATCCAATGGGTATGTTGTTCTGGCGGAAACGCTTCAGGCTCGCGGAGACTGGCAGGCCGCGCGCGAAGCAATTGATCAGGCGGTCGAAAAAGCCCACCAAACAGAGGAATATGAGATCGATGATGTGCGCGTTGCCTACAGCCGGGTGATATCCTGGTGGCGGGTATCACCACACCGGCCTGGACACCGCTGTTCGCCATAGCTTCAGCAGTGGTGACGGATATCGGCGGCCCGCTCAGCCACGGTTCGATTGTGGCGCGCGAATACGGCATCCCGGCGGTGCTGGGAACCGGCAGCGCCACCCGGCAGATTACCAGCGGGCAGACGATCACAGTTGATGGAGCCCAGGGAACAATCCAACTGCAAACAAATGGGAAGGCGCTGCACCCCGCATCAGCGAAAAAGTGAGCGGCGAATATGACAGCGGCAGACAGCGATAAGTAGAAACCATTTTTCCACATCATCACAAGAACCGCCTGGCTTGCAGTTCCCCGCCAGACGATTAGGCCATTTGGATGATGTATTTCTTCGACCATATGCTTATGCTATTAATCGGGGGGTCTTGCCTGCGTAGGCTCTGGGGCGATAAGTTCTCACGGCGGAAATCGTAGAAAGCATGCCCGTAGGAACCATCTTCCATACTTAGCGGTAAGTATCACCCCGTAGGAGATGATATATGAATGCGATTAGCAGATGGATCAAGCGTCATCAGGTCGCGGCTTTCATCATCCTCACCTTTCTCATTACCTGGCCCGGATTTTACATCGTCTTCTTCATGTTTCCCGAAAACGACCTCTTGCAGGTGACAGGTTTCCTGGCAGTATTCAGTCCAGCGATCGCAGCAATGTTGATCTCCGCTATCGTTGATCCGCGACCCAAACAGGGCAGCGGCAGGCAGCGTTGGATAGCCTTTGGGGTATTCTGGCTGGTCTCCTGGATCATCATGACGCTCTACTACTGGCAGGTAATGAAGCTGAAGCTGATCGTGGCGGTGATCTTGTGGGCCATCCTCGCCACGCTTCCGGCCTGGGTGCTTTCCAGCGCCTTCGCCAGAACTCCTGGCATCCGAAAACACTTCGCAACTCTCATAAAGCCAAGGGGAAGTATCCTATGGTACTTGCTGGCATTCTTGACCGTACCCGCGCTTGCGCTGCTTGGCGCAGCCATCACCCGGCTGCTGGGTGGTGGGGAGGTCCGTTACCAGTTGGAAGGCATGAGCATTGGGCAGAGCTTGATTTTCCTTACACTCACTTTCCTCAGCGGATTCCTGTGCACTGGTGGCATCAATGAAGAGAGCGGGTGGCGCGGCTTTGCGATGCCTCGCCTGCAAGCCCGCTTCCCAGTCATTGTGTCAATCGCGATCGTCTGGTTCTTCTGGTCGCTGTGGCATATCCCCTATGATATCGGTCAGGGCGTGGATCTAAAGTGGATGTTGCTGAACCGTACGCTGTTCAACTTTACGTTCTCCGTTTTGTTCGCCTGGGTCTACAACCGCACAAAGGGCAGCATTCTGGCGCCTGCCATATTTCACCCTTCGATGAACGCCTTTGGGAATAACCTGCCCTTCACAACGGCAAGCGCGATTCTGTACGTGGCTCTGGCTGTGTTTGCTATCCTCTACGACCGGATGTGGAAGAAACTGCCAACGGATGACCCGGCGGTTTACCATAGTCTCGAGCCAGATGGTCAAACGGGTACTGCGCCAGTACTCCTGCCCACACACCCATAAGTGGAAGGATGTCAAGAGATGGCAAAACTGGACAATCTCGACAAGCTGTTTGTTGTTTGGGCATTCCTGTTCCAGATTGCGCTGATCGCGCACTTTGCGCTGCGCAAACCCTTCTTTGAAAGCTACACCCTGCGATATGGGTGGATCATCTACGCCCTATGCATCCCGGCGCTCATCATCAGCATCATCCTCCTGCGCGGGGGAAAGAGCTGGGCGTTCTGGACAAGCGGCTTATTGTTTGTTATCTATGCTGCTATTGGGTATTGGGTCGACTATATTGCAAAGATCGAATTCCGCAGCCCGCTCAACCTGGCAGTCGTGATCCCATATGTGACCCTCTACCTGGCTACGATCATGTTCTACTGGTGGCCACTTTTGCGCCTGAGCCGCCCATTATGGGGTGCGTATGCCGTGCTGTATATTATCGCAACCGTATTGAACATACGATCCCATTAAAGTAGGTTGTAATGTCATCAAACGATACAGCAGAAACAAATGAGCGAAGTGACCGATCTTCTACTGAACCGCAAGTCGGCGTCGACGAGCGCATTACTCAGGTAGAAAATGGTCTTATCATCTTCACCGAGAATGGCCAGCCTCAATGGGGCAGCACTTCTAAACTTGCGGAGCGGATGGAGCATTACCAGTCACCCGGATTGAGCATTGCTGTGATCAATGAACACAAGATTGACTGGATAAAAGGCTATGGGGTGTGCGTTGCCGGAGAAACGGATCCGGTGACGCCACAAACCTTGTTCCACGCCGGTTCGGTGGCGAAGTCATTGTCCGCGGCAGCCGTCCTCACCCTGGTCGAGCAAGGCTTGTTCAACCTGGATGAAGATGTGAACAACAGGCTGACATCCTGGCAAGTCCCGGAGAATGAATACACCCGGGCGGAAAAGGTCACGCTGCGCCGTTTGCTGAGCCACTCCGCCGGGATCAAGGATGGGCTCACCGACCGTGGACCGGATGATCCCATGCCTGCATACATTACCTTTGGTGATGCCATGCCCGCTGTTACGCTCCAACAACTCTTGAATGGCATACCAGAGCATGGCACTCAGTCGACCCGGGTGGTTAATGTGCCTGGGAGCAGTTACCACTATGCAAACGCCGATTATGCGATCCTCGAACTGCTGGTTGAAGACCGTATTGGCCGGCCTTTTGCGGATTTAATGCAGGCGGTTGTGCTGGATCGCTTAAATATGCAAAACAGCAGTTATCAGCAACCCCTCCCTGCGCACTTGCGTGCCCTTTCCACCAGCGAACACACGATGAACGGAAAACCGGTGGAAGGTGGGCGGGCGAATTTTCCCTTCCATGCCGCCGGCAGTTTATGGACCACACCGGAAGATCTCTCTTTGTTCATGATCGACCTCATGAAGTCATACCAGGGTGAGGCCGGCCATCTCCTGACACCGCAAATGGTTCAGGAAATGCTATCATCACAAATCCAGATCCACGGAGAACCACTTGCCGATTCTTCTGGGTTGGGGGTTGAATTGAAAACTTCCGGCCAGAAACTGGCTGTATTTCATACGGGAGGAACCTGGGGTTCGTGCAGCATCATCTGGTTTTACCCACAACTTGGTAAAGGTGCAGTTGTGATGGCAAACAGCGCCAGCAGCAGCATGCTGCGTTTTGAGATACTCCTGAGCATCGCAATGGTTTATGGTTGGCCAATGAATTGATTGACCATGCTTGTCACAAAAAAACAGCAAGTGTCGTGTGAATGTCGTGTTAACGACATGGTCTTGTGAGGCTAAGCCTCCTATGCTGTGAGCAGAAAGGAGTTAACCCATGAACCAACCAGATCTTGGTCTCAAAATATCGGAACTGCGCCAACTGAAAAACCTGACCCAGGAACAGTTGGCCGAACAATGCGAAGTTAGCACCCGTACCATCCAGCGCATTGAAAGCGGCGAAGTGGACCCGCGCGCCTACACCTTGCAGCGCCTGAGTGAAGCTCTCAGTTACGACTTCGAAGACCACAACCCTGCCAGCGAAAACCTCTGGCTGACCATGTTGCATCTCAGCAGCGCTATCGTCATGCTCATCATTCCGCTGGTTGTTTGGTCGCTAAAGAAAAATCAGTCGGCCAGGATCAACGCCCAGGGCCGCCAGGTGCTCAACTTCCAGATCACAATGACTTTGCTGCTCTTTGCCGCCGCATTCCTATTGATCGCCCTGCCGTTGGGGATGGTGATTTTGGATCAGACCCAAATTACCGGCCTGGAAGGCAGCCCGGCCTTTCTGCTGCTCAGCGTATGCGCGCCCTTGCCGCTCGTTCTGATCGGCATCTTCTGCCTCTATGAGGGCGTTGTCAACGCCATGCGGGCGTTATCCGAACGGCCTATCCACTACCCACTCAGCATCCCATTCGTCAAGTAACCAGCCGTGCTGGCGGAGGTTCTCGCTACTCCGCCAGCACGGCTTAACCGTACCGAGCAACCGCATTTCATGCAAGGAGGAACGCGTTTGAAGGATGATAAATTCCCTTCAATAAGATAGGCCATTTAGCCAGTGAAAAATCCTATCTTTTCGCTACTATAATAGTCACAGGCATCACTTTTTTTGTTCCATTGGAAACACAACCGCAATCGGTGCCGTGCTCTAGCGACTATCCTAAGGAGCCTGCAATGAATATCGAAGGTTTCCGTCAGTTTCTACTCCCCCGCCAGTTGCCGGATGGGCAGGTAGAACAACAGATTCTGATTGTCTCTCGCTTCGAAGCCTGCTTGGCCAGTCTCAACCCGCCAATGACCCTGGAGAACGCCAGCGCTGAGGCAGCGCAAGCCTTTGTGGACCAGCTCATCACCGAGGGTGGCAACAGCTATGACAACCTGGTCGCCCTGGCGCGCTACGGCTACTTTTGTAAGAACAACGTGCTGTATGTGGCGATCCTCGAGCTGCTCGATGGAGAAGAGGCCTTTGGCGGGCTATACCGCAAAGCCGGTGAGGTGGTTGGCGTGGAAACGCGTGCTGCGATCTTTGGCGAAATCGTAATACCGCCGCTCGGAATCTCCAGCCATAAGAAGGCTGACCTCACTCGAACTGTGATGGAAAGGTTGGATCACCTGGTGGATGGCGAAACCCAGGCGCGGATCTTTTCGGACAGCTTCCGCGATCTTCCAGAAACCTATTACGAGAAGGATAAACAGAAATATTGGGAAATCGGTGACTTCGATCAATATCTTGAGTTCAAACGGGCGGAGTTCATCGCCCTGCTGGAACAACTCATGGCCGAAGGTAAGCTGTTTTTCAGCCAGGAGATCACGCAAGAGGTGATCGACTTTGTCCGCGCCGACCCGGAAATATCGCAGGGCGTGCGGGAGGGGGATATCCTGTATGTTACCAAAATCCCCTATATGACAAAGCAGTACCTGTCGGAGACGGATCCAGACCTTAAGCGCTACTATGCCTGCCACTGCCCGTGGGCTCGCGAGTCGCTGCGGAATGGGGAAAGGCCGGTATCGGCCAAATTCTGCCAGTGCAGCGCCGGGTTTCACAAGAAATCCTGGGAAGCGATCTTCGGAAAGCCACTCCAGGCGGATGTGCTTGAGGCGGTCCTGAAAGGCGACCTGCGCTGCCGTTTTGCCATTCACCTGCCGGAGGAAGCGGTGGGAAAGTAGCAGGGAGATCATGGAAAAAGTATATGAGATCATCTATGTAGAGCACCCAGACGAGGCCTGGGGGATCATTGGAAAGGGCATTACGGATTACAACAACCAGCAGGCCGGGGATCAGAACGCGCAAATCCTGTGTTTTGTCCTGCAAGGGCCAGACCACGAAATCGCTGGGGGGATCATCGCCCAAATTTACTGGGATTGGCTGTATGTCGATTTGATGTGGATGAAAGAAGAAGTCCGGCATCAAGGATATGGGCATCGCCTCTTGACGCTGGTCGAAGATGAAGCCCGGAAACGCGGGGCGAAACATGCCTTTCTGGATACCTTTAGTTTTCAGGCGCCCGGCTTCTATGAAAAACACGGCTACCATGTGTTTGGAGAGCTAAACGATTTTCCCAAAGGGCACCAGCGCTACTTCTTTACGAAAGAACTGTAAAAATAAACATGCCGTTGAACAGTAAGTTGAGTTCCATCCTCTCCCGAATCCCGGCCTGGGCCGGCGCGGAGAACATCCAGGTGGAGCGGATTGCGGGGCTGACCAACACCAATTACCGCGTTGAGGTAAATGGCGAGCGTTTCGTCCTGCGGGTTAGCGGGGAAAATACACAGCGCCTGGGGATCAACCGCCAGCACGAATTCACCGCCCTAACAAACGCCGCATCCCTCGGCCTGGCTCCTGAGGTGTTTGCCTTCCTGCTACCCGAGGGGCATCTGGTTACAAGCTGGATCAATGGGCGGCATTGGAGCCCGGGCGAGTGCCGGACGCCTGAGAATATCCGCCTGCTGACCGAGACGGTGAAGCGCGTCCATCACATGTCGCCCAATGGGGCGCTGTTCTCTCCCTTCCAGCGGGTCGAGGCGTACATCCAGACCGCGAAACATTATTCCGTTCCTTTTCCAGCAGACTTCGAGCGGTTCATCGAAAGCATGCACGCCGTCGAGGCCGAGCAGCAGCGCGACCCCTCAGACTGGCGGCACTTCTGTCATAACGACCTGGTTTCGGTGAATTACCTGTACCGTGATGCAGACCCATCTGGTCACGAGCGAAGCATCAAAATCCTCGATTGGGAGTTCGCCGGCTTGGGCGACATTTACTACGATCTCGCCACACTGGTATATACCCATGACAGCGAGGGACCGATCCCGCCAGACCTGGAAGAGGTCATGCTGGATTGCTACTTCGGTCAGGTTACCCAACAGCAGATCAGGCGTTTAAATGGGATGAAATATATGCTCATGCTGTTTACGGGCATGTGGGGGCTGGCCCAGTATGGCATGCAGACTGCCGGGCTGATCCCAGCGGTGGAGGGGTTCGATTACCTGGAGTTTGCGCAATATCTTTTTGATCACGAGATCTGCGAACTCCAGCGGGAATTTATGTAATAGCCACCGGAACCTTTGGTTCTTGCACAGAGATGAGGCGATGCAAGGAGGCAGTCATGTTCGATCGAAAAAAACTGGAACAGGTTCTTGAGGAAATCATCGCTCGCTGGGGGATCCCCGGGCTGGCGGTTGGTGTTGTTGATGGGGGTGAGATCATTTACGCCAGGGGATTCGGGGTGCAAAGCCTGGAAACCCAAATGCCTGTGACGGCCGATACCATCTTCTGCGTGGCGTCCGTTTCCAAATGTTTCGTCGCCACGGCGATCATGCAGCTTGCTGAACAAGGCATCCTCAACCTGGACGCACCGTTGGCGCAGTACCTGCCCTACTTCCGGCTGGACGATGAACGTTTCAGGAAAATTTCCATCCATCAGGTACTCAGCCATACCTCCGGCATGCCGGATATGGATGAGTATGTTTATGACGATTTTGTTGACCACCCCGAGGTGGATGAAGGCGCCGCTGAACGCTACGTGCGCGGCTTGAGTAAATTAAAAATGGTCGCCGCGCCAGGCGAGCGCTTTTCTTACAGCAACATCGCCTACAACGTTTTGGGCGATCTGATCGCCAGGGTGTCGGGGCAAACCTTTGAAGACTACATAAAAAAACATATCCTTCTACCAGCCGGGATGCCTGACAGCACCTTCTTCTATCCAGAGGTACCCCGAAACAGGCTGGCGGTGCCGCATGTCCGCGCGCCGGAGATGATCGTCAGGCCCGTTTATCCCTACCACCGCGCCGATGCCCCGGCTAGTTTTCTACACACCACTTTGATCGATATGTGCCACTGGGCGATCACCAGCCTAAACGGTGGAACCTATCAAGGGCAGCGCATTCTCAGCCCGGCTGGTTACGAGCTGATGTGGTCGCCCGTGGCTAAACGGGGCTACCCACCCTTTTATGAGGCCGCTGGCCTCGGCTGGACGATTGGGCACTACGAGGGGGTCAAAACCGTCAGTCACGGCGGCGGAGGGTTTGGCTGGACGGATTTTCTCATCCTCCTGCCGGAGAAGAATTGCGCCGCCGTCATCCTGTGCAACGAAGAATCCTCCGCCCGCGAACAGACCATCCTGGCGGTGGTTCACGCCATGCTGGAGCGTGAGCCACAAGGTGAGGCATGCCAGCCGCAGGCTGGCGCAGTATCCTGGATGGTTCCGGTCTGCGAGGCGCTGTACAGAGGCGGCATCCAGGCGGCGTATGCCTGCTGTGCCGAAATCAAAGACAGCCAGGAATATTACTTAGACCCAGATGAGCTGGTCAACCTCACTTTCCAACTGTTATCGGTCAAGAAAACTGACCTGGCCATTGATGTGTTAGGGTTGAATATTCACGCCTTCCCCGAGCATTTCGACTCGTACTTTTCCCTGGCCAGGCTGTACTTGCTAAAGGGCGAGCGTATCCGGGCCGAGGAATCCCTGCGGAAAGCGCTGTGGATCCAGCCAGAGAACAAAACGGCGCTGGATCTTCTGACAAAGATTCATGCAGGTCAAGGATTTTAACTTCGGAGGCTTAGATGAAAATCATCCGCGCCCATCTCCTGTTATTGATCGGGCTGGTACTTTCTACCGCATGTAACGCTGCGCCAACCGCTGTACCCCCCACGGCTGCCCTCACCACGCTGCCTCCAACCGCTTCGTCTCCAAAGTCGGTGCGTACGATCCTGGACTACGATGCGCTGGTAAAGGGTTTCAAAGCCGTTTCACCCATAGATGAAAGCGCGCTGGCCATGCCTGCCAATGCCGACGCCCCAGTGCACGTCTTCGAGGGCCGCCTGGAACTGCTGGGAGAAAAGGAAGGCGGTCAGATGGAGGTGCTGCGCGGTGAGATGGGCCCCGAGTATGCTTCTCTGCCGGAGTTCGATTTCCATTATGTCCAGAGCAACGGCTACCTGATCCCCGTCCAGCGGGGCGTGATCATTACCACGCACCCGCGCTGGAATATCATCCTCGAACCGGGGCGTGCCTGGCAGGAAGCCGGCGATCAGGGACTTACCCGCGCTTCTATCCCCTTCACGCTCGTTCCCAAAGGTGGCAATTCCAGCTACAACGGCACGTTGACTTTCCTCTTTGATGACCAGCACGTTTCTAAAGCCTGGTACCAGGTAACCCAGGAAACCAGCAGCTATTCGCGCGTGAACCTGTGGGGGCTGCTGAATGCTGTGTATCACCCAGGCCTGGTAGATCAGGCGGATCAAATCCGAGCCAGTTTTGCTGCCGAGCAGGCCGCTCGCTTGCCAGTCAAGCCCATTCAGGCACTGGCCAAAGATTACCCCGGAGTAGATATCTCCGCAGTTGGGCAAGGCGTCACCTCTGAGCACATGACCTGGTACATCATTGAAATAGATGGTGTCATCTACCTGGGTGGCTGCCAGACCCGCTTTGGAACCTATCCGTACTGCGAGTCGATGCGCGCCGCTTCATTTTCCACAGCCAAATCGGCCTTTGTCAGTGTGGCCTTGATGCGCCTGGCTCAACTTTATGGAACGGAAGTGGCCGATCTCTTGATCAAAGACTATGTTCCCGAGGTTCAGGCCAGCCCAGGCGATTGGGATCAGGTGACTTTCAACCATACTATCGATATGTCTACCGGGAATTATGTCTCACCCGGCTTTATGACCGACGATAACAGCGACAAGATGGGCGAATTCTTTGGCGCGCAGCCGTATGCCGCCCGGATTGCCGCAGCGTTCACTGCCTCAAACCAGGCGGATCCCGGCACGCGTTGGGTCTACCGCACCAGCGACACATTTATCCTTACCCGCGCGATGCACAATTACCTGCAAACCCAGCAGGGCCCAGAAAGTGACATCTTTGGGCTTGTGGTGGAGGATGTCTACCGCCCGCTCAGGCTGGGGCCGGGCGCGTATTCTACGATGCGTACCGCTGATAATAACTGGCAGGGCCAGGCCGAAGGCGGATATGGCATGTGGTGGACCCCAGACGATATTGCCAAGATTGCCATACTGCTGAACAACCACGGCAAAATTGATGGCGTTCAGGTGCTTCACCCAGCCCTGCTGGCCGCCGCAATGCAGCAAAACCCCGATGACCGGGGCGTGAGGATCGATGGCCAGCGCATGTACAACAACGCCTTTTGGGCCAATCATTACACACTTTCCAACGGTTATGTCTGCGAGTTCTGGGTGCCTAATATGCTGGGTGTCAGCGGCAATGTAGTTGCGTTGTTCCCCAACGGCGTCACCTATTATTACTTCAGCGACAACCAGGAATTCACCTGGGATGCCGCTCTGCGCGAATCGAACAAGATCATCCCCCTCTGTCCGGAGCAGCCATGAAACCAAGTTTATGCCACCTCACCGCTGAGTCGGATTACTTTCGCGCCCGTAACTTCCTGCGCGAAGTGTTCTTGCTCAACGACCGTCTCGAACACAGCTGGCACGTCGCCCGCCTCGACTACTGGCGCTGGCATCTCATCCTTACCTGCCAGTTAACCCCGCCTTTCGAGCAGGTCACTGCCGCCTGGGAAACCCCTGGCGGGCAGCTCGTCGCCATTGCACACCCCTACGGTGACGGCGAAATCCGCGTGCATATCCATCCCCATTTCCGCACCCGGGCGCTTGAAAATGAGATTTTCGACTATATCGAGGCCCACTTTGTCGAAAATAACCGCATTATCGCCCCGGTTTTTGCGGACGACACCCTACGCCGCGAAGTCCTTGCTTCGAGAGGCTTTGTTCAATACCCCGGCTGGAACCACCACTATTGGCGCGACCTGACCGGCCCGATGCCGGCTTCCGTTATCCCATCCGGATACCAGATTCGATCGATGGGCGACGAAAGCGAACATGCCTCCCGCAGCTGGTGCTCGTGGCGGGCCTTCCATGCCGATGAGCCGGTTTCCCATTATGACGGCGACCACTCATGGTATAAAAATGTCCAGACGTCCCCACTCTATCGCCGCGACCTGGATGTGGTCGCCGTCACCGGTTCTGGGGAAATCGCCGGGTTTTGCACCATCTACTACGATGACTACACCCGTAGCGCTGTCACTGTGCTAGTCGGTGTAGCCGCTGAGCACTGGCGGCGCGGATTGGGCAAAGCGGTCATGGTCGAAGGCATGCGCCGGCTCCAACAGTTGGGTTGCACCCGGGTTTTCTCCACGGCTGCCGAGGAACCAGCCGATGCCCTCTACCATTCCGTCATGCAAGAAATGAAAGTGACCGACACCTGGATCAAGATCTGGTAGGTATGCCAATGTCTCCAAAAAAGAGAGTCATCCTGTTTCTGGCCCTCACCATCGGGCTGAGCGCGCTATCGTATATCCCCATTCTGGTCTCCGGCTCGCTTTACGGAACGGGCGGGCTGTTCATGCTGACCCTGATGTGGTCGCCGGGCCTGGCAGCCATCGTGACCCAGCTCATTGCCACGCGCAGTCTGCGCGGCCTGGGCTGGAAGCCGGGGCCATTTCGCTGGCTTGGGCTGGCCTACATTCTGCCCGTTCTGTATGGTCTCCCGGTGTATGCCTTTGTCTGGCTCACCCGGTTGGGCGGCCTGCCCAACCCAGAGCTGGTCGACCGGCTGGCTGAAATGGCGCCCAACCTCGCCGCGCCGCTCAGGATGGCAGCCTTCCTTCTCGTCAGCGCAACGGTGGTCGTGCTGGTCAGCCTGCTCACGGCGCTGGGTGAAGAAATCGGCTGGCGCGGGCTGTTCGTCCCGGAACTGGCCAAGATGACCGGCTTCACAAAGGCCACATTGATCAGCGGCGCTGTCTGGGCAGCCTGGCATATGCCCGCGCTCTTCTTTACCGATTACAGCGCTGGTGGGGTGCCTGGGTGGTACGCGACAGCCTGCTTTACCCTCATGGTCGTCACAGCCAGTTTCGCCTACGCCTGGCTGCGGCTGAAGTCTGGGAGCTTATGGCCGGCCGCGCTGCTGCATGCCAGTCACAACCTGTTCATCCTCAATGTCTTTGACGACCTGACCATCACCACCAGCGTGACCCCCTTCATAATCAGCGAAACCGGGATCGGCCTGGTAATCACCGGGCTGATTAGCGCCTACCTCTTCTGGCGCAGGCGCGGTGACTTACCCCAGCCCGATTCCGCGCCTCAAGAACAGAGGATTCCTTCACCTGCACTTCCATGAAAAGGAAATGTACCGGTCCCTGCCCATTTTCCCAAATCTATAAGTCTATAAAACCAGGAATATTGGTATTCCGACATATCCGATTTATAAGCACACACGCAGGGTATGACCAGATTGATGCAGAGAACGTGCGGGAGGTAACCATGGCAGACATCCATCCCATTCGAGATGCGGCTGATTACGAACAAGCGTTGGCCGAAATCGACGCGCTGGTGACCATCCTGGTCGGTCCACTGGCCTACGGCTCAATTGTTGCCCGCGAATACGGCATCCCAGTCGTGATGGATGCCGGAGTGGCAACAAAGCGCATCTAGAGCGGGCAAACCATCACTGTTCGTGGCAGCGAAAGGTTCTTAAAGCTTTATCCGGTCGCCCGGTCTTTGCTTCATTTCCTCCCGCGCAGAATCGACAGGGTTCCCACCATAAATGGAAGCTTAATGCATACTCCGAGGACATTGTTGGAAATGCCGTTCGCTTTGTAGGGCAGGTATCCCTACCTGCCGCTCGCGCAAGCGAGAGCTAAGACGGCGGGCAGGGATGCCCGCCCTACAAGAAGCCGCGATTATTTCCACAAATGTCCTCTGATTCTGCATTAACAAATGCAGGAATGAAGGCTTCATCGCAGGTACGGATGAAGCTCACTTCACTTACGTCCCATCCGCGGACGGTGTTGACAAGCTCTTCGGGCGTCCCATAAATGGATCGCAGCAAGAACAAATCTTGCAGCACGAACGTTCCACCCGGTTTAAGTACCCGCAGCGCCAAACTGCGCTTGCATGGACTTCTCTTCAAAAGCGATATACCAGCGATCGGCGACAATGATAAATACGATTACGCCGATCAGCGGTGCAAGCGCGCCCAGGAGAAGCCAGACGCCAACCAGCATGACGGCAAACCCCAGGTACATCGGATTACGGCTGTAATGATATAAACCGCCCCGGATCAGGCCAGCAGGCGTTCCAAAGGTGTCGATGGTCAGGTTTTGTTTCCTAAAACTATTCCAAGCGATTATCATGTTCTGTGTAAATTGTGAATAAATACACAAGGTGACAAATGTCCATGACATTCGTCACTGCATCATATTGTTATAGGTTGATATGATCTAACTGTTGGTATTGTTATATCAAGGAATAACG
>CAYTHO010000096.1:0-19736 GCA_964437595.1 uncultured Anaerolineaceae bacterium
TTCGGCGCATTGCGCCGAAACGGAACCCTCTTCAAAACATCTCCCCTTGCAGCAAAGCGAGGAAGGGATGGCTTTTTAGACATGATTAACCCCGAATTACGCATTCGGGGTTAATCATATTTGATCGCTATTTCTTTAAGTTTGCCTGCATGGAGAAGCGCAGGGCGGAGCGGTAGGCTTCTTGCAGTCGAGCCGCGAGCTCCTGCTGGCCCTGCTGCTCTAACTGGCCCATGAGCGAGCTGACCATCTGTAAGAACTCCGGAGTGATCTCTTCGGCATGGTCCTGGAGGATCTTCTGGCGGCCACTTTCATCTTCCGCGCCCATTAGCTCTTCGGCCAGGGCAAACTCAGGGGGCGGGGCGGATGCGCTTTGGATGACCCCGACGACCTTTTGCAGTTTGCTGGAGCGGTCCAGGTCGCCGTTCTTGCGGGCTTTTTCCAGCTCATCGCGCAGCACTTCGGTGAAGAGTTCGTCCATGTGGGGCAGGGCCTGGGCGGCGACTTCTTCGATATTCTCGGCCTGGAGAATTTCATCCAGCATCTGCCGCGCGCTTTCCATCTGTTCCTGCATGTGGCGGTCGATTTCCTGGGTGATTTGCGTCAGCCGCTCGCGGAGGTTGGTGAGCGTTTCTTTGTCCGCGGCGGAAGATTTCTCGATCCGTTCCGTGAGCAGGCGGAAGAACTCGTAATCGAGGCCGGTGCGGGCCATGCTGACCAGGGTGGTAAGCTGGGTTTCGTTGGGGGCGGCAATGAGCAGATCGATGAGTTTTTCGCGGGTGAGGCCCTGCTGGCTGGCGTTTTGCAGTGTTTCCACTGCCGCCTGAACATCGGCCTGCTGGGCCTGGATTTTCTTGCCGATTTCGGTCATCGGCAGGATTTCTTGCTGGAGCATTGCCAGGGCGCGGGCAGAATTTTGATCGCCCTGCGCCATGGAAACTTCCACCAGCCGGCTCAGGATTTCAAAGAAGCGTTCATCGATCAGCTTGATTTCCTGCTGGACGATTTCTTTGCGCACGTCGGGGGAGGAGGCGCTCATCAGGCGCTGGAGCAGGTTGAGGCGCTGCTGGGAGGCTTCCATCATTTCGCGGGTGATCCCTTCGCCTTCGAGGACTTTCTCGATCATCAACTGCTGCGTCAGCATGGTTTGCGGGCGAAACAGATACGCCTTGCGTTTTTCTGCCGGAAGGCGGTTGACTGCCTGGGTGATCAGGGGGCCGATCAGGCGTTCCTGTTCGTTTACCGGCAGGCCCAGTTCGGGGGGGAAGTAGGTCAGGAGAAGTTCTTTGTCTGGGTCGTGATAAACAATCGGGCTGCTCACCGGGCCTTGATAACCGCAGCTTGAGCAGTTGGCCATGTTTATATTGCCGGACAAAAAGCGCTGCTTGGCCTCGGGGTCGCTTCCGACGTCAAACAACTGTTCCACGTCAGCGACAAGGGGCTGGCGGCAACGCGGGCAAGACATCTGTACTTTCGCCATTTAAGATCCTCACTATCAACAAAAATAACGAGTGGATTATACCATCTTAGGAGAATGAATCCCTCGAACGCAGCCGTTCTTTCGTTTTCGATAACCAAAGGGAATTAGTTGGTCTCTACCTGAACAGGTAATGAGAAGCAGAAGCGGACTCCCTGGCCCGGGGCGGTATCGACCCAGATGCGCCCGCCGTGCGCCTCGACGATGGCGCGGGCCAGGTACAACCCCAGGCCAGCGCCTTTGGTATTGCGCGCCATTTCTGGGGCGCGGTAGAAGCGGTCGAAGATGTGGGGGATATCTTCCGGCGCGATTCCGGGGCCGGTGTCGCTGACGCAGATCATCACGCTGTCTCGCTGAACCTGCCCGCTGATGGTGATGGGGCCGCCAGGGGCGTATTTGATGGCGTTGCCAATGAGGTTGGAAAGCACCTGCTCCAGGCGCGTTTCATCCGCCAGGATGATGGGGAACTGCTCCGGGAAATCGATGGTGATTTGGTGGCGGTTGGTCTGGATCTGCATGCGCTTGGCCAGGCGCTGGGCCAGCTCTGGGACGGATACATCGGAGCGCTTGATGCTCAACCCGCCCGACTGCAGGCGGGTGGCGTCCAGCAGGTTTTCGATCATGCCAGCCAGCCGGTCCGATTCTTCTTCGATGACGGCCAGGCTGTCCTGGACGATTTCCGTGTCCCATTGGGCATCTTCGCGGCGCAGGGTGCTGACGTAGCCTTTAATGAGTGCTACGGGCGTTTTTAGCTCGTGGCTGATGATGGAAACGAAGGTGCTCTTGATCTCCTCCGCCTGGCGGAAGCGGGTGATATCGCGGATGGTGGAGATGATGTTGAGCAGCCCGCCTTCGGGGGAAATCAATGGGGTGTAGGTGATGCCCACCGGCAGGGGCGGCTCCCCGCTGGAGCGGGCCAGGTCGCCTTCTACGTACAGGTGGGCGTGGGGGGTCAGGGGCCAGCCGCCGCTTTCGGCCTGTTCGAGGGTTATGCCCTGGGGCTTGTGCGCCCAGTGCACGATCTTCTCGTGGAGCTGGCCCTGGATCTGTTCGGTGGGCAGGTTGACCATTCTGGCGAAAGCTGGGTTGCAGCGCTCAACGCGGTTTTGCGAGTCGAGGATCAGGATGCCATCCGCCAGGGCGTCCAGCAGGGTGTTCAGGCGGACCTTTTCCTGGTTCACCTGGGTGTACAACTGGGCGTTCTGTACGGCAATGGCGGCCTGGTTGGCAAAGCTGCTCAACAGAGCGTAATCGTTGGCGGAGAACACCCCAGCATAGCCGCGGAAGATGAACAACAGCCCCACCATGCGCTGGCGTGCGACCAGGGGCAGGCCCACTCCGGTGAGCAGGCCCAGGCTGGCGGTGTAGGTGAGATCGTTGAGCAGACGGTTGATTTCGGGCAGTTCAAAGCGTTCGGGGTCCTGGTGGTCGGGGATATCGGCCAGGAAGGATTCGATGATTTTGAGGAAGGGGGCCGGCATGCTGTAAGAAACGGCTACCTGCCAGCCGCCCGCCTCCGAACGGAGGGCGATGAGACCGGCCTGCCCGGCCAGCATTTCGACGGCGATCTTGAGAATGCGGCTGAGCAGCTTATCCAGGTCCAGTTCCTGGGTCAGGGCGCGGGCTATTTCCAGCAGGTAATCACGTTGGCGAATGCGAAAGTCAGGCAGCATGGCGGTTTATGATCGGGAGGCTGGCGGCGGCGATGGACTGGCCCACGCGCCGGCTGCGCTCGTCAGGTAGTTGGATTTGGATGCGGCTGGCCAGGGCAGGGAAGGCGGACTGCAGCACTTGGTTGGCCCCGCTGAGGATCAGCTCGCCGCCGCTGCCGGAGGTGCAGCGGCCTAAGATGAGCACATGGCGGATATCGTAGAAATCGGCGTAATGGGCTACGGCGTACCCCAGGAAGATGCCCATGCTCTGCCAGATTTTCAGCGCGCCGGGATGGCCGGCTTCCAGCTTTTCCTGGACAAAGGCCAGTTTTTCGGCGTCGGTGATGCCCTGGGGGATGGAAATGCCCGCGCGCGGGGCCAGGCGGAAAACGCACTGTTGGGAGAGGTATTGTGAACCAATGCCGGTATCGCCCGACCAATCGTCGGTTGGGGCGGCGGGGTTGTAGTCCACGGGCGCGAAGGCCAACTCGTTCAGCCAGCCTAACACGCGCCCGTTCGCATCTACATAACCGGCGGCCTGGCTGGAGCCCATGGCAATGCCCAGCACGGCGTTATCTTCCAGGGCCATGGACCCGGCCAGGGCAGTGACATCGCCATCGTTGATCACTTCGAGGGGCACACCCATCTCCGCGCGAATGCGGAGGAAAAGGTTCTTTACTTCATCGAAACGCTCGGGCGGAATGCCGCGGAAGAGGGAGGCGACCATGGGGCGGTTGTCGATGATGATGCCGGCGGAACTACCGCCAATGGCGTCGACGCGCGGCATTTTGGACGCGGCGGTTTTCAGCGCGCTGACAAGCTCGCGGTAATGATATTGCGGGTCGACCTGCTTGCGGGGCTCCCAGACGACTTCTTCGCTAAAGACGGCCTCTCCATCGATCACGGCGCTGACCTTGCGGTCCGAAGCGCCCAGGTCAAAACCAATGCGGCAGCCATCCAGGTTGCGGCCAAGGGCTTTGCCGGTTTCGTTGGCCGGGGGGACTTCGCAGGGGCTGCAGGCGAGGATGGTGAAGGGCCGCTCGTACACCTGCTGGCCCATGAAATGGTGGTCAAACTTGCGCGGGCCGTCCAGCGCGTAGGCGGCTTTGAGATAACTGCCAACGCTGCGCGGCCCGCCGACATAGACGCGGTGCCCGCCCCGCTGCCAGAGCAGGAACTTCAGCAGCCGCTCCGCATAGGGGAGATTGGCTTTTGCCCGTGGATGATCTTCAGGGAACACGGTGGTGGTGAAGCGAGAAAGGCTGCCGTTCTCGCGTTCCAGCCCGATCACCAGCGGCAGGCAGTTACTGCCGCCAACTTCCTGCTGAAAGGCGTGGTTCGCCAGGACAGCCGGACGGAAGGTTTCCTCCAGGGGAGGGGTAAATTCCGGCTTCACCAGGTTGAAATCATCCATGGGCAAATCTCCCGGGCGGCGCTACTGTTCATTTTCGGCAATGGAAACGGCCTCTTCAAATATCTGCAAACCCTCATCCACTTCGCCAGTTGTGATGCACAGCGGGGGCGAGAAGCGGATGGTACTCTTGCCACAGCCCAGCATCAGCAGGCCGCGTTCGAAGGCAAGGTCGACGACCCGGTCGCGCAGTTTTTCCGCGGGGTGGCGCGGGTTATTGTTCTTGACGAATTCTACGCCCAGCATCAGGCCGATGCCGCGCACCTGACCAATACTGGGGTGGCGGACGGCGATTTCATCCAGCGCATCGTGCATATAATCGCCGGTTATCACCGCGTTCTGCATGTACTCGTTTTCCAGCAGTTCCATGGTAGCCAGGGCAGCCACGCAGGCGATGGGGTTGCCGCCGTAGGTGTTGCCATGCGCGCCTCTGGGCCAGTTCATTACGTGCTTGCGGGCAATCATGGCGCCCAGCGGAACGCCAGAAGCGATGCCTTTGGCGGCGCAGACGATGTCTGGCTCGACGCCGAAGTTTTCGATGGCCCACCATTTGCCGGTGCGGCCCATGCCAGACTGCACTTCGTCGGCAATGAGCAGGATGCCGTGCTTGTCGCACAGCTTGCGCAGGGCGGGAAAGAAGCCAGGCGTGGGGACCACGTAACCGCCCTCGCCCTGAATCGGCTCAACCAGGACGCCAGCGATATCATCGGCGGGCAGGATTTTGCCCAGGATTTCTTCCTCGATGTAGCGGACAACGGCCTCTCCGTAATCTTCGCCGGGCAAGCTGTGGAGGATGGGGTGGTAAGTGTTGGGGTAGGGCGCGTGGACCACGCCGCTCATAAGCGGGAAAAAGCCTTTATGGTAATGCGGCTTGCTGGCGGTGAAGGTGATGGCGCCCATGGTGCGACCATGGAACCCGCCCAGGAAGCCAATGAACTCGGTCCGCCCGGTGTGATAGCGGGCCAGCTTAATGGCGGCTTCAACGCTTTCGGCGCCCGAGTTGGTCATAAAGCTGGCGGCTGGCTCGCTGAACGGTGCAATACGGTCAAGCTCTTCGCCCAGTTTGACCCAGCTTTCGTGGTAGAAATCGGAGGAGATGTGGATGAATTTTTCCACCTGGTCTTGAATGGCTTTTACCACTTTGGGGTGGCTGTGGCCGGTGGCTGCCACCGCGATGCCAGCGGCAAAATCGAGGAAGCGGTTGCCGTCTACATCCCAAACTTCGCAGCCGCGGCCATGATCCATGGCGAAGGCGTAACCACGTGGGTAGGAAGAGGAAATGACGGCATGATCTCGTTCGATCAGTTTCTTGGCGTTTGGGCCGGGAACGTTAAGGGTGCGCATGCGAGACTCCTGATATTTGAATATTTATGGAAACAGCAGTGGAAGCGCGGCAATACGCTTCGGCTCCGCCCGAACTGCGGGCGGGGATGCAAGTTTTCAGGATCGTCTCATTGATCTCGATCAGCGGTAAACTGCTTTACTCTTGCGCAAAATTTCCCCATTGGCTCATCTCTTTTGAAAACCAGGAGAGGAATGATGGCTCCTGTCGTTTTACAAAACACCTGATTGCCTTTATTCAATTGATCCACAGCCGGGCGCCTGGCTCGATTCAAGCGCCGGCATTTTCGGCTAACACCAGGGCGCCGAGCAGACCGGCATCGTCGCCCAGGGCGGCGGTGGTGATTTGCAGCCCTTTCAGGTATTCCGGCGATAAAACATTCTCGTCCAGGGCAGCCTGAAGAGGATCGAGGAGGAACTTGCCGCTGCGCGAGACCCCGCCGCCCAGAATGATGATGGAGGGGTTGAAGATGGTGACGAAGTTCGCCAGGGCCTGACCGATATATGTGCCGGCCCTGCTCAAGGCATTCCTGGCCAGCAGGTCGCCATGCCCGGCGGCCTGGCTGATATCTCGCGCGGTTGGGTTTTTAATCTCTGCCAGCTCTGAAGGCGTTCCAGCGGCGAGCTGTTCGGCCACGTAGCGGGCGATCCCGGTGCCGGAGGCGAGGGCTTCCAGGTGGCCGCGGCGACCGCAGCCGCAGATGGGGCCGTCTGGCTCGATGGTGATGTGGCCTATTTCGGCAGCCAGGCCGCTTGCGCCTTCCAGCAGGCGGTCGTGGCATATTATTCCGCCGCCGATGCCCGTGCTGATGGTCATATAGAGCAGGTTATGGTGCCCCTGGCCGGCGCCGTAGCGCCATTCACCCAGGGCCGCGAGGTTGGCATCGTTCCCCAGCCTGGCGGGTACATGGAAGTTTTCTTGCAGGATGCTGGCAATGGGCAGGCCTTCCCAACCGGGGATATTGGGCGCAAATAACATGACGCCCTGCTCGGGGTTGATCCACCCCGGAGCCGCCGCGCCGATGGAGCAAACCCTGCCATCGTCAGGCCAAAGCTCCTGGATCAAGCCGACCAGGCGCTCCAGCGCGGTCTGGCCTTTGGCCTGGGTTGGGATGCGCTTTTGAACGATGGGGCGCTGCTGGCCCTTGGGGTAGACTGCGACGCGTATCTGCGTGCCGCCGATGTCAACTGCGATAAAGCTGTCCATATATGCGCGATTATAGCATGAAAGGGATTGTGATTGTTGACGGTTGGGTAAAAGACTGCTATCATCAGGCGCGTATGCGCTCGAGTAATCGATTCCGGAATGAAAACATCTCGAAACGGGTACGCCAGAAGATAGGCTGGCTGATCCCCGGCCTGGGAGTCAAACGCTGGCTTTTTCTGATTTTCATTGGAACAACGCTGATGGGCCTGGGCTTTGCCGTACTCCTTCTGGATGTGTACCGGAACGCGCCTGATTCCTGGTGGCTCCCCGCGGTTTCTACCCTTTCACTGCGTTCGCTGGACCGCCCGCTGCGCTCGCTGATCTTTGGCGGGATGGGGTTGGGGCTGGTTGCATGGGGCGTCTGGGGGTTGAACCGCGCCTTGTTGAAGCCTTTTATGCAGCCCGGGCGGAACATTCTCGACACGGTCTCCGCGTTTCGCAAGCGCGAGCGCGGGCCGCGGATTGTGGTGATGGGCGGCGGCACCGGGCTGTCTACCCTGCTGCGCGGCCTGAAAGCCCATTCTACCAATATTACCGCGATCGTATCCGTGGCGGACGATGGAGGCTCTTCGGGGGAACTGCGCCGCAGTATTGGCATTCTGCCGCCGGGCGATATCCGCAACTGCCTGACGGCCCTGGCGGATGATGAAACCCTGATGGGCCAGCTTTTCCAATACCGCTTTGCGGAAGGCAATGGGCTGAGCGGGCACTCGCTGGGCAACCTGCTGATCACGGCCATGACGGAGATTACCGGCAGCTTTGAAGACGCGGTGGCGCTGTCGGGCCAGGTGCTGGCGGTGCAGGGGAAGGTGCTCCCGGCCACGCTGCACGATGTGCGCCTGGTGGCGGATATTCAACTGCTGGATGACAGCGTTGAGGTGCGGATCAAAGGACAGAGTAAAATTCCCAAGGCAGCCGGACGGGTGCGGCGGGTGTGGTTGGAGCCGAATAATCCGCTGGCCTATCCGCCGGCTGTGCAGGCGATCTTGAGCGCGGACCTGATTATTGTGGGGCCGGGGAGCCTGTACACCAGCGTGCTGCCGAATCTTCTGGTGCCAGACCTGGTTGATGCGCTGCGGGTGAGCCGGGCGCTCAAGTTTTACGTTTGTAATGTGGCGACCCAACCTGGCGAGACGGATGGCTATACCTGCGGCGACCACGTGCGCAACCTGGAAAAACACATAGGGGTGCGCCTGTTTGATATGGTGGTAAGCAACAACGTTTACCGCGGCGAACTGCCAGAAGGGATTGGTTTTGTTCGCGTTGAACCTGGCCTGGAGGAAGAGTATTCGATTTACGGCACGGACCTTGTTAATGAAGAGATGCCCTGGCGGCACGATTCGGTCAAGCTGGCCCAGGCGGTGATGGATTTGTACTATGAGCGCACCGGGCCGGTGGTCGTGCGGGAAAATGGACCGGTGCGGGAACTGCAAAAACTGGATGAGGTTAAATGACTGTCAAAAAACCATGGCATTCCGCATTTTGGAACAGAACATGGTAAAATTCTTAACACATTTCTAGGAGGCGTAAATGGCTACAAAGGTTGGTATCAATGGTTTCGGCCGCATTGGCCGGCAAGTTCTCAAGGCTATAATGGAACGCTTTCCGAATGACCTGGAAGTAGTTGCCATCAATGACCTGTTCGATAGCAAAACGAATGCGCACCTGCTCAAATACGACTCGAACTACGGTATCTTCCCGGGTTCCGTCGCGGTTGAAGCGGATGGCAACGACCTGATCGTCAATGGTAAGAAGGTCCTCGTTTATGCGGAAAAAGATCCGGGCAACCTGCGCTGGGCAGACCTGGGCGTCGACATCGTTGTTGAATCTACCGGTATCTTCACGGATGCGAAGGGCGACCCCGACAAGGGCAAGCCGGGCGCCAATGTCCACATTCAGAAGGGCGGCGCGAAGAAGGTTATCATTTCCGCTCCGGCGAAGAATGAAGACCTCACCGTGGTGCTGGGCGTGAACGACGACAAATACAAAGCCGATCCGTCCAAGTACAACGTGGTTTCCAATGCTTCCTGCACCACCAACTGCCTGGCCCCGGCGGCCAAGATCGTGCATGACCGCTTCAAGATCCAGAGCGCGGTGATGACCACCATCCACTCTTACACCAACGACCAGGTCATCCTGGACCAGGGCCACAAGAAAGAAATGCGCCGCTCGCGGGCTGCTGGCCTGAACATCATCCCGACCACCACCGGCGCCGCCAAGGCGGTTGCTCTGGTGATCCCCGAGCTGAAGGGCAAGTTCGACGGCTATTCCCTGCGCGTTCCGACCCCCACCGTTTCGGTGGTCGATTTCTCCGCGGTCATTGAAAAAGCCACGACCAAGGAAGAACTGAACGCTGCCTTCGTCGAAGCTGCCAATGGTCCTTTGAAGGGCATCCTGGGCGTTACCACTGGCGAGTACGACCAGCCGCTGGTTTCCATGGACTTCAAGGGCGACCCGCGCTCCTCGATCGTCGACCTGGCCTCGAACATGGTCATGGGCGGCACCCTGATCAAGGTCGTGACCTGGTACGATAACGAGTGGGGTTACTCCTGCCGCACAGCCGACCTGGCTGCCATGATGGCAAAATCCCTGTAAAAATAGATGCGCTGGTGGTTTGACGGTTTGCTCGACAAGGTGGCATAAACAGGCTTCAACTTTTGAAAAGCAAGCGGCTCAAACAAACAGTGCGGCACCTCACCATACGGTGTGACATGAACGTAATGCGTAATCGGTCGATCTTAGCGGAACGTATTCCCTGAAAAGCCCGGTTGCGCATTACGCTTAATTTTGAACCTGGGAGGCATGCATGTTCAACAAGAAAACCGTTCGTGATGTCGATGTCAAGGGAAAGCGCGTTCTCGTGCGGGTGGATTTCAACGTTCCGATCAAAGAAGGCAAGGTTGGCGATGATACACGTATCCGCGCGGCTTTGCCCACCATCGAGTACCTCTTGCAGCAGGGCGCGGCTGTGATTTTGTTCTCCCACCTGGGGCGTCCGAAGGGCGGGCCAGATCCCAAGTATTCGATGAAACCCGTGGCCGATTACCTGGGCGGGCTGGTCAAGGCGCCGGTGAAGTTCGCTGAAGAAGCGGCGGGCGCGGTGGCCGAGCAGGCCGCTAAGGCGCTGAAACCGGGCGAAATCCTGGTGCTGGAAAACACGCGCTTCTACGCGGGCGAGGAAAAGAATGACCTGGACCTGGCGAAGCAGTTCGCGGCCCTGGCGGATGTGTATGTGATGGATGCCTTTGGCAGCGCGCACCGGGCGCACTCGTCGACGGAAGGCGTGGCGCAATTCCTGCCGGCGGTGGCGGGTTTCTTGATGGAAAAGGAAATCCAGTACCTCGGCGCGGCGATCAGCGATCCGGGGCGGCCTTTTGTCGCCATTATGGGCGGGGCGAAGATCAGCGACAAGATTGGCGTGATCCGCAACCTGCTGAGCAAGGCCGACTCGATTTTGATCGGCGGCGGCATGGCCAACACCTTCTTCAAGGCGCAGGGCTACCCAATGGGTGACTCGCTGGTGGAGAACGAGGTGCTCGACCTGGCCAAAGAGCTGATCGCGGAAGGCGGCACCAAGCTGCGCCTGCCGGTGGACCTGGTGATCGCCACCAGCACGGATGAGAATGCGGAAGTCAAAGTGATCCCGGTGGGCGCAGTGCCAGATGGCTGGCGCGCCCTGGACGTTGGCCCGGAAACGGTTGAGAACTTTGGCAAGGTGGTGAAGGCGGCCAAGACTGTGGTTTGGAACGGCCCGATGGGCATGTTCGAATCCAAGACGTTCGCGAAGGGCACCTTCGGCGTGGCGAAAGCCATTGCCGAGAGCAAGGCGACCAGCATCGTTGGCGGCGGCGATTCCGCGGCGGCCATCATGCAGTCGGGCCTGGCAGATAAGATCACCCACATTTCCACCGGCGGCGGCGCTTCGCTGGAAATGCTGGAAGGCATCACCCTGCCCGGCGTGGCAGCGCTGCAGGATAAGTAAGTTAATTTACCACCCCCGCGGCTTCGCCGCGATTTTATTTGGGGTTTTGAGGCTGGCTAGCCAGTCTCAAAACCCCAAACCCTATTTTGCTAAAGGTACGGATTTGTCTAACTCTGGACAAATCCGCGCCTTTCGTGTAAAATCCACCCCTGCAATTGTGGATATTTTTTGGAGGATCGACTTTGGCAAACATTAAGTCTCAAATCAAGCGAAACCGGCAGAATGAGAAGCGCCGCATTAGCAACCGTATTTATCGTGGTCGCGCTCGTACTTTTGTAGCGAAAGCACGCACGGCAATCGATTCCGAAAATCCTGAAGCCGCGAAGTCAGCGGTTGTTGAGGCGATCAGCGTGCTCGACCGGGCTGTGGCAAAAGGGGTTCTTCATAAGAATAATGCTGCCCGCCGCAAGAGCCGGTTGATGAAGCACCTGGCGGCTCTCTCAAAGTAACTTGTTGGTGACGTCCCGGCGCCTGGCTACGGCTGGCTGAGGGGCAAACTTCTTTTACCGGCAGCGGGAGTGGTTTCGCTCCCGCTTTTGGTTTTCAGGGATGATATAATCGCACAAGAAAACGCTGCGTAACTGCAACCGTTTTTCTCCAGGGCGTTTCTTATTGGCCAGGGTGAGACTATGTTTGAGGCAGAACAACAACAACTTGATCAAAAAATTCGGGCGTTTTGCGCCGAGAACGACCTGCCCGAACCCAAGCTGGCGTGGGGGTGGATCCCGTTTAATGGCGGGTGGGGCATTTCCACCTCCTTCTTCCAACTGGCGGCGACGGAAGCGCGCCAGGGGAAGAAGATCAACGTCAGCCAGCGTGCTGTTGAACTGGCCGAACAAATCGCCGCAGCCCTGGGAAACCCTGCTGGTTTTGAGCGGGTCGAAGCGACCAAAGGGTACCTGAACCTGTACTTTGCCCCTGGCGAGTACACCCGGCGGGTGGTAGATGCCGTTCTGGGGCAGGGCAAGGGGTACGGCAGCGGTGAGAAGCGTGACGAGCAGGTGATGGTGGAGTTCTCGCAGCCCAATACGCATAAGGCGTTCCATGTTGGGCACCTGCGCAGCGCCATCCTGGGCGATGTAATCGCGCGCATCCTGGAATGCGCCGGGTACGATGTGATCCGCGCCAACTACCCTGGCGATATTGGCCTGCACGTGGTCAAGTGGCTGTGGAATTACATGAAGCAGCATAAAGGCGAGCGCCCGGAGAAGGACATCACCCAGTGGATGGGCGCTATGTACGCCGAAGCCAACAAGCGCCTGGAAGAGAATACCCGCCTGCGCAAGCAGTTAGAAGAAGAAAACACGCCTGAATCGCTCCAGAAGCTGGCTGAAACGCCGAATTATGAGGCGGAGATCCGCGCTCTGTATGCACGCTGGGATAAGCGCGACCCGGAGGTGGTGGACCTGTGGAAAGAGACACGCCAGTGGTCGCTAGACGGTTTTAACGAGATGTACGATCAACTCGACATCCGCTTTGACCGCTATTACTTCCCGAGCATGGCCGAGACGCACGGTAAGGAAGTGGTGGATGAGCTGATCGCTCGCGGCATCGCCCAGGACGAGCGCCCGGAAGGTCCGGTAATCGTTAAGATCGACGAGCTGCTGGGGTTGAAAAACGAAAAATACCGGGTGATGGTGATTTTGCGCTCGGACAGCACTGCGCTGTATGCGACGGAAGACCTGGCCCTGGCGGAGATGAAGTTCAGCGATTATCCAAAGCTGGCAAAATCGCTGTATGTGGTGGACGTGCGCCAATCGCTGCACTTCCAGCAGGTGTTCAAAACGCTGGAATTGGCGGGGCATGCCTGGGCGGAGCAATGCCAGCATATTTCTTATGAGCTGGTAAACCTGCCCGGCAACGTGGTGATGGCATCGCGCGAGGGCACGGTGGTGCTGCTGGAAGATCTGCTGCGCGAGGCCACCCGCCGGGCGCTGGCAGTAGTGGAAGAAAAGAACCCCGAACTGAGCGCTGAGCAAAAGCTGGCGACTGCCCGGGCGGTGGGCCTGGGGGCAATGAAATATCCCATGCTTTCTCGCGAGAATACCAAGGTGGTCACTTTTGATTGGGAGGCAGCCCTGGATTTCAACGGGCAGGCGGCTCCATACATTCAATATGCTGCGGTGCGGGCAAACAGCATCCTGCGCAAAGCGGGCGGGAAGGTTCCGGAGGGGCAGGGCTTTGATTACAGCATGTCTCCATCGGAGATCCAACTGGTTGACTTGATTTCGCGGCTGCCGAAAGAAGTGCAGCGCGCGGCGGCGGAATACCGCCCGCTGTACATCGCGAGCCTGGCGTATGAGCTGGCAAAAACGTTTAGCGATTTCTATAATGACTGCCCGGTGCTGTCGGCGGAGGAACCCGTTCGCAGCAGCCGGTTGCGGCTGGTGGCGGCAGCGCGCCAGTCGATCGCGAACGCATTGGCTTTATTGGGCATCACAGCCCCAGAAGCGATGTGACTTCCTGTCCCGTGTTGCTCGGCAGGTAGGAAGAACTTAAGCGCGGTAAGCTCTACCAAAACTGGGGAGTGAACGCCAGTAAAGCAACAGCTCAATCATCGTCATAAGGTCGCTTGCGTTTACGGCATTTTCGCACTGCCGCGGCGCGGGCGTCCACGAACCGGCAAACCAAAAATAGGAGTTACCTTTCTATGACCGCCATTCGTACCTTGATTATGGGCGCCGCTGGGCGCGACTTCCACAATTTCAACGTTTTCTTCCGCGGAAACGCGAATTACCAGGTGGTGGCTTTTACCGCCACGCAGATTCCGAACATAGAAGGGCGCAAATACCCGGCGGAACTGGCCGGTTCGCTCTACCCGGAAGGCATTCCGATCTATCCTGAAGCGGACCTCGAACGGCTGATCAAAGAGCTGAAGGTGGAGCAGGTAGTTTTTGCCTACAGCGATGTTCCCCATGAGTATGTGATGCACCGCGCCTCGGCGGTGATGGCAGCCGGGGCGGATTTCCGCCTGATGGGCCCTAACACGACCATGATTAAATCAACGAAGCCGGTTGTTTCGGTGTGCGCGGTGCGCACTGGCTCGGGCAAAAGCCAGACCACCCGGCGGGTATCGCTGGTGCTGCGCCAGCTTGGCTACCGCGTGGCAGCCATCCGCCACCCCATGCCGTACGGCGACCTGGTGGCCCAGAAGGTGCAGCGTTTTGCTGATTACAGCGACCTGGATAAACACGAATGCACGATCGAAGAGCGCGAGGAATACGAGCCGCACCTGGACAACGGCGTGATCGTCTATGCCGGCGTGGATTACGAAGCGATTTTGCGCCAGGCAGAGCAGGAAGTGGATGTGATCCTGTGGGACGGCGGCAATAACGATTTCTCGTTTTACCAGCCTGACCTGTCTATCGTGGTGGCTGATCCGCACCGCCCGGGGCATGAGATCAAGTACCACCCGGGTGAGACTAACGTGCGCATGGCAGACGTGTTTGTGATCAACAAGGTGGATACGGCTAACGCGGACAGCGTGATCGCGGTGCGCGAGAGCCTGCGGGTGGTCAATCCCCGCGCGATTGTCATCGAGGCGGCCTCTCCGCTGTTTGTGCAGGACCCATCCGGGATTCGCGGCAAGCGCGTGCTGGTCATCGAAGATGGCCCCACGCTGACCCACGGCGAAATGGCCTATGGGGCGGGCTGGGTGGCGGCGCGCCGCTTTGGCGCGGCGGAGATCGTGGACCCGCGCCCGTTCGCGGTTGGCGCGATCGCGGAAACGTACCGCAAGTATCCCTCGACCGGGCCGATTCTGCCGGCGATGGGCTACGGCGACGAGATGACGCGCGACCTGGAGCAAACGATTAACGCGTCGGATGTGGATATGGTGATCAGCGCCACGCCTATTGACCTGACCCGCATTATCAAGGTGAACAAGCCCATGCAGCGCGTACGCTACGAACTGCAGGAGATTGGCACGCCAACGCTTGAGGATATCCTCTGCGATAAGTTCAAAAAATAGTTATTAGCTATTAGCTTGTAGCTGTTAGCTAAGAGCTAATAACTATAAGCTAATAGCTGTAAGCTGAAAGTGGAACGTTATGTTTATTGATGAAGCAACGATTTACGTCCGGTCAGGTAAGGGCGGGGATGGGATGGTTCACTTCCACCGCGAAAAATACGTTCCACGCGGCGGGCCGGATGGCGGCGACGGTGGGCGCGGCGGCGATGTGTTCCTGGAAGTCGCGCCGACTCTGAATACGCTGGCGAAATTCCGGCACAAGGCGCGCTACATCGCCGACGAGGGGGGCCGGGGCGGAACGAATAATATGTCTGGGCGTGGGGCCAAGGACCTGGTGATCCCGGTTCCGCCGGGCACGCTGGTGTACCGGGCGGATACCGACGAACTGCTGGGCGACCTGGTGGAAGCCGGTCAGCGCCTGCTGGTGGCGAAAGGTGGGCGCGGCGGGCGCGGCAACCAGCATTTTGCCAGACCCAGCCGCCAGGCGCCGCGCATCGCCGAGAAGGGCGAGCCTGCCGAGGAGAAGAATCTGCGCCTGGAGCTGAAGCTGCTGGCGGATGTGGGCATCGTGGGGATGCCCAACGCGGGCAAGTCCAGCCTGCTGGCAGCCGTTTCCAACGCAAAGCCGAAGATCGCGGATTATCCTTTCACGACCCTGGAGCCGAACCTGGGGGTGGCTGATCTGGACCTGGACACAACCCTGATCCTGGCGGACATTCCCGGCCTGGTAGAAGGCGCGCATATGGGCGTGGGCCTGGGCGATGCCTTTTTGCGGCATATCCAGCGCACGCGGGTGCTGATCCACCTGCTGGACGGGATGTCGGAAGATCCGCTGGCGGATTTTTCGCAGATCAACAGCGAGCTGGCCCTGTTCGATCCGCGCCTGGGGGAAAAAGCCCAGATCGTGGTAATGAATAAATTGGATATGCCCGAAGCGAAGGCGCGCTGGAACAAAGTGAAGAAAGCGCTGGAGAAGCGTGGTTACGAGCCGATGGCGATTTCGGCGCTGACGCGCGAGAACCTTCAGCCGCTGTTGTGGAAGGCGTACGAGGTGCTGAAAAACGCGCCGGAACCCGAGCCGGTGGCGCAGCAAGCCATGCCGGTGTACCGACCGGAAGCCAACCCGAAAGACTTCACCATCGAGCGTACGGACGATGGCGGCTACCGGGTGCGGGGCGAGGCGATCGAGCGCGCCGCGGCGATGACGTACTGGACGGAGGAACCGGCGGTGCTGCGGTTTTACCGGTTGATCAAGGCGCTGGGGGTGGATGCGGCTCTGCGCGCAGCGGGCGTTCAAGAAGGCGATACGGTCTATATCGGCGAGAACGAGCTGGAGTGGACGGATTGATATGGACCGGCGCCGGATTGGCATCTTTGGGGGCACGTTCGATCCGCCGCACATCGGGCACCTAATCCTGGCGGCGGAAGCCCGCGACCAGATGCAACTCGACCTGGTGCTGTGGGTGCTGACGCCTGACCCGCCGCACAAAACGGGCCGCACGATCAGCCCGCTGGCAACGCGCCTGGAACTGGTGGAGGCGGCGCTCGCCGCTGACGATGGCTTTGAAATCTCGCGGGTGGAGATCGACCGGCCCGGGCCGCATTATTCCGTGGATACGGTGCGGATTTTGGGCCGTGAAAACCCCGGGGCCGAGCTGTTTTACCTGATGGGCGGCGATTCGCTGCACGATCTTCCAACCTGGTTTCACCCGCAGGAATTCATCCACTGCCTGGCGGGGATTGGCGTTATGCGCCGCCCGAATGACTCGATCGACCTGCCCTGGCTGGAGCGCGCGCTGCCGGGTGTTACCAGCAAGGTGAACTATGTGGAAGCTCCGCTGCTGGAGATATCATCGACCAGCATCCGCGAGCGCATTGCCCAGGGCCAGCATTTCCGCTATTTCTTGCCCCCGGCGGTGTGCGAGATCATCCAGAAGAAGAGCCTGTATACTTCCAGGTGATTAAAAAACCTCCCGCAGTATGGGGAGTCCATCACTGCGGGAGGCGTTAGCCGAGGGACGTGAAGGTTCTCAAGGGACCGCGGTCCAAAGTGGGCCGAATTCAGAAAGAACCCTGTCTCCTCGGGGTTAAGCGTTGTTACTTTCGCCTGGCCCGGCGGGCGGGTTATCACCCGGCAGGTTCGATTCGGGCGGGTAGGTGGCGGCGGACTGGGATGGGGGCTCCGCTGTTTGCGCCGCTGCTTGCGCCACCTCTCGCGAGGGATATTCCGGCGCTGGAGGGGCGTACGGTGCGGGCGCCATGCTGTACGGCGATGGGTAGACCTGCGTGCCAAAGCGGGTGAGGACAGCAGCGCCAAGCGCGACTAACCCAACCAGCGCGTACGCCATCCAGCCGATGCAGGGGATGATGTTGAGCAGGCTGGCCAGCAGGGAGATTACCAGCGTGCCGACGCCAGCGTTCACCGGTTCGCTCCAGGACTGCTTGAGCAGGAGGTTGATCTGCCGCCCAACCAGCAGCCCGATGGCGATCCAGCCAAACAGCCCGGCGATGCCTACTACGAGCAGCCCAAGTGCGCTGACCGGGATCAGGATGATGGTGAAGATCATCACCACCAGCACCAGGATGGTGAGGCAGCCGACCCCGCCGGAGGCCGCCGGTACCGCCAGCGCGGTGCGCCCGGCGCGTTCCATCTGAACCGGCGCGAACAGGTAGACAACCACAGCCAGGGCGGCCATAGCCAGGGCCTGGAAGATGGCCATCAGCGGGGCGGTGATGGGGTCAATGCTGACCTGCATGGCAGGCGTGCGCAGGGTGGTGATGCGGGGGATGGGCGGGGGCGAAACCATGCTTTTGCCCTCGATTTCCGCCCCGGAGGCGCGCTGGACGGTTCCGCCTATGGTATCGACCGAGCCGTGCACTACAGCGGTGTCACCCAGGGATACTTCGCTGCCGATCACCGCGATGTCTCCATTTATGACGCCATCGACGGACATACTGCCGCCGACCACGGCGACATTCCCATTGACGGTAGAACCTTCTTCGAGCACAGCACTCGCGCCGATCACGGTGATATCGTTATCAACCGTTTCGCCGCTGTGAAGGGTGTAGTTCTGGCCGATCACCACGCCTTCGTCCATGGCGACCAAAGGGAAGGGGACGCAGCCAGCCAGGAGAAAAATGGCCAGCGCGGCGAACAATAAAAATGGGATTCGGATAATGGATTTCATTGATTGAGTACTCCTACAGGATTGAGCACACCGACCGTTTTGGTACGCCAGAGAACGGTGCACCAGGACATGGTCAGAAGGCACAACATGATGCTCAGATAAATCCATAAGGCAATGTAAAGCGACGGGGGGGCGCTGGCGACCCAGCCCTGAATGATGTAGATTGCCATCTGGAAGAATACCCGGGTGGATTCACCCGTCCGGGCAAAGAAGTTGAACCAATCCGTAGGAGAAGTCGTAGCAATGAGGTAGCCGAGCATGACCAGGAGAATGAACACAGCCCCGGTCATGAGCCCGCCAAAGATGCGCCAGGCCTGCCGGCGCTGTTCGCGCGCCCGGCGTTCTGCCAGCCCGGCCTGCCAGCGCTTGCTGAAACCCGCGGCGGGTGAAGCCATGGTGCGGGCGGTGAGCTCGTGGCTTACCGCCATCCAGCGCCGATCTAAACGCCGGCACTGCTCGCAGCTTTCAATGTGAGCTTGCAGCGAGCGCTGCTCCGCGCTGGTCAGGGTTCCTTGATCCAGAATCCAGGTTTCATATGGCTGGTGACTCATGTTTCCTCCTTGCTGAGAGGGCGTTCACGGGTTGAGTTTCTCGCCAGTTCTGGGCCAGGTCTTTGCGCGCGCGGTGGAGACGGCTCTTGACTGCGCTGACGGTAAGATTGAGCGCTCGGGCAATTTCTTCTTCCGAGAACTCATACCAGTAGCGCAGGACAATCGCGGCGCGATCTTGCGTACCCAGCTTGCCTAACATTCGGCGCATTTGTGAACGTTCTTCCAGCTCTCCGACGACTCTTTCGGGATTAGGAGCGGGATCGGGGGCGTCTTCTTCGGGTAGAAGTTCAACGCTCAGGATCGGCACCCGCCGCTTGCGCTGCTGGTCGATGCAGTAATGAGCCGCAATGGATAACAGCCAGGTGGGGAAGGAACGGGTCGGATCATACCGTTTGAGGTTCTGGTATGCCCGCCAGAAGGCTTCCTGCGCAGCATCTTCCGCGTCGATTGGGTCGCCTAGCATCCGGTAACAGAGGTTGTAAACCGGGCGCTGATAGGTTTCCACAATCTTGGTGAATGCCGCGTCGTCCCCTGCCAGGGACTGTTGGATCCACTCCTGCTCAAAATTACTCACCCGACACTCCTAAGGTCGTTCTGAATCTATATACGGAGGAGGAAATGATAAGTTGCATTTTACGTGATCTGGTTTTGAAGGAGCCACAGAGAATCTATGTTCCTGACTATCATAGCCCGTACCAGGCGCGTTTTCATCCATCTAAGGGTGGATATCTACCTGTCTGAATGACCAGGATTAAAAAGAAATGAACATGCGCCTCTATTAATACGCACAGGCGGGTCGATTTATTCGCGAAGCGGGGCGAGGGCGTCCGGCAGGGCTATTCGCATAGTACGAATAGCCCTGTGGGGCAGTCCGACTTCCACCCCCGCGGCTGCGCCGCTGCCCCCTCAAAGGGGGCAAGAAGAGGTTTTTGGGGTACCGCGCGTGGCGACGCCACGCGC
>CAYTHO010000097.1:0-19473 GCA_964437595.1 uncultured Anaerolineaceae bacterium
TCGGCGGTGATGGTGATTGGGCGGCGGGTGATGGTCAGGTTAGCCCCAACAAAGGTGATGGTGTAATTGGTGCTCAGCGCCAGGGTGCCCTGCTGGATGGCGTAGGTGGCAACGCTCTCACCATCCACGCGGTCTAGCGCGCCGCTAAAGGAGTCGCTCCCGATCAGCGCCGGTGTGTAGGTATAGGTCAAACCCGGGTCGGCATCGCCGTACACCTTGGTCTTTGCCGCGGCGGTTACGGTGACCGGCCTGGGGTTGACCGTGTGGGTGATATCCACCAAGCTATCGCTGCTGGCAAATCCATCCTGGCCCGCGTAGGAGGCCGAAATTATGTGCGATCCGGCGGGAAGTGTGGACGTTGCCAAAGTCGCGTACCCGCCAGAAAGCGCGCCGGTGCCGATGGAATTGCCATCCTCGTAGAAGGTGACCGTGCCGGTGGGCGTGCCCGCGTCCGAGGCGACCTGAGCAGTAAAGGTGACCGAATTCCCGTAGGTGGTGGTGTCGAAGTCCGAATCGATAGTGGTAGTGGTTACAGCGTTGCGCAGCACGGTCCAGTCAGAAAGCTCCGTGATCCCATTGCGAGTGATGCTGCTGGAGGTCGTCGATGTGAGGTCGCAGTCCCAGACATTACCAGAACCCGTATAACGGCATACTTTGTCGCCCGTGGCGGGTACAAAGGCGGTTGGCAGGGTAAGGTTCACCGTGTAGCCGCTCAAGGTGGGGGTGGGGGTGATCGTCCAGTAGCGCCCGGTCTGGGCCTGGGTGGACCCGGCGGGGTGGTCATCGTCGCGGCGCTCCACCCGCAGGCTGCTGAGCGTCCCCCGCGTGGTCACATTCACGGCGATCGAGCCCAGCCCGTAGGTAACCATGCCCGTGCCGCCGATGGTCTTGGTTTCATCGGTCCAGCCGTTGTTGGTCAGCGTGCCGCCAGTCGCCAGGGTGACATAGTTGGGGGCGGTGGTGGTCAGGGTAGAACCGCTGCCGACCACGACATTGTAGAACACGGTATTGGCCGTGGTGCCGTTAACATTTTGCACGCCGCTGCCGCCAAAGGTGGTAGTGTTGCTGGCGTGGGTGAAGGTGCCGCTGTTGGTGAAATCGCCGTTGATGGTGAGGGCCTGCCCGCCGGTGTTCAGGCTGTCGCCGCTGGTGATGGTCAGGTCGTCGCCGACGATAACGGGGGTCGCCAGCGTGACGGGGCCGCTTACCACAAGATCATTGAAGGTGGTGGTGGCAGAGCCGCCAAGAGACTGAGCGGACGCGCCGTTGAAGGTGACAGTTCCGGTGCCAGCCGTGAAGGTGCCATTGTTGAGCCAGTCGCCGCCCACCTGCAGGGCATTGCTGCTGGTTACGGTCAGCGTGCCGTCGATGGTAAGGTCATTGGTCGCGCCCGCCGCGTTCAGCGTGACGGTATGGGTGGGGTCGACCGTGACGTTATCCACGGCGGTGGGGATGCGGCACTGCCAGGTGGAGGCAGCATTCCAGTTGCCGTTGGTAATCGAGTGGATTTCAATGCCGCTCGCGGAGCAGTCGGGGAATTGGTTGAAGAAAAGGCTCCAGTTGTTCGTGGTGCGGTTAACAGCGACCACGTCAGGCAGAGTATCGCCATTGAAATCCGCCGCGCCCACAAAAAATGGCCGGTAGGCATTAGTAGCAGCAGGAGGCACAGCAGTATTAACACCAGAAGTAGCAAAGTCCTGCTTAGGCAAGAAGCTGATCGTCGAGCCGACGGTGCTGTTCAGCAGTACGCTGACGTTGTCGGCAAGCTCGTTCCCGATGACGAGATCGAGCTTGCCATCATCGTTGATGTCCACCACCGCGCCGGATAAGGGGGCCGTGCCTACGGTCAAATCGCCCGCATCAATAAAGGATAACGATCCGGGAGCAGCGGTTGTGTTTTGCCATACGGTTATATAATTGGAGTTGTAGCGAGAAGTAACAAGATCTATTCGCCCATCACCATCGAAATCGCCAGCATCCAGATAATAGGGGTTCGTCTCTGCAGGGATAATAACAGGCGGGGTTACAAAACCGCCAGTGGTGTTGTTCAGAAATATATCCACAGGCGCAGTGGGGGCACCATCGACGCACGTTACGGCAATGTCCAGCCAGCCATCGTTATCATAATCGGCTACGGCAATGGTGCGGGCGCCGGTATTCGTGGTTGCATAATCTACGCCCGAATCGGTAAAAACGCCGCTGCCGTTATTGCGCATGATCTTCAGGGTGGCAGAAACGTAGTTCGATACAGCAAGATCCAGATAGCCATCTTTGTCGAAATCGCCCATGCCCAGCCCGCGGGGTTCCGTTCCCACCGGCACGTAGGTTGCTGCGGCAAACCCTCCCGAAGCGCCGTTATGCAGCAGCACAGCAAGCGTGTTGCCATTGGTGCCTGAGCCTGAATTTACCAGGGCCAGGTCCGGGTACCCATCTTTGTTAAAGTCCCCGGTCAGCATGGCGTGGGGGTCATCGCCCACCTGGTAGTATGCAGGGGTGTACCCGCTAAAGTTTCCAGCGCCATCATTCACCCCGATGTAGACCCGGTCGCTTGCCGAGCCAGACACGGCAACATCCAGATCATCGTCCAGATCGATATCGATCGGGACGATGGTGGATGGGCTAACGGCGCCTGAAAAAACTATGCCGTAAACCGTGGTCGGGACGGCAAACAGCGAGAAAGCCGCCGCCTGGGCCGCCGGCGCAGGAACCTGCGCAAAGGCCGCTCCGGCCAGGAGCGCGGCCAGCAGCAGAATAGAGACACGTTTATATAGAGAAGTGGTTGTTTTCATCTTTTATCCCTCTTGGAAAACAGATAGCACTGGCGCAGACAGGCCCCGCCCGACAGTACGGCGCGGATGGGCTTGCATTGCTGCATTAAAACAAAAAGCCCGGCTCTTGATGTATGCAATCTACAGAAATACCGGCACAATCATTTGAACCATATACGCTACATCCCCCCTAGAAATTGAACGTATTCTTGAAAATTCGTACAGAAATTACCTTATATATTATAGCAAACTTATGCCAACTTACAATCCCTGCAATAAAAAAATAATTGGGGCTGCCCAAACAGTTCGTTTGGACAGCCCCATTCCTATAACGATAGAAGACTTATTGGGTGACGAGGAGTGCGCTTACTTGCCGATCACCGGCAGGAGGTACTTGAAGAAGATCAGCGCGGTTCTCGCAAAGGCCCGGTCGACCTTCGCCGAGTTGCTGTACGCCACCTCTACAATATTGACGATCTCATCGACTGTCAAATCCGTGACCTCGACCGTCGCCTGATAGGTAATCTCGGCCTGGTCGAGAACCGTCTCTACTGCCAGGTCTGGCGTAGCCGAGGTTGGGTCGGGAAGCTGCCCGACTTCTCCCGCAGGCGAGTTGTTGTAATACGTGAACCCGGCGGTGCCGGTGGCATTTTCAATGCCAATTTCGGTATTATGATCCACCACGCCAGCCGGTATGGTGTCGTAGGCGAAGTAGATCTCGTCGGTGCCGTCTACGATCCAGATCTGGAAGGTGTACAGGTCGGTGATCTCATCGTAGTGCGGAACATCCGTCCACTGAATCACCGTATAGGTGTTCGTAGCATCCTCCAAACCCGCAAGGAACCAGTCACCGCCATCATCCAGGTTGAAATCGGTCCACATGGGGGCAATGATATTGTTTGGCGCGCCCGCGGCAGGCAGGAGCTGCGTAGACGCGGTGGCAGAGGTTGCTCCACCCGGCTGGATAAAGCCATTGGACGTAACGCCAATACGGGTGTAAGGCGTACCGAAATACAGCAACGGAACCCCATTGATGTTGAAGGCAACATCATCGCAGCCGCCGCTGCAGGCAGCATCGAGATCAATGGCTTTGGCGAAGGTGACGTCGAAGAAACCGCCCCAATCCAATGCCGTCAGCGTTCCCTCGGTGGCATCTAACGCTATAGCCGCCTCGATCTGGTTCTCCGCCTCGTTGTAGCTTGCATTCGCGCTGACGGAATCCTCCACATAGGCCAGCGTGTCTGGCAGCGGATCGCGCATGAAGAAAGTCATATCTTCAGAGCTGTTATTGACCAGGTTGATGGTGTACGTCAGCGTATCGCCAGCTTTCGCCTCTTCCAGATCAACCGTCTTCGACACATCCAGCGCGGCAGTTGATTCTGCCGGGCGCACCACGACCTGCTGGTGCGCGGGCGGGTAGGTACCACTGGCGTCCGTCCAGGTGATGGTCGCAAAGTACCAGTCACCGGAATCCAGATCGGAAACATCCGCGGTCACCGCGTACGATCCCTGGAGACCGGCGCCTAACGCGATGGACGCGGGCGCAACCGTAACCGCCAGCCCATCATCGGCTGCAACGGTGGCATTCCAGGTGGTTGAGGCTGTGCCAATGTTCTTGATGGTGGTATTCCAGCTGCAGTCCAGAACGCAGGTGCCGTTCGCAAAGGAGGGCGTTCCAAAGACCACACCGCCATCCATCGCCACGCCCAGGTCCAAACGACCCGCACCCATGCCAAAGGCATCCGCAGGGGTCTCACCATCGGGTTGGATCACCGTCATATCCGATGTGCTGGTGAGCAGCGTCTTGATCTCAACCGGGGTCAGGTCGGGTTTGTACTGGCGCATCAGCGCCACGGCGCCGGTTACGTGCGGGGCCGACATGCTTGTGCCGCCCAGGTAACCGAAGGTGGGAGCGCCGCTGCCCGACAGGACAGCCGAGTAAGCGGAAAGGATGTTCACGCCAGGAGCGGTAATATCGGGCTTCAGGATATCGGGGTCGCCATTGGGGCCTACCGAGCTGAAGCCAGCCAGGATATCTTCCCATTCGGGTTTGTAAAATACGCTCACATCACTGTCAAGGCGGATAGTCGTGGCAGTCGGGTTCGCGATCACGTAATCACGAACGGCTTCGCCGTCGGTCATGGAGATCATCAAGGAAGGAATGGTTGTGGCCTCCTGGCCGCCCATCACGCTGGGCGGGCCACCGGCATTATTAAAGACAACCACGCCAATGGCGCCGGCTGCCGCGGCATTGTCAACCTTCACAGAGAAGTTGCACGAACCGCGCGATACCAGCGCAATCGAACCGGTCAGGCTGCCAGCGGTGAAAGCCGAACAGCCTAATGCATTGCTCGCGTCGAACTTGATCGGGCCAGCCAGATCGGCGGTCAGCTTCGGGCCGCTGCCCTGCGTACCCACAATACCCACCAGTTCCGCGGGTACCGGCGTGGGGCCGGTGATATCCACGGTGTTCGCGACTACCCGCTCTGTGGTGCTGGCGGCCACGGTTAAGGCCGATTCAACGCAGCCAGGGCAGCCAATGGTGTTGGAAGCCGGGCCGTTGTTGCCCGCGGAGAAAACGACTACCGTTCCAGCAGCCGTGATGGCATCAATTAAGGACTTGTAAACGCTGGCATTCGGATCGCCGCCTGCGCCGCCGCCCCATGAGTTGTTGATGACGTCCGCCCCATCCATCAAAGCGGCTTCCATCGCGGCGGAGAGCATGGTATCCGTACCGGAGCCATTGTCACCGGCGGGATTCTCAAACAGGGCCTTGTAGACCATCAAGTAGGCACCCGGGGCCACGCCCGAAATCTCGGTGTCCTCAGGTGCTACGTCCCCTGCCGCAACCGTTATCCGGTTCCCGGCGGAGGTTCCAGCCGTGTGCGAGCCATGGCCGTCGATATCCAGCGGCGACATGACCTCGAGCGCATTGATCGCCAGGGCCGGATCATAGAAATACCGCGCAGCGATCACTTTTCCATTGCACGTTACCGCGGTATCGGCAGGGTTGTCCACGCAGTAACCGCGCGGGTAACCAAAAGGCATTTCAAAGGCATCGTCGGGGTTGCTGAACATGGGGTTGTTAAACCGCATGCCCGTATCCACCACAGCCACTTTGATATCTTTGCCTGCCTCGTCGCGGCCACCCAAAGCGGTCCACAATTCAGGGGCATTGATCAGGTCGAGGCTGGCATCCATGTCTACGCTGCGAATCTGGTCAGGGTAAACCTGCGCCACCTGTTCCATTTTCGCCAATGCTTTCACGTCGGCCTCGTCGATCTTCATCGAAACGGCATTTAAGGCCACGCTGAACGTTTGCTCAATCTTGGCGCTGGGCGCCACCTGAGCAAGCTCAACCGCGAAGTCCGCATGGACCTGCTCCAGGCGCGCCAGGTAGGCCTGGCTGGATGCGGAATTGACATCCAGCTTCTGCTTTCCGGTCACTAAGGGAGATGTGGCCTGAAATCCAGGGATTCCGCCTTGATAGGTCGCTAAGGGGGAATCCTTTAATTGAACAATGACGCCAACCTTGCCATCTTTGGTGCGAATGGCATCCGACAAATCGACGGCTGGCACCGCGGTTACCTCAACGTTCAATTCCCGAGCCCGCAGCTCTCCGGTGTTCGGGGCCGGGGCCTGCGCCTCGGCTGTCGGAACCAGCGATAACGACAGCACCATAGTCAGTGCCAAAACCATACTAAAAAAACTCTGCAACTTGCGCATAATTGTCTCCTAAACCTGAGGGTGAATATTTGCGCCAAAACAGGAGCAAAAAACGGCCTGGTGATTCAGGCCTGCCGGAAAGATTGTGACGCTCACCTCCTTTCCTTTTAACTTACATGAACTTGGGATGGTGTTACTGATGGTGCAACAGGTCCAGCCGGTTCGCCGCGCGGCTCAGGTAGAACTGAGGCGCTTTGACGAGACCGGTGGAAGGGTGGAGAAAGCCTTATGCTGATTTGAGTTGCTTGTACCGTTTATAACCCACTAAGTACCACATGCCACATCAGGCATAACCCTAAAGCACATACGAATCTTACCACAATTCCAATGTTCTTGCGCCACGCTGGCAGGGCCAATCGGGGTTATGCACAATGTAATCGCATTACAAAATAATTGTCGGTTATAACAATACTCGTTATGGAATTACGCGCGCCGAACCGGCGATCAGCCGCCGAACAGGCGCTGCGCGAGCATAATCGCGCCGTATACCGCCGCGGCGATAAGGCCTGCCATGGGGATAGTCAAGACCCAGGCCCACACGATGCGCCCGGCGACGCCCCAGCGCACGGCGCGCTTGTTGCGCAGCGAGCCTACCCCCACAATCGCGCCGGTGATGACGTGGGTGGTGGAGACCGGGATGCCCAGCAGCGACGAGGTGAACAGCGTCACCGCCCCGGCGGTTTCGGCGGCAAAGCCGCCCATCGGCACCAGCTTGGTAATCTTTGCGCCCACGGTGTGCACAATGCGCCAGCCGCCCGAGAGCGTGCCCAGGGCAATGGCGGCGTGCGCCATCAGCACAATCCAGAAGGGGATGGTCAGCTCGCCGCTGGCATCCGCAACCAGGTGGCGGTAGGCCGGAACGGTGAACAGCACCCCGGCGATGATGCCCATGGTCTTCTGCGCGTCGTTGGTGCCGTGCCCCAGGCTGTACAGGCCCGCCGAAAGCAGCTGCCCGCGGCGGAAGATATGGTCCACGCTGGCGGGCGTCCGCTTCTTGAAGATCGAAAAAATGATGATCATGAACAACGAGCCCAGCACCCAGCCCAAAAACGGAGCGATGACGATAAAGGAGAGCGTCTTGACCCAGCCCTGCACGATAATCACGCTAAAGCCGGCCTTGAGGATGGCCGCACCGGCATAACCGCCGATCAGCGCGTGCGAGGAGCTGGTGGGCAGGCCGATCCACCAGGTGATCAGGTCCCAGGCGATGGCGCCCACCAGCCCGGCCAGGATCACCCAGTTGTCCACGGCGTTAATGTCGATCATGCCTTTGCCCATCGTTTCGGCCACTGCGGTGCCAAAGGTAAAGGCGGCGATAAAATTAAACACCGCCGCCCATATCACCGCCTGAAAGGGCGTCAGCACGCGGGTGGAAACCACCGTAGCAATGGAATTGGCGGCGTCGTGAAAGCCGTTGACGAAGTCGAAGGCCAGCGCCAGGGCAATGATGAAAACGACGAGGATGAGAACGGGGTCAAGCATTGGCGATCATCACCCTCTGCAGCACGTCCCCGGCGTCTTCGATGCGGTCGGTGGTGGCTTCTAACAGCTCGTAAATTTCTTTCCAGCGGATAAAATCAAAAATATCATCCCGGTGGGCGACCAGGCTGGTCAGGCCGTCCTGAAATACGCGGTCGCCGTTGTTCTCCAAGGTATTGATCTGGACGATGCGCTGGTTGATCTCATCATAGTTCTTTTTATCGCGCAGCGCCTTGATCGCCAGGTCCAGCTCGGTGGCGCTTTCCAGGATCAGGTGCCCCAGGCGGCGGGCAGGCTTGCGCACGTCTTCGATCTGGTAAATCTGGATGCGAATAGCGGCAGCCTGGATCGAGTCGATGGCGTCATCCACCGAGGAGACGAGACGCAGGATTTCGTCCGGGTCGATGGGCGTGATCAGCGTGCGCGGCAGCAGGCTGGTGACTTCGTGAACGATGAAATCCCCCTGGTGCTCCACCTCGGTGATCTGGGCCACTTTTTCATCCAGGTTCTGCGGGTCTTCCAGCAGGGCCAGCAGCAGGCGGGCAATTTCCAGCAGGTTCGCGCTGGCTCGCTCGAAATAATCATAAAACTTGACTTCACCAGGTAAGAATGAAAATTTCATCGGGGCCTCCGGGAAGGGCGAAAGATATGGAAAGACAGCAAACGAATGGGTACCGGGGCAATTATACTTGATTGTTAATGGCGTGTTAACGAATTAATGTCGCGTTAACATTGCGGTTTCCACAGTTTAAATCCAAAAACCCCAAAGGCTGCATATCAACTGCAAGCTTTGGGGTTTTTAGAAATCTTGGTTCCCAGAAAATAATTCGGAGGCAGACTGCCGGCCAATCCGGACTGGCGAATTTGGGGTGATGGATTGGGCAGTGGAATTTTTGGGAATTTGCGCGGGATTTTTATTTCCGCCGCCGGGAGAATTTGGGGGAAATCCCAAATTGGCACCGGCTTTTTCCGCGATTTTCCTGCCGATTTTTGAAAGAAGCCGGAAAAGGCTTTGGGGCGCTGTAGAGATTTTTCGAAAATCTACAAAACGCGCCTTTCAAAAAATACGGCTGGGAAATTCCCAATCTGCTGGCGGTTTCGAGAATTCCCGGGGAATTTTTGGCCGGTCAGCGCGGATCTTTCCGCAAAAGGCACAGCCAGAAAAAAAGCCGGGAAGTTCAACAGGGAAGTTCTTCGAAAAATATTCCGCTTCGGAAATGCTCCCCGGGCCGGACTTTCCGGATTTGGGGGACGATTTCCAAAGGCTTCCCCGAAATGCCCCTGGGATTTCCGCCGGTACAAGTTGAACAGGGATTTTTAATTTGAAACCCTATTCCACTCCCCGGCGGCGCGCCTTGGGGACATTCCGCCCATCCATCATCACAATATTCGATTGTTAAGGTAGGTCCGTTTGGCGGTGATGATCTCTGGGCGAGCGGGAACCGTATATGCCCGCCCAGAAACCCTCACACATCGAAGCCCTCATGCAAACCGTCCCGCGCCCGCGTTTGGCAGCAGCGTGCCGCTCTGTAACTCGTTCTGCAAAGCGCGCAGCCCGCGGCACTTGTGCTGGCGCACCAGCGCCTCGCTCATCGAGAGGTGATCGGCGATCTCGCCCGTGCTGGCGCCAGACAGGTAATGCTCCAGCACCTGGCGGCGGGCGGCTGGCAGGCGGGACAACCCGCTGCTCAACTGCTCACGCTGCCCGCGCACCTGCTCGCGCCGCTCAATCACCTTCTCCGGCTGGCGTTGGAACTCTCCCACCAGCCGCCGCTCCAGCTCTTCTGGCTCATCGTCCAGGTCGGCGTGGTAGCGCAGCCTGCGGCGCGCTTCGCGGATCTTGTTGCGAGCGATGCCAACCACGTAAGCGATGAAGGGCACCCCATCGCGCGGGGTAAACGACCCGCGCTCCACGCTCAGGTAAGCAATGATAAGCGTGTCCTGGATGATGTCCTCGTCCGCCTCGAGCGTGTTGTTGTGCGCCCGCACATAGCGCGCCAGCACCGGCTCGCCGCAGCCAGACTGCCAGTCGGCCCAGGCCTGGGCGCGGCTCTGGCGGTCGGCGTTGCAGCCGGGCAAGATACGCTGGAGCAGGTCTGCTTGAGCGTCGGCGGTGTCTGTGACCGCACGGTCTGAGACCGCACGGTCTGTGACCGCATTCGCATAAAGGGCTTCGTTCGATGCTGGTCGTGTAACCATGGCTACCTCCAAATGTCAAACGGACGGTGGCCTCTCCACGCCACGCAGTAACCGCGAGCATTGTAGATGCCCGCCATTACCACCAACGAAGCTGAGCAAACCGCCTGCGCCTGCTCTTTTTTGAACAAGCGTTTATGACGGTTTACTTACGTACCTATTCGGTTGTTAAGGTGGTGAGGCCGCCGCTGATGCAGGTTACCCTGCCGATGTGGGGCCTGTAGAGGCCCATTTCGCGACAACCTTGCGCAAGGACTTATAAGTATAATGAAAATGGGGTAGGAATACAAGAGGGCATTTTCATTTTTTCATTTTTCACCTCTCGCGCAGCCCGTACTGCTCCGTGGGGGTCAGGTTCTTTCGCCGGCGGGCGCGGAGCGCCTGGAGAAGAGCGATCCCACGCTGGAGCGTGGGATCGAGATAAGATAATCGCATGGGATTGAGATAATCATATAGAAACGAGATGGGTTCCCGCCCTACACCTTCGGCACAATCTGGATATTATTCTCCCTGGCGAATCTTAACAGCGCGGCGGTTTCATCAATCATATGCAGGCAGCCGATCATAATAATAGTGCGAGTGGCTTCATCCTGGACAAAGTTGGGCTGGTCGGGGTTGAGGGCATTGAAGCCGGCCTGGAAGACCGGGCTGGCATGCACGCGGTGATGCACCTGCGGGTCGCCAAAGGCGGCTTTCATCAGGTAATCGACCACCGCCCTGCGCTGGTGGGCGCTGTTCGTTTTGCTGGTCTGGCAAGCCAGGTCCATTGAAGTTGTTTGGGCAGCCATCCTATACCTCGGAACAAATATCACGGAGCCGCGAGGCTCTGATACAGTATGTACAAGATTCGTGCCGGGCATTCTATACCAGGGCAGGGAGGATTCTTTATAAAAATCATACCTTTTCTCTGTATAATATGCTTAACAGTGATTGGGACTGCACCAGCACTTCATCGATTTTCCATAAGATCAGGGACCAGGAGGACTACGATGCTGACTGTTCGTGACCTGCTCAAAGTCAAGGGGGAAGGCGTTTGGTCGATCAACCCGGAAACAACCACGCTCGAAGCGCTCCAGTACATGACGGAGAAGAATGTGGGCGCGCTGGTGGTGCTGGATAGCGATGCGCTGGCCGGCATTATCTCCGAGCGCGATTTCGTCCACCGCATTGCCGAAAACCGCGATGCGCGCCTGGAGGCCAGGATCGGAGACTACATGACCGAAAAAGTCATCACCGTGCGGCCCGAGCAGACCATTGAGGAATGCATGAAGCTGATGACGGATAAGCGCATCCGCCACCTGCCCGTAGTGGTCAACGACCGGCTGGTCGGGCTGATCTCCATCGGCGATGTGGTGAAAGGGATCATTTCCGAGCAGAGCTCGATGATCAATAACCTGCAGGATTACATCCTGGGCACGGAGTACGGCAAGCAGTAAACATCCCGTTCCAACCGCGGGAACCCGGCCTGCCGCGCGGCGGGGCGGGGTTCCCGCGGCTGCGTTTTTAAAACCATCCCTTTGACCAGTGCTGAATCGGTCTTTTCTCTATTGAAAGCGTCAAACAAACGTTCTATAATAAGGGCGCATTGAACCTTTCCCACTGACAAAGCGCCGCCCCTGGTAAGATCTTATCCGTTGAATCACCGCCGCGGGCTGTCACACTGCACGCTGTTTCTGCATTCTCCCATTAGCCTGTTATGAGGAGCACTGCCCGTGGACCCTTCCGCTGAATCGTTATCGTTCTTCGCCGCGCCGGGGATCATGACCCGCGCGGGCGACTCCGCCCACCTGTTCGACCCGCTGCCTACCGCTATCCCTGATCTGTGCAAGGTAGTACAGGGTTTGCTGATCCACCCGCTGATCAATGAATGGTACGGGGTGGACCTGACCAGCACGCAAAAAAAAGAAGTCAACATCCGCCGGGTGAGCGAGATGCTGCGCCTGATTCACCAGCTTGACCCCCGCCCGCTGGCCGAAGCGCGCCCGGCGGACGAGCGCGTGGTGGGCAACTGCCGCGACCATGCCGTGCTGCTGTGCGCCATGCTGCGCCACCAGGGCATCCCGGCCCGCGCGCGGGCCGGTTTCGCCGCCTACCTGGGCGACGAGACCATGATCCACAACCACTGGGTCACCGAATACTGGAATGCAGAGAAGAAGCGCTGGGTGATGGTCGACCCGCAGATCGACGACCTGCAGCGCGAGAAGATGAAGATCACCTTCGACACCACCGATATCCCCGCCAGCGGGCAGGTATCCTTCCAGCATTTCTTCACCGGCGCGCAGGCCTGGACGCTGTGCCGCAAGGGCAAGGCCAAATCGGGCAAGTTTGGGCACAACCGCAAGCACCGCGGCTGGCCCTTTATGCGCATGGTGCTGCTCCAGGAAATTGCCGCCTACAACAAAGTGGAAGTGCTGGCCTGGGACAACTGGTGGGAGCTGGGTACCAAGGGCGACGACCAGGTGACCGCCGACGAGCGCAAGTTCCTCGACCAGATTGCCGCCGCCCTCAACGCCGATGACTTTGACAACGCGCGCGCGCTGTTCGACGACGCGCGGATCGGCAGCCCGCTGTTCTCCAAGCTGCAGCTGCTGGGCATCGACCCGCGCGCCGAGGAAGCTGCCGCCATATATGGCGCCGCAGGCAGCGCGCAGACCGTACTGCTTTCCCCCGCCGAGGCCGCCAGCCTGACCCCGTCCAGCAACGGGCACAAACCGGCGGGCGCATCCGCAGGTGCGAGCGCATCCGCAGGTGCGGCCCCGGGCAAGAAGGCCCTGCTGCCCTCCGACCTGGACCGCCTGGCGGAGCTGGCGGGCCGCGCTGAAGCGGCGCCCCAGAACGCGCTCAGCACGTCCAATGGTAATGGCTATACGAAAAACGGCAACAGCGATACCGCCCCAGACATGATCGTGGTGCGCGGCGCGCAGCAGCACAACCTCAAGCACGTCAACATCACCATCCCGCGCAACAAGCTGGTGGTGCTCACCGGCGTATCCGGCTCGGGCAAATCCTCCCTGGCCTTCGATACCCTGTACGCCGAGGGCCAGCGCCGCTACGTGGAGAGCCTGTCGGCCTACGTGCGCCGCTACCTCGACCAGATGGACAAGCCCAAGGTCGATTACATCGGCGGGCTGTCACCGGCCATCAGCATCGAGCAGAAGTCAGTCAGCAAGAACCCGCGCTCCACGGTGGGCACCATCACCGAGGTGATGGACTACCTGCGCGTGCTGTTCTCGCGGGCCGGCACCCAGCACTGCCCGCAGTGCGGACGCGCAGTCAGCCCCATCTCGCCCCAGGTCGCCGCCGACCGGCTGGTGAAGCTGCCCCCCGGCACCCGCTTCCAGATCGTCGCGCCGGTGGCGCGCAGCCGCAAGGGCGACCACGCCGCCGCGCTGGAGAAGGCCCGCCAGTCTGGCTTTACCCGCGCGCGCATCGACGGCGAGCTGTACGACCTGTACGACCCCAAGAAACTACCTAAGCTGTTGAAGACCCAGCCCCACACCATCGAGATCATCGTCGACCGGCTGGTGGCGCCCGAGCTTTCCGGCGACCCCGCGGTGGACTCGGCGGCGCTGAAAGACTTCGGCGTGCGGGTGATCGACTCGGTGGAAACCGCGCTGCACGCCAGCGGCGGCATGCTGGCAATCGACCTGCTCGACGCGGCCTCGCCGGAGGGCGGCGCACCCGGCGAGCAGCTCCTGCTGACCGAGAAGAACGCCTGCCCGCACTGCGACCTGACCCTGCCGCCGCTTTCCGCTGCGCTGTTCAGCTTCAACGCGCCCACCGGCATGTGCCCCGACTGCAACGGCCTGGGCACCCGCATGGAAGTGGACCCCGACCTGATCGTCGACCACCCCGAACTGTCGCTGCTGGACGGCGCGTGCCGCTGGTACGGCAACGTGCGCAAGAAAGGCGGCTGGCGCTTCAACGAGCTCAAGGCGGTCGCCAACTTCTACGGCGTCGACCTGGATCTGCCCTGGAAGGACCTGCCGCAGCAGTTCCGCGACGTGGTGCTGTGGGGTTCGGAAGACAAAATTACGATCAAATGGGAGAACCAGTCCGGCACCTGGAAGGGCGAAGGCGAGCGCCAGGAACGCGGCGCGGTGTTCCACATCAACCGCCTGTTCCGCCAGACGCAGTCCGAGTACACCCGGCGCTGGTACATGAGCTTTATGAGCCAGAAACCCTGCCCCACCTGCGGCGGCTCGCGGCTGTGCGCCGAGGCGCGCCTTGCCACGGTGGGCAGCAGCACCTTCCCAGACGTGCTGACCATGACCATCGAGGACGCCTACGACTGGGTGTGCGGGCTGTCATCGCTCACCGGCGGCCAATCGCTGAACGCGGAGCAGATCGAGGTGGTCGGCGAGGTGCTCAAGGAGCTGCGCTCGCGCCTGCGCTTTATGCTGGACGTGGGCCTGCACTACCTGAACCTGTCGCGCCCGGCCCCTACCCTCTCCGGCGGCGAGGGCCAGCGCATCCGCCTGGCCTCGCAGTTGGGCTGCGGGCTGGTGGGCGTGCTGTACATCCTCGACGAGCCCTCCATCGGCCTGCACGCGCGCGACCAGCGCAACCTGCTGAACACGCTGCTCAAGCTGCGCGATATGGGCAACACCGTGCTGGTGGTGGAGCACGACGCCGAAACCATGCGCGCCGCCGACTGGCTGATCGACCTGGGCCCCGGCGCGGGGGTCAACGGCGGCGAGCTGGTGGCGGCTGGCACACCTGAAGAGGTGATGGCCAACCCCCACTCGCTCACCGGGCAGTACCTGAGCGGGGCCAGGCAGGTCACCGCGCCCAACGGCCTGCAAAGAAGGATGCCGCGCGGCTGGCTGACCCTCTCCGGGGCGCGCCTGTTCAACCTGAAGAACGTCACCGCGCGCTTCCCGCTGGGCACGGTCACGGTGGTCACCGGGGTATCGGGCAGCGGCAAGTCTTCGCTGGTCGCCGATACGCTCTTCCCGGCCCTCTCGCGCCAGTTGATGGGCGCGCACGCCACCCCCGGCCCGTATGACCGCCTGGACGGGCTGGAGCAGCTCGACAAGGTCATCGACATCACCCAGGAGCCAATCGGGCGCACGCCGCGCTCCAACCCGGCTACCTACGTGGGGCTGTTCGATGACATCCGCCAGGTGTTTGCCGCCACCCCTGAGGCGCGCGTGCGCGGCTACGGCCCCGACCGCTTCAGCTTCAACGTGAAGGGCGGGCGCTGCGAGAGCTGCCGCGGGCACGGCTGGAAGAAGGTGGAAATGCACTTCTTGCCGGACGTGTGGGTGGTGTGCCAGGAGTGCAAAGGCGCGCGCTACAACCGCCACACCCTGGAGGTCACCTACAAGGGCAAGAACATCGCCGAAGCGCTGGATATGGACGTGCAGGAAGCGCTGTCGTTCTTCGACGCCTTCCCCAAGATTCACCGCATGCTGCAAACCCTGCACGATGTGGGCCTGGATTACGTCAAGCTGGGCCAGTCGGCCACCACCCTGTCGGGCGGCGAGGCGCAGCGCGTAAAGCTGGCCAAAGAGTTGGGGCGGGTCGCCACCGGCGATACCATCTACATCCTGGATGAGCCCACCACCGGCCTGCACTTCGCCGACATCCAGCGCCTGCTGGACGTGCTGCACCGCCTGGCCGATGCGGGCAACACGGTCATCATCATCGAGCACAACATGGATGTAATCAAGACCGCCGACTGGCTGGTCGACTTAGGCCCCGAGGGCGGCGCGGGCGGCGGGCAGATCATCGCCGCCGGAACGCCCGAGCAGGTGGCCCAGGTGGAGCAAAGCTACACCGGGCAGTTCCTGCGGGAAGAATTGGGTATAAAAGTGTAGGTACAAACCCGCCGCGAGGAACCTCGCGGCGGGTTTGTATTAATCATCACCCGGCTGCGCGGGCAGGCGCGTAACGCGCCAGGACGAGGCCCGAGTCTTCCCAGGTGCGGGAATCGATCAGGCGCAGTGAATCCGGCAGGCCGTTCGAGAACAAAGGCGTGCCCGCGCCCAATACCACCGGCGCGATCATCAGGTGCAGTTCATCCACCAGGCCGTGGGCCAGCAGATCGTTCCACAGGGTGCGGCTGCCGAACACCAGGATTTCTTTCCCGGGCTGGCGCTTCAATTCCGCGATCTGCTGGTGGGCGGCGGCGCGGCGGACGATACGTGTGGTCTGGCGCCAGGGGTCGGTCTGGTCTTCGGTCAGACTGTCGGAGACCACCACCTTCTCAATCGCGTTGTCCAGGCGGGAGATTTCGCGGGCGGCGGCGGGCGCGTTGGGATCATCCGCCACGACAGGCCAGTAGCCGCGGAAGCCATCGTACGAGGTGCGGCCCAGTAAGAGCGTACCCGCCGCCCGTAGCCGCTCGGCATTGTACAGATCGAAGCTTTCGTCTGCCGGGTAAGCACTGCGGCGGTAATCAAACAGCGCCATCACGTTTTTCCCGGCGCCTTCGTAATAGCCATCTAGCGTCATCAAGTTGCAGACAACGATTTTGCGCATTTCACCTCCATGGACGGTATTCCGGAAAGAGCGCGCCTTCGCGGAATATTTATGTACTATTATAATATAATATATTATATTTTTGCCGCGCGCAAGAATAGGTGTATAATTTCCTATATTCGCGGCAGGGTTCCACTGTAAGATTTAGCTTATCGATACGTTATCCATATTGGAGAAACACACCAGATGCTGGTATGTTGTTTTGGTTTGGAACTGAGGGGGATCAGATGAGCGAATCCAATTTATACCAAGCAATTGGCCTGGCGCGGTCCGGGCGGAAGACAGAAGCCCGCCGCCTGCTGCAGCAAATTCTCAAAGCCGACAAAACCAACGAAATCGCCTGGCTGTGGTACGCGGAATGCGTAGAAACGCCAGCTGAGCGCGCCCAGGCGCTGGAAGCCTGCGTGCGCATCAACCCGCAGGCGCAGCGCGTGCGCCTGACCCTTTCGGCCATGCAGACAAACGGCGTATTTACCGAAGATGCCGCGCCGGCAGTCTTTGTCGGCGATGCGGTCGCGGATGCGATCGCTGACGTGCCCGCCGGAGTGGCCGAAGACCAGGCCCGCAAGCAGAACCGCAGCCTGTCCGCCGCCGACCAATGGGTATTGTCAACCGATTCGAGCGTCTTCACCGTTTCACCCGAGCAGATTACGGATGCTGAATTTAAGCGGGTGATGGAGCGCACCGAAACGTTCTTAATGAAAAACCCCGACCTGAAGCCGGTCTGGAAGCCTGGCACGTCTGAACGCGGCGCGGAAAAGCCGTACCGCCCGGTGGATATCGAGGCCCCGGTCCTTCCATCCGCTCCGCCAGCCGAACCAGAAAAGGCCCTGCCGCCCGTCCCAAAGAGCCACAAGAAAAGCCGCGGGGCCGTCTACGCGCTGCTGCTGGTCGCCCTGATGGCGGCCTTGCTGATCGGCGCAGTTATTCTCCTATAAGGCGCGCTTCATTCCAGCCAGTTCAGGCTGCCCATGCCCACCAGGCTGGCGATCTGCACCCACTGGCTGCCGTCGGGCTTCATTACAAACAGGCCTTGCTGGCTGGCGTAGGCCAGCCACTGCCCGTCCGGCGAAAACGCGCCGGCCATATTCACATCCTGGGTCTCGATCACCCTGCGCACCTCGCCCCCGGAAGCGCTGACCCGGTACCAGTCCGAAGGGTCGCCGTGGGCGGTGACGGGCCGCGCGCCGAAGAACAGGGTGGCGCCAGAGAACAGGCGCGCCAGCCGCGCTGGCAAATCAGCGGCAGGCGGCGGACTGGCCAGCGCGGGCGCGCCCGGCAGGCTGCCGTGCCCTTCTTGCGGAGCGGTGAAGTAGATTTCCCTGCCGTCCGGGGAAAAGATGTGCGCGTCCACGATGGGGAACTGGCTAACCGGGACCAACTGCGCGGGGGCCGACCCGTCGGCGTTGACCAGGTGCAGGCTGTTCTCCGAGGTGAACTCCGACAGCCCCAGGTAAGCCAGGTGGGCGCCGTCCGGCGAGAAGCGCGGCCAGGTGGCGCTGCGCAGGATCACCTGCGGCTGGCCCCCCGCCGGGGCGTTTATCGGTAAGCGCTCGATGCTGGTTTCGATCCCCAGGCGCGCGGTTTTGGACGGCGCGCTGTGGGCGTAGATCACGGCCTGCCCATCCGGAGACCAGGCCGGGTAGTCAAACGATTCTCCCGGCGTAGCGCGAAGGATCAAAGGCTGCGGCGCGCCCAAGCCGCCGACAGGCAGGGTGTACAGGTCGGTATGGTTGAGCTGCTCTTCACCGTTAGGCGGCGGCGGGGCGTAGGCCAGCAGGAGGGTCTTGCCATCCGGCGAAACCTCCGCCGCGGCCAGCCAGGATTTCTGCGGGGCGGTGAACAGTGCGCGAACCGCGCCCGATGCCAGGTCAAGCTCCATCACCCGGCTGCCGTTCTGCCGAGACTGGATGAGGACCAGCCGCCCCGGCAGGGCGGCCTGCTTCAGAGCGGGGAGCACCTGCACATCTTGCTGCGGCGCGCGGCAGGACGGCAGCAGGGCCATCAGCAGGACGAGGAGGAGGGCGAGCGCGGATTTGGAGAGAATTTTGGGCATGCAAATTTTTCCTGAACTGGTCGAGAGGATTTGTTTGAAACCATTATAAATCATATTCATCAACATAACCGCGGCGTGGAGAAGGTTGGGCGAAAAAAAGCGGCATCCCCCACGCGGGGGACTACCTGAATCCCCCCAATATCCCCCGCGTGGGGGATGCCCGTTTGCCGGGCATTTTGTCATAATGGAAGCATGGACGCCATTACGCTTCCCATCACCGCCCAACTGTATGTGATCATCGGCGGGCAGACCGCCGCCAATCAACTGTTGAACCTGGCCGCCCGCCTGGCGGTGCGCGGCCCGTTGCTGCTGCTGGACTGCGGCAACCGCGCCAACCCGCTGCCCCTGGCGCGCGAGCTGCGCCGCCTGACCCCCGACCCCGTGCGCGCGCTGCACAACATCCACGCGGCGCGAGCCTTCACCTGCTACCAGGTCGCCGCCCTGCTCGACCAGGCCGCCAGCCTGCCCCAGCCGCAGCCCGTGCTGATCTTCGACCTGCTGGCTACCTTCTACGATGAAGATATCGCCTACGCCGAAAGCCGCCGCCTGCTCGAACAAGCGCTGGACTGCATCGCCCGGGTGCGCCATTCCGCGGCGGTGGTAGTCAGCGCCAGGCCGCCCCTGGCGAGCTTTCCCCAGCGCGCGGGCTTCCTGGAAATGGTGTGCGGCCTCTCCGACCGCTTCTGGGTCGAAGAGACGTGGGGGCGCCGCCCCCCCCCCCCCCCCCCCCGCCTACGATATGAAGTGGTAAGTGACGAGACC
>CAYTHO010000098.1:0-19168 GCA_964437595.1 uncultured Anaerolineaceae bacterium
ACAAGCGCCCACATTCTTACCCAAAATCTTTATTATTCCTTTTTCTCCTCGGGCGCGGACCCATGCTCGTGTTCGTGCTCTTGCCGCCAATAGTGCGACCACGGCCCTGGAGGGGGTGGACCACCCCAACGGCGGTAGGCCATGCCGCGGAACAGCCCGCCGATCAGGAGCATGAACAAGATGAAGAAGCCAATGCCAAACAGCGGGAAGAAGCCAAAGCCCATTCCCCACATGTGGGGCCGGTAACCCCAGGGACCATATGCCCAGGGGGCGGCGCCGTAAGGGGCGGCGGCGTTTGGCGCAGCCGGGCTGGCTGTGCTGCCGGCGACCTGCGCGGCGCTGATGGCGGCGGCCTGGTAGCCCTGCGCCCAGCCAACGCGGTACACCCAGTAACCACCCGCAGCCAGCAAGCTGATGAGCAGCAGGGCTAAGATAATTCTCGGTACGATACCGAAGCGGAACATTACGACCTCCTCAGGTGGGTTCAAAGCGCCAAACGTTTCAATAAGAACGAGCGCGACGTTCTGGCGTTTTGTTTGTGTTATAGATCAAGCACTTCACCGGCCTGATCTTCTCCAAGTATCCAAAAAACCTGTGAAAAAAATATGAAATACCTGGGGAAGTCTGGTGTTAAAAAATCCGCCGCGCCTGGAAATGGCGCGGCGGATTTTCAATCACGAAAACGTTTACTGGGGACGTTCAGGCGTCCAGTTGGGGGTCAAATCCTTATTCGATTTCGCCGCCGTGCCGAAGATCGACCTGCTGACCGGCTGCGCTTTGGGCAGGCGTGCTTGCTTTGGCGATCTGTGCCAGCCAGACCCGGGCTTTAACGGTGATGTTGAAGCTCTTGGTGGCGACCCCGCCGTCTTTATCGGTGACGGTGAGGGTCACGGTGTGGAGGCCGGGTTTTGCGTAAGCATGGCTGCCGCTGACCGAGCCGGAGCCGTTGGTTTCCGTCACCACACCCGCCGAGGTGGAGCCATCGCCCCAGTTCCAGACGGCGGTGTGCGTATCCAGCTTACCGGGGTCGGTGAAGGTTGCGCTGATCGCAATGGGCGTGCCTGCCAGCACCGGGCCCGCCGGGGCGTTGAATGTGACCACCGTCGGAGCCACGTTGGCAACGGTCACTGTGGCCGTATCGACCATGGCAACCCCGCCGTTATCCGTCACCTGCACGCTGACCGGGTAGCTGCCCGGGCCGTCGACCGCGTTGAAGCTGACCGACGCGCCGGGGGTCTCATAGATATCGTCGTCATCCAGGTCCCAGGCGAAGGTGAGCGGGCCGCCTTCCGGATCGGAGCCGGTAGCGGTAAGGGTGACCGTTCCGCCTTCATTGGCGCTGTACGGGCCGCCAGCATCCACCAGCGGGACCGTGTTGGGGTTTACCGTAACGGGGCCGAAGGTCTTGGACGCCTCGCCGCCGTCTTTATCGGTGACGGTGAGGGTTACCGTATAGGTCCCAGCCGAGGCGTAGGTATGGCTGTCGCTGACCGAGCCGGAGCCGTCTGTTTCGGTGACGGTTCCCGCCGAGGTAGTGGTATCGCCCCAGTCCCAGGTAGCCGTATGAGTGTCCAGCACACCGGGGTCAGTAAAAGCAGCGCTGGGGGTAAAGGCCGAGCCAAGCACTACCGTGCTGGCGGGAGCGGTGATATCGCCCAGAGTGGGGGCCACATTGGCAACGGTCACTGTGGCCGTTTCGACCGTGGAAAGCTCATCGGTATCCGTTACCTGCACGCTGACCGGGTAGCTGCCCGGACCGTTGAGCGCATCGAAGCTGACCGATGCACCGGGGGTCTCATAGACATCATCGTCATCCAGGTCCCAGGCGAAGGTCACCGCGCCGCCCTCCGGATCGAAGCCGGTGGCGGTCAGCGTAACTGTCTCGCCTTCATCGGCGCTGTACGGGCCGCCAGCATCCGCCAGCGGGGCGCCGTAGGCCAGGTTCAGGTCCACCAGCACCGGGTCGTGGTCAGCAATGCGGTATTGATCCGGCGCATAGAGTGTGATAAGGTGGTTGGCCGACTTGAATTCGGTGTTGTAATCCAGGACAGTAGGCTCATCGGAGTTGATATGCCATTCCGTCACGCTGCTCACCTGTAGGGTGAGGCTGGCGCTGCTGAGAGCATGGTCCAGGTAGCCCCACTGCCCATCAAAGGAGTACGAATAAGCATCCGCGCCGCCGAACTGCTGGATCAGGTTAGTATAACCCGCCGCCTCGATGGCTGCGATGGGATCTTCCATGGCGTAAGAGTTCAGGTCGCCCAGGATCAGCGCGTCGGTTTCACCGGTGCCGGTGGGGTCCGCTGCCAGCCAGTCGGTGAGCAGGTTGGCCGCGTTGAGGCGCACGGCGTTGCAGTTGCCCTGCCCGTCGCCGGTATCCGGATCGTCACAGACCGAGCCCTTGCTCTTGAGGTGGTTGACCGCCACCACAAAGCGCGCACCGGTGCTCGGTTCTTCGAAGGCCTGCGCCAAAGCGGGCCGGTTGCGTTCTGCCGCATCGCCGCCGTTGACGAAGTCCACCGTGTTAAGCGCGGCAGTGTCGCCCACGGGGGTCACGCTGGCAGGCTTGTAGAGCAGCCCGACCTTGATGGCATCGGTGCCCAGGGCGTTGACCTGCCCGGTGTTGGCGTCCACGTCGATGAAGGCATACGTGCCCGCCCCAGCCTGCGCGTTGAGCGCATCCACCAGGGCCTGGAGGGCGCTGGTCGGCCCGTAGCCGTCATTTTCGATCTCGACCACACCAACCACGTCCGCGCCGGTGCCGAGGATGGCCGCTACCGTCTTGGGAAGCTGGCGGTTATATTCCTCCAGGTTGTCCGCGCCGCGGCAGTCGGTAGAAGCGCCACCCACGCCTTCGGTGCAGCCGGTGAAGGTGTTGAAGAAGTTGAGCAGGTTCATGCCCGCCGCGCGCAGCCGCCCGGTGGGTGCGGGGGACGAAGCGGGGCGCTCATTGACCGCCACAAAGTTGATCGTGCCCGTCAGCGCGTTGACCGGGCGCACGCGGTAGGCGTTGGGGCTGGCGGCGTTGCCACTCCAGGTGTAGGTCATCACGCCCACGGTGCCGGTGGCGGTGTCGCCGCCGCGCAGGGTGTTGGAGGCCGAAAGGGGCAGCCCGCCGCGCGCGAAGATGTTCGGGTCGGCGTTCTGACCCTGGGAAGCATCGTCCACAATAATCTGGTTGAGGTTATTCTGCGCCTGGAGGGCCAGCGCGGGCGCGCCGGGGGCCACCACGTTGGTGGGCTGCTGGAGGCGCGCGTTGGCCGACAGCGTCACTTCATGGAAACGCCCTAACAGGTAGGTATCGGTGACGTACAGCGTTTGGGGCAGGCGCACCAGCATGCCCTCGTAGGCCTCAGCGGCGTCCGCCGAGGCGAAGGGCAGGGTCACATCTACCGGCGTAACCGCGCCCGTGCCCGCGCTGCACACTTTGATCGACGCGGCGGACGTGCTGACCTGGGTCTGGCCCTGGTATTCAGAAGCCGTGCCGCTCACGCGCACCACGTCACCCGCGGAGACAAGGTTCTGGTTATCGCCATCGTAGATGAATATGCCGTCCGAAGTGGCCGCGTTCGCATCGCCGGTCATATCCTGCAGGTAGAAACCGCGCAGCGTGGTGGAGTTGCCTTCATAGTCGCCCACCACCACGCCCTGGGTGGTGACGGCGCCGGTGATGGCTGCCGTGGCGCCGCTGCCCTGGATTTCATAAACGGGCGTGTAACTGGCGTCGCAGATGCTGCCCGCGCCGAAGGTTATCACGGCGTCTGCGGTGAGGGTATCGGGCGGGTCGATCGCGTCCTGGTCGGTCACGCTGTCGGCGTCTATGGTCAAGGTGCAAGAGTCACCGGAGGTGAAATCCACCGTGGGGTCCAGGGTGAAGACCTGCGGCCCGCCGGAAACGGCCACATCATGGCTGCCGCTGATGGTGCAGGAGAGGGTGAACCACTCCCCGGTAACGTCTACATTCTCAGAGAAGGTCACCGCGATGCTGGCGCCCAGCGCCACTTCTGTCGCGCCGTCGGCTGGCGTCGTACTGCTCACCGCCGGGGCGTAATCCGCCGGAGCGGTAGTGAAGGTCACCACGGTGTCCGCGGTGGGGTTATTGGGGGGAACGTCCTGGTCGGCCACCTGCGCGGCGAACACAGTCAGCGTGCAGGTTTCGTCATAGGCAAAATCGGCGTCGGGATCCAGGGTGAAGTCCTGCGGCCCGCCGGTGACTACCGCGGCATGGTCGCTGCCGCTGCTGGTGCACGAGAGGGTGAACCAATCGCCGGTAACGTTTACCGCCTCGGAGAAGGACACAACAATATCAGCGTCCACCGCCACGTTGTCCGCGCCGTCCGCCGGTGTGGTGCTGCTCACGGAGGGGGCCGTTTCAGGATTCGGCGTTAGGAAAAAATCATCCACCGACAAACCATCATCGGACGATGCGATGTCGATATCCAACCAGCGCACCCAAAAACTTGCGCCGGAAGCAATGCTCAGGCCCGAAATGGTGTAGCTGACTTCGGTCTGGTTAGCCTCAGCGTTACCGTCCAACCCACCAGCAGCAGAACCGGTGGTTACCTTGCTGCTGAAATCCAAAGCATCATAGTCGGTCCAGGTTCCGTTCGCAAGCCCGGTGGCATCCGTGCTGAGCTGGAAATCCAGGCGGTCGGCTGCGCGGCCTGCTGTGACGGTACCTATACGCCACTGCTCTCCGGTAAAAAAAATCGCCAGTGAAGTGATTTCCTCACCTGTGTTATTGGTGAACTGCGCGCCAATTGTTGGGACAACACTGCCGCTGCGCAGACCGCCAAAAGCGCGGTCTGTAGCGCCGGCGGCTCCAAAACTATAGGTATCACCAGTGTTTCCCGTACCGTCCCCGGCGCGATAGGTCGCATTGCCACTCGAGCCGGTCTCTGCGAGCGCCCAGCCAAATGGGACAGCATCACTTGTGCCAGAGTTGACCAGGCTATCAAAATTCTCAGTGTACGCAACACCAATCGCTGCCAGACCGATTGATCCGGCAGCTCGCACCGTTCCAACCTGGAACGGCAGCAGGCTGGCCAGCAGCGCCAATATCAACGCCGCCGAAAATGCCTTAAAGCAAAATCGATTCATGCCTTTTCCTCCCTGAGGTAGGTGGGTAAATAGAATGGGAAGTGCTGTTTACGTCCTACCATTATACCGGTTAGGGGCGTTATTTCCAACAATTTACCAGGAACAAAAACTGGCTTTTCCAAAGTCGGGGTGAGGAACCTCACCCTCCGGCTCCCTCTCCAGAATCCGCAAGTGCGGCGGATTCTGGAGAGGGAGTGACTAATTAAGAGAAATATTATTGATTAACATTAAATGATTCAGCCGCGCCCTTTTCGGGCGCGGCTGAATAGATTGCATTGAAAAACGTTTACTTATGGACCACGATCGAGCCGCTGATGGGCAGAACCGGAGCAGCGGGCAGGTCGGCGCCCAGTTGGGTGTCGTAGACCACCGAGCCGCTGGCCTTGTCCCAGATCTTTAGGCGGATCGCATCGCTGCGGCCTCCGTCTTTGACGGTGAGCAGGAAGCCGTAGCTGCCCTTGCCGTTGATCTTGCCGGTGCCCTGCATGTAGGCCGTGCTGCCCGAGATCACCAGCCAGTCATAGTCGGCGCTGGTGAAGATGAGCTTGGCGGTGGCGTGGGTCATGGTCATCAGGCCGGTGGGGGTCGAATCGCCCTTGAGGTATTTGGCGACGAAGCTGAAGATGGCCTTGCCAGCCTGCTTGGGTTTGGCCGGGTAGGCGCCCTTGGGCGAGTTGTACCAGCCGGAGCCGGTGGCGAACCCGCTGGTGGGGTTGTAGACGATCACGTAGCTGTAGCTGACCGAGGCCGAGCCGCCGTCTTTATCGGTGACGGTGAGGGTCACGGTGTAGATGCCAGCCGCGGCGTAGGCATGGCTGCCGCTGACCGAGCCGGAGCCGTCTGTTTCGGTGACGGTTCCCGCCGAGGTGGAGCCATCTCCCCAATCCCATTCGGCGGTGTGCGTATCGAGCACGCCAGCGTCGGTGAAGTCCGCGCTGGGGGTAACCGCCGTCCCAACCGCTAAGGGGTCAAGCGGGGCGCTGATTTCGCCCAGGGCGGGGGCCAGGTTGGCAACATCCACTGCCGCCGTGGCAACCGTGGCAAGCCCGCTGATATCGGTCACCTGCACGCTGACCGGGTAGTTGCCCGCGCCGTCGAGCGCGGCAAAAGTCGCCGCTGCGCCGGGGGTCTCAAAGACGCCGTCGTTATTCAGGTCCCAGGCAAAGGTCACCGCGCCGCCCTCCGGATCGGAGCCGGTGGCGGTCAGCGCAACCGTTTCGCCCTCATTAGCGCTGTACGGGCCGCCAGCATCTGCCAGCGGGGCGCCGTTGGTCAGGTTCAGGTCCACCAGCACCGGGTCGTGGTCGGCGATGCGGAATTCGTCCGGGGCATACAGGGTGGTGAGCTGGTTGGTTGACTTATAATCGGTGTTGTAATCCAGCACGGTGGGCTCATCGGAGTTGATGTGCCAGTCGGCCACGCCGCTCACCTGCGGGGTGAGGCTGGCGCTGCTGAGGGCGTGGTCCAGGTAGCCCCACTGCCCGTCAAAGGAGTACGAATAGGCATCCGCGCCGCCGAACTGATTAATCAGATCGGTGTAGCCCGCGCCCTTGATGGCTGCGATGGGGTCTTCCATGGCGTAGGAGTTCAGATCGCCCAGGATCAGCGCATCGGTCTCGCCGGTGCCGGTGGGGTCCGCCGCCAGCCAGGCAGTGAGCAGGTTGGCCGAATAGGTGCGCACGGCGTTACAGTTGCCCTGCCCGTCGCCCGCGTCCGGGGCGTCACAGGCCGAGCCTTTGCTCTTGAGGTGGTTGACCGCCACCACAAAGCGCGCGCCGGTACCCGGTTCTTCGAAAGCCTGCGCCAAAGCGGGCCGGTTGCGGGGAGCAGAGTCGCCGCCGTTGACGAATGCTTCCGAATTGAGTGCCGCGGTCAGGCCCACGGGGGTCACGCTGGCAGGTTTGTAGAGCAGCCCGACCTTGATCGCATCGGTGCCCAGGGCGTTGAGCTGCCCGGTGGCGGTATCCACATCGATGAAGGCATACGTCCCCACCCCAGCCTGCGCGTTGAGCGCATCCACCAGGGCCTGGAGGGCGCTTTCCGCGCCGTAGCCGTCATTTTCGATTTCGATCACGCCGACCACGTCCGCGCCGGTGCCAAGGATGGCCGCTACCGTCTTGGGCAGCTGGCGGTCGTATTCGTCCTGGCTGTCCGCGCCGCGGCAGTCGGTCGACCCGCCGCCCACGCCCAGCGTGCAGGCCGTGGAGCCGATGGTGTTGAAGAAGTTGAGCAGGTTCATACCCGCCACGCGCAGCCGCCCGGTAGGTGCCGGGGCCGCCGCGAGGCGCGGGTTGGTGGCTTCAAAGTTGATCGTGCCGCCCAGGGCGCCCGCCGGGCGCACGCGGTAAGCGTTGGGGCTAGCGGCGTTGCCGCCCCAGGTGTAGGTCATCACGCCCACGATACCGGTGGCGGTGTCGCCGCCGCGCAGGGTGTTGGAGGCCGAAAGCGGCAGCCCGCCGCGCGCGAAGGTGATCGGGTCGGGGTTTTGGGCCTGAGAAGCGTCATCGACCAGGATCTGGTTGAGGAAATTCTGCTCCTGGAGGGCCAGCGCGGGCGCGCCGGGTTCGACCACGTTGGTGGGCTGCTGGAGGCGCGCATTGGCCGACAGCACCACTTCATTGAAGCGGCCCAACTGGTAGGTATCGGTGACGTACAGCGTCTGCGGCATGCGCACCAGCATGCCCTCGTAGACCTCGGCGGCATCCGCCGAGGCGAAGGGCAGGGTCACATCCACCGGTTCCACTGTGGCTTCGCCGCAGGCAACGATCGAAGCGGCAGACGTGCTGATCTGCGTCTGGCCCTGGTAATCGGAGGCCGTGCCGGTCACCCGCACCACTTGCCCAGGGGCGACCAGGTTCTGGTTGCCGCCGTTGAAGACGAAGATGCCGTCCGAAGTGGCTGCATTACCGTCACCGGTGATGTCTTGCAGGAAGAAGCCGCGCAGGGCCGGGGAGGCGCCTTCATGGTCGCCGACCACTACGCCCTGGGTGGTGACGGTGCCGGTGATGGCTGCCGCCGTACCGCTGCCCTGGATTTCATAGATAGGCGTGTAGGCGGCCTGGCAGACGCTACCCGCGCCGAAGGTCACTGCATAATCCGCAGCGAGGGTATCGGGCGGGTCGATCGCATCCAGATCGCTCACATTGGCGGCGATCACGGTCAGCGTGCAAGAATCGCCGCCGCTGAAATCCACATCGGGATCGATGGTATAGGTGACCGAGTCACTGGTGGAAACCGTCGCCGTGTGACTGCCGCTGCTGCTGCAGGAGAGGGTGAACGCGCCCGCGCCAGCATCCACTGGTTCGGAGAAGGTCACCTGGAGGTTCGCATCCAGGGCCACTTCCACCGCGCCGTTCGCCGGAACGGTGCTGCTCACCGCGGGAGCGGTATCCAGCGGGGCCGTGCTGAAGCTGGTAACGTAATCCGCCGCAAGGGTATCAGGAGGGTCGATGCTGTCCTGGTCGGCCACATTCGCGGCGACCACAGTCAGCGTGCAGGAGTCGCCAGCCACCAAATCGACCGTGGGGTCGAGGGTATAGACCTGCGGCCCGCCGGAGACGGTCACATCGTGGCTGCCGCTGGTGGTGCAGGAGAGGGAGAAGCTACCCTCGGCCACATCCACTGCCTCGGAGAAGCTCACCTCAAGGTTGGCGTCCAGCGCCACGTCCACTGCGCCATCCGCCGGAACAACGCCGGTCACCGTGGGAGCGGTATCAAGAACCGGGACGCAAGGACTCAGCGGAGAAGCCGTGTTGCGCGGGGCCGGAGCAGCGGCGGCGAAGTCGGCGCCGTTGTTATCCGTCTCCACGCAGCCGCCCGAAGCGCGGAACAAGGAGGTGGTGGTGGATGCCGCCGGGGCCGCGGCGGTACCCTCATAGAAGTTCGCCGTGCCGTAGCCCACCAGGTCGATGATCAGGGCCATCTGTTCTGCCGTGCAGGCGGTGGAACTGCCGTTGCAGGCCAGGCCCGCGGTGGCATCCACCAGGGCTACTTTGCCATTCGCCGCGGCCATGGACGCAGATCCTGTGGCATCCGGGGTGGGCAGCGCCTCACCTGTGGAACCTCCGGACATCTGCACCAGGTAGTACTGCCCGGGAGCCAGCGTGCCAGACAGCGCGGTGATGGGGTTTGCGCCGAAGTTGCCCGTGCCGGTGGCGCTGGCGTACTGGACAGACATGCCATCCAATGAAACCGGAGCGCTGCCCCGGTTGAACAGCTCCACAAAGTCGTGGTTATACAGCGCGCCGGAGTTGCCGCCGGCGCCGTACACCTGGCTGATCACAACCGCATCGGACAGCGCCTGCACCGTTCCCACCTGAAACGGCAGCAGGCCAACCAGCAGCGCCAATACCAACGCCGCCGAAAATGCCTTAAAGCAAATTCGTTTCATACTTTTTTCTCCCTGGGATGGATGAATAAGCCGCGCCAGCCGCGCGGCCTACTTAATATTATACAGATTCAGGTGTTATTTCTGGGGCTATACAGGGAACTAAAAAAGAACCATATTTTATGACAACTGCTTCTCTAGCACCACGAACGCGCGGCCTTTCTGGCCCCCAAAGCGCCTGACCAGGTTCTGCGGTGGCAGGTTGTCCTCGCGAATCCAGGAGCCTTCCAAAACCTGGTAGCCTTTGGCAAGCAGGTTACGCGCCAGGTGAACCGCCATCAGCACGCCGATGCCGCGCTGGGCCACGCGCGGGACCGCGCCAATCGAGATCAGCCGGGCCGTGTCGATCTTCTTGCCCTGGAAGGCCTGGTACACGTCCGGCAGGCACACCAGGATGCCCACCGCACGGTTTTGCTCGTCTTCGGCGATGATCACCAGGTCATCGTCCAGCATGGGCAGGAAGGACTCGACCATGGCGCGGTCTTCAGCCAGACTGCGCGGCACATAGCCAGGATGGCTGGAGAAAATCTCGGTTTGCAGGGAGTTGAGCAGGCGGATTTCATCTTCCAGCCGCAAGCGGTCGAATGGGCGGGTGTGATAGCCGCGAAAGCTTCGTTCAATGAACGTGGGAATGCGCGGCACGGCGGACCGGTCCATCAGGAAGCACAACAGGCGCTCGGTCACCTGGTAGTCCTGCCCCTGGAAAATGTCCAGGTAATAGGGCGGGTTGTGCGGGGTCAGCACGGTCTGGGGCAAATCAAAGCCGGCCACCTGCAGGCCCATCAGCATATTATCGACTCGCGGGGCCTGGACGGAAACAGCCCCCCGCGCGCGGAGCAGGTCTTCGCAGGCTTGCAGCGCCAGCGCCCCGGCCTGGGGAGCATCTTCCAGGCACTCAAAAAAGGCAATGTAGCCCTGCGGCAGGCCGCGCGCATCCACCGCGCCCTGGCTATGCAGCGCCGCGGCGCGGGCCAGCGGGCGGTCGCCATCCACGACCACCACCGCGCGCATCCACGGGCTGGCGCCCGCTGCGGCAGGCTGCAGATGGCGCAAGAAAGCCCCTTCCGACTGTGCCACCCACAGCGGGTCGGCGCGGTACACGTCCAGCGCCACCTGCTGAAAGCGGGCCAGGTTGGCAGCGTCGGTGGGGGAATGGAGATGTAGGATTTGCATGGTTAGAGGGTCCGTTTGCGGACCACGCGGATCAACTTCTGCGAATTCGGATTGCGCTCCGGGGGTGCTCCGCTGAAGCGCAGCGCGCCCAGCGCCCCTCCTGCCCGCTCGGCCCAATAGGCCAGGTTAGCGCGGACGGCGGCCTCGATCGACGCCCGGTTCGCGCCCGGTTTTACCAGAAGGCGCACCTCGATATCCTCCAGGCTGTGCTGGATGGCCTGAAACTCGGCGATGTCGTCGCTGGCCTGGTTGATCGAGCGGGTGACGTAATCGGGGAAGAGGTATCTGGGCTGGTCACCGGACCCTTTGAGCAGAAAGATGTCGTCGGCGCGGCCATGGATGCGCTCGATTACCCGGAAGCACGAGCCGCACGGGCAGGGGGTTTCGGCGATCTCGATCACATCGTTGATGCCGTAGCGCAGGAAGGGCAGCGTCTTGCGGTACAGGTCGGTGACCACCACCTGGCGCGCGCGCCCGGCGGTATCACCCGCCTCCAGCGCTTCGACCAGCACCACATCCTCATTTATATGAAGGCGGCCCTCCCGGCAGGTGGAACCGATAAAGCCCTCCGCGCCCTGGTAAATTTCGGCCACCGGGGCCTGGAAGGCATGGCGTAGTTCCAGGCGGGCGGCATCGTCCAGTACCTCGGCGTAGGAGATGACGCCATCGATGGGATGGTCGATACGCTCAGACAGGCGCCCGATCATGCGCAGCAGCGATGGCGGCCCAGCCAGGATGTTGAGCTGTTTTTCATTGATCAGGCGCGCCAGGTCTTCGGGCGTGTGGGTGTAATCCACGTAGATCATGGTAGCGCCTAACATACGCGCTTCCATAAAGGCCGGGTTGTTGACGCGCAGCGCAAACAATACCCGCTGTGTTTTCAAGCCGTCGGGGATGCCGCTGCGCGCCCACAGCAGGCTGCCGTACTGCCAGCGCTCACCGGGCGAAAGCACCGTGACCAGCTTGTTGCCCGAGGTGCCCGACGAAAGACCCACGGTATACAACCCGCGGTACAAAGCGCCGCGCTGACCACGACTGCCCCAACGCGCGCGCTCACCTTCCCTTGCGCGTTCGTTCTGGATCGCAAAATCCACCAGGTCCGCTTTGCGCAGCCCGGCGCTGTTGATCCGGTCGAAATTCGCCACCAGCTCCGTTTTGCGCATCACAGGCAGGGTCTCCAGAGTGCCATCCCAGCCCTGCACGCGCAGGTCGCGGTAATAGGGCGAGCGGCGGCTGACCCAGGCCAGCATGTGCGCCAGACGCTGCTGCTGGTGACTGCGCAGGCGAGCAGCGTCCCAATGGTAAAACCCGTAACGGATACGCCAGGCCAGCGCCCGGCGAGCGAGCAAGTCCAGAAAAGACATAGCGGGCTAATCGTCCCCAGCAGCCGAACCGCCGAGAACCGGCGCGGCCTGGTCCAGGCGGGCGCGGATCTGCTGGTACAGCCCGCGGGTGATGCCGTAACGCTGCAAAGTCAGCGCGGCCAGCAGCATAAACAGGCCGGGAAGGATGCCCAGCGCCATACGCACCGCCAGCAGCGCCGAAGGCCCCTGCGTCTCCAGGCGGCCATCATAGCCCATCACCTGCAAAAAGCCGCCCAGCAGCAGCCCGGTCACGGCTATACCCATCTGGTGGCAGGTCATCCATAGGCCAAAAAAGACGGCTTCGTGGCGCTCGCCCTGGCGATCTTCATAATAATCGACCAGGTCAGGCACCAGCGAATAGGGGATCAGCAGGTAGGAAGACATGGCGACGCCCAGCAGCCCGCATCCCAGATAGAAGAAGGGGATCGTCGCTGGCCCCACGAACAGCCCGATGCTCAGCAGCACCGCCGCCGAACCAAGCATGCCCACCAGCAGCAGGCGGCGCTTGTCGTGGCGGCGGCTCAGCCGGTTCCAGATAGGCACGCAGCCCGCGGAGCAGAGGATGTATACCAGCAGGCCAAAGGTGCTCAGTCCTTCATCGCCCAGCACGTAGCGGGCGAAGTAGGGCAGCGAAGCCGTCAGCGAGCCAGTGGCCAGCGCGCCGAGGAATTTGAACAGCATCATAATAGACACGTTGCGGTCGCGCAGCAGGCGCCGGTACAATTGAAACCCGCGCGCCGCCTGCGCCCGTCCCGCGGATACCGCACTGGCGGCTTGCAGATTGCCCGCCGGATCGTCCGCCGGTTCCAGCCCGCGCACGCTCTGCGCGGCGGCGAAAATGGCCGCCGCGGCTAGAATGCCAAACGCCACAGCCATCACCTGCAGCCCGGTCAGCTCATTGGAGAAGCGCGAGACCAGCATCGCCGCCCCGCCGCCCAGGATGGTGCCCAGGGTGGAGAGCATAGCGCGGATGCCGGTGATCTGGGTGCGCTCATCGTAGTCGCGGGTCATCACCGGCACCAGCGACATGTACGGCACGGTAATCAGCGAATAGATGGTGGTATATAACACCAGGCTCAGCGCGGCATAGGCGAACTTTACCACCTGGCTGGCGTTTATCGGCGCCAGCCAGATGAGGATGAAACTGATCGCAAACGGCGCCGCGCCGTATAGCAGGAATACGCGCTTGCGCCCATACCGCGAGCGGACGCGGTCGTTCATCTCACCGATGAAAATATCGTTTATGCTGTCCCAGGCCTGGCCGATAAAATACGCCACCCCAGCCAGCGCCGCCGGGAGAAGCAGGATATCGGACAGGTAATATAGGAAAAAGAAACTGACCGTAAAATAGGAGATCGAGATACCCATATCTCCCAGGCCGTATCCAATTTTACGGCGAAGAGGGATCATATCATGTTCCTAACGTTATGTTCAGCCGCCGGGCCAGGGGGAGCAGGCGCTTTTTGACGATGGCCTCGATATTGGGATCAGGGGCGGAGAAAATTTCCTCCCAGATCATGGAAAACTCGATCTTCAGTTTTTCCTCGATGATGCCCCACACCGGCGCGCGGCACAGGACGCGCCCGGTTTTCAGCGCCTCGTAAAACACGCCGGCCCACGGGTCTTCTTTCATCACCGGTTCGTCCCAGGCTTCTTTCAGCACCGGCAGCATGCCAGACATGGGGACTAAAGTGGACTGCACCTCGGGCGAGATGAGCCGGTCGATAAAATCGACCGCTTCGCGTTCTACCCGTGAATGCTGCCAGATCACCAGCGCCGAGCCGCCCACGAAGGCCGGGCCGGGCGGCAGCGCGATGCGCACTTTAGGCAGGTCCGGGTTGCTCAACCGCGAGCCGGAACGCAGCCACGGGCCAACGCTCATCGCGGCGGCCTGCCGGTTCATAAAGGCGGTGATGCGGTCGCGCGTCCCAAACAACCCGGGGCCCATAAAGCGGTAAAGGTCGAAATACTGGCACAGCCCCTCCAGCGCGGCGGGCTGGTCGAACAGCACGCTTTTGCCATCCGGGGCCACAAAATCGCCGCCCATGGCCCACACCCAAGTGGCTGGTTCATATACCGTGTTCTGCTCGCTGCGGCTGGTAGTGCCCACATACGGCCTGGGCAGGAACTTCTGCAAAGCCGTGAGGGTTCTCTTAAAGGAAGCGGGCGAAGAGAAGGCGTTTTCCGGTTCCACCCCCACCTGCTCCAACCAGTCACTCCAGTAATGGATCACGCGCACGTCCACCCGGTAGGGAATGGCCCACACCTCAGCGCGGCTGTGCACCGTGGCGTGTTCCCATGCGGCAGGCAGAAAGGCCGGCGCCCCGCCCAGAATCGCCAGGTCGCGCTCTGAAAAAGGCCGCAGCGAATTCATCGATACCGCGCTGTCCAGCCAGGTAGTGCCCGCCTCGGCCAGGTCCGCGCCGCGCCGGTAGATGCCTGCATCCACCAGGGCGTGCCAGACACTCTCCCAACTGTGATATGATGGAATGACCGTATGGCGCCTGGCCCGCTCGAAATCTTTGATAATCGCTTCGAGCCTGCTGGTGGCTGGCGGATTGTACTCAACTGTCAGGAACTCGATGACCGCCATCGATTAAAGCCCCAGGGTGATGTTCAGCCGCCTGGCCAATGGGAGCAGGCGCTTCCTAACGATGGCCTCGATATCGGGGTTGGGCGCGGAGAAAATCTCTTCCCAGATCATGCTGAACTCGATCTTCAGCTTTTCCTCAATAATGCCCCACACCGACACCCGCGACAGGACGCGCCCGGTTTTCAGCGCTTCGTAGAACACTTCCGTCCACGAGTCTTCCTTCATCACCGGCTCGTCCCAGGCCTCTTTCAGCACCGGCAGCATGCCCGACAGGGGCACGAGCACGGACTGCACCTGGGGCGAGGTGAGATGGTCGATAAAATCAACCACCTCGCGTTCCACGCGGGTATGCTGCCAGACCACCAGCGCCGTGCCGCCCATAAAGGCCGGGCCGGGCGGCAGCGCGATGCCCATATTGGGGATTAAATGGCCGCGGTTCTGCACCTCCAACCCCGGGCGCATCCACGGCCCCAGGCTCATCGCGGCGGACTCGCGCTGCACAAAGGCCCGCTGCACTTCTCCGTTAGTCATCAGACCGGGTTTCATAAAGCGGTACAGGTCGAAGTACTGGCACAGCCCTTCCAGCGCGGCGGGTTTGTCAAACAGCACGCTTTTGCCGTCTGGAGACACAAAATCGCCGCCCATGGCCCACACCCAACTGGCCGCTTCGTATACCGTGTTCTGGTCGCCGCGGTTGGAAGTGCCCGCGTACGGGTGCGGAACGATTTTTTGCAGCGCGGCAAGTGTCTTTTTGAAGGCGGCAGGTGAGGAGAAGGCGTTTTGCGGTTCCACTTTGGCCTGCTCCAACCAATCGCGCCAGTAATGGATCACGCGCACATCCATCCGGTAGGGAATGGCCCATACTTCTTTGCGCCCGTGCACCGTGGCGTGTTCCCACGCGGTGGGGAGGAAGGCCGGCGCCCCGCCCAAAATCGCCAGGTCGCGCTCCGAAAAAGGCCGCAGCGCGTTCATCGAGATCAGGCTGTCCAGCCAGGTGGTGCCCACCTCGGCCATATCCGCGCCGCGCCGGTAAATGCCCACGTTGACCAGGGCGTGCCAGACGCTCTCCCAACTGTGATACGATGGAATGACCGTATGGCGCCTGGCCTGCTCGAACTGCTGAATAAACGCTTCCAGCTTCCTGGCAGCATTCGGGTTGTACTCGACCGTCAGAAATTCAATGCTCGCCATTTACCCTCATTACCCTTCAAGCATGTACCCGCCGGTTCGTTTAAAAAAGAATGCTTTCCCGTTAAATTATACCCAATTCTAAAAATAAAAAAATCTCACAGGCCCAGGGTCATGTTCAACCGCCTGGCCAGGGGCACCAGTCGCTTTTTGACGATGGCTTCAATATCCGGGCTGGGAGTAGCGAAAATTTCATCCCAGATCGCGCCGATATCCACCCGCAGTTTGTCTTCGATGGTCCCCCAAACCGATACGCGCGTCAGTGTGCGCCCGGTTTCCAGGGCGTTATAAAACACGCCGTAGAGCGGATCTTCTTTCAACGCCGGCTCGTCCCAGGCAGCCTTGAGGGCCGGGAGCAGCCCCGACAGGGGGCCGAAGGTGGACTGCACGTCGGGCGAAATGAGCCGCTCGATGAACTCCACCACCTCACGCTCGAAGCGGGTGTGCTGCCAGACCACCAGCATGCTGCCGCCGGTGAAGGCCGGGCCGGGCGGCAAGGCAATGCCGTACTGCGGGATCAGCTCGGTGAGGTTTTGGTCGCGCAGGTTGTTGCGCAGCCACGGCCCCAGGTTGATGACGGCCAATTCCTGGCGGATGAATTTATCGAGCACCTGCACGTTGCCAAACCGCCCGGGGTTGATAAAGCGGTACAGGTCGAAGTACTGGCACAGCCCGTCCAGCGCGGCGGGCTGGTCAAACAGCACCGAGCGCCCGTCCGGGGCCACAAAATCGCCGCCGTTGGCCCATACCCAGGTGGCCGCGTCGTACACCGTGTTCTGGTTGTCGCGGCTGGTGGTCACCGCGAACGGCTTCGGCATGATTTTCTGCAGCGCGGTCAGCGTCTTTTTGAAAGCGGCGGGCGACGAAAAAGCATTCTCCGCCTCCACCCCCACCTGTTCCAGCATGCCGCGCCAGAAGTGGATCACGCGCACATCCACCAGGAAGGGAATGGCCCACACCTCGCTGCGCCCCTCTACCGTGGCATGGTTCCAGGCTGTGGGGAGAAAAGCCTGCGCCCCGCCCAGCATCGTCACATCCCGCTCGGGGAATGGCCGCAGCGCGTTCATCGAAATCAGGCTGTCCAGCCAGGTAGTGCCCACCTCCGCCAGGTCCGCGCCGCGCCGGTAAATACCCACGTTGACCAGCGCATTCCACACCCCCTGCCAGGAGTGAAAGGTGGGCAGAATGGTATGGCGGCGGTTCTGCTCGAACTTATGGATGATCTCTTCGAGCTTCTGGGTAGCCACTGGGTTGTATTCTACATTCAGGAACTCAATATTCGCCATGGATCTCATCGCCCCCGCATAAAGAGCGCCGCGTGTTTTATTTCAGTAATTGGGAAGTTTTCCTGGTTCTATTATACTCTGAAAAATGGGGATTCGCGCGCGGCTGCGCCCCTGGGGGATTCTTTCGAAAGGCGCAAGAAACGTCCTCACCCCTCGGTCCCCTCTCCAAAAGTTGCAAGAACGGCAACTTTTGGAGAGGGGAAGCCAGAAACCAGGCGGTTTTACGCGGTAATACAATTGCCCTACACCGTCTCAAAGGGCTCGCGCCTGTTCTATACTATATCACAGCGCCGGTAGGAGAATCTGCTACAATAAATCTGGAGGATTTCTACCTATGAAAATTCAATGGCTTGGACATGCCTGTTTCTTGTTTGTCTCAAAAGATGGCACGCGCGTGCTGACCGACCCGTTCGACCCCAAGGTGGGTTACCCGGTCCCGGAAGTTGCGGCGGATATCGTCACCGCCAGCCACCAGCACTCCGACCATAACTACTTTAAGGCGGTGCAGGGCCAGTTCACCAGGGTCGAAAAGCCCGGAGAAACCACCCTGCGCGGGGTGCATATTAAGGGAGTCTCCACCTTCCACGATGATACGCACGGCAGTCAGCGCGGGCAGAACATCCTCTTTCGCTTCACCATCGACGGGCTGAACATCCTGCACTGCGGCGACCTGGGCCACGCGCTGACCCCCGAACAGGTCCAGGCGGTCGGCCCGCTGGATGTGCTGATCCTGCCGGTGGGCGGCTACTACACCATCAACGCCGCCACCGCCCAAAAGGTAATGCAGCAGCTCAACCCGGCTCTCACCATCCCCATGCACTTCAAAACCCCGGTAATGGACTTCCCCATCGAATCGGTCGATCCGTTCCTCAACCTGGTAGGCGGTGGAAGAAGGGCCGGGAAGGCGGAGATCGAGGTGAGCCGGGAAGACGTGAAAGAGAAAGGCGGGGTGGTGGTGCTGGAATATCCGCGCTAAGGGGCAAGGAACCGGTCAACCTTAAAATTCAGCGGCAGGCCGGATTTCCGGTGGATTTAGCGCGCTTCTATGGGTACAATTAGCCCAATGGACCCCATCGCACTGGCGCCCTACCAGATCGAACTGATTGAGCGCCCTATACAAAATAAAATCTTCCTGGAAGGCCTGGCCGGGAGCGGCAAGACCACCACGGGCATCGGGCGCATGCTGGCGCTGCTCAACGCGGGCGTGCCGGCCAGCTCGCTGCTGCTGCTGGTGCCCCAGCGCACGCTGGCCGCCCCTTACCAGGAGGCGCTGCGCGCCAGCGGCCTTCCGCCAGGCGGGCAGGTTTCGGTGCTGACCGCCGGGGGCCTGGCAAAGCGCATGGTCGACCTGTTCTGGCCGCTGGTGGCCGAGGATGCCGGGTTCGCGCGCCCCGACCTGCCACCTTCCTTCCTGACCCTGGAGACGGCGCTGTATTACATGGCCTACCTGGTGCGCCCGCTGCTGGACCAGGGGCTTTTCGATTCGGTCACCATCGACCGCAACCGCGTGTACAGCCAGGTGCTGGATAACCTGAACAAGGCCGCCATCGTGGGCTTCCCCTATACGGATATCGGCGCGCGGCTGAAAGACGGTTGGCCGCAGGATACCGCCCAGGTGCATGTATATGAAGACGCCCAGCGCTGCGCGACGCTGTTCCGCGAGTACTGCCTGCAGAACAACCTGCTGGATTTCTCTTTACAGGTGGAGGTTTTCTGCCGCCACCTGTGGCCTTCCATGCTGTGCCGCGAGTACCTGCGCGCCACCTACCGCCACCTGATCGCCGACAACATCGAGGAAGATACGCCCATGGCGCACGACCTGCTGCGCGAGTGGCTGCCCGACTTCGACTCGGCCCTGCTGATCTACGACCAGGAGGCCGGCTTCCGGCGCTTCCTGGGCGCGTCTCCGGAATCAGCCTGCGCGCTGGTGGATGACTGCGACGAGCATCACATCTTCACCGAGTCGCTGGTCGCCGCGCCCCCGCTGCAGTCGTTCTGCGGGCAGTTGGGCAAGGCCCTGGAGCGCCCGGAGGGCGCCTTCCGCGAGCCCGCCGGGCACCAGCCCCCACCCGCCCCG
>CAYTHO010000099.1:0-18777 GCA_964437595.1 uncultured Anaerolineaceae bacterium
CCTGGGATGAGAACTACTTCTTCAAGGTCCTCTCAGTTTAGTGCGATTGCCCTACTCCTGCCTGGTTCCAGGCTTGGTTTATATTATCTTGTCTCCTCTTATTCATTGGTGGAATAATCGATGCATTGGAAGGCAGGCAATTGGTAGGATTCAATCCATGGGGTGCAGCCCTCGGGATCTTTGTAATGTATGTTATTGTATGGGCATTATGGAAACATGATGTTCTAGTTCGCTGGATTTCCCGCTTACCCATACCCTTGATTGCATCCTCCGTGTTGGCTGGGTGGCTATTTGCCGAAATAGATGAATGTGTGAATTATCCCTTCAACGCCCTTATCCCAGGGATCAGTCTAACGAAGGATGTTCTACTGACAACCCCAATGTATATCGGCGCGCACCTGATGTGGTTTTGGGTATTGCGAAGGTACAGGTTTACAGTTTTCCAAGCATTGATGACAGGCGGGGTATCTTTGGGTATATATGAATTTATCTTAGGAACTCCATCGCCAATCGCCATTCTTGTTTTTCCGTTTATGATTATGATTCATGGCGTTCATATGGTCATACCCAAACTTGCGCTGAATGAGCAACTTGAAAGTTTCAATCTCAAAGAGTCCAACATGAAATATGTATTTGGGTTAATCCTGCCCGCACTTGGAACAGGACTGGGGATTCTTATTGCGTTATTACTCGCATCGTTAAATGTGTAAGGATACTTCTGGCTACAGTCAATCATCTCTTGGAGAAACAAGATGAATCATAAAGATGTTCTGATCGATATGCTTCAACACTTTGCGTTTGGTCTCCATCGAACTATCAAAGATTTGCCAAACGAGGCTCTCCAATGGCAACCAGACCCGGAAGCCAATAATATCGCAGTAACGGTTTGGCATATCTGCCGCGCTCTGGATTTGCTCAAGGTGAAAATTCTAGAAAACCAGCCAGATTCAAAGCAGCTTTGGTATACCAACGGTTGGGCATCCAAGACCAATTATGATCCCTCCGGGCTGGGGATCGCCGGATTCGGGAATCTAGCGGGCTATACTTTGGAGCAAGTCAAAAAAGTTCCTATTCTGTCTGCTGAAGAATCGTTGGAATACTTTGATCAAGTTTACCGTGTACTGAATGACTATCTAGCGGATCTGAAAATCGAAGCATTGGAACAATCACCCATCGGCTGGCCAAGTGCTGCCGGAGAATCTCCAGAGAATGTGTATGATGTCCTCCTGATGTTTCTGATGGATACTCGAGAGCATCTTGGGGAAATCAAGGCAATCAAAGCCATGTGGAATCGAAAATGTGAAAAATTATCATTGCAGAACGCGTAAGAATATCCTATACCTGATGAGCGGCCCAACACAGCGTGCACTTTATGCCGAATGGCCAAAGACATTGGTGTGTTTTGGAGAATGCAATGAGCGATGAATACGAGGAACTGGCAGAAAAATTGAGAAAGATTCTGAAACGAGAGATTTGGGAATCTTGGAGCGCAAAGCAACGAGCCTACGTTCTTGCCTGTGAGGGTCAACTGATTGAGAATGTTCGTTTTGGCAAACGAGACTTGCCACGAAAATATAGCGAGTATAAAGGTAAGAAGTGGAGTCTTGGATATTCTCGCCCAACTCAGGAAGTTTGTCCAAAGTGCAAATTTGATTATTGTTTTTATGCGCAGCCAAGAAACTGGTCAATGAGAGCAACATCGGATGTCTGGAATCTGATGAAATGTGCTAATGTAGAATGTCAAAGTTATTTTGAGTCGTGTTTGTGAAGGAGGATATTTCGTGGAAAAAAATGAACCGGTTCCTGTACAGTTGGACCACACGATGACGTCGATCGCCATCCCCGATCAGCCGAATGCAATCGAGATCGGTACCGCCCCGCTCCCCGGCGCAACGGCCCAAGAGGCGTGGCACGCGCAATATGGCAGCCAGTTCGCTCGTAACGTCACGGTTGCGACGATTACGCCGTTCCTGCCCGACCCAGCCAGCGCCAGCGGCGCCGCGGTCGTGGTTGCGCCAGGCGGCGGTTTCTTTACGTTATCGATGGAGAACGAAGGCTGGAATGTTGCCCGCGCTCTGGCCGAGCGCGGCGTCGCGGCATTCGTCCTTAAGTATCGATTGAACCAGACGCCGGCGGACATGGACGGATTCAAACGGTCGATGGATGCGATGTTCTCGAACACTGGACGCCGGCCTCCGCGCCCCGATCCAGAGCAGATGAAGGTTCATCTCGCGCCGCAGATCGAGGACTCGCGCGCCGCCTTCGCCCTGATCCGGAATCGTGCCGCCGAGTGGAAGATCGATCCGGACCGTATCGGCATGGTGGGCTTCTCAGCCGGTGCAATGCTTACCCTGGCGACTGCGCTCGTCGGTGAGAACGCCAAGCCGGCGTTCATCGGCAACATCTACGGTCCGCTGGCTTCGGTGACCGTTCCTGCCGACGCGCCGCCGCTGTTCATCGCGCTTGCCGCCGACGATCCCTTCTTCGCCGACAGCGGATTCGGGCTGATCGAGAGCTGGCGCGCTGCCAAGAAGCCGGTCGAATTTCACTTCTATGAGCAAGGCGGTCACGGCTTCGGCATGTACCCCAAGGAAACGACCAGCACCGGCTGGTTCAATGCCTTCGTGAGCTGGCTCACCATGCACGGGATGCTCAAGCCCAAGGCATGATGGTGTGTGGGGGAAGCGCCTGGCGGCAGGCCTGCCCTTTAGAGGCGTTACCTGAGCGCTCTCCAGAGATGGAGGGCGCTTTCAGGTCTTTGATATATAATTTTCTCAGGGTTGGTTTACAGGTGTATTAATCGTTGGGCAGCGCGGTCAGTCACTTTGAATTCGGATAAAAAAGGAAAAAATGCAACGCTATGATGATCTTGCTTATGTAACGAATGGGCGTTCGCGTCAAAAGCTCGATCTTTTTCTTCCAGATGTAGGGAAAAAACTGCCGCTCGTAATTTGGGTTCATGGGGGCGCCTTCCGCATGGGAAGCAAAAAAGATCATGTCCCACTTGCCTACCTTGAGTACGGTTTTGCCGTAGCCAGTCTCAATTATCGCCTCAGTCAAGATGCCATATTTCCAGCTCAGATTGAAGATATTAAGACGGCTACCCGTTGGCTGCGAGCGAACGCCAAGAAATATCATCTTGATCCTAACCGCTTTGGAGCTTGGGGAGAATCTGCTGGCGGTCACCTGGTCGCCATGTTAGGCGCGACAGGCAGCACCAACACTTTTGATGTGGGTGAGCATTTGGAGATATCCAGCCAGGTACAAGCAGTGGTTGATCATTTTGGTCCGACTGATTTTCTACAAATGGATACACAACGACTTCCTGATGGAATGGTGCATGATCCTGCCGATTCGCCTGAGTCAGGATTGGTTGGCGGAGCCATTCAAGCGCATAAAGATCGCGTAATGAGAGCGAACCCAATCACTTATGTGACCAAAGATGCGCCGCCGTTTTTGATCGTGCATGGTGACCATGATCCGTTGGTGCCCTACCAACAAAGTGTTATCTTGAATAATGCCTTAGTTGCGCATGGTGTGCCTGTCTCTTTCTACACGGTCATCGGTGAAGGGCACGGCAATTTCAAAGATCCACTGGTAGCCGAGATTACGTTGAAATTCTTTGAACGGCACTTGAAATCTGTTGATCGGAATGAAGGCGCAGCCCAACCACAAAATATAACCGTTGGGTATTGAAGACCCAGATTGGCAAACGCCGGATGAAGCGTATGAGCAATATAAGCAAACTGGTTGTTTGGAGTGGATTCCAGACTGCAAGTAATTTCTGAAAAAAGAAAACCACGTCCAGGCATCTGTATACCGCCTGGACGTGGACGATTATAGGGACGTATTTTATCTTACGGGGTTACCCGTTCTTGTTCTTGTTGTACACATCAAAGAATACGGCGGCCAGGAGGACCATGCCTTTAATGACCTGCTGCCAGTCGATGTTGATGCCCATGATGGACATGCCGTTGTTCATGACGCCCATGATGAAGGCGCCGACGATGGCGCCGATGACGGTGCCGATGCCGCCGCTGGCGGAGGCGCCGCCGATGTAGCACGCGGCGATCACGTCCAGCTCCATGCCGTTACCGGCCTTGGGGGTGGCGGAGTTGAGGCGGGCGGCAAAGACCATGCCCGCCAGCGCGGACAGCACGCCCATATTAACGAAGGTGGCGAAGAGCAAGGCCGGGGTGTTGACGCCGGACAGCTTGGCGGCTTTTTCGTTGCCGCCCATGGCATAGATACGGCGGCCAATGACGGTCTGGTTGGCGATGAAGGTGTAGATCACGATGAGGAACATCATCAGGATCAGCACGTTGGGCAGGCCCTTGTAGGAGGCCATCAGGAGGCACAGCCCCATAATCGCGCCGGTGACGAGCACGTTCTTGCCGATGAAGAGCGGCATGGGCGACACTTCAAAGCCGTACTTCAGGTTGTTGGCACGGTTGCGGATATCGAGGAAGATCAGCAGGGCGGAAAGGATCACGCCCAGGATCACGGTGGTGAGGTGGAAGCCAGGGAAATTGAATACGTCGGGGATAAAGCCGGAGGCGATGCGCTGGAACTGCTCCGGGAAGGGGCCGACCGATTCGCCAGCCAGCAGGGCCAGGGTAAGCCCGCGGAAGATTAACATGCCCGCCAGGGTAACGATGAAGGGCGGGATTTTCTGGAATGCCACCCAGTACCCCTGCGCGGCGCCAATGACGGCTCCCACGCCCAGGCTGATGAGCATGGTCAGGTAGACATTCATATCGTAGCGGACGATCAGCACGGCGGCCACAGCGCCAATAAACCCGGCTACCGAGCCAACCGAAAGATCGATCCAGCCGGTGAGGATAATCAGCAGCATGCCGATGGCCATGATGATGATGTAACTGTTTTGCAGCAGCAGGTTGGTCAGGTTGACCGGGCGCATCAGGGTACCATCGGTAATGATCCAGAAGAATACCATAATCGCGACCAGCGCAATCAGCATGCCGTACTCGCGGATATTGTTCTTAAAAAGCTCTTTGGCGGTGTTCATTCGGCCTTCTCCTCCTCTTGCTGGGCCATGATGCAGGTCATAATCTTCTCTTGCGAGGCCTCGCTGGCGGGCATTTCACCAACAATTTTGCCCTCGTTCATCACATAAATCCGGTCGCAAATCCCCAGGACCTCGGGCAGCTCTGACGAGATCAAAATGATGGCTTTGCCTTCGCTGACGAGCTGGTTGATGATGGTGTAAATCTCGTACTTCGCGCCCACGTCGATGCCGCGGGTGGGCTCGTCCAGGATCAGGATATCGGGTTTGGCAAACAGCCATTTGCTGAGCACCACTTTTTGCTGGTTGCCGCCGGACAGGTTGAGCGTTTTTTGCTGGATGCTGGAACAGCGGATGTTTAACTTTTCGCGGTAGGTGGTGGCGGAGCGCAGTTCTTTGCGCGTGTTGATCACCCAGCCATCGGTGACGGCGGGCAGGTTGGAAATGGTGACGTTGTTTTTGATATCCTGAATGAGGATCAACCCGTAGGTTTTGCGGTCTTCGGTGGCGTAGGCGATGCCGTTGTTGACCGCTTTGGTGATGGATGAAACATCGATGACCTGCCCGTTCTTTTTCACCGTACCGTGAATGTTGCGCCCGTAGGAACGGCCAAAGAGGCTCATGGCAAGTTCGGTGCGGCCCGAACCCATTAATCCAGACAGGCCAACCACCTCACCTTTGCGCACGGTGATGTTGATATCTTTGCAGACCTTGCGGCCTTCGTGGATGGGATGGTCGACGTTCCAGTTGATCACTTCGAAGACCACTTCGCCAATATTCGGCTCGCGGGGGGGAAAGCGGTGGGTCAGGTCGCGCCCCACCATGCCGCGGATGATGCGGTTTTCAGACACCCGGTCGGTGCGCGCGTCGAGGGTTTCGATGGTCGCGCCGTCGCGCAGGATGGTGATGGAATCGGCAACCTTCGACACTTCTTGAATCTTGTGCGAGATCAAAATGGAAGACATGCCGTGCTCGTGCTTCAACTGCACCAGCAGGTCGAGCAGGGCCTGGCTGTCGCTTTCGTTGAGGCTGGCGGTGGGCTCGTCGAGGATGAGCAGCTTGACCTTGCGCGATAAAGCCTTGGCGATCTCGACCAACTGCTGCTTGCCCACGCCCAGGTTGGTGATGAGGGTCTGCGGGAGCTCGTTTAGCCCAACCAGCTTGAGCAGCTCGCGAGTGCGCGCGATGGTCTCGTGCCAGTTGACCACGCCGTTTTTCTGGCACTCATTCCCCAGGAAGATATTTTCGGCAATGGAAAGAAATGGAATCAGCGCCAGCTCTTGATGAATGATGACAATGCCCATATCTTCGGAGTGTTTAATGTCGCTAAAGCGGCATTCCTTGCCTTCGAAGAAGATCTCGCCAGAATAAGAACCGTAAGGATAAACGCCGCTCAAAACTTTCATCAGGGTGGATTTGCCCGCGCCATTTTCACCCACCAGCGCGTGGATCTCGCCCCGCTGGACGCTAAAATTCACGTTGTCCAGTGCCTTTACGCCGGGAAATGTCTTGGTAATACTGCGCATTTCCAAAATGACGTCAGACATAATTACCCATCCTTAAAAATTTTGGGGATTGCCTGAATACAAGCAAAATGATTGTACAGCCAAAGTGCATCTGGCATATTCAGGAACCCGGTGTATTTCGCTTTTAAAACAAAAATGCAACGAACGACTATATAAAAAGATGTCGTGGTGAGGGAAAGCCCCTCACCACGACACGGGCAAAACAAATTACTTCAGTTCGGCTTCTGTGAGGTAGCCGCTGTCGACCAGCAGGGCTTTGTAGTTGTTGATGTCAACGCTGACGGGCTCGAGCAGGTAGGAGGGGACGATCTTGACTTCGTTGTTGTAGGTCTTGGTGTCGTTGATCGGTACTTCCTGCTTCTTCAGCGCGGCATCGACCATCTTGGCGGTCTGCTTGGCGAGCTCGCGGGTGTCTTTGAAGACGGTGTACGCCTGTTCGCCGGCGATCATCATCTTGATCGAGGCAACTTCGGCATCCTGGCCGGTGACGATGGGCCAGGGCTGGTCGGCGGTGCCGTAGCCAACGCCGCGCAGCGAGGAGATGATGCCGCGGGAGAGGCCGTCATAGGGGGCCAGAACGGCGTCAACGCGCTTGTCGGTGTAGAAGGCGCTCAGCAGGTTGTCCATGCGAGCCTGGGCGGTCGCGCCGTCCCAGCGCAGGGTGGAAACTTTGTCCATGCCCATCTGGCCGCTGACGACCACCAGCTTGCCGCTGTCGATGTAGGGCTGCAGGACGGACATGGCGCCATCATAGAAGTAGTAGGCGTTGGTGTCATCGGGGGAGCCGCCGAAGAGCTCGATGTTGAAGGGGCCCTTGCCTTCTTTCAGGCGCAGCGCGTTCTCGATCTGGGTGGCCTGGAGGACGCCAACTTTGAAATTGTCGAAGGTGGCATAGTAATCGACGTCGGCGGTTTTGGTGATCAGGCGGTCATAAGCAACCACCAGCGTGCCGCTTTCCTTGGCTTTCTTCAACACGTCAGACAGGGTGCTGCCATCGATCGCGGCGATGATGAGCACATCCGCGCCCTTGGTGACCATGTTTTCGATCTGGGCAACCTGGTTGGGGATGTCATCTTCGGCGAACTGGAGCTCGGTCTTGTAACCCATCTCGGTGAAGACCTTGACCATGCTCTCGCCGTCCGAAATCCAGCGCTCGGAGGACTTGGTGGGCATGGAGATGGCGACGAACTTTGTGTCGGCTGCGGGTTTGGCTGCAGGGGTACAGCCCGTTACGGCTACGGCGATCATCACAAACAACGTGATCAGGAACAGAAACTTCTTCATTACACTTCTCCTATTAAGGATACGGGTGAATAAAACAGGAAACTGACGCTCTTGCTGTCAGAATACCCCAAATGGAAGTCCAGCCCTGTGATTGCGCGGAATGAGACACAGCGGATGCATGGGCTGGTCATACAAAGATCTGCTTTATCTTCAATCATTCGTCGATGGGCGTTTTGGTGTAAATTTGTGAAATTGGGAGACAGGGGTAGAAACCGTTATCGATAACGGAATCATTATATCTATTAAAGTGGGCAGTGTCAATGAGGATAGCGTTGTAATTGTCTGAGGATTCACCGGCGAAAAAGGCAGCCCGGCGCCCCGCCGCCAATCAAACGGATTTATAATTAACCTGAGTTGCTACCTTAACATCATTTCCAAGAGGACCTAACCCCCTTCCCCTTCCCGGGGCGGGAAGGGGTGCCTTATTACCTCGCGTATTGGCTAAAGATGCCATGCATTCGCGAAAATTTAGACTGAAAGCTCCCCCTTCCCGAAGCAGGAAGGAGGCCACGATTCGCTCCGTGAACCGCGGGGTTAGGTCCTGCTAGGTAGCAACTTGCGATAATTAACGACAACACCATATTTAGCGGAGGCATGAATGCAGGTACTTCTCACCGGCGGGTCGGGGTCGGTTGGCAAGGCAGTGATCGAGCGGCTGGTTCAAAATGGGTACGCGGTGCGGGTGATCGGGCGGCGCGAGGGGATGTCCTTCGAGGGCGCGGAATACCAGTCCTGCGATATTAACGATTTTCCGCGGCTGCGCGAGGTGATCCGCGGCTGCGATGCGGTGGTGCACCTGGCGGCGCTGCCCAACCCGGCGGCGGGCAGGCCGGAGGAGGTCTTCTACGTCAATGCGCAGGGCACGTTCAACGTGTTCCAGGCGGCGGCGGAAGAAGGGATTAAGCGGGTGGTGCAGGCCAGCTCGATCAACGCCACGGGGCAGTTCTACGGGGTGAAGCCCGCTCCGCTGTACTACCTGCCGATGGATGAGGAGCACCCGCTGTTCGCCACGGACGTGTATTCGTTCTCCAAGCACATCATCGAGGATATCGGCGAATACTTCTGGCGGCGCGAGGGCATTTCCAGCGTGGCGCTGCGCCTGCCCTGGGTGGCTCCGCGCGAGGTGCACGAGAACTGGCCCGAGCGCTACAAGTACGCCAAAATGATGGTGGACCAACTGCTGGAGCGCACGCCAGAAGAGCGGCAGGCCTGGTTCGACCTGGCCTGGAAGATGTACAACGACTTCCGCGCCCAGCGCCCGTATGAGACGCCGCACGGGTTCGCGCGGCAGAAGATGAGCGAGATGCCCGAGGACCAGCGCGCCATGCTGGGGGCGATGACGCAGCGCACGAACTTCTTCACCCTGCTGGACGAGCGCGACTCAGCCCAAGCGATCGAGAAGGGTCTGACGGCGGACTATGAGGGCAGCCACCCGCTGTTCGTGAATGACAGCTACAATTCGGCGGGGATTGAATCGAAGATCATCGCGGAGCTGTTCTTCCCGGATGTGAAGGTGTTCAAGAAGGAGCTGGTGGGCACGGAGACGGTGATCAGCATTGATAAGGCCAGGGAGCTGATTGGATTCGAGCCGGAGTTCAGCTTCGGGAAGGAAAGAAGAGATTAACGAAGAAAGAGATTCACCGCAAAGACGCAAAGAAAGAGATTTAACCACGAAGACACGAAGGCACGAAGAAAAAAAGAAGAGATTCACCGCAAAGGCGCAAAGGGCGCAAAGAAAGAGAATAACCACGAAGGATGGTTTTGTAGGGGCGTTTCGCGAAACGCCCAGGGCGCGGTGGGGCTAACCCGGTTGCCACGTGGAGGAAAGAGATTAACCACTAGACACGAAGAAAGAGAAAGACCGCAAAAGAAGAGAAGGCGCGACCAAGTCGCGGACGCGAAGGAAGAGAAAACCGCTAGGGAAGAGATTTACCACGCAGGCGCGAATTCTTTTTTAGGTGGCAGGCTATGGCAGAGCGCACGTATTATCAGATGCTTGGTGTTTCCCCTCAGGCTACAGAGCGGGAGATCGAAGAGGCTTACCGCAAGATCGCGGCGGAGTTTTTTGACGGCGACGGGCAGTATAACCCGGACGCGCAGAAGTGGTTTTTCCAGCTAAACCAGGCCTATGTGGTGCTGACGGACCCCAAACGGCGCAAGCTGTACGACAGCGCTCTGTCGTGGGAAAAGAAAGGCGCGGAGGAGTCCGGCGCTGCCGGTGAGGTTCAGCCGGCCTTGCCCGCTGACGAGGTTCCCGAATGGTTGAAGGACACGGAGGAATATCAGAATATCATCGCTGCTCCGGGCGATGTGAAGGTGCCGGAGTGGATGGAGGAAATGACCCAGGAGGCGCAGGACCGGCGGGCGCACTCGGGCGAACGGCGCACGGCGCGAGTGTTTATTTTTATCAGCCTGGCGCTTTTCTTGCTGCTGACGATAGCGGTGGTGTTGATGATGCTGGCGTCGATGCGGTAAGGAAGAAAGAAGAAATTAGGCGCAAAGAAAGAGAATAACCACGAAGGAACGAAGGCGCGAAGAAAGAGAAAAGAAGGAAAAACTGCTAAGGAAGGGAAGGCGCGACCGAGTCGCGGGCGACCGAGTCGCGGACGCGAAGGATGATTTTGTAGGGGCGTTTCGCGAAACGCCCAAGGCGCGGCGGGGAGAACCCAGTTGCCACGCGCAGAAAGAGAATAACCACGAAGGGCGCAAAGAAAGAAAAAAGAAGAGATTAACCACGAAGGAACGAAGGCGCGAAGGGAAGAGAAAAGAAAAACCGCTAAGGCGCAAAGAACGCAAAGAAAGAGCAAAGAAGAGAAAAACTTCAAGAGAAGAGAAGAAAAGGGCCGCGAGGTTACCCAATCCCCAATCCCTAATCGACTGTTCACTGATTGACTGATTGACTGATCCCCCATACCCATTCAACCCAAGAGGAACCCATGAGCAAAAAAGACAATTACGAGCACGTTCTCAATAACGTCAGCACGTTTTCGTCGCCGTCGGATTTGCGCATTACGGATATGCGCTTTACCGATATCGTTGGCGCGCCGATGCACTGCACGCTGATGAAGATTTATACCAACCAGGGGCTGGTTGGTTTCGGCGAGGTGCGCGACGCGGCTACCAAGACGTACGCGCTGGCGTTGAAGCGCCTGCTGCTGGGCGAGAATCCCTGCAATGTGGATAAGATTTTCCGGCGCATCAAGCAGTTCGGCGGGCATTCGCGGCAGGGCGGCGGGGTAAGCGGCGTGGAAGTGGCGCTGTGGGACCTGGCCGGAAAGGCCTTCAACGTGCCGGTGTACCAGATGCTGGGCGGCAAGTTCCGCGATAAAATCCGCATTTACTGCGATACGGATGTGAGCGGCAAGCCGGACGGGATTAAGATGGGCAAGGCGCTCAAGGCGCGCATGGAGAAGGGCTTCACCTTCTTGAAGATGGACGTGGGCATCGGGCTGATCAGCGACGAGCCGGGCGCGTTGAGCTACCCGACCGGGCTGATGGACGAGATGCACAAGCTGGGCCGCCACGGCTGGCAGTGGCAGGTGAAAGACATGGACGAGCGCATCCAGCGCCACCGCGCCTACGACATCTACAATATCCCGCACCCCATCACCGGCATCCACCTGACCGAGCACGGCATCGACCTGCTGGAGCAGTATGTGGCGGACGTGCGCTCGGTGATCGGCTACCAGGTGCCGCTGGCGACGGATCACTTCGGGCACATCGCGCTTGAAGACTGCATCCGGCTGGGCAAACGGCTGGAGAAGTTCAACCTGGCCTGGGTGGAAGACATGGTGCCCTGGCAGTACACCGACCAGTACGTGCGCCTGAGCCAGGCGATCAACATCCCGGTCTGCACCGGCGAGGATATCTACCTGAAAGAAGGCTTCCAACCGCTGCTGGAAGCGCGCGGCGTGGCGGTGATCCACCCGGACGTGCTGACCACGGGCGGCATCCTGGAGACGAAGAAGATCAGCGATATGGCGCAGGAGCACGGGGTGGCGATGGCGGTGCACATGGCGGAAAGCCCCATTGGCTGCATGGCGGCGGTGCACAGCGTGGCGGCTTCGGAGAACTTCCTGGCGCTGGAATACCACTCGGTCGACGTGGACTGGTGGGACGATATCGCCACCGGGCTGCCCAAACCGCTGGTGAAGAACGGCTGGATCGAAGTGCCTAACACGCCCGGCCTGGGGATCGAGTCGCTGAACGACAAGGTGATCGCGCAGCACATCCACCCCGGCATCCCCGGCCTGTGGGAGCCCACCGATTGGTGGGACAACGACTGGTCGCACGATCGGTTGTGGAGTTGAGTTAAAGCATCAGGCCGTTTTTGCGCGCAAAAACGGCCTGATGCCTTATTTTCCTGCCAGCGCCACCCTCACCTGGCGGGCGGCTTCGCGGAACATGTGCGCGTCGGGCTTGTCTTCACCTTCGTCGAGCATCACGCCTTCGGCGTGGATGCCGTAATCCTGGAACACCTGGTAGAGCGGTTTTGGCGCGCCGCGGCTCTGCTCGCGGGCGCGGGCCCAGCGGTTATCGATGCAGACGACGCGGGTGGGCGGAAGGTTCTGCTCGTGCTGGAGGTAGAGCGTTTCCAGCGGCCAGGGATCGAACAGGAGGGTCAGGGCGAAGGGGTCGCGGCGGCGCATCATGGCGGCGGCCAGGGCCACGCACGCGCCGTGCTGGTGGCCGCACAGCACCACCCGTCCGGCGGGCAGGTGAAAACGGGCCATCACCTGGTCGGCCAGGTGGTTGGCATAGCCGCCGGCGGTGAGCAGCACCGCGCCCACGGCCTGCGCGGCGGCGGTAAAGCCCTCCGCCGAGCTGTCGCGGTTGGGGAAGACGAACCAGTAGCGCTGAGACGTGGAGCCGTAGCTGACCGCGCCGCCCATCACCGGGTCATCCAGCCGGCCCTCGATAGGACCGTCGCCGGCCCAGAGGTAGGTGTGGGGAAGCGCAGCACGCAGGTCGCCCAGGAAGGGGGTTATTTCATCCCCGCTGGAGGCGCGGGTGTGGAAATATAAGAAAGCGGAATCGACGGTGGTAGGGATGGATTCGATCATGGCAGGTGGTATGCTCCGGCGCGCGGGAAGTTATTGATCCCTGGCGGTAACGATGGTTTTCGCGGCAAAGTCGTGGGCGCTGCGGCGCCCGCTGGTCGCCAGCGCCAGGGCCAGGTAGACGATGGTCAGCAGGTTACCAAGACCCATGCCGACCGCTTGCAGCGGTGAGAAAGTCGAAAGGTTACCGGCAATGGCAAAGCCCGAAAGGTGAATGATCTCCCACGGCAGCAGCTTCACCAGGGTGCGCAGGGCAGCCTGAGCAAGGGACGGCGAGCGCGCCTCCCCGGTGGAGGACGCGACGCGCACTCGCAGCAGGCGCTTGCCCAGCGTAGCGCCGCGCGGCGAATGGTCGCTGAGAATGAAGTACAGCCAGACCGGGAGCGAAAAATTGACCAGGGTAGCCAGCCAGATCTCAAAACCGGTTTGCGGGCGGATTTTCAGTACGGTCTGGACCAGCAGGCCCAGGGGCGCCAGTACCAGGAAAAGCACAACGATATCCAGCAGGTAGGCCGCGGACCGGCGCAGGAACAGGTCAAAGCGTTGGTTCATCATAGGGCTGATTGTATTATGAAATAACAAAAAAACCTGCCCGTTGCCGGACAGGTTTTCTGGTCTCTGGTTCGAATAAAACTATGCGGGGACGACGTTGGCGGCCTGCAGGCCCTTGGGGCCCTTCTCGATCGAGAATTCGACCTTCTGGCCTTCAGTCAGGGTGCGGTAGCCGGTGCCGGCGATAGCCGAGAAGTGTACGAACACGTCGGGGCCATTTTCCTGCGCCAGGAAACCATAACCTTTTTCACCGTTGAACCATTTAACCGTACCGATGATACGTTCAGACATACTATTTGCCTCCTTAGGGCATTGCCTTGCGGCATGTAAAGATTTGTTGATGCTGTGTGTTCCATCGGGCCGTTTAAACCAGAACGGCTCCCGGACGAACCCTGAGCCGTTGTATTGCTTCCAACGAGAACTACCGCATCCTTCAAGATGGCATTGTATACGATTAATTCAGTTATGTCAAGGTTTTTGATAAAAAAATGAACGATTCATAGAAAAAGTGGCAGGAAAAAGGTACGAAACGATGCGATTTTACCAGGATTTTACAAAAATGCATGACGGGTTCCGGGTTAGGTGTAACTATTTTTCTGGTTTTATGTTAGTATATAATAGTATTATTCTAAAATCATTTATACTGACCTCAGGTATTGTTCGATTCCTGCAAGCGCTGCTGCGCGCCAACCGCACCCGGTGCTGCCATGGGGAGGGGGATTATGAAATTCCATGCGTTCCATCGCCATTTTTGGATTGTGCCGTTGCTCGCCGCGCTGCTGCTGTGGCAGCCCGCCGGGATAGCCAACGCGGACTCCGGCCCGCGCAGTGACACATTCACTGAACCGCCCTCTCCCCTGCTGCAGTGCGCCGCGTCCATCACCGTGATTAACGGGAACGACAGCGGGGCGGGCTCGCTGCGCCAGGCGATCGCGGACCTGTGCGCGGGCGGGACGATCACCTTCGCGGGAGATACCACCATCGCGCTGGGCAGCGACCTGAGCATCGACAAGAGCCTGACGATCGATGGCAGCGGGCACGCGGTCACCTTGAGCGGCGACACCAACGGCGACGGCGCCGGAGAGGTGGGCCTGTTCTATGTGGATTCCGGCGCGAACGTGACCCTGCGGAACCTGCTGCTGACCAAAGGGGAAAGCGGCGAAGGCGGCGGGGTGTATAACTTTGGCACGCTGGCGGTCGAGAACTGCACTTTCGAGGATAACAATGCCAATTACGGCGGGGGCATCAAGAATTACGGCGCCCTGACGGTAACGAACAGCAATTTCTCCAACAACTCGGGGACGGTGGGCGCGGCGATCTACAATGGCAGCGGCTCGGGCGGGCTGACGGTTACGAACAGCACGTTTTCCGGCAACGTCGCCTCCAGTTCGGGCGTTATTTATAATGATGATACGGCATCGATCACCAACAGCACCTTTGCCAATAACAGCGCCACCAGCTCGGGCATTGTGCTGAATTACGACACCCTGACGGTCACGGGCAGCACTTTTTATAATAATTCCGCCACCAGTTCGGGCATCGTTCGCAACGACAGCACAGCTCAGATCACCAACAGCACCTTCTTCGGCAACACAAGCACGGCGTCTGGCATCATTATTAACAACAGCGCCACCACCATCACCAACAGCACCTTCGACCAAAACAGCATGCCAGCCGACCAGGGCACCCTGGTGAACGCCAGCGGCACGCTGACCCTGCGCAATTCGATCCTGTCGAACGCGATCACCGGCGACCACTGCACCGGCAGTAACTACGTCACCAACGGGGGCGGCAACCTGCTGAGCGGCAGCGGGGACGCGGGGCGCTGTAACTGCATTTCCAGCGGCAGCGCCAACCTCGGCACGTTTGGAAACCACGGCGGCGCGACCTTCACCATCCCGCTGCTGCCCGGCTCGGCGGCGCTGGGTATCGTCTCAGCCAACTGCCCGCCCACCGACCAGCGCGGCATTGCCCGCCCGCAGGGCGCGCAGTGCGACTCTGGCGCGTATGAGGCGCGGCTGGTGACGATCCGGGCGAATAACCAGACCATTAATTATGGGTCGCCCGACCCGGTGTTCACCTATACGAAAACGCCCAGCGGCGCAGCCCTGGTCACCCCGCCCACCTGCGGCGTGAGCGGCGCGCACAGCCTGCCGGGCACCTACGCCATCACCTGCTCGGGCGCGGCAGTCGACGCCAGCTACGATGGCATTGCTTATGCTTCCGGCACACTGACGGTCAACCACCTTACCCCGGTGATCACCTGGAACGACCCGGCGGATATCAACCAGGGCACGGCGCTGAGCGGCACGCAGCTCAACGCGAGCGCGAGCGTGCCGGGCAGCCTTGCCTACACACCCGGCGCGGGCACGGTGCTGGGCCTGGGGCCGCACACCCTGACGGCGGTCTTCACCCCTAACGATGCCATCCTGTACCGCACGGTTTCAAAGAGCGTGACCATCATCGTCAACCAGAACGCGCCGGTGACGCCACTGAGCGTGAACACGTCCACGGGGTTCTATGCCACCCAGGTGGCGGCGGGCACCAGCCACACCTGCGCGCTGACCACCAGCGGCGGGGTGCAGTGCTGGGGCGATAACACCTACGGCCAGTTAGGCGACGGCACCACCACCGACAGCCTGGTTCCGGTGAACGTCACGGGGCTGACCAGCGGGGTGAGCTGGATTACGGCGGGGGCCAACCACACCTGCGCGCTGACCAACTCCGGCGTGCTAAAGTGCTGGGGCGATAACCAGTACGGCCAGTTGGGGGTGGATCAGCCCACGCTCAGCGCCAGCAGCACGCCGCTGGACGTGGCGAACCTGTCCAGCGCGCCGACAGCGGCGACGGCGGGGGCCAACCACACCTGCGCGCTGGTCGACACCGGCGACCTGGCCTGCTGGGGCCTGAACGACAGCGGCCAGCTGGGCGATGGCACAACGACCAACCAATACGCACCCACCGCGGTCACCGGGCTGGACGACCTGGTGATGGCGGTGGACGCGGGCAGCCAGCACACCTGCGCGAACACTTCCGGCGGAGTGTACTGCTGGGGTTCTAACGCGGACGGACAGTTGGGGGTGGGCAGTTCAACGCCCGCCTCCAGCAGCACGCCGCTGGAGGTCACCGGCCTGCCCGCCGCGGCCAGCGCGATCAGCCTGGGCGGATACCACACCTGCGCCATTACCACGGAGGGCGCGGGATACTGCTGGGGCCGCAACACCGACGGGCAGTTGGGCAATGGATCGACCATTGGCAGCCTGGCGCCAGCGGCGGTGACCCTGGAAAGCGCGGACCTGCCCCTGGGGTCGATTGACGCGGGGCTGGCGCACACCTGTGCGGTGACGGCCAGTGAAGAACTGCTGTGCTGGGGCCGCAATGCCGATGGGCAGTTAGGTAGCGGATCCACAACCGGGAGCAGCCTGCCGGTGAGCGTGGTAGGGTTCGACAGCGGGGCATACACGGTGTCGGCGGGCAGCGCCCACACCTGCGCGATCAACACCGGCGGCGAGCTGAGCTGCTTTGGCAACAATGCCAGCGGCCAGCTTGGCAATAACAGCACCAGCATGAGCCTGGCGCCGGTCAATGTACAGGCAGGAACGGGCAGCGTGATCAGCATCTCCACGGGGGCGAACCACACCTGCAGCCTGACGGCTGCGGGCGGGGTGACCTGCCTGGGAGATGATACCTTTGGACAGTTGGGCAACGACAGCGCGTTCAGCAGCAGCCTGGTTCCGGTGGATGTGACCGGCCTGAGCGGGGCGGTCAGCCAGATTTCGAGCGGGCGCAACCATACCTGCGCGCTGATCCCCTCCAGCCCCGGTTCGGAAACGGGCGGGGTGATGTGCTGGGGACGCGGTACGGAAGGCCAGTTGGGCAACGGCGCATACGCCAACAGCGGCGTGCCGGTGGCGGTGAGCGGCCTGTCGAGCGGCGTGAAAGCGGTGGCGGCGGGCGGCAACCATACCTGCGCGCTGATCGCCTCCGGCGTGTACTGCTGGGGCATGAATGATCAGGGGCAGTTGGGCAACGGCAGCACCGGCAACCGGGCGGTTCCCGGGCTGGTGACCGGCCTGGGCAGCGGCGTGGCGTCGGTTTCCGCCGGGTACCGGCATACCTGCGTCGTGCTGAACTACAATCCAGACAGCGGCGGGGGGATTGCCTGCTGGGGCGACAACCAGTACGGGCAGTTGGGCAACAATTCCACCACCGACAGCCTGACCCCTTCTCATGTGCCCGGACTGACACAGGGAATGCTGGCTGTGTCGGCGGGCGGGGACCATACCTGCGCGCTGACCAGCGGCGGTGGGGTAAAGTGCTGGGGCTACAACGGCGACGGGCAGTTGGGCAATGGAACGACTACCAACAGCCTGGTGCCGGTGAACGTGCGCGGCCTGGATACCCCGGTGGCGCAAATTACGGCAGCCGGGACGGGCGCGCTGGCGCCTGCCCACAACCATACCTGCGCGCTGACCACCAGCGGCGGGGTGAAGTGCTGGGGCGATAACGCCTACGGGCAAATTGGCGACAATACCAGCATCGAGCGGCTTACGCCAGTAGATGTGCTGGGCCTGACCGGCGGCGTCACCGAAATTTCGACCAGCTACCAGCACGCCTGCGCGCTGACTGGCGGCGGGATGAGCTGTTGGGGCGATAACACATATGGGCAGTTGGGCGACGGCACCAGCGGCGGGATCAAGCGCGAGCCAGAAGTGTCCGGCGGGTGGACGCCCTCGGTGTTCCCAATCTTATCGCTGAACGCAAACCCATCTACCTATGGGGATGCGATTACCTTCTCGGCCAGGCTGGCGGGGGCACAGCCCGCGCCCGGCGGCACCGTGCAGTTTATGATCAACGGCGCCAACTTTGGCAGCCCGGTAAGCATGACGGATGGGGTGTACACTAGCGAGAGCATCTCCACGCTGGAAGCCGGCGCGTACCTGATCCGGGCAACCTATGTGGGCGACGGCTCCAGCCAGCCCAGCTATTCGGCGGGCGCCCTGCAGGCGGTGGAACTGGTGTTTACCAGCACCTCGGTCACAACCCTGCCCAACCCATCCATTTACGGCGACAGCGTCACCCTATCCGCCGAGGTCACATCGGACCGCGGCACGCCGGGGGGCTATGTCACCTTCCTGGATGGGCTGGATCTGATCGACGGGTGCGTGGACCTGCGCCTGACAGCCGGGGAAGCCTCCTGCGCTACCAGCGCGCTGAGCGCCGGGACGCACTATATCTTTGCCATCTACACCGGCAACCGCAACTATCTGCCCTCGGTGGGCTTAGCAGAGCATATTGTGAACCAGGCCACCCCGGTAATCACCTGGGC
>CAYTHO010000100.1:0-18528 GCA_964437595.1 uncultured Anaerolineaceae bacterium
CGGTGCTGCGCACCGCCAATCCATCAACAACGACTTTTTATCCAATCTTCGATATCCCCTGCCACCTTTGCATGGTCCAAATCATTATGAATTTCATGCCGGCTGCCCGGGTAAATCTTTAGTTCCTTATCCGGGTAGGTCACCTGGTCAAAATACTGCTGTGTCCCTTGCGCCAGGTTGAATGGGTCATCACCGCCGTGCAGGAAGAGCACCGGCAGGCGGATTTCACCGGCGCGGGCCCGCACCCATTCCATTGTCTTCAGTGACTCCGCCCCCCAGCGGGCAGTGACCCAACTGTGGTGCAGGGAGTCCTGCTCTAAAGCCGCGATCACCGCTGCATCGCGGGTGACGCCCTGGATATCGTTGGTCATCTGGATGGCAAAGGTAGGCCACACGCGCGACATGACGCGCGCCAGGGCAATCTGGAAAGGATTGGCAACGCCGGCTGGCTCGATGGGCGCGCCGCTGAAAATGGCGCCGTTCAGGCCTTCGGGGCTGTGGAGAATATAATCCAGGGCCACCGCCGCGCCCAGGCTGTAGCCCATCAAGAAGCGCGGCGCGCCGGGAAGCTGCTCCTGCACCAGGCCCAGAAAGGCGCGTGTATCTTCACGGTAATCGGACCAGCCATCGATGTGGCCCTTGCGCCCGGGCGAGCGACCGAACCCGCGCTGGTCAAAGGCATACACGGCAATACCGCGGTCAGCCAGCGGCAGCGCCAGTCGATCGATGCGCCCGCTGTGATCGCCCACGCCGTGCAGAAATGCCAGCGCCGCAGCCGGAGCGCCCCCGGGCCGCCAGCACTGGTAGAACAAATTGAGTCCCCTGGCTGCGCGGAACGTCCCCTGTTGATGTTCCATTTTGCACCTCCTTCACTGTTAAATTTATTATATACATTCGTTATTCTTAATGTGTCATTTGCTGAAAGTGGGGCCGCTCGCGCAGTATCGTTACGATAATGCGCCACACGCACAATATATGATACGGATGGCGCTTTGCTCGGTTACATCCATCCTTTGCAAATTGTGGGAAATGCAGGATAATTTCGGACAGATGAACGCAGTCAACGGTACAGGTTCCTTTCGACCAGCCTACGCGCGCTTACTGGAAAGCGGCGAGCTACAAAGACGCGTCGACGAAGCCTACAAGCGCCTGGAAAACTGTGAGCTGTGCGCGGTCAAGTGCCGCGTCAACCGGCGGGCGGGCAAGCTGGGAAGCTGCCGCACCGGCGAGCTGGCCCGCGTGAGCAGCTACGGCCCGCACATGGGCGAGGAAGCTCCGCTGCGCGGCTGGCGCGGGTCGGGCACGGTGTTTTTTGCCGGGTGCAGCCTGCGCTGCCAGTACTGCCAGAATTACGATATCAGCCAGATGCACTCTGGGGAAGAAATGGAGCCGCAGGACCTGGCAGCGGTGTTCCTGGAACTGCAAAAATATGGCTGCCATAACATCAACCTGGTGACCCCCAGCCACGTGATCCCGCAGATCCTCTCAGCGGTGCTGATGGCGGCCTTCGCCGGGCTGCGCATTCCGCTGGTGTACAACACCGGCGGGTACGACACGGTCGAATCGCTGAAGCTGCTGGACGGGGTGGTGGATATCTACATGCCCGATATGAAATACAGCAATCCGCAGGTCGCCCGGCGCTACTCAAAGGTGATCAACTACCCCAAAATCAACCAGGAAGCGGTGCGCGAGATGTACCGGCAGGTCGGCAACCTGCAAATTGGCATGGACGGCCTGGCCCGGCGCGGGCTGCTGGTGCGCCATCTGGTTCTGCCTAACGGCCTGGCCGGAACCAGAGAGATCATGCAGTTTTTGGCGAAAGAAATATCGGCCAAGACCTACGTGAATATCATGGACCAGTACCGCCCGGCGCTGAACGCGCGCCTGTTCGCCAGCCTCAACCGGCCCATCACCCTGGAAGAACACCACCAGGCCATTGAAATTGCCAAAGAAGCCGGGCTGCGGAACCTGCTGGGCGGCTAAACCTCCACCTCTTCCAGCGTGCCCACCGGTTCCAGGTCGAACGGCAAGCCTGCTTCTTCGCCGTCTTTCACCAGGCTGCGAACCACCTCAGCCAGGATGGGGACGCCTTCGCGCAGGCTGCGCTCGGTCTTTTCATATTCTTTCTCGCCGGGGATATAAATACGTTCCTGCCCGGCGGCTTTCGGGGCCTCTTTTAACTGGCGAATCAGCGCGTCCATGTCGCGCTTGAAGTCCTCCAGCGGGCGGAAGGCATCCACGCGGATGGCGGCGAAGCAGTGGCCGATGTGGGAGACCTTTGTATGGGGCTCGTGGTCAACGGAGGTGCCAAAGTCCGCCCCGGCCAGCAAACCGGCCAGAATCTCGACCATCAGCGCCAGGCCGTAGCCTTTATACCCGCGCATCTCGTCCGTGCCGCCCAGGGGCAGCAGCGCGCCGCCGTGGAACACCTTCTCTGGGTCGGTGGTCACCTGCCCCTCGCCGTCGATGCCCCAGCCAGAGGGGATTTGCAGCCCGGCCTTCTGGTACACGGTGATCTTGCCAATCGGCACGATGCTGGTGGCCATATCCAGCACGTAGGGCCGCTCGGCCCCGGCGGGCGCTGCCACGGCGATGGGGTTGGTGCCGAGAATCGCCGTACGCCCGTAGGTGGGCGCCACCAGCGAAGCGGCATTGGTGAAACTCAGGCCGATCATATCGTGCGGCAGGGCCTGCATGGCATAATACCCGGCGATGCCGTAATGGTTGCTGTTGCGCACGGTCACCACTGCCGCGCCGGATTGCCCGGCCCGCTTAATACAGCGCTGCATGGCGCGCACCGAGGTCGGGTGGCCCAGGCCGTTATCGCCGTCCAGGGCCAGGGCCGCCGCCGTTTCACGGACCACGGTCAGTTCGGGCCGCGGATTGACCAGACCATCGCGCAGTCGCTTGCTGTAATAGGGGAACAGGCGGATGATGCCGTGCGAGGACACGCCGCGCATATCAGCCGCCAGCAGCACATCAGCCGAGAGGCCGGCATCTTCAGCCAAAACGCCCGCCTGCACCAGCACGCGGGTCATGTAAGCGTGCAGGGCCGGGGCAGGATAAAGGTGTTTTTTGACGAGGGGCATAGGAGACATCCAGAAGGGTTGGTTTACACGATTGTATCCGAATCCAGCGCAAAGCGAACCGCGTTTCACGCCACAAAAGGCATATAATTCAATTGCCCTGCCAGCCAGGGGTAAGAATTTTCACTTTGAAGGAATTTGACCATGACTCAAATCATCTACCAGGTCGACTCATTCACCGCCAAACCATTTGCGGGCAATCCCGCCGGGGTGTGCCTGCTGCCCAAGGCCGCTCCAGAAGCCTGGATGCAGGCCATCGCGCGCGAGATGAACCTTTCCGAAACGGCCTTTTTGGTGCCGGTCGAAAATGGCTTTCACCTGCGCTGGTTCACCCCGCTCAAGGAAGTGCGCCTGTGCGGGCATGCCACGCTCGCCAGCGCGCACATCTTATGGGAAACCGGCGTGCTGCGTGCGGAACAGGCCGCGCGCTTCCAGACCCTCTCCGGCGAATTGACCGCCGAGCGCCGCGGGCAGTGGATCGAGATGAACTTCCCGGCCCGCACTACCCAACCGGAGGAGCCACCCGAAGGGCTGCTGGCGGCGTTGGGCATCGAGCAGGCCGTGGAAGTGGCGAAGAGCGAACAGAATTACCTGGTGGAGGTGGGCAGCGAAGAAACCGTCCGCGCGCTTCAGCCCGACTTTTCCGCGCTGAGCCGCATGCCACTGCGCAGTGTGGTAGTCACCGCGCGCTCGGCAACCGTCTACTTCGACTTCGTCTCGCGCTTTTTTGCCCCATCCGTAGGCATTAACGAAGACCCGGTGACCGGATCGGCCCACTGCATCCTGACCCCCTACTGGACCGAGCGGTTGAAGAAAGAGGAAATGAATGCCTACCAGGCCTCCGCGCGCGGCGGTGTGCTGCGCGTCCGGCAGGCCGGAGAACGCGTGCTGCTGTACGGCCAGGCCGTGACGGTAATGGAGTGCCAGCTTGCCGCCAGAAGCGCGTCCCATGCCGTATGACATCATCGCCACCCTGGGCCCCAGCAGCGCGGAACCCGAAACCTGGAGCGCCATGCTGGAAGCAGGCGCCACCGCTTTCCGGCTGAACACCTCGCACCTCACCCTCGAAGCGCTGCGCGGCTGGCTGGACCGGCTGGAGGCATTCTTTACCGCGCTGGAAGCGCCGCCCCCACTGGCCCTGGATTTGCAGGGCAGCAAGTGGCGGCTGGGTCAGTTCAGGGATGTAGAACTGCACGAAGGACAGCGCATCAACCTGGTGCTGGCTGGTGCAAGCGCGCAGCCAGCCGTACTGCCCGTGCCGCACGCCGACTTTTTCCGCGCTGCCGCGAAATCGGATGGCAAAATTATCCTGAACGATGCCAAAATCCTGCTGAAGTTGGAAACCATATCCGGCGAAACGGTGTCCGCCCGGGTGATCCGCGGCGGGGTCATCTCAGCCAGCAAGGGCATCACCCTGGCCTCGTCCGCGTTCCGCAGCGAAGCCTTGAGTGGAAAGGACCGCGCCATCCTCGAGCAAACCCGCGGTTTTCCGGGCATTCGCTACGCGATCTCATACGTCAAAGACGCGGCAGAGATGGCCGGCTACCACGCCTGGGTCCAGGCCCTGCCCGGCGGCCCCGCTTACCTGATCGCCAAACTGGAACGGCGCCAGGCCGTGGACGAAGCGCGCCAGATTGCCGCCCATGCCAGCGAGCTGTGGCTGTGCCGCGGCGACCTGGGCGCTGAGCTGGGCCTGGTAGATATGGCCGCGGCAGTACATCAATTTTCAACGCGGGCTGGCCTGTTCGGCGTGCCCGCCATGCTCGCCGGGCAGGTGCTGGAACACATGACCAGCCACCCCACCCCCACCCGCTCCGAGGTGTGCTATCTGCACGACGCGCTGTTGAGAGGCTACAGTGGGGTTGTCTTATCGGATGAGACGGCGGTGGGCCAGTACCCCGTGGAAAGCTGCCGGGCTGCCGCGCTGTTTCGTACTTGAAGCAGTGCGCTGTTCAAACGATATTTTCAACCTTATCCGCTTGGGGCGCAGCGAAACGCGCAGCCGCAAATATCCAGGGTTTACGCACCCGCCGGTTCCAGCACAAACTGGGTGATCTCCGGGCGGCAGTTAAAGCGAGTATAAAGCCGGCCTGTGCCGATTCCGCGGTTGGTGTACTGGTACATCTCGCCTACTTTATACAGGCCCGACGGGTATTTGCGCCCGTTCTTAGGCAGCAGGAGCGCGCCAACCCACGGCAGCACCACCTGCCCGCCGTGAGTGTGCCCGGAGAGATGCAGGGCAAAGCGGCCCGTGGACGCGATAATATCGGCAAAATCCGGCTCGTGCGTCAGCAGGATGGCTGGGCCATCCGCGGGGAGCAGGCGCAGCACCTGGTCAAGATCGGGGTAACCCACATTGATATCATCCACGCCGGCCAGGTAGAGCGCCGCACCGTCTTTTCCCAGCGGATACACACCGTTGGTCAGGTCGGTTATCCCAATATTCGCCAGGGTCTCGCGGATAGCGCTCGGGCTGGTGCGGTGATCGTGGTTGCCGAGCACGGCGAAAGCTGGGGCCGCCGCTGCGAGCGGGGCCAGCCCCGCCGAAAGGTCCGCAAGCTGCGCCTCGCGCTCGGGGAACCAGTCTTTGCCGGGAAGGTAATCGCCGGTGAGCAGGTAAGCATCCGGGCGCAGTGAAAGCGCCAGCCCCACCGCGTGGTTGAGGCGTTCGAGCGTCATCCAACTGCCCATGTGAATATCACTCAACTGCACCAGGCGCAGCCCGGCAAGCGCTGCCGGAAGGCCGCGGATGGCAAGGCGTACTTCCGTGATCTCAACCTCGCTGGAGAACAACGCGGAAAGGTGCTGCCAGATGCCCAACCGGGCTGCCCGGCCATTTGACTTTGCGGGTGAGGATGTCTCTTCAGCGGTTCGACGAATTTCGCTTTTCAAAAACATTGAGCGATTATATCAGCACCGTCCAGCAAAATGATTCAACGTTTATAGGGGATCATTTCTACCAGCCGGGCATTGGCCCCTGGGTATAGCGCGTTTTCACGGCCCGATTCCAGACAGTGACGCCGCCGGACCCCAGCACCTCGTAATGCCCGTTATCCTGAAACAGAACCGTATTGCGCTCGATCCCCAGCAGGGTCAATTTGTTTCCCGCCAGCAGCCGGATGGGGTTCAGGAAGGCAGACGAAATCTCGTCGAAGTGCGGCACGATGGTGGCGCCGGGCAGGAAATTAAACCCTTTTTTCAACCCTGGAAACCCATAGAACTGATCGCCCATAATCATCGCCCCGGCGGAGCAGCCAGCCAGCAGCCCGCCCCTTTCCAGAACGGCCCGGATCGCCAGCCAGGCCTGGCTCCCGGCGAGGGTATCGTACAGATAGGGCGGCTTGCCGCCGGAGAAGTAGATAAAATTGGCGCGGGAGATTTTTTTCGCCAGTTCGGGGTCGTCAGCGCTGGCGCGGTCGATCACCGGCAGTGCTTCCACCGGCGCGCCCAGGCGGGTGAAGTGCTCAACACCCAACCGGGACCAATACGCAATGCGCCCGGGGCCTTCCGTTCCCGCGCCGGTTGGCAGGCACACCACGCGCGGCGCTTCCGGCAAACGGCGGATCAATTCGCGGTCGACCGGTTCCATCTCAGGTAAATATTCGCCGCTGCCAGCAAGGGCCAGCATTTAACGCATCCAGCGGTCGGCGAAATCCATATACCGCTCCCAATCGTAGGGGGTCACATCATGCCCGCCGCGGCGGATGTGGTAACCGATGGTGCTCATTACCGGCTCTTCCAGCGGCGGCATCTCCGCGGCAGCCAGCCCTTCCGCGCCCAGCAGGCGGTAGACCGGGTCGGCGCCCAGCGCGGAGAGGAACTCTCCCTGCGGGTCGCACCAGCGGTCCTCGATGGCGCTGGCGATATAGACCGGGCGGGGCGCCACCAGCGCCACCAGCATGTGCTGGTCGAAGGGCAGATCCTGCTCGCGGTCATTGTACTGCTTGAAGTTCTCGCAGAACCAGTGCGGGAAGTTCGTGTTGATCAGCGCCACCGTCTCGCCTAGCTTATGGCGTGACAGCGACGCCCCACCGCAGCCGGAATCGTTGGAGATCACCAGCCCAAAGCGGGTATCCTGCGCCCCGGCCCACAGCGCCGCCTTACCCAGGCGGGAATGCCCGTGCAGCGCTACCCGGCGCGGGTTGATCTCGGGGTCCGTCTCCAGGTAATCCATCGCCCGGCTGTATCCCCAGGCCCACGCGCCAATAGAACCCCATTCATCCGGCGCGGGGCGCGCCTGCCCGGGCCGGTAAAACAGCGGGTGGACCCCGTTCTGAAAGCCATCGTCAAAATCCGGGTCCAGGTCGCCGTAATAGGCCGTAGCCAGGGCGTAGCCTCGTTCCAGGATGCGCTCAACGGGCCAGCGGCTGGCGCCCGCGCCTCGGTCGCTTTCCTTCGCCTTGTGCGCGGCATCATCGTCCCCGCCGCCAAAAGCGGGCACCCACCCGGAGGGCAGGCGAATGCCCGGGTCGGTGTGGATGGTGTGGTTGCCCATGAAGTTCATCCCAAAGAAGCACGGCAGCGACCTGGGCGCCGAATCTGGCGCCAGCACGGGATTGGGCAGGTACAGCAGCAGATCCATTTTGGGGCCATGCGCTGCATCGGTGAAATGAATAGTCACTTCCCGGCGCGTGGCCAGCCCGCCCAGCGCGGAACGATCTTCCGCGATGACCTCAAAACGCTGCGCGGGCGGCTTCGCCGGAGCTTTGCCGTACATTTGCTCGGAGAACAGGCGCAGGATTTCCGCGCGGCGCTCCGGCCAATCCGCGGAATGGGTCACCCGCGCGCCGTTCAAAAAGCGCAGTGGATCGGGCAGTACGTATGGGGGGATTTTATCCTCATCATAATTGGGCGGTTCGGGTTGTCTTGCCATAGGTGCGAAACCTCCAAATGCAAATCGTCAGATCCTGCGCACGATCCGTATCGTGGCGTTGCCAGGCGCCTGCAGCGGGCCGATAAGCGCTTCCAGGCCGCGCTCAATCGCCCTGGACTTACCCGGCAGGCGCATCCCTATGATTATAGACTACCTCGCGCAGCCGGATCAAGCCGGAGTTTCTGCCGCCAGGCAGCCCTCTTTCTGGTAACGCTGGAATAGCGCGCCCCAGCGGGTAGTCTCGCGCCAGGTTTTAGCAATCGCTTTATACTTCAACGGCCAGTACATATAATCCTGCTCGATTTCGCCGATCAGCGTGGGGATCACAACCAGTGGCGTGCGCAGCACCAGTTTTTGCAGGAAGCGGGTCGGGCCATACCATGCCAGCCAGGCCAGAAAGCTGTGCGAGTTATAGCCCACCTTGAAGCCCCAGTTCTGGTTAGCGACATCATCGCCCACCAGCTCGATCTCGCGCGGGTCGCCGCAGCCCAACCCCTGGTCGTGCGCCAGGCGGATGTACTTGATCCCCAGCGGATCGAAGCCCATCAGCTTTGCCGCCACCGCGTCAATCGCCACCTGGTCCGCCGATGCCAGGATGACGTTTTTCTCCACCGGGCGGATCATGCGCGGGCCAGCCCCGGTTCCCGCCGTGGTGCCGTCCATCACCGCGAAGATACCCGGGTGGATTTCCTTCTGGATCGCCAGCAGGTCCACCAGCGTCTCGTGGATCCACGAATGGGTATAGTGGCGGTATTTGCTCAACAACCCGCCGAAGGCATTTTTCATCGCCCCGGTGGTGGTGGTGTACATGTGCGTCTTCACCGTGGGCAGGTGGACGATATTCTTGCCGAAGAAGTAATCGGGGATGCGGATGCCCTCGGGGTAGATGTGATCCAGCGCCAGCATGCGCGCCTTGGGGCGAATGGGAATCCAGGTCATATCCTCCTTGCGGAAGTTATATTTCACGCCAATATTATGCCCGCGGAAGATCGGCACGTAGCCGTTCAAGTCCTCGCCTTTGAAGGCATTGGTCACCACCGTCTGGTTCTGCACGCACACCAGGTCATCATACCCGCAACCGCGCAGGGCAAGGGCAGTACCTTCTAACTGCCAGGGGGTGGTATTGGCCCCCGGCATGGGAAAGTGCCAGGTGATATTATCCTTCAGGATCGTGGTCACGCCCGGCTGGAGGGCATCCGCCCCACCCGCCATTTCAAACAGGCGCGGATAATCCGTCAGCACGGTTTCAGGCGAAGTAAAAAGAACAGCAACGCGGGATTTTGGCGGCATAAGAGAATCCTTGAGCAAAGTTTCTGGAAACGGTAATTTAGTTTAGCATAAAATCAAACCTGGTTTATGCAGGCTTGATTTTTCTAGCACGAGGGCTGCGCCTCGGTGCGATATGCGCCCCACCCGTACCAATCACACAAACCGGTCGACCAGCTCCGGCGCGGGCATCGCATCCAGCCTCTCTTGATCCTGGAACATCTCTATAATCCCCTCGATTTGTTCCATCGAGAACCGCCCGCTCAGGTTTTCCTTGAACTTTTCTCTCAGCAGCGGAAGCGCCTCCATCCGCCTCCTGCGGTGACCGATGGGGTATTCCACCTCCACCTTCTCCGTCTGCATCCCATCTTTGAAGAACACCTGCACGGCGTTTGCAATCGAGCGCTTTTGCGGGTCCAGGTAATCGCGGCTGTAGCGCGCATCTTCCACGCACATCATCTTGGCCCGCAGCACGTCGATGCGCGGGTCAGCGGCGGCGGCATCCTCGTAATGCTCGGCGGTCAGATCGCCAAAGATCAGGCCAACCGCCGTCATGTACTGGATGCAGTGGTCGCGGTCAGCGGGGTTATAGAGCGGCCCGCTTTTATCGATAATGCGTTTGGCCGATTCCTGGGTGGTGATCACCACCCTTTCAACTTCATCCAACCGCTCTTTCACCAGCGGGTGAAGCTGGATAGCTGCCTCCACCGCGGTCTGGGCGTGGAATTCCGCCGGGAAGGAGACCTTGAAGAGAATATTTTCCATCACGTACGAGCCAAACGGCTGCGCCAGGCGCAGCGGCTGACCGCGGAGCAGCGCGTCCTGGAAGCCCCAGGTTTTGGCGGTCAGCGCGGAGGGGTAGCCCATCTCGCCCTGGCGCGCCATCAGCGCCAGGCGCACGGCGCGGCTGGCGGCATCCCCCGCCGCCCAGGATTTGCGCGAGCCGGTGTTCGGCGCGTGGCGGTAGGTGCGCAGCGCCTGCCCGTCGATCCACGCATTCGAGACGGCGTTGGTGATCTCCTGCACACTGCCGCCCAGCATGCGCGTGACCACCGCTGTGCTGGCGATCTTCACCAGCAGCACGTGGTCCAGCCCCACCCGGTTGAAGCTGTTTTCCAGCGCCAGCACGCCCTGAATCTCATAAGCCTGGATCAGCGCGGTCAGCACATCGCGCACGCGCAGCGGCGCGCGGTCCTGTTCAAGCGCCTGGCGCGAAAGCCAGTCTGCCACCATCAGGATGCTGCCCAGGTTATCGGATGGATGCCCCCACTCCGCCGCCAGCCAGGTATCGTTATAGTCCAGCCAGCGGATCATCGCGCCCAGGTTGAAGGCCGCCTGCACCGGGTCGAGCTGGTAACTCGTCCCCGGCACCCGCGCGCCGTCAGGCACCACCGTGCCGGGAACCACCGGCCCGAGCAGCTTCGTACAGGCGGGGTAGGCCAGCGCCGCGATCGCGCAGCCGAGCGCGTCCATCAGGCACAGCCGAGCCGTGGCGTAGGCCTCTTCGCTGCCAATATCGGTTTTGACTGCATACTCGGCAATCTCGACCAGCAGCGGATCGGGCGGCGGGCGAAGGTTCTCGTTAGCGTTCATACTATTTACAACCGGTTGTTGAGCGGAATGTACTCCTGCGGCCCGGGCCCGCTGTACACCGCGCCAGGGCGAATGATCTTGCCGCTCACGCGCTGCTCCAGGATATGCGCCGCCCACCCGGCGGTGCGCGCCATCACGAACAGCGGCGTGAACATGCGCGTGGGAATGCCCATCGCCCGGTAAGCTACCGCGCTGTAAAAGTCGAGGTTGGGGAACAGGCGGCGCTCGTCCCACATCACCTGCTCGATGCGCTCGGCGATCTCGAACAGGTGCGAGATGCCTTCTGCATCGCAAATCTGGCGCGCGTACTCCTTAATGATGTTCGAGCGCGGATCGCTGATGGTGTACACCGGGTGCCCAAAGCCCAGGATAATTTCCTTATTTTCCAGCATGCGCCGGATACCCGCCTCGGCCTCGCCGGGGTTGCGAAAATCCTGGATCAGGTCCGCCGCGCCCTCGTTCGCTCCGCCGTGCTTGAACCCGCTCAACGCGCCAATGGCGCCGGTGATGGCCGAGTACAGGTCCGCGCCAGTGCCGGTGATCACCCGGCTGGTGAAGGTGGACGCGTTGAACTCGTGCTCGGCATACAGGATCAGCGACACGTCCAGCGCCCGGATAAACAGGTCGGGCGCTTTGCGCCCCATCAGCAGGTGCAGGAAATCCCCGGCAATCGAGTCCTCGCCGGTCTCCACATTGATACGCGTGCCGTTGCGCGCGTAGTGATACCAGTACAGCAGCATGGAGGGGAAGGTCGCCAGCAGCCGGTCGGCGATGTTGCGCGCTTCGTTGATGTGGTGGTCGAAGCGCTCGGGCAGCAGGGTGCCCATCATCGAAGCCCCCGTGCGCAGCACATCCATCGGCTGCGCGGCGGTTGGGATGGCTTCCAGCACCGCGCGCAGTTGGGCGGGCAGGCCGCGCATCGCTTCCAGTTTGATTTTATAACGCGACAGCTCGTAATGATTGGGCAGCACTTCATGGATCAGCAGGTGCGCCACTTCTTCATAGGTCGCGTTTTCCGCCAGGTCATGAATATCATAGCCGCGGTAGCGCAGTTCTTTCCCGTTGGCCCCCACCGCGCTGATTGCGGTTTCTCCGGCGGGCACCCCGGATAACGCCACCGATTTCTTCACGGGCGCCGCTTGTGTTGTGGTTTGCGGTGTTTCGCTCATTCTTTACCCTCCTTGGCAAATAATTCATCCAGCTTTCGTTCGTAAGCGTGGTAATCCAGCACATCGTATAAGTCCGCGCGGGTCTGCATATCGGGCAGCGCGCGCGCCTGCGTGCCATCTCGGCGGATCGTCTCATACACGCGCAGCGCGGCGGCGCTCATCGCGCGGAAGGCCGAAAGCGGGTACAGCACCATATCCACCCCCACTTCGCCCAGCTCCGCGGTGGTGAGCAGGGGCGTCTTGCCAAATTCCGTCATATTGGCCAGGATCGGGACGCCTGCTGCGCGTGAGAATTGGGCATACATGGCTGGGTCGGTGACGGCCTCGGGGAAGAGCAGATCCGCGCCAGCTTCCACGTAAGCCGCGGCCCGCTCCAGCGCCGCGCCCAGGCCTTCCACCGCCAGCGCGTCGGTGCGCGCCATAATGCCAAAGGTCGGGTCGCTGCGCGCGTCCACCGCCGCCTTGATACGGTCGACCATTTCCGCTTTGCTGACCAGCGCCTTCCCCGGGCGGTGACCGCAGCGCTTGGCCTGCACCTGGTCTTCGATATGCAGCGCCGCCGCGCCGGCCCGCATCAGCGAGCGCACAGTGCGGGCAATGTTGAAGGCGCCGCCGAAGCCCGTGTCCACGTCCACCAGCAGCGGCAGCGCGGTGATATCAGTAATGCGGCGGGCGTCGATCAGCACATCTTCAAGGGTAGTGATGCCCAGGTCCGGGACGCCCAGCGAAGCCGCCGCCACGCCCCCACCCGACAGGTACAGCGCGCGGAACCCGGCCCGCTCGGCCAGGCGCGCGGCGTAGGCGTTGATCACACCCACGATCTGCAGGGGTTTCTCCGCAGCCAGCGCCGCGCGCAAGCGCGCCCCGGCTGGCGCGATTTGTGCCATGCCGCCACCCACCATTTTTCTTGCCTCCATTCCCGCGCTCCGGCGCCTGCCGCGCGGATAAACCACCCTGTACTATTATTTATTTTACAATTTTTATACAGGTTTGTAACGCAGGCATATAAGCTATGGTGGAGGTTATGGTTCCGCCAGCATCTTCAGCATCTTCTCCGTGCTCTTCAAGCCGTGCCCGGTGAAAACTGTCACCACCTGCTCGCTGTCAGGCTTGTCGCGCAGGTAGCGCGCGGCGGCAGCGGTGGTCGCGGCAGCCGTCGGCTCGATGTACGCCCCCTGGCGGCATATATCCCGCAGGGAAGCCGCAATTTCCTGCTCGCTGACCATCAGGAACGTGCCCCCGCTCTCACGCACTGCCCGCAGAATCTGCGCCCCGCGTACCGGCTCGCCAATGGCGATCCCTTCCGCCAGGGTATCCTGCTTTTCGATGGCGAGCGCGGTCTCCAGCCCCGCGTGGAACGCTCTGGCCAGCGGCGCGGCGTTTTCCGCCTGTACGGCGATGATGCGCGGCAGGCGGGCAATTTCCCCCGCCTCCAGCAGCTCGCGGAACCCGATATACGCGCCCAGCAGCAGCGTGCCGTTGCCCACCGGCAGGATCACCGTATCCGGCGCCCGCCAGCCCAACTGTTCCCACACCTCGAAGGCCCAGGTCTTGGTGCCGTGGAAGAAGAATGGGTTCCATGAATGGCTGGCGTAATACTGCCCCTGCGCCGCCGCCCACACTGCCCGCGCCGTATCCTCGCGCGATCCGGGCACCAGCATCAGCTTCGCGCCGTACATTTCAATTTGCGCCGTTTTCGCCGGTGAAGTGGAGGCGGGCACGAAGATCTGGCAGGCAATCCCCGCCCGCGCGCACCAAGCCGCGATCGCGCACCCCGCGTTCCCCGAGGAATCCTCCACCACTTCGCGGATCCCCAGCGCCTTCGCCTGGCTCACCAGCACCGCCGCCCCCCTGTCTTTGTACGATCCGGTAGGGAAGAGCTGGTCCTGCTTGACCAGCGCCTCCACCCCGCCCAACTTGAATGTACTTAGCGGGGTAAAGCCTTCGCCAAAGGTGACGATATGCCCGTCTTCTTCCACCGGCAGCGCCTCGCGGTAGCGCCACAAGGTGGGCGGGCGCAACTGGATTTTGGCCCGGTCGAAAGAAGGTTGGAAGATCAAATCGAGCAGCCCGCCGCATTCGCAGTTCCAGCGGAGGGCGCTGGCGGGGTATTCCGCCCCGCAGTGGGTGCATCGGAGGTGGGTCATCGAGAGGGAGAGTTCCTTAGAGTTGTATTTCTTCAAAAGTGCCTGATGTGTAGTTTTATTAAGAGATTATTGGATCGTCAGCTCTCTGCCGACCCGCTAACAAACGTAAGGTCAGGCAATGGATCAGGTTCCCCCTTTGTTCAGGCATTTAGTTTGTATCTGGTAAACGGTTTTCTCCATTTTTTACCTGATTCAGAATTTCGTTCAAAGACATGCCTGTCTCTTTCGATAAGATTGAAGCGGCAAAGAAGGAATCCATGTTGGCAAGGGCTAACTCTCCTAAAGCGGAATATGACCGACCCCTGGCAATGTGCATATCTATTCGAACGCTGCCCGAATCCGTCTGATCAATCGCGCTGGTAAAGTCGGCAATGGCTTCAGCATGCATCCCTAATTCCTGGTAGCTCTTTCCCCGGCATATGTATACAAGAATGTTTTGAAATTGAGAGTCATTCAAATTCAAAAAGTCGGTAATCGCCCGAACATGGTTTCCCGTTTTGTGGTAACAAAATGCTCGTAAATATTGGTAAACAAGGCCGGGGGGGTCTAGTTCGATGGCTTTGGTTAAGTCAAGAATAGCCTCGGGGTAGCGTTCTGTGTAAAATAGCGCTGGCCCGCGTATGGAGAAAAAAGATGGGTTTGTTGACCCTAGAGCAATGGCTGTGGAGCTATCGGCTATGACTTGTTCCCAATTTCCAAGATGAAAATTGGAATCACACTTGTAAAACAACGCTTCTTCGTGGTTTGGCATATCCTCCAAAATGACCGTAAAATCATCAACGGCTTTTTGGTATAAGCCAAATTCCTCCATACTGTAGATTATGCCTCTGTACAGCAGCGCTTCACGGTTTTTCGGGTCGATCTTTAAAACGCGCCCAAACATTTCAAGGGCTTTTTTGTATGAGGGTATTTCTTTATAGCTTTTGCCTAACAACACTAATTTTTCCACATCGTTTGGATCGAGATCCACCGCGCGGCTCAGGTCTTGTATGGCCAGAGGATAATTGCCTAACATGTAATGGCTTTTTCCCCGAAGAGCATATTCGATAAAGCCAGCAGTTTTTGCCTTTACGATAATATCAAATTCATCAATCGCTTCTTGATATTTCTCCATTTGATAAAAGATTGCCCCACGAGATTGGTGAACGAGGAAGTAATCTGGAGCAACTTCAAGCATGTATGCAAAATCCGATAATGCTTTATCCATCAAATTCATGTCGTAATAGGTCATGGCACGCATCTGATACATCGTCAATAAAGAAACCACATTATCCGCCACAAAATTTATCCCCGCGGAAAAGCATTCAACGGCTTCACTCAATTTACCTGTTTCACGAAAATAATTACCCAGTTGAGCATAATATAGGGAGTTATCTGGTTTTTTCTCAACTGCCTGGCGCAGGTAAGCGATTGCCTGGTCGAGTTCGCCATTATCCGCATGTACATTCCCCAGGCACGCATAAAATGCATCCAGGTTTTGATTAAACTGCATACCCTTTTCAAGCCAAATGATTGCATCTGCTTTATTACCAGCGGCTCGATAGCAATCCCCTAATAGGAAGAAATATTCCCAGTTTTCCGGATCTAACTGATGGGCTTGCTTTATTTCATCAAGCGCTTTGGAGAAATCATTTACGTCTTTATATTGCGAACCCAACCAGGCATGGTATTCGGCATTTAACGGATCGAAGAAAATCGCCTGCTGGTGTAATTCAAGGGCTTTTTGAACCAACTCATCCCTTTCAACAGCCTTAATAACTCGCGCGTCGGGTACCCCAATGGTTGTATATATTTCTAATGCTTCAGCCACCGTTGCAAGAGCGCTGTAAAAAAGGCCCTCTCGCGCACACGTACTTGCCATTACAGCCTTATCGATGCCAGGAATAGATCTAATCTCCTGGCATAAATGAATGTTTTTCATTACGTAAGAGACGAGATCGTCCCCGGTGAGTACTTCACCGTTTGCGGAGCGATCCAATATCTTCTTCCCCCACCGGTCGCGGATAGGGATATTCGTATCTCTTTCAGCCTGACTCAAAGCCATAAGCGCGGGAGGATTAATATCCCATATGCGAGCTAAAGATTGCCATATCGCTTCGACCCCGGTCACGAAATGGAGCGGATAGTTTTGACAACAGTGGTGATAAATCATTTCAGCGAAGTCAGTGGAATCGGCAGATCCTTGAGCAGAAGCCTCGGGGTGGGTTTTGAATAACCGCGCCTCATAATAATCTCCAAGTTTACAATGTAGTTCGGCCCATTCTTTTTGAGAAGCTTCTTTACAATGCCGAAGAAATTGATAGCGGACAGCATTGTGGTAAACCCATTTGGGGCCGCGATCCTTATGATTCTGGCGGCGAACAAACCGCATTTCGGTTAATTGATAAAATAACCTTTTGGCTTTATCTGCCCCAAATAGAGCAGTCAAGACATCCAGATCAAAGAAACGCGGTATGGCTCCCTGAACCATCATCAATCGAATTTCAGGGTCATCCACCTGACTCAGATATTTCTTTATCGACTCTTCGCTGAAATTTGGGATTTCCGTTAAAGGTTTCCCTATAGTCGTTGAAAGATAAAGTGGTAATCCGGTGGTTTTTTCATGCAGTTCGATTAGGAGTTCAGGATTACCAGTGATTTCGTTTTTATCACAATAAACTTGGGTTTCTTGTGGCGTAAAGGGTGATATAGGAATACTGAACAGTCCTGTATGAGATGCCCATGCAGAGCTTTCAGCCAGTGAACGGTGCGTTATCAGAACCAGGGTCAAGCCCAGTTTCTCGTTTTTCGACAATTCATTTGTCCAATGGATCAGCCATTTCTCAAGCCAGACCCGTTTATCATCATAATCATCAATGATGATTCCTAGCTTGCGTTTTTGGCACTGCTCCACCAGGGCGGATGTAAAAATCCGGGTCAGGCTTCCAATCGGGTCTTGGGTCCAATGTTGTCTTCGTGATATTTCTTTACGCTGGGTAGCCAGGCCTGTAACTGCTTTTCCGACAGTCTTCACTCCCAACCCTAACCAGGGATCAATCGCACTGGTAAAATCGGCGGCGATGTCCAGACCCGAATTTGAGGCCATCTGTCGATTGGGACCGGCAAGCCAATCCGCAAAACTACGCTGAAAATCCTTGAATTTCCAATCCAGGGGAGCTAATTCTTCCGCCACATATTGGAGCATCGATGGCACATCACTTACATAGACTTCACCGGTTTCTTCAGGAAGACTGGCCCAGCTTACCTGGAAGGACGCGTCGGTATTTTTGACAATATGCCTGACCAGCGTGCTCTTGCCAACCCCTTCAATTCCCCAAATATTGAAAATCGATAAGGGGTAAGAATCGTTAAGCGATTTAGAAAAACGATCATTGAAGCGCTTTATCTGCTCTTGACGACCAACAAAAAACGATTCCGCTTTTCTTGATTGGTTAGGCATCTAATTTTCCCCTGATTCCTGGTGGGTTTTTGGAAGAGTTAGGTCTTTTCAGGTAATGTTAATTCTATCTTGTCTACACAAATTCAGGTAAGGTTTTTTTACTGCCATAAAATGCTTATGGATTTTTCCGTCAGCAACGGTATAATTTGTATGTACAAATAATCTGTATGTAGTGAATACAACCGGCGAACTGGCAAGGTGCCTCATGGCGGATTGCCCAAAACTCGAAAAATGTCCATTTTTCAATGATCAACTGGCGAACATGCCAACTGTTGCCGCGTTTCTCAAGAAACAATACTGCCAGGACGCTTACCTTTCCTGCGCGCGTTACATGGTTGCTGAGGCCCTGGGATCCCCTCGCGTTCCTAGTAACCTGTTCCCCTCAGAAATTCAACGGGCCCGGGAAATCATCGCCAAGGATGCATATTACCGGAAGAAACCGTGACACCTTCCGTTGAAGATCAATTCCTAAACAAAATCTCCCGCGGCGGACTGGTCTCCCAGGACGAATACGACCAGTTCAGCCAGGCGCTGCCGCCCGAAGCGCTGGCTGGCGCCCTGGCCCGGCGCTTCGAATCCACCGGCGAGACCCGCATGCTCGAAGAAGCCGCCCGCCTGTACGCCCAGGCCGGCTACGATTACGAAGTGCTGGAAGTATCCAGCCGCTGCCCGCGCTCGCAAACGCTGCAAAAGCTGGTCCAGAAAACCCTGCCGCGCATCCGCAAAGATTACCCGGATATCAAAATGATCGGCAAGCTCATGGACGAAGCCTTCCTGGTGATCGATCTGGAAACCGGCAAAATGGTGCGCTTCCCGCCTATCATCCCTGCCGGATAGATTACATCTCTTGTGTTTGCAGGAGGCCGAAAAGGCGTGATTCTACACGCACGGTTTTCACAAGGTCCCTTGCGTTTTTTCGGGGTTTGGGGTATCCGCAGTGGCTTCGCCACTGCGG
>CAYTHO010000101.1:0-18269 GCA_964437595.1 uncultured Anaerolineaceae bacterium
CGCTCATGGCTGTCTCCTATGCCCCCACCCGCTGGATGCGCGTGCGCGGATCGAGATATTCGCTGACACTGGTCGACATCCAGTACAGCGCTACAAACAGGAAAACCGACAGCACCACGGGGGTCAAAATCCAGTTCCATTTCTGGAGCAGGATCGCCTGGTACTGGAGCGCCCAGTTGAGCATGGTGCCCAGGGTGGGAATGCTCATTTTCACGAGACCAAGGATAGCCAGCGTCATCTCCAGGCCAATCGCCCAGGACATGTTGTTAATCAAGGTCGAGAAGATTAGCGGTGTGGTGAAGGGCATATATTCTTTCAATACCAATCGCAGCGTGCTGTTCCCCGATAGGATGGAAGTCTGAGTAAAATCACGCTCGCGCAGGCTCAGGATCATGGAACGGATCAGGCGCGCGTCCCAGGCCCAGCCGAAGAACGAGAGCAGCAGCCCCAAGACGAACAGGTTCATAAACTCGCGCACCATCATGGACAGCATGACCATGATCAGGAAGAGGGGAATGACCAGCAGGCTGTCGCCGATGAACATCAGCACTCGATCGATGTTTCCGCCCTTATAGCCAGCGACCATGCCGACGACAATGGCGACCACGCGCGAAATGATTCCGGCGATGAGCGAGATAATCAGCGAATTGCGCACCGCGAAGGTCGCATTCCAGAAGATATCCTGCCCGTTCGCGTCAGTCCCCAGCCAGTGTTCCATGGATGGTTTTAGATCGCGGGGGAAAAGGCCCCATAGGGTGATATCGTGCGGGCAAACGAACGAAAGCAGTGCCATGATCACCAGCAGCAGGAGAACGATGAAGCTGATAACAAAGCGGTAATCGCGGAAAAGATCTCTAAGTGTTTTCATAGTTTTCCGCTCCTATGTGTACCGCACTCTTGGGTCAAAGAGAGGATACAGCAAGTCGACGATTAGGATAGCCGTGGTGATGGCGAAGATCGAGAAGGCAGTAATCCCCATGATCAGGTTATAGTCGGCGGTGACGATGGCGTTGTAAAGTAGCGAACCTAAACCCGGATAGGTAAAAACGATCTCAGTGATCAGCGCGCCGCTGAAAATCTGCCCGAGCGAGAGAGCCAGGCCGGTGATTTGAGGGAGCAGGGCATTACGAATAACGTACTTTCCGACAATACGGTCTTCTGTCACTCCACCCATTTTGGCATACTGAACGAAGCTCTCGGAGTTTACATTCTGGACCATCAGCTTCATGATCTGGAAATTGACCGCGCCGCCCAGGATGACCAGAGAAAGGGCAGGTAAGGTTGAATGCCAAATGACATCTTTAATAAATGGCCAGTTCCATGCCACCGTGCGTCCAATTTCATATCCGCCAGAGACTGGGAACCAGCGCACCACATAAGCCAGCAGCAGCAGCAAGCCAAAGGCGAAAATATAATACGGCAGGGGACGAACGAACATGGTAATCGTATCCAGCACGCGCGACCAACCCTTACGCGAAAAATAGCCCGCCAGCCCGCCAATTAAATTGCCCAATGTCCAGTTAATGACGGTAGAGGTAAGTAGCAAACCTAACGTCCAGGGAAGGGCTTGACTGATCAAGGTATTAACTTTGGTAGGGAACTGGAAGAAAGAAGGTCCAAAGTCGCCGCGGAAAAACCGGCCCCAAAAGGCCCAGTATTGGTCCAGCCACGACCCTTGCAGGCCATACATTTCTGTCAATGCTTTGATCATTTGGTCCGTGGATGCTGGGTCCATCGTGCCTCCGCGGGCGCGCATGGCGTCGATGGCTTTGTTTACGGGATCATTGGGGGTGAGTCTTGGAATAAGGAAAACGGCGGTGATGCCCAGGATAATCACCAGAACATACTGGATAAGGCGTGGTATGAGATAACGTTTTACGAAGTTCAAGGCGGTTACCTCTTCTTTATGAGAAAAAACGCGCCCGGGCGGGCGAGCGCCCGCCCGGGCATGTTGATCGAAATTGGGTTACGAACGACTAGACACCGGTGGGTTTCAGGAAGGGCGTCATGTATTTGAACGGACCCCAGTGGGTGTACGGCTGCGTGTAGGGATTCTCGCTACCGGGCCAGTTGCTCCAGTAGGTCTGATCCCAACCAACAAAGCCGATGTACCCGAAGGTGGGGGTGCCGGGCATCTGTTTAACAGCTTCCTGCAGGCCCTTGGTGCCAACGGCGATGACCGCTTCGGTATTGGTCGGGTCGGTTTCCATGAGTTCCTTGATGATCGCGTCCATCTCTGGGCTTGACCAGCGGGACACATGTCCTTGGGTTCTTTCGTCGAGCGGCTTGATGTATTCCGAATTATAGAAGTTGAGCACGCGGTACAGGTCCGCGCCCGCGCCCCATGGCTCCTGAGCCGGCCAGGAGGAGGAAATATCGAAGTCCCCAACCGCCTGCAGGTCAGATGCCGAATCGGTGGAATAAACTTCGGCGTCGATGCCAAATTTCTTCCAGGCCGTCACGGCGGCCATGCTGTTGCGGTAGCCAGGGTGGGTCGTGTCGGAACCAGTCACCATGACGATCTTCCAGGGCTTGCCATCGGGCAGCAGCCATTTTCCATCGGCATTCTTGGTGAATTTGTTCTTGAGCAGCAGCTTCTCGGAGATTTCGGGGGCGTACTTGTACCAGCCGATACCAAAGGCCTGCGCCAGGGCGGCGGGTTCTTCGGAGAAGGTATAGCCGCGGCTCTTCGCGTATTCCACAACTTTCTTGGAAGCCTCAGGATCGTAGACGGCGACTTTCTCGCCGTCAATATCGAGGGTCAGTTCTTTCAACCAGGCCTGCATGGGCTCGATATAATCCTTGGGGTAAGAACCCAGGTGCGGGATATGAACGGGGCTCATGGTACCGGTGCCATCGACCGCCAGGCCAATGTACTCGCCGATGTCAATGGCCAGGGTCAGCGCCCAGCGCACGTCTACCAGGTCGTACGGCTTGCGGTAGGTGTTGTAGGTGATACCGGTGATGCAGGGGTCATTGTTGACCACCCACGGGTAGGTGGGCTGGTAAGCGCGTGAGGACTTCGACTGCGCCAGCAGCGCCTTGAGACCGTCGGAGGTCATATTGAGCACGTCGCATTTGTGGGTGAGCTGGGCCAGGATCTTGGCGCCTTCATTGGCGAACACCTGGAACACAATGTAATTGGGAATAGGCTCACCGAACAGAATACCGGTCGGGCTCTTGGCCCAGTCTTCGCGCTTTTGCCAGATGGTCCAGTAACCATTGGGGTCAAAGCTGTGCAGCTTGTAGGGGCCAGTGCCGACAACCGGGTTGAACTCGAAGGTGAGAATATCGTCTACCTTTTCGAAGATGTGCTTGGGCATCATCCAGGTGCAGCCCCAGCGATCGAGGAAGGTGGTGTGGAAGCGAGAGTTGGGGGCTAAGAGCTTGAAGACGACGGTGTAGTCATCGGTAGCGGTGACGGTGTCAACGTTCCCTGACATAAAGCTGTAGGCGCTCAGTTTATCGTTGCCCTTGAGGGTCTCGATAGTGAAGACCACATCAGCGGACGTGAAAGGCTCACCGTCATCCCAGGCAACGCCCTGGCGAAGTTTGATTGTGCATTCGGTGAAGTCGGCGTTGTAGACCGGGTCGCCGTCAGCGAGGCCGGGGATGATTTTACCGGTGGCGAAATCGACCGACCACAGTGGCTCAAAGCACAACTGCTGGGTGCCGCGGTCGCGGTTGTGCCAGCCCTGCCACTCCATGAAGTTGCTGGGGGTGCCAACGCGGCCAGTGAGGCTGTCTGTAATGAAGGTTTCGCTGCGGGGCAGAACGCCGAGAACGGCTTCCGCTTCCAGCTTCTTTACCGGTTCGGGCGTGGCGGTCACGACCTGGATCTCGGTCTTGCCTTCTTTTTCAACAACACGAGTAACTTCAACTTGCTTTTCGACTACTTGGGCGGTTGGCGCTGCAACAGGAGCAGCAGTTGGGGCGGGCGCGCAGGAAGTGATCACGAGGCCCGCTACACCAGCGGCTGACATGTGCAAAAACTTACGCCGATTGATATTCTTCGACATTTCTTCCTCCAGAATTGTTTGAATGATTTACGAAAATCGTAGGGCAACCAGTTGATAATGGACAGCTTATTGTCGTCACCTCCTTTCGGGGATGCATCCACCGCATTTGTAATGGCTTGTCAGATAAACTGCTCGATTTACGGATAAATCATCCAGGAAGGGGCGATCAGAGGTAATTATACACAAGGACCGCAGGATTCCCGGATAATAAGTTGGGTTGGAATGCGAACAATGTTTTCCTTCCCCTTCACAATCTCACCTTTGAGCAGCGAGATCATGGTTTGCGCGGCAACGGTGCCCATTTCCATGATAAATTGGTCGACCGTGGTCAATGGCGGGTCTTGATAAGCCGATTCGTAAAGGTTATCAAAACCGACTATGGATATATCTTGCGGAATCCGCAGGCCAGATTCTTTCACGGCCTGATACACACCCATCGCCGACATGTCATTTGCCGCAAAGATGGCCGTCGGCGGGTCTGCCAAAGAAAGCAATGCACGCGTACACTCAGCCGCCGTCTCCGTCTGAAAATCACCAATTTTGACAAGGTTCTCGTCAAACGGAATCCGCGCAGCCGCCAGTCCATCTTTATATCCCTGCAGGCGCTGGACGCTGCTGATCAGCTCAAGACGGCCAGTGATGTGACCAATCCGTTTGTGCCCCAGGCCCGTCAGGTACTTCATGGCTTCCAACGCGCCCTCACGGTTTGTGGCAATCACGCCGGGGAATTCAGGTGAACTGGTATTGGGATCAATGATCACCAGGGGCGCGTGAACAGGGAAGTTCGATGTGGAAGGCGTTACCACTATGACGCCGTCTACAATGCTGCCGTTAATCAGCATGACGAACTGGCTCTCTTTGCTTCCCGCGCGGTTTTTCTTTACATCGCCGCTGGTATAGACCAGCAAATCATAGTCTGTTGATGCGATCACCTGGTTGACACCACGCATAATCCCGCTGCTGTACGGGGAAAACACATCAGAGACGACCATGCCAATCACGTTGGTACGGTGACTGCGCATGCCCCTGGCCGCCAGGCTGGAAGCATATTGCATCTCTTCAATGATATGCTGCACTTTCTCATACGTTTCGACCGCTACGTCATCTTTATCATTTAATACGCGCGAAACGGTAGAAACCGAGACCCCGGCTGCCTTTGCAACATCGTGTATGGTTACAGACTTGCGGTTTGGTCTTGTTCTCATGTGGCGTTGCTGCATTGGGAATCGTTTCCGGTATCATTACCGAGAACGTTACCTTCATTGTACCGGAAAACACTCGCTTGTCAATAGGAATTCTGGAAGAATCTGTCACATTGCTGGAATTGTACGCATTCTAACAATGCATGATTCTATTGTTATCGATAACGGAAGCCGACCATCCAGGGCATGCCAGGGGTTGCAGCGCGCGTCTGTTTGCATGGCGCTGGCTGCCAGCGGCCTATAAGTTCGTTTGTTTTTTACATTGTTAGCGGTCAAACAACCATCATCGGAAGATTTACAAGGTACAATCCACTAAGTAAACTGCCATAAGTGCTTTACCCAAAAGGCAATAGGGCCAGGCGATTTACTCATATCCCTGAACAGGCGATCAAAATAAAGGAGGGATCATGGAAACAGTTGAAGCATTGGTTACCCGGCGCGCGGTACGCGAGTTTACTCCGGAGCCAGTTGGTGATGACGAGGTGGAAACGCTGCTGCGAGCAGCCATGCACGCGCCATCCGCATGCAACCAGCAGCCCTGGCATTTCATCGTCGTTACCGGTCGGGAGCGGCTGGACGCGATCGCAGGCGTGCACCCCTACGCGCAAATGGTCAAACAGGCGCCGCTGGCAGTGATTGTGTGCGGCGACCTGACGCTGGAAACATGCCCCGGAAATTGGGCCATCGATTGTTCAGCAGCCATGGAGAACCTGCTCCTCGCGGCGCATGCCATCGGGCTGGGCGGAGTGTGGGTAGGCATTCACCCGGTAGAACAGCGTGTGAAAGATTTCCGCCAGCTGCTGAGCCTGCCATCCTACGTGATGCCATTATGCCTGGCGGCGGTGGGCCACCCGGCGGGTCCGCTGCCGAAGGTTGACCGGTTCAATGCAGACAGAATCCACCGCAACGAGTGGTGAAAATCATTTGCTTGCATTAATTTCAGGGTATTGACATAGCTATAGGTATTACCCCAGCGGAGGTCAGATCATGCGCGCCGATAAACCTATCATAAAACACGAATTAAAAGTGGTAATCCTGGCGGCTGGCAAAGATACCCTCTCCCCGGATGGAAAGCCCATTCTGCTGCAAGACCTGGGCAGCCGCAAAGTGATCGATTACGTTGTGGAAAACGCCCGCCAGCTTGTACCGCCGGATGATCTATACATCGTGGTCGGTTACCAGCAGGAGGAGATGCGCCAGCACCTGGGGCCAGGCTGCCAGTACATTGTGCAGGGCGAGCAGCTTGGCACTGGGCATGCAGTTCTTCAGTTGACGCCGCTTCTGCAAGGATATGAAGGTGATCTGCTGATCCTATATGGCGATACTCCCCTGTATAGGCCCGATTCGATTCGCGGGTTGATCAACCGCCACCGCTTGCGTAAAGCCCACCTGACGCTGCTGACGGCAATTGTAGATCGCCCGTACCCGTATGGGCGCATTATCCGTGATGTCGTGGGGCAGATCATCGACATTATCGAGGCTGCGGAGGCTTCGCAGCAAGTACAGGAGATTCGCGAGCTGAACGTGGGCGCGTATGTAGTGCGGGCAGAAGCGGTTTTTGCCGCACTGAAGAAGCTGTCGCCTTCACCGCTGGATGGAACCTACCGGCTGACCGACTGCGTGCACCAGATGATCCGCTCCGGCCTGCGCGTGGAGAGCTACCATATTTACGATCAGGATGAGGTGCAGGGCATCAACACAGCCGACGATCTGGCTAACGCGGCGTTTATCCTGCAAAAGCGCCTTTTCCGCCCGCACCGGCCTGAAGACGAAGATCGGGTGGCTTTTGGCACCGGCGGCTGGCGGGCGGTGATCGGCGAGGGTTTTACCATGCACAATGTGCGGCGCCTGTCGCAGGCTTTGGCAAATGAGGTTATCCGTCAGAATAAAGAAAAACAGGGTGTGATTATTGGCTTTGACCGCCGTTTCCTTTCCGATCACGCCGCGGCGGCGGCTGCCGAGGTATTTGCCGGGAACAATATCCCGGTGACGCTGCTGCTGGAAGATGCGCCCACCCCGCTGGTCACGTATGCCACTGCGCAGATGAATTCGGCTTTTGGCCTGGTTTTTACCGCCAGTCACAACCCGCCGGAATGGAACGGCCTCAAGGTGTTCCATGGGGACGGCTCGCTGCTGCTGGATGGAGAGACCCGCCAGATTGAGGCGGAGACCAACCAGATCACCGCAAAGGAAGTGATCAAGTTGGATCTGGATATCGCACTGGAAGCTGGGATCATTCAGCGCCGGGATTTTACCAACCAATATGTCGATGCAGTTGAGCAGCTTATTGATCTGGAAGCCATCCGCGCCGCCAACCTGAAAGTGATGGTGGACCCAATGTACGGCGTGGGGCAGTTGACCCTTGGAATTATCCTGACGGAAGCGCGCTGCCGGGTGGTGTTTATTCACGAGCGTCACAACCCGCTGTTTGGCGGGCGGTCGCCCGCGCCGAATATGGAAGCGCTGCGCCTGCTCAGCACCACCATCCAGGAAGGCGGCGGCTATGACCTGGGTCTGGCGACCGATGGAGACGCTGACCGGATCGCTATCATTGATGAAAAAGGCCGCTATATCTCTTCCAACGATATTTTGCTGCTGGTGTACTGGTATATGCACGAGGTGCGCGGCGAGCGCGGCGGGGTGGTGCGCAACCTGGCTACCACGCACCTGCTGGACCGGCTGGCAGCTCATTTTGGCGAAAAAAGCTACGAGGTGCCGGTTGGGTTCAAGCATATTGCCGCCGCCATGATCCGGCATAACGCGCTGCTGGGCGGAGAGCAAAGCGGCGGGCTGACCGTGCGCGGCTGGATTCGGGGGAAAGATGGTATCTTCGCTTCGGCGCTGATTGTAGAGATGCTGGCGCGCACCGGCATGCGCCTCTCACAGCTCCAGGAAACGGTGTGGAAGATCACCGGGCGGTTGTACGCGCTGGAAGAAGGCATCCCGGCGACGCCTGAGATGCGGGTGGCAATTCCCAGGCTGCTGCGTGAAGCGCCCATTAAGGCCCTTGGTGACTACCCGGTGGAGAGCATCTCTTATCAGGATGGCACCAAGCTGTTGCTGGCGAACGATAACTGGGCGCTGCTGCGCTTTTCCGGTACCGAGCCTGTGCTGCGCATGGTGGTTGAAGCGGATACTCCCGAGAAAGCCCAGGAATTGATGGCCTGGCTAAAAGAGTATTGCGCCTGCGCAAAATAACACAATCGATGTTGGTATAAAAACCGGGCCAAAACGGCCCGGTTTTCGTTCATGTGTAAAGCTGTTTATTCGCCAGCTTTTCTTGCAGGCGCGGGTGGTCTTTGTAGAAGCCCCAGTATTGAGACGGCAGCAGCACAGCGATGCGGGTCATAATGTCTTCAGTCATTTGCTGGAGCGATTCATCGCGGTTATCCCGATCCAGTGGGGGCAGGGTAAAGGCCGGTCCGAAGGTGATTTTTACCCGCGGGCGGCGCAAGGTGAGCAGCCGGCGGAAGAACACCTCGGTCCCGGCAATTGCTACCGGCACGATGGGAACATTGGCTTTCAGCGCCAGCAGGGCAGTGCCTGGTTTACCCTCCAGCATCTGGCCGGTCTGGCTGCGCGTGCCTTCAGGGGCGATGCCCAGCGCCCTGCCACCCTTCAGCGCATCAGCAGCCAGGCGGAAGGCGCCAAAATCGGCCTTATCCCGGTCCAGCCAGATGATGCCGCCCACGTTCAGAATCCAGTTGAAGATGGGGTATTTCTTATACTTATCGGCGACCAGTGCGGTGATGTCTTTTCGGGACGGGTTGAGGAACAGCAGCAGGGTATCCACCCGGCTCATATGGTTGGTGGCTACAACCAACCCGCCTTCGAGCGGCAGGTGCTGTGTTCCATAGAATTCAACCCTCGCAACTACTTTGACGATGAATCGCAAAATGGATTGTAGTGTATCGCGCTTCATATGCTGATTGCCTTGTTGACTAAGAACATGCCAATAATTACTTTTGGAACGTGCGCGCAAGAGCTGTGCTGGTCAGGAGACCGCCCAACGGCTCAGTCGGTTCCGGTTCCAGGAGCGGGCTTGGCGCTTCTACCTTTGAAATATTCTACGACTGCCGGGATCAGCGAGATCCCGATAATAGCGAAGATGACGATCTCAAAATTCTCTTTGATGATTGGCAGACCGCCGAAGAAGTACCCGGCCCACAGGAACAGCCCGGTCCAGACGATTCCGCCAATTACGTTGTAGCTGATGAAGTAGCTGTATCTCATCTTGCCGATGCCAGCGACGAACGGGGCAAAGGTGCGGATGATGGGTACAAAGCGCGCCAGGAAGATCGTTTTGCCGCCGTGCTTTTCGTAGAAGTCCTGCGTGCGTTCCAGGTGCTCTTTTTTCAACCAGCGCGAGTTGGTTGTGAATACTTTTGGCCCAATAAAATGGCCGATCCAATAGTTGGCCGTATCGCCCAGCACGGCTGCCGCCGCCAGAATTACGTGCAGGAGCAGTACATTGAGGCCGGAAGTTTCGTGGGCTGCAACGGCGCCAGCAGCGAAGAGCAGCGAGTCGCCGGGTAGGAAGGGCATCACTACCACACCGGTTTCAATGAAGATCACCGCAAACAGGGCCAGGTACGACCAGATACCAATGCTTTTGACGATCTCAGGCAGCACCTCGTCCATATGTAGAACGAAGTGAATAAACCACTCAAACAGATCCACAATAACTTCCATCTACTTCCACTCCCTTAAAAATTTTGATCGATTTCAGTACGATAAGCCTCGGTTTCCAACCGGGTAGGCGGTTCGGTGGTGGGCGCTTCTCCCAACATGGCGGGCTGCCGCTGCAAATAGTTGTTGATTCCCCACAACATCGCGAATAACAGCAGTGCCAGGAACGCCACGCCAAAAGGCGCCATGCGCAGCAGACCCCATAGTGCCTGAGGACCAGCAGCCGCATCATTCATTGTGCCGCCCAACCCGTACAAAATACTCAGCGCGTTCCAAAGGCCGTGCAGAATGACGGCCAGCAGGTAAGCCAGGGCCAGCTTCAGGTAGGCGGCTTTTTGCCAGGCATATGCCATGGCCCAGCCGATGATGGCCGTAGTAGCAATGTGCAGCAGCGCGGTGCCCGCGCGCCCAACCGCCAGAGCGGCCCAGCCCTCGCCGAGCGGGGTGCTGAGGTAGAAAAGACTCTCCACCATGCCAAAGGCCGCGCCGCATAATCCGCCAGCGACAAAACCCTCCGCGGGCGACAGCCGGTTCCCGGCTACGGCCCAAACGGCCAGCGGCTTGAGCAGTTCTTCAATGAGCGGAACCAGCCCGGCCACAATACCCAGAATCCCAAAAACCAGCAGCGGGTTTTGCAGGTAAGGTTGGATAATTTTAAGCACGGCTTCTGGTTCGGCTGGGGCATTTACCAGGCGCTGCGCCAGGCGTTCCAGCAGGCTCAGTAACTCGGGCTGCGAGTTGACCCATAAGGCGAATAAAATGAGAAGGCCCGCCATAAAAAGCACTTCGACGAACATCAGCAGCGGGGTGGTAATAAAGACACTGAAGTTCACCAACCCCCAGCCGCGCTGTCGGCTCTTTAAGGGCAGTTTATGGCGGATGATTTCAACCAACCACCAGACCGGGATGCCCACTGCCAGCAGTTGTAGTGGGGGCAGCAGCAGCCAGGCCAGCCGGGGCTGCCTGGATACGATTTCACCTAAAAGCAAAACCAGCGGCCAGACGAGAATCAACAGACTGACCAGGCGCAGACTGCGCACTTGCGGGAGGGCGGGAGCCCGGCCTCCCAGTCGTTGGATACTGAACAAAACCGATGGCACAGCCAGGACAGCCAGAAACAGGCTGATCCAGGCGGTGGAGAATAGAGAGGTTGTGCTGGCCAGGTCCGTCCCATCCATCAAGGCAAGGACGCCAAAAATGGCCAGCCCCAGGGCGGCCAGCAGTGAAAAAATCAGTCCCAACCCGCTGACGGTTAATTGGGCAATGCTCATATAGTCGGTCCTGGCGGCGGGTTGGTTCGGTGAGGTTTGCATTACTTTTCCTGGATCTCCACGGATAAGATTTTATCGCCGGCAGGTACGTTGTCTCCCTGAACCGTGGCGTCGCGCGGGGTCAGTTTCTTCACCACATCCATCCCCTGGATCACCTGAGCAAAGATGGTGTACTTACCATCCAGATCAGGCTGCGGAGAAAGGGTGATAAAGAACTGGCTGCCGTTTGTGCCGGTGCCGGGGCCAGAAGTTGCCAGGCCAACGACACCCTCTTTATCATATTTCAGGTCACTAATTTCATCATTGAAATAGTACCCAGGGCCGCCGTATCCAGAACCGCTGGGATCGCCCGTCTGCGCCACAAAATCGGGGATGACCCGGTGGAAGATCATGTTATTGAGCCAGCCTTCCCGCGCCAGGAAAACAAAGCTGTTTACCGCCATGGGCGCTTTATCGGGGAAAAGCTGCAGAACGATATCGCCCTTTTCAGTCTTCAACGTTGCAGTGTACTGCTTTTTGGGATCGATTTCCATAGGAGGGCAGTAGGTGTATTGGCGGTCGCGCAGCTGGTACAGCCCAAGGAGCGCCTCAAAACTGCCCACATCCCGCGGCCCGGAGTAGTATTCGCCGTTGACCAGAACCAGCGGGGTGCCGGGGATTTGAATATCGATGCCGTGCTGCTGGGCAGCCTGTACTTTTTCCATCACAGCTTTGCTCTGCATATCCTGGGTAAACTGAGCCTTATCCAGCCCCAGATCCTTAGCCTGCTCTTCGAGCCATGCCTGGAACTGCGCATCCGTCATTTCGGCCCAGGTAGCCTGTCCAGCAAAAATTCGGTCGTGCATTTCCCAGAATTTATCCTGCAGGCCAGCGGCTTCCGTAGCGTAGGCGGCGGGCATCGCATGCTGGTGCGACTTCAGTGGAAAGTGGCGGAAGATGACTCGAACATTATCGGGATGCTTTTCAACGAGTTGCGATAATACGAGCGCAAGCTGGGAACAGTATGGGCATTGAAAGTCGCTGTACTCAATGATTGTCAGCGTGGCGCCGGGGTTTTTCCCGTGCACCCAATCTTCTTCGCTGGGTGGTGGGAACATAGAAACCTGGGTAGGCCCCTGTGTCGGCGTCATGCTGACCACCTGGCATTCCATCTTCAGAGCGCTGGGATCCTCGGTGGCGATCGGTTTGATGGTTGGCGCGGCAGCCGGCGTTTTTGCCTGGCTGCAAGCAGACAGGAGCAGGCTGGCAACCAACCCAAGGACGAGGAGGATGTTGAACCATAATTTGCGCATATGATTTTCCTACTGCGAAATATTTATCCCTTATGAATTCGGACGGTGGGCTAATCGATCGAGGATAACCTGCCGTACTTGATCTTGAATTTGCGCTTTGGGTTGGTCTGCATCGATGATCACCCAGCGCTGTGGCTCGGATTGGGCCAGCGCCTGATAGCCGCGCCAGACGCGCTGGTGAAAGGATAGTTCGTACGCATCCAGGCGGTTCCATTCGCGCCCGCCGCGCTTGCGCTGCAGGCCTTTTTCTGGGTCGATATTCAACAGAATGGTCAGGTCGGGCCACAGGCCGCCGGTGGCAAAATTAAGCATTTGACGCAGCAAATCCAGGTCAGTGCCGTGGCCGTAGCCCTGGTAAGCCAGGGTAGAATCGGCATAGCGATCGCACAATACAATACTGCCCTGGGCCAGCGCGGGCCGGATGCACTGCTCAACAAGCTGCGCGCGCGCGGCCAAAAAGAGCAGAATTTCCGTGCGCGGGTGCATGCTGGTGTTTTTCATGCTGGTCAGCACGGCCCGCACCTGGTCGCCGATTTCCGTCCCGCCCGGTTCGCGAGTAGTTATGGTGTGAAAGCCTTGTTCATTGAGAAATGCCGAGAGCGGAACGATTTGGGAAGTCTTTCCGCTGCCTTCCGGGCCTTCGAGGGTGATAAACATAGGCGATTCTCTGTGTTCCTGCGCTTTTATTCGCGGTAGATGCGCACGCGACGGTTGGGTTCTTTGCCATAGGAATGCGATACCAGGCGGGCCTGGCGGGCCATCTCATGCTGCATGCGCCGGACAGGCGCGGCGGCTGGGTCGAGATCCACGTAACGCTCTCCATTTAGGACCGCCTGGATCGCTGCCTGGGTTTGCGATGTATAATCCTCCCAGTTATCCGGGCTGGACGCGCTCAGGGAAAGGTTGAAGATATCCGCCAGCAGCTGCTCGATCTGGTTGTTGGTGTTGGCGCGCAGCACATAAATGGGCATGCCGCGCTGTTCGGCCTCAAGAATAGTCTGCTGGCGCCCGCGGTAATAGGCGCGCAGCGTAACCAGCGCATCGGCTTCGGAGAGATCCTTCACCACAATAGCGGGCACGCTCATGCGTTTGGCGCTCTGCATCAACCGGTTGCGGGCCACGCCGTAAGGGTAAATGCGGATGGGCTGCATGGTAGCCTGGCCTCGCTGCGGGCGCGATCCCTCATCGGAAAGCTCAACCCCCAACACATCCGGCTGGAAGCCAGGCCGCGAGATGGGCGCTTCGCGCGCCGCGCGCTGTTGGTTGTCCGGGCCAAAACTCAGGCGCCGATAGCCGCTCTGCTGCTGGCTCGCCTGGCGCGTAATTGCCGGGACGGGCGGCTTTTCGATCTGGATTTCCCCATTTTCCGCGCGAAAGCGGATTTCCGGCGGAAGCGGGTTGCCGCGCACCAGTGCGTCGACGGCTGCGGACACGTCTGGCTGGATAGCGACCCGGTCGCGGTCCTGCATTTCGATCAGCACATCGAAGGTAGGCGGTGCGCGCCGTTCGAGCACCGTTTTCTGGGTGCCGCGCCGGCGGGCTTCTTCATCGGATAAGGTAACTGCTTCGATCCCACCTACCAGGTCAGACAGGGTAGGGTTGAGCAGTAAATTTTCCAGCGATCGCCCGTGCGCGGTGCCGATAAGCTGCACGCCGCGCTCGGCGATGGTGCGTGCGGCCTGGGCCTCTAGCTCGCGCCCAATCTCGTCGATGACGATGACTTCCGGGTTATGATTTTCTACTGCCTCAATCATCACCTCGTGCTGCAGCGAAGGCGTTGCTACCTGCATGCGCCGCGCTTTGCCCACAGCCGGGTGTGGTACATCGCCATCGCCGCCGATTTCGTTGGAGGTATCGACGATGATGACCCGGTTTTGGTCTGCAATGATGCGAGCTGCTTCGCGCAGCAAGGTGGTTTTACCAATGCCCGGGCGACCCAGGATGAGAATGCTCTTCCCAGACTCGACAATATCCTGGATGATATCGATCGTGCCATACACAGCTCGGCCCACGCGGCAAGTCAGCCCCACAATGCTCCCGCGCCGGTTGCGGATGCCCGAGATGCGGTGCAGCGTCCGCTCCAGGCCGGCCCGGTTATCAGCATCGAAATCGCCGATGCGGGTCACAACAAAGTCGATCTCTGCCCGGGTTACCTCTGCATCGTCGAGCTCTTGCTCTCCATCCGTGAAGCGGGCCATTGGCCGCCGGCCAAGATCCATAACGATTTCGATCAGATGATCGCTGTTATTGGCGCGTACTACGGAATCGGCGATTTTTGGCGGCAGTACGCTGATTAATGCTTGTAAATCGTCGGTGATTCGTTTTTGTGACATACAGTTCTTACGATAGTCCTCTTACATATGAAGGCATGAAAGTACTATTTTAACCGTTATCCACAGGATTTACCACCAGCAAAAATCGCTCTCGCAAATCTGCTGGTGGGCGGCTTTGCCTGCGGATGCTGCGTGCATGTTTACTTGTTTGCCGTGGATGCGTTATGAACCAGGGGGACGGTTGGCTCTGCCGTATATTTTTCCAATACCGAATGACGGGCAGCCTGAACTGCTGCACGCTGCTGGATGACCAGGTGTTTCACCATGAGCGCCTGTCTTGGCCCGACCTGGCATTCGAGATCGCGCACGACTGTTTCCAGCCAGGCCTGATAGGAGCGAATCGCCAGATAGATGGGGCGCCCCAATGGGTTGTGCTGCTGCTGCAGCAGGTCCGCCAGGATGTGACTGATATTCTCAACCCCGGGATGAATTAAAGGGTGTAAATAGATACCATGCGAGCCATAAAACCCCTCTACATATGCCAGAATTTCCCCCTCTTGCCGGTAAACCCAGCCCAGTGGGCGGCGTGAGGTGAGTGGTTCCGCAGATTGAACCAGTGGTGGAACAAGGGACTGGTACAGGTTGCGGACCATCACTTCGTCGACACTGGTTGTCTGCTGCCAGAGCGTTTTGCCTTTCTTCTCGTTGCCATTCGAGCCCCGGTTGGCTTCTGGTGCGAACTTCCAGATCCGCTGCCAGGCGTAAACGGAGAAGCCCGACTGGCGCAAGCCATCCATCGCGGAGCTGTTTTCCTCAACCTCGGCAAGTAAATGGAAAGCGCCCCATTCACCGGCCTGAATTGCCAGATTCTCCAGCAGGGCGGCCAGGTTGGGCCTCACCAGCGCCTCTTTGGGCATCAAGAAAATAATGCGCGCCGACCGGTCACCGGTGGTGTACTGCATCTGTCCGATGAGCGGGGGGGCATCTTCATTTGCGGGATAGATGCAGGTATAAATCCCTGCAGCGGGGTTCAAACTGGTGAGGAAAGCCAGCGGTCCAGTGGGGTCGCCGCGGGTGAGAACCTGCGCGCTGTCGGTATATACCACCTGCCGGCGGTGGCGGTAGAAGGTTATAAAATCATGCCAGGCAAACGAGCGTACGCTAATTTTATGACTCCAATGTGTAAGACGAAAAAACATTCACAAGGCGATACCCTGGGGACGTAGGTGCCGCGATGGAGACGGGGCAATGCTGCGCGAAGAGAACGTCCTTGTTCAGATTCTACCACGGCCAGGATTAAGCGGCAACACCGGCGCGTAGGAGTCGCGGGCGAAAACGATGAGAGCTTATCCAGCCTGATCCGCCAAGGTGAATTGGAAGATTACATTTGGACCGGCAGAATGTAGGTAAATAGAAGCCAGGCGATCAGCAGAGCCAGCAGTGTATTGAACACCGTTACGATGAGGAACACGATAACAGGTTTCCAGCCCATCTGCTTGAAATCGCTCATGGAAAGTTCTAATCCCATGCAAACGAAAGCCATCGTGAATGCCCAATTCTTGATTGCATCGATTGCGGAACCTTTGCCGCCATCGATCCAGCCGAGGGTAAATAGGATAGATGCCAGCACGAAACCAAGGATGAACTTGGGGAAGCGATCCCAAATAACGCGGGCGCTGGGGCGCTTTTTTGCGCCAGGTGCTGTATTATCGGCGCCCGCAAAGAAGACTGCCAGCAAGAAAGCAACAACCCCGATCAGGGCATTCTGGGTGTTTTTTACGATAGACGCAACTTTTTGGGCGGTTTCGCCATAAATGGTGCCAGCGCCAATCACGGCGGCAGTGGTATCGATGTTGCCGCCGAACCAGGCGCCAGCTACCGGGTCGGAGAGCTGCATGGCCTGTGCCAGCAGTGGGGCAATGACCATCATCGGTAGGGCTACCAGGATAACCAGCCCGGTGATGTACGTTACCTGTTCTTTGCGCGCTGCCACCGAACCAGCCGCGGCAATCGCGGCGGAAACTCCGCAAACGGCCAGCGCGCTTGATAAAACCGCGCGCAGTTTATTGTCCAGGCCGAATTTTCCGCTCAGCCACCAACTAAAGAAAAATACACTTGGAATGAGGATAAGGGCCTGTACGGTAGCTCCTCCGGCGGCATTGACGATCATCTCCAGGTTGATGCCTGCGCCTAATAGGATCAGGCCAATTCTGAGGAATAGTTCAGTGCGGATGCCAGGCCGCACTGTGTCGCGCAGGTGGGTCAGCCGTAGAATCACATTGCCCAGCAGGCCAGCCAATGCCGCCCACAGGGGATATTCCAGCACTTTGCCGGGGATGCCCAATGGGAGCTGAACTTTATAAACTTGCTGGGTGACCCACCACGCCAAAACAGACAATCCTAAGACAATTGCCAGCCCGACGACGACCCGCACGGCGGGAGAAGGCTGGTTGGAATCGGTTTTATCGGCTTGCAAGGTTTTCTCCATCTATACACCGTCCATTGATTAAAAGACGATCTTAATTCCATTGGGTCCCAGCAGGCCAATGACGGAAAGCAGGATAATGATAAACGCGATGATCACGGCCAGCCAATCTTCGCTCAGTGGTGAGCGAGAACGCTGCTTGCTATCGGGGTCTGCCATAACACACCTGTTTGCGCTTACAAAACGATTTCAGAAATGGCTTGCATAGTAAAATTATACAACTGGTTGGTTTTATATAAACATTACCATAAGGCTGGCGATTTCGATTCCCGTTACAAAATTGAAAGCTGTATAATATCTCCAGGAGGAATCCGCATGCCAAAGGACCTGAGCGAGGCGATACAGGACTACCTGAAAACAATTTATGAACTCTCGCCAGAAGGTAAACGCACATCGACCAACCAGATTGCTGAGCGTCTTAATGTTCGGGCCGCCTCGGTGACCGGGATGATCAAACGCCTGGCGAGTATGGATCCTCCTCTGGTGGATTACCATAAACATCACGGTGTTCGGCTGACGGAAGAAGGTCAGCGTGTTTCGCTGCAAGTGATTCGCAAGCACCGTCTGATCGAATTGTTCCTGGTGAAAATTTTGGGATATACCTGGGATGAGGTGCACGATGAAGCCGAGCGGTTGGAACATGCGGTTTCTTTCCGCTTTGGCGACCGGCTGGCGCACCTGCTGGGCGAACCGGATTTCGATCCTCACGGCGACCCTATCCCCGGACGAGATTTGCAGCTTCCTACCATGAAAAATGTGCCCCTCAGCAGTACTCAGACCGGGCAGCGGGCAGTGGTGCGGCGCATCCCGGCCAATAACCCGGAACTGCTGCGCTACCTGGGCGAAATGGGCGTGCTCCCCGGCGCGAATATTTCGATCGTAGCGCAAGTTCCTTTTGACCAGACGGTGCGCATTCGGGTGGAAGATGGGAGCAGCGAATACGTTTTAGGCGCTGACATCAGCCGCCTGCTCCAGGTGGAAATTATTTGACTTTTTCCCGACACAAAAAACCTCCCGGCGCCGGGAGGTTTTTTGTGT
>CAYTHO010000102.1:0-2366 GCA_964437595.1 uncultured Anaerolineaceae bacterium
GGGGGATCCCACCCAGCCCCACGGCTACCCTTTCGCCTACGCCCGCACCAGACACGCCAACCCCCCCGCCCTCCGATACGCCCCTCCCTACCGCCAGCGCAACCATTACCATTACGCCCTGGGTGCCCGATACGGCAACGCCGGGCCCCAGCCCGACCATTACGCGCACGCCAACATTTACCCGCACGCCCACTCGCACGCGCATCCCCACTCGCACGCGCACCATCACACCGACTCCCACCATCACCCTTACGCCTACGCCGCCGGCGCCGGTGATGAACATTGTGCGTCCGGGCCTGCTTTCCAGGGTCATCTCCCCTATCCAGATGGAATTAAACGTGAATGTGGGTCACAATGGAAAGCTGGTGATTGAGCTGGTAGGGGAAGATGGGCGGTTAATTGCGAGTGAAGTGAAAAACTTTGGCATGGACCAGGCGGGCAGGCGCATCTGGCTGGTGCCGGATTTGCCTTTTGAAATTGATGCGGCTGCCGAGACGGCCCGCCTGCAGGTAACTACCCAGGATGAGTTTGGGCGCGTGGAAGGCATTGGTTCGGTGGATGTTGTGCTGCTGGCGGTGGGGCGCAATGAAATCAATCCGCCGAAGTTTGTGGAGGAACCTTACCTCATCCGCCGCCCAAGGGCGGAAGCGGAAGTGGAAGGCGGTTCGCTGCGCATTGAAGGGCTGGCAAGGCCAGTGAATGATTCGCCGCTGTTTATCGATCTGTTGACCGAAGACAACCAGGTCATTTCTACCAACCAGATCGAAGTGGCCCCACCCGAATGGCCGTTGAGCCATACACCCTTCACCCTGGAGATACCCTACCGCGTGGACGGGCCAACCTCCGTGCGGGTAGTCGTCTACCAATCCGGAAGCCGCATCCCAGGCATCGTGGCTTTGACCAGTCGGCTAGTTACGCTGCTGCCGTAAGACCCTTACGCGCCCCCTTCGGTGTACAGGCTGGGGTCGGTGGGCGTCTTGCCGGAGGGGTCCCAGACGTACACCGGGTCGCCTTCCTGGGCCCATTGGAACAGCCAGTTCGAATCGCCGATGGACAGGTTTACGCAGCCGTGCGTGCCCGGAAAGCCATACCAGGCGCGCCAATACGCGCCGTGCAGGGCGCGCGCCTGGTCAAAGTACATCGTCCAGGGCACATCTTCCAGGTAATAATAATCGGCTTTACCGGCTTCGAATGCGCCGCTCATCGTTTCCAACGGCTTTTTCTGATAAATCTTGAACAACCCCGGGCGGGTATAGAACGGTTCGCCGCCGCTGGCAATCAGCGTGGCGAAGACCAGCTGCCGGTGGTCGTAAACGGTAAGGGTCTGGTTATATAGATCAACCATAATCCAGCGGTCCCCTTCGATGCCCTGTGGCGGGGTAGTATTCACCTGCACGCGGCGCGCGTCTTGCCAGGGCATCCACTGATCCGGACCGATCAGGTACCATTCCATCCCTTCGGCCTCTACCGTATCATAAATCTGAATGACCGTCTCGCGCAGCAGGGTTTCGCCGACTTCAGGGGCGTTCCAGCTTGGCGAGGAACGCGCCCTGGCGTGATCGACCATCCAGCCGAAAGAATTGGATGGGGTTTTACTGAAGACCAGGCCCTGGAAATAGGAGTAGCCAGCCGGCGATGCGCGCATCCATTCGCCAGTCTTAAGCTGCACGAAAGGTTTTCCGTTAATCCGCGATTCTTGCACGTAGGAGACGTAGCGCAGACCGGCCCCTGGAGCGATCTGGCGAACCGGGTTGCTGCCGGCTGCCGCATCATCGAGTGTTGCGTAAATATTTGCGGGTTCTGTATCTTCAATATTGATCTTCGCCACCATTACCGGGCTAACGGTGAGGTCGCGGGGCGGGGTCGGGGCCGGCAGGGGGCGGGGCGGAAAGGTCAGCCCTTTTTGGGCAAGGTCTGTGAGCGTCTGTGAAGGCCCCAGCGGCAGGCAGTCGCCAGGGGGATATAAATAAGCATCTGGCAAGCACAACGCTGTGCCTGTATATGGTTCACCGGTATCTCCATCCTGGGCATTCACGGGAGTAAAAGCGGTCAATAAAACACTCAGGAGCATCACCAGAACCATAAAAGGATTTCGCATAACCTCACCTTTTTTAAACGGATATTGCATTTTCAGAAAGGGATTGTAATACAAAATGGGCTGTTTGGGTCGATTTTCTATAAGTAAGGCCAGGTATGGTTGTATACAGGTGGGGTGGCGATGATATTCAGGTTATTTTGTAATGTCTTTGTAAGTTGCTTGTAATGTCCAGGAGATTGTATTTTTTGGCAGTACGCTTATAATATATTCAGTTCAGTACGTAAATCATAGCGAGAAGGGAGGTGAAAACCATGTTATTCGCTCCGAA
>CAYTHO010000102.1:2466-18005 GCA_964437595.1 uncultured Anaerolineaceae bacterium
GGCAACATCTTCTCGAACATCATGAACAGCATCTAAGCTTTCAAAGCTTAGGCCATTAATGAACAAAGGAACTGCAGGCGTAAGCCTGCAGTTTTTTTTTGCGCACTCAGCACGATTGCTGGCGACGCAGAAAACAAGGCGGCAAGCCAATGATTCGTGGAATGATCGACTTATCAATCACTTTACATTAGCCAAAAGGGGCTCCTAGTCTGCTTGACATGTACAAATGCCTGTGTTAAAGTAATGACTAGGTTTTGTTTCCACGCAATAAAATTGAATTACGGTAAATCCTCCATAAAGGAGTGCAGCCTTGACCAAAACTCGCAACCAACAAATGGTTGACCGCCTGCGTGAACTACAGGCATCTTCGCCGGATATTGAAGCCTCGGCTATTGTCAGTGTAGATGGGCTCCCGATTGCTACCGCGCTCCCACAGGGTGTTGAGGAAGACCGGGTCTCTGCGATGTCTGCCGCGATGCTCTCCCTTGGCGAACGAATTGCCAAGGAGCTTGGCCGCGGCTCGCTTGAGCAGGTATATATCAAAGGGGAGTCTGGTTATGTTGTTCTGATGTCGGTGGGTGAAGAAGCGGTATTAACCGCGCTGGCCCGCGAGCAGGCCAAGCTCGGCTTGATTTTCCTGGACATGCGCAGGGCAACAGAAGACCTCACAAAACTCATCTAAGGCAAGGGACCTTACATGGAACCGATTCCAAAGAGTGGATTGTATTATCCCAATAAAATCGCTCGCATCGCGCTGACTGCGATCGAAGATGTGATGGGGAAGAACGGTCTGAATGCTATTCTTAATCTGGCGGGCCTTTCACACTTAATCGACAATTACCCACCGGATAACCTGGAACGTCAGTTTGATTTTGCTGACTTTTCGGCTATCAATGGGGCGCTGGAAGAAATGTATGGCCCGCGCGGCGGCCGTGGGCTGGCTTTACGAGCCGGTCGCGCTACGTTTGCGGAAGGCCTGCGCAATTTTGGCGCCCTGGCCGGGGCTGGCGACCTGGCATTCAAGGTGCTGCCTCTTACTGCCAAACTGCACATCGGCGTTCCGGCAATGGCGAAAATTTTCAGCACCACCAGCGACCAGCTTTCAACCGTGGCGGATCATGGCGATCACTTTTTATACACGATCCACAAGTGCCCAGTCTGCTGGGGACGCACGGTAGATAAGCCGGCTTGCTTTATGGCGGTTGGCCTGCTTCAGGAAGGTTTGAAGTGGGTGTCTGGCGGGCGTGAATTCAAGGTTGTTCAAACGACCTGCCATGCCGTAGGGGATGCAGCCTGCGACTTTCAAATTATCAAAGATCCTATTGCCTGACGGTTTGTTGATTGAGATGCGTGTAGATTATCGGGGTAGATAAAAGGGGCCTGCGTGGCCTCTTTTCCCTGTGGCGACCCGGACTTGGATGGCTTTTTGTGGGTATTGATATGACCAGGGAGGGATTGTGAGCGAAAAAAAATCTACCATATTAATCGTTGAAGATGACCTGGACATAGCCGATATGCTCAATGCATATTTCCGGGTGCAGGGTTATGAAGTGATGACCGTTAATTGGGGCGAAGATGGTGTGCGCGCCTGTACGACCAACGCTCCCGATCTGGTGATCCTGGACATTCGCCTGCCTGATATTGATGGATTCGAGGTGGCTCGCCGCCTGCGGGCGAATCGCAAAACCAGGGAAATTCCCATTATCTTTCTAACAGAAAAGCGCGAGCGCGGCGACCGCCTGAAAGGCCTGGAACTGCAAGCCGATGATTACATCACCAAGCCGTTTGATATTCAGGAACTGCGCCTGCGGGTGCGCAACGCGCTGCAGCGCTCGCGCCAGGGTTCGCTGACCAATCCGGTCACCGGGATGCCCGAAGGCAACCTGGTAGACGAAGCCATCAGCCTGGGCCTTGAAACGCAAGATGCCGCGCTGATGGTGGTTTCGCTCAAGAACCTGAATCGGTTCCGCGAAGTATACGGGTTTGTTGCCTCTGATGATCTGCTGCGGGCGGTTTCTCTGATGGTGCGGGATGCTGTTCGCGACCTGGGCACAATCGAGGATTTCGTGGGGCACCTGACTCCCTCGGACTTCCTGATCGTTACCCGCCAGTCACAGGTTCCGGCGCTGCACGACCGCATCCGGAAACGCCTGGAACAGTCATTTGATTACTTTTACAGTGATCAAGATCGAGAACAGGGGACCTTCCGGAACAAGCAGCTCAGCGTGCAGGTTTATGAGCTGCCGCTTGCCAAGCTCCAGGAACGCAACCTTACCTCGGTGAAAGCAGAGCTGGAGCATTTAGGCCATTAGGTACAGGTAATGCAGCCGCGGCTTTGGCCCACAACGGTTACCAAATGCGTGGATCATGCTTACTACACCAGGGGAAGTTATTTCTTCGCCGATCTTTCCGAGTTCCTCAGGTATCATTTTGAACAGGTAGTATTACAGTGAAAATAACCATTATTGTCCCGACCTTTAATGAAGCTGAGAACCTGCCCAGGCTTGTGTCCACGTTCTTTAGCCTCCCGGTGCCCGATCTGAATCTGTTGATTGTGGATGACAACAGCCCAGATGGTACAGGGAAGCTGGCAGATGATCTGTGCCTTCAGCATAATGGGCGCATGAATGTGATTCACCGGTCAGGAAAAATGGGGCTTGGTACGGCATATATCGCCGGGTTCAAATACTGTATCGAACGCGGTGTTGAGGCCATGGGGCAGATGGATGCCGATTTCTCGCATCCGCTGGAAAAAATTCCCGAACTGGTGAAGAACATCGAGAATTATGATGTTGTGATCGGATCGCGCTATGTGAAAGGTGGCAGCGTGGATGAGCGCTGGCCGCTGTGGCGCAAAGGGCTTTCGGCCTGGGGAAATTTTTATGCTCGCACGATTCTAGGCCTGCCCATGCGCGACTGCACCGGCGGGTTCCGCCTGATCCGCCGTGAAGTTCTGTGCAGTATGCCGCTCGACAGCATCCGCGCCAACGGCTACGTTTTCCAGGTCGAAACGGCTTACGTGATGCACCGCCTGGGCTTCCGCTTCCACGAAACACCCATTTACTTTGCCGACCGGCGCTGGGGTAAATCGAAAATGAATGTGCGCATCCAGATGGAAGCCGCGCTGCGCGTCTGGCAGCTGCTGCCGGCCTACCGCGAATTGAAGAAAGTCGAGAGCAGGTGTAAATAAATCCAGCGCCGCAGTCTTCAGGATGCCTCGGAAAGGGCCCTGGTAAGGGATTTCCATTCATCCATAGAGAGCGTCTCGGCTCTTCGCTGCGGGTCGATACCGGCGGCAGTCAGCAGATCAACCGTTTTCGCGGCGGGCCAGCTCAGGCCCGCGCTGACGGCGTTGCGCAGCGTCTTGCGTTTCTGTCCAAACCCTGCTTTTGCCAGGCGGAAGAACGCATCGAGCTGTTCAGCCGGGATAAGCGGTTCGGGGTATAAATCGACCCGAACAACGGCGGAATCGACATTCGGCGGTGGGTAGAAGGCCCCGGCGGGAATCCGCGCGGCGATTTTGGGAATTCCATATACCTGCACGCCAAGCGCCAGCAAAGACATATCGCCCGGCCCGGCAGTGATGCGCTCGGCAACTTCACGCTGCACGGTCAGTACCAGGCGGACTGGCTTTATCTCGGCTTCCAGCAGGTGGCGAATCAGATTGGATGTAATGTAGTAGGGGATGTTGGCTACCACCAGGTAACCAGCCTGGCCCATCAGCGCAGCCGGGTGGATCTTAAGAATATCGCCGTGAACGATTTCCACCCAGGGGGTGTCGCGCAGCACCTCTTCAAGAACCGGGATCAGGGTGCTATCCAGCTCCACCGCAACCACACGCCGGGAAGCCAGCGCCAGGTGACGGGTGAGGCTGCCTAACCCCGGGCCAACTTCCAGCACGGCAGCGTCCGGTGGGATTTCGGCTGCCTCTACGATGCGTTCCAGGGCGGCGGGCTCCACCAGAAAGTTTTGCCCCAGGCTCTTTTTGGGGGTCAGCCCATGAGCGCGTAGCAGAGCGGAAACATTCAAAGGGGATAAATTCATGGGAACACCAATGGAACATACGCCGGGGCTGGCATGAGCAGGTACATGGTTGTCCAGCCCACAAAAGCGCCCGATTCAAAGCTTGCATCGTCAAAGCCAAGGTCGATCCAGGGCGTGCCGGAAATACCACCGCCCACGTCAGCAATCACGCCAAACCCGTATCCCGGCACATATACCCGGTGCCCGCGCAGCATGCGGTACCAATTCAATGTGACGGCGATGATGCCTTTTTCTAGCTTTGCTCCGCTGGATGTAGTTGAACTGCAGTAGTCAGTTCCCAGGTTACATGGTGAATAGGAAGTGGCATAGACGCTGACTGCCCGGTAATATTCTACTGCGCCATCCGGTGAGTCCAGCGTTTTGCCAACCACTTTGGTGCCCGCGCCAACAATCTGGTCAACGGGTTCGCTGGCGGTCCAATCAGAGTCATGGCCCCGGCTGACCTCCTGCCCATCTTCGAACCGGGCCCGCTCCCTGACCACCTGCACGCCGTACTGGCCCGGCTGGGTAACCTGGCGCTGATCCAGTTCGATATTGGGGTCCGGTTCTGTTTTTTGTTCAAAAGGGATCAGGGTTTCAGTGAGCGTGATTTCTTCCCAAACGCGCACCACACGCACCGTGCCATCTTCGGGAAGCGGCTGGTCTTCCGCGGGCTGCGCGTAATCCAACCCCTGCAGGGGCACGCCCGCGTCTGCCAGCGCCTGCCCTACCGTCTTTGCCGCCGAGCGCACGCGCAGGGTTTGATTTGCCGTTCGGATGTTCAGCGGGCGGGCAGACTGGTGCGCAATCACCGCATTCGCAGCCGGCTGGCTTGCTGGGGAAACCGAAAGCAGATCCCCCGGCGCGATGCGCACGCCTGCCTCCCACAGCGCGCGGGCCGCCGTTGCCGCCGTTGTGGTAACCGCCTGGCGCTGACCGTCGTCATCAACGATGATCGTCTGTGCCCGGTTGATCTGGAGCAGTACCGGCTGGCCAGCGGGCAGCACATCGATGGCGTCTACTATTTCGCCGTTCCATAACAACTGGTCGCTTGGCCCAAGATCAATGCCGTTTTCGCGCAGCAGCGTGTATGGTTCGGTGGTCTGCCCGGTAACTGTCCGCAGCAGCCCGTTCTCCCATACAGTCACCTGCACAGCGCGGCGGATGCGGATTTTCCGATTGAATGGGACCGGGCTTTCTACAGATGGCTGCACCTGGTCGGATGGGTCGAGTTGAACGCCGGCGGAAGACAGCGCCTGGCCGGTCGTGAAGACAGCAGCCTGAACCTTATTCACCTTGTCGTTATCCAGGATGGTGATCGGCTGAAGGAAGTAGCCGCCCAGAAACGTTATTCCTAACACCAGCGCGGCTGCCAGGAACATCAACCAGCGGGGAAGGGCGGTCAGTTTTTGGATCGACCTGCTTAGATAGGTTCGAAGCATATGCGCCGATTGTAACATGAAAGAAACAGCTTCTTCTGGTGCGGGCGTGAAAAGAGGCAGCCTGGCTAAGATAGCCGGGCATGCCAATGTGACTCCCCTGCCCATTGTCACGGTCTTTGTGACAATGGGCAGGGGAGAGTCTCCTGAAGCCAGTGGCTTACATTAAGCGCAAAAGTGGGAGGTGGATTACTCCGCGCCTCCCACTTTTCAGCAGTGCCGAGAGCCAGAATCGGACTGGCGACACCACAATTTTCAGTCGTGTGCTCTACCAACTGAGCTATCTCGGCGAATTACTGCGTGATTTTAACCAAAGAACCATGGAATGTCAAGGTTGGCTGAATTTATTGGATTATTTACGGGAATTTTCCGCAAATTTATTTCCTTTCACTGTACGACCTGTTTACAATTAACCTACGACAAGCTTCACGATTTGACAATCTAACCTTGCGAGGCTAAAATGAAAGTCGCAGGGCGCCGAATGATCTTCATATAGCATACATAATTGTAATAGGAGCAGCTGTGAGCAAGTGGGCGGGCAAATATGTAATTGGATTAACAGGCAATATTGGGACCGGTAAAAGCGTTGTCCGCAGAATGCTAGAGCATATGGGGGCGTTTGGGATCGATGCCGATGCGTTCAGCCACCGGGCGATTGCCAAGGGAGCGCCGGGATACAGCCGTGTCATTGATACCTTTGGCAGGTGGGTGCTTGCCCCAGATGGGGAGATCGACCGCGCCAAGTTGGGCAAACTGGTTTTTGCAGACCCGGCAGCGCTGGCGCAGTTAGAGGCCATCGTTCATCCTCTTGTTCTCCAGGCGGTAGACTGGATGGTTTCGCGTTCTCAAAAACCCGTGGTGGTTGTAGAGGCGATCAAGCTGCTGGAAACCAATTTATATAAGGTTTGTGACAGCATCTGGGTGGTGTACGCCTCACCAGAAGTGCAGCTTGGCCGACTGATGCAAAAACGCGGCATGAGCGAAGCCGAGGCTCGCCAGCGTATTACGGCGCAGCCAGCCCAGGAGCACAAGGTGGCTGCGGCCAACGAGGTGATCCGCAACATTGGCTCGTTCGAGGATACCTGGCGGCAGGTGATGGCGGCCTGGCAGAAGACCGTACCCTCGGCGGAAGCTGCTCCTACCAGTCCTGTGAAAGGGGCAACTCTGCCGCAGGGTGATTTGACTGTGGCGCGCGGCAGGCCGCGCGACTCGGAAAATATTGCTTCCTTGATCAACCGCGTTCGAAAGGATCAACGGCTGACCAAAGACGACATTATGGCCGACTTTGGCGACAAGGCTTACCTGATGCTGCGAGTAGGAGAACAGCTCGTTGGGGTTGCCGGGTGGCAGGTGGAGAACCTGGTTGCCCGGACGGCAGACATCATCATCGACCCGGTTATCCCCGCTGCACAGGTGCTGCCCCCGCTGATTACAGAGATGGAACGCTCATCGAAGGATTTGCAGTGCGAAGCATCACTGATCTTTACGCCGCCGCCCTTATCGCTGGATTCGCTGTGGCATAGTATGGGCTACGAGCGCCGCACGCCGCAGTCGCTGGGGGTTACCGTCTGGCAAGAGGCCGCAAAAGAGATGCTGAAGCCAGGGCTGGCGCTGTATTTCAAACAACTGCGCATAGACCGCGTGCTGCGACCGATTTAGTGAAAGATTAATGTAGTCAACATACTGTGCCGGATCTGCTGAGTGATATTTTATTCCTGTACCAACGCCTTACCTGGGTAAGCCTGCTGGATTTGTTCCTGGTCACCCTGGTATTCTATACGATTCTCATGTTGGTGCGGGATACGCAGGCCGTTGTGCTGATGCGCGGGGTGATTCTGCTCATCATCCTGCTCAGCTTGCTGACCAGTGTGGTGGAACTGCCGGCATTTTCCTGGCTGGTGAGCACCGCCCTGCCGGCCTTGTTCCTGGCGATCCCGGTCATCTTTGCCCCGGAAATTCGCCGCGGGCTGGAGAGGTTGGGACGGGCCGGTTCAGGGACGATTTTTCTCCGCCAGCCCAATACCTCCACCCAGGCCATGCAGCAGACCATCAGTGCGGTGGTCAGCGCCGCGGCCAGGCTGTCGATCCGGCAGCATGGGGCGTTGATTGTGCTCCAGCGCACCGATCCGCTCCAGGAATATGCGCGAACCGGGGTGCGCTTGGATGCCGATGTGACCCCAGAACTGCTGCTGCAGGTTTTTTACCCGAATACCCCGCTCCATGATGGCGCCGTAATTATTGTCGATAACCGCGTGCTGGCTGGTTCATGCGTCATGCCGCTCTCGGCCTCGGGCATTTTAAACCGCACTCCGGACCGGCAGATGGGCCTGCGCCACCGCGCGGCGCTGGGGACTTCGGAGGCGACCGATGCAATTTCGGTGGTGGTATCGGAAGAGACGGGTTCAATCTCAATTGCGCACGGCGGGCGGATGATTCGCCGCCTGGACTCTGAGCGGCTGGAAAACATTCTTCTGGCATTTTACCGGCCCAGTGAAATCCCCGCTCGCCCGCTGGCCTGGGTGGGCAGTTTGTTCCGCCACGCTCCAAATGAGCCGCGCAAGGAAAGCGAACCAGACCGGGTGCGTAGATGATGTCGATTCTGAGAAGTTTTGTTAAGAGCATTCCGACGCTGATCCTGTCGCTGGCCCTATCGGTGGCGGTGTGGATTTCGGCGGTAAACGCCGCCGACCCGGTGAAGCAGCAGACGTTTCCCCGGTCGGTGACGATCGAGCGGACCGGTTTAGATCCGTCGCTGGTGGTAACCGGGGATGTTCCCGCCCAGGTCTCGGTTTCGTTGAGCGCTCCCACTTCCATCTGGGACCGGATGGTGAATGATCGCAACTCGCTGCGTGCCTGGATAGATCTTTCAGGGTATGGTGCAGGGACGCATACGGTTGCAGTTAGAGTGCAACCTCAGCCGCAGTACCGTCCATCCAAGCTGGTCAGCCAGTCGCCGCTCAATGTATCCGTTACGCTGGAGAAGCTGGTAACGCAAGAATTCTCGATCAACCTGTCGATGCGCGGGGAACCGGCTGTTGGTTTTCAGGCTGGTACAGCAAAACTCAGCCAGGAAAGTATTGTTGTCAGCGGCCCATCATCGCGCGTGGAGCGGGTAAGTGATGTACGGGTGTCGCTTGATCTGACTCAGGTGAATGACAGCATCAATCGGGCCATGGATGTGCAGGTGGTAGACGCGAATGGGACGCCGGTGGATGGTGTGACGTACACGCCGAAGCAGGTTACCGTAACCCTGCCGATCACGCAGCGCGGCGGTTACCGGAATGTGGTGGTCAAGGTGGCCTCAACCGGGCAGGTAGCCAGCGGCTACCGGCTGACGAATATCTCCGTTTTTCCGCCCAATGTGACTGTCTTCTCAAGCAACCCGCAGCTGGTGAACCGCATTCCTGGTTACGTAGAAACCAGCCCGCTGGACCTGACCGGGGTGAAGGACGATTTTGACCGGCCGCTGCCGCTCAACCTGCCAGATGGGGTTGAGGTGGTCGGCGACCAGACCGTTCTGGTACGGGTAGGTGTGGCGGCAATTGAAGGGAGTGTTACCCTTTCTGGCCTGCGGATACAGGTGGAAGGACTTGATGAAGCGTCTGAGGCCAGGTTCTCACCAGAAGCGGTGGATGTGATTATTTCTGGCCCGGTGCCGCTGCTCGACCGCATGAGTGAATCCGATGTGCGCGTAGTGGTGGATCTGACGGGAGTTGGCGAGGGCACATACCAATTTGCTCCAAAAGTGGTGCTGGCAATCGCAGAATTACGGGTAGAATCCATTCTGCCCAGCTCGATCGAGGTGGTAGTCAGGCCAAAGCCGGCTACAACATCCACGCCCACAATAATGCCTGCCCCGTCAGTTGGGGTTACCGTAACGCCAACGCCTACTGCCCCGCGCTAGCAGCTACGAAAGCTGTACTGCCTGGAGAAAAAATTTTAGGAGCAAGATGACAAAACCGGTTGTTGCACTCGTTGGCCGGCCCAACGTTGGAAAAAGCACGTTATTTAACCGCCTGGTCGGTGAGCCCATGGCGATTGTAGATGATACTCCGGGCACGACGCGCGACCGCCTGTTCGGCGAATCCGAGTGGAGCGGGACTGCATTCGATGTCATCGATACGGGTGGTATTGATCCGGCATTCCGCAGCGGCAAGGAGCCGCTTTCGGTTGGCTCGGCGGATTTTGTATCCGAGATCCGCACTCAGGCAGAAATTGCCATACAAGAGTCGGATGCGGTTCTGTTTGTAGTGGAAGCGATCAGCGGCGTGACGCCTGCTGATCGCGAAGTAGCCCAGATGCTGCGGCGCAACCAGAAAGTGGTGGATGGCGAAGCCAGGCCGCCGGTCTTCCTGGTGGTAAACAAAGCCGACAGCGCCCAGCTCCGCGAAGGCGTGCCAGAGTTTTACGAACTGGGGATGGGCGAGCCTTACCCGATTTCTGCCATCCATGGCACCGGCACGGGCGATCTGCTGGATGTGCTGATTGCATCTTTCCCGGAACAGGCCGAGGAAGAAGAGGACGATTCGGTAAAGATTGCAATTGTGGGCAAGCCGAACGTAGGCAAATCATCCTTGTTGAACCAGCTTCTGGGGCAAGAGCGAGCCATTGTCAGCCCAATTGCGGGAACCACGCGGGATGCTACCGATACGCACTTTGTATACGAAAACTTACCGGTCACGCTGATCGATACCGCTGGGATCCGGCGGAGGGGGAAAATTGAGCCGGGGGTGGAGAAGTACAGTGTGGTCCGCACGATGCGCGCTCTGGAGCGCTGTGAAGTGGCCCTGTTGATGATCGATGCAACGTCTGGAATTACCGCGCAGGATACCCATATTGCTGGGTATATTTTGGAGAATTGGAAAAGCACCGTGGTGCTGGTAAATAAGTGGGACGTGGTGGAGAAGGATACCTACACCATGCAGCAGTATACCGAAATCATCCGCCGCGAGTTGAATTTCATGCCCTATGTCCCGATCTTGTTTATCTCTGCCAAAACCGGCCAGCGGGTGGATCAGGTGATGCCTATGGCGCTGCGGGTGCAGGAAGAACGGCTGGCGCGGCTGACCACCGGGCAGATCAACCGCATCCTCCAGGAGGCGCAGGATAAGCACGCGGCCACGTCACGGGGCGGGCGCGCTCTGCATATCTATTATGGTACACAGGTGCGCAGTGACCCACCCACGTTTTTGCTCTTTGTCAATGATCCAAAACTGGGGCACTTCTCGTACCTGCGCTATCTTGAAAATCGCATCCGCGAGGAATATCCTTTCAGCGGAACCCCTATCCGGCTGGTGTTAAAGGCCAGGCGGTAACAACCAGGCAGGTCCGTGGGGAGCACCTTAGAGCTACCTAAGAAAACGGCACCGCTCTTGTTCATTGGAATAAGACGTCTTATAATCAAAACAGGTATTTACCGGTTTTGGAGGATTGATTGAGCGACGATTATCCGGAGATTGCACCGCAGCAAGCACCCGAGCAGCCGACTCGCCAGCGACCGGCGTGGCTTAGTTTTCTTTGGGAAGTGCTGCAAACCCTGATTATGGCGATTGTGCTCTATTTCTTGATCGATACCGTGGTCGGCAGGGTTCGGGTGGAGAATATCAGCATGCAGCCAACGTTGCACGAGGGTGAGTTTATCCTGGTTAATAAGCTGGCCTACCGGCTGGGCGATTTTCAACGGGGGGATATTGTTGTTTTTCATCACGACCCGACCGAGGATTACATTAAACGGGTCATTGGCCTGCCGGGTGATGTGGTGGAAGTACGCGATGGGCAAGTCCTCATCAATAACGAGTTGATTACGGAAGAATATATTGCCGCCTCACCTCGATATACAGGCACCTGGGAGGTGCCTGAAGGGGAAATCTTTGTGCTTGGCGATAACCGCAACCAGTCTTCGGATTCGCACTCGTGGGGATACGTACCTGCAGACAGCGTGGTAGGGCGGGCGCTGGTGGTTTATTGGCCGCTTGAGGAACTGCAGGTACTGAATGAGGTGCCGACGGTCGCCGCGGCAAACGATTAAGAAGGTATGCGATGAGCCAGAATTTGCAAGACTCCATCATCCCATGTAATGAATGCCAGGCCGGGCAGATGCACCGCCGTTTTTTGACGTACTTTACCTGGCTGGGTGATGAACTGATCACCGTCCCAGATTTTCCGGCCTGGGTGTGCGATGTATGTGGCCGGCGCGAATATGACCTTCAGGCGCTCAGCCAATTAAACCTGCTGCTGAATTCAAATACCGGCAAGAGTACGCGCCGCGTTCGCAGGCCGGCGCGCAGCCCTGAAAGCAAAAAGAATACCCGGCCCAGCCGGCCAGAGTAATCTTGATTTATTTGGAAGCGGTGCTTCAAGAGAAAGCCTTTTGAAGCGCCGTTTCCCTTTTTAATTCCCGATTGGCATCCAGGCCGGGTCCTGGTCTTTCGCGGGATCGTTGGTGAGGTTGGTTTGCGTTTGACCAGTGGAACGCATGATGTATATCTCCGCGTTTCCATCGCGCGATGAGCGGAATGCGATCCACTGTCCATCGGGCGCAAAGGATGGAGTGGTATCTTTGCCGCTGTCGGTGAGATGGACTACATCATTGGCCGGCACCCGAATAGGGAAGCGCGAGAGGGAGATATTGGTGCTTTTTCCGCGGATGCGGGTGTAGGTCAGCCACATGCCATCCGGCGACCAGGCCGGTTCGGCAGCCTGCCCGAGGTTGTCGGTGAAGGAGAGTTTGTCGAAGCGGGTGGGGGTTACGTAATATTCGCGGGTAGGTTCCGCGCCAGTTTTTGGGTCTTTTTGTCCCCGGGTAAAGACGATCTGCGCGCCGGCTGAGTTCATAACAAACGTCAGCTCGTTTTTAGGCGACCAGGTGGGGTCGTATTCCATCTGGTCGTAGCTCAGGCGGTAGCGTTCACTCCCATCCGGGCGGATGATGGATACCTGCGGTACGCCATCGGAGCGGCTGTCGTTGGTATAAGCGATCCATTTGCCATCCGGCGACCAGGCTGGTTTGGTCTCGTTGCCTTTGAGATTGGTCAGGTCTTTTGGTTCGCCGCTGCCATCCGCGTTGATCATCCAGATATCGAGCTTCTGGTCCGGCCCGCCGGAGGCCACGTACAGCAGGCGCTTGCCGTCCGGCGACCATGCCGGTTGGGTTTTATTGCCCGGGGTGTTGGTTATCTGTTTAAGATTGCCTACAACCATCTGTCCCTGATCGTTCAGGCTGACGCGCATGGTCCAGATTTGTAGTGTTGCGCCATCGCCGCGGTCGCTGGCGAAGGCCAGCAGCCCGCTGCCGCCAATACCAGGCGGCGTGGGCGAGGGCGGCGGCGGGGTATCGGTAGAGGCGGTGGTTGGGCTGGGCGCGGTGGTAGCTGTGGGGGCTGAGGTGGCTGTGCTGAGCAGTGGTGTACTGCTTGGTTCGGTTGTTGGCGGGGGTGTGCTGCTGGCGGTGAGGGTTGGCTCCAGGATTTGGGGCAGGGGCGTTTGGCTGGCCTGGGCTATTACCAGCGGGGCAGCCTGGGTGGGCTGCTTACCGGCGATCTGTTGAATGATCCAACCGCCCAATAACAGCGCCACTGCGCCGATCCCAAGTAACACAACCAGACCAATTCCGCCGATGATCACCCATTTGTTTAGCCCCTTGCGGCGCGGCGCAGGCGCTTCGGCAGGGAAGGCTATATTTGATGAAGCTGGTTGTAAAGCTATCGTTGCGTCCATGGCCTGCTGCGGCTGCGTTTGTGCCTGCCAGGGAACCCCGGAAGGCATGCCAGCAGAGGGTATGGTCTGTTCCGCTGGTTTTGATAGGATGGTTGGGGCGCTGTATGCCTCGGAGGTAGCAGCAGGGTTGGTCAGCGCGTGTAAGAAATCGGCCACACTTGGGAAACGATCATTCGGGCGGAGCGACAGCGCGCGCTCGATGGCTGCCTGGATGTAATCCGGCACATTAGGATTATGCTGACGGGCAGGTACCAACTGTTCGATGCCAAGGGCGCGCTGCACGCTGTCGGCGGGTTTCTGGGCGGTGAGCAGGTTGTACAGCAAGGCAGCCAGAGAATACTGGTCGGAGTAAGGGCCGGTACGCACGGCGCCGCCGTACTGCTCGGGCGGAGCGTAGCCAGGGGTGTACCCGGCTGCACCGGTGGCGGTAGCCTGCTGGTTGGCGTCAAATACTTTGGCGATTCCGAAATCGACCAGCATGACGGCGCCATCAGCAGTAAGGCGCACGTTGGCCGGCTTGATATCACGGTGGACGACCGGCGGGTTCTGGTTATGTAGATAGGTCAGCGCGCTGGAAAGCTGGCGAACCCAGCCCAGCACTTTTTCCAGGGGCTGCACGCCTTCCTCGCGGAGAACAGCGTTGAGATCTTTCCCGGGAATGTAATCCATAACCAGGTACTGGGCATCGTTCAAGATGAAGTAATCGGTTACCCGCGGCAGGTTGGGATGACGCAGTGATGCCAACAGGCGCGCTTCACGCAAGAACTGGGTGGAGCTTTCTGGCGCCGGGTTTTGGTTTACCTTTACCGCCACAGCGGCATCCAGGGCGGTATCGAAGGCCAGGTACACGGCGCCCATCCCACCCTGACCAAGTTTCTCTTCGAGACGGTAACGATTATTTAATAATGTTCCAGAAGACATGTTCATAAAAGCACATACCTGTACCGAATGATAGAAAGATATGGCATTTTGAGTCAGGTTTATTGTATATCAAACCTCCGGAGACAGCGGGTGGATTTTCGAGAAAGAATTGACGCTTTGCGGGTGCCATGATAAAATCCAACCAGTCGGGCGCGTAGCTCAATGGCAGAGCAGTGGCCTTTTAAGCCATTTGTTGAGGGTTCGATCCCCTCCGCGCTCACTGCCGCATTATTCGGTTGTTAAGGTGCTACGCTCACCTTACCGAAAATGCGCCAACGCCCTCGCCGCCCGGTTCCCGCCGGGCAGCGTGCGTTAACGCAGTATCAACACCAGAGAAATAATCAGCCAAACAAGAAACATTTGCAGGATAAGCTCGCCCCCATCCTCTTCATCCTGGCATGGTTTCTCGTTCATAGACTCTTTGATCCCACGCACGGCGCGGATCCAGTCTCTCCGGCTGAAAATATTCACCGCTTCACCTGCCGTTGACGCTCGATCTTCTCAACTTCACTGACCGGCACCCGGAAAGGCGACCGGTCATTGTTCGGGTTCAACCGGTAAGCCATAATCTCACCATCCCGAATCCAATTCAAGATCGTTCGAGCACTAACCCCCAGCCGCTCCCCAGCCTTCTCGACAGATAACACCTGTTCTGTCATTCGCCCTCACTGTTAGAAATTCAAGAAATGTACGCAAAGAATAGCACGCATCAAAACCAAATGCAAGAAACTTTAAGATTAGCGCCCTTTACTGCCCCGCTTGCGCCAGGCCGGGCAGCTGCGAGTCTTGCGATATCCCCGCTTCGCTAGGCGGGCAGTGGCGGTGTGCTCGCGCGGGAAAGAACACCCCGCGCCAGCACCACATGCCAGCTTGCTAAAACAACGGCGGGGAGTGCCGGAAAAGTCACCAGCACACCCCGCCGTGCAAGCTGCCCTGTTCACCGCCACGCCCGCCGTCACTGCGCTGCACGGTTGGCGATAATACGCCGCCCGGCCTCAGTCGCCGCGCTCAAAGGTTCCGCGACCGTTCAGCCGCCAGCCGATTCACCTGATCCCTACGAACCAACCGCCGACCCTGCCAGGTTCGCTCATCATCGATGAACTCATCCAGCTCACCACGGTTCATTGCGCTGCGGATCCCCGCGTTCGTGATCCCCAGCACCCGCGCCGCTTCTTCAATCGTCATCAGCTCACCCTGATCGATCTTCACCGGCTCATATTTGATTACTCTCTGCAGAATAGCCATCCTATACCCTTTCCAGAAACAAGCTAGGTTATTCACAGTATATCGAATCTAGCTCCATTTAGCAATCGATCCTAATCGTTTCCAGAATAAGAACGTTCGCAGATGATGGGTGGCCCAAAGCGGCCCCCCGCAAAGCCCCCCCTGGTATAAGAACGTTCACAGATGATGGGTTGCCCAAAGCGGCCCCCCGCGAAG
>CAYTHO010000103.1:0-17379 GCA_964437595.1 uncultured Anaerolineaceae bacterium
GTTCAATCCTTTGCGGTTTCTTCGCCTGCTTAGGGTTAATTCACATCAGACGTATTATGGTATTGTCCTTGAATATGAGCTTCATGTGTGAAAAACCCCCCAACATGATACGTAAACCTGTGTGCTTCAATCCATGGATTTAATTTTTTTCCACACAAATATCGAAGAAAACAAAGTACATATAAATAGTTAATGCCAAAGAAGACGATCACGAAAAGCGTAAAATTAATCCATCGCGGGAGGTTCCATATATATTTCCAGGCAGGAATTACTGCCACAAGAAGGGCAATCGTTAATAAAAAAGGTCCATAATCATATCGACCAAGTTTAATCATTTTGGCAAGGTATCGATTTTCCGAAAAAGTGGGTTGGCATAAATCTATTCGAAACGCAGTTCGCCCATGTTTACTGGAGTATACCAAACTCTTCCGCCTTGCGCACGGCCTGGGTGCGGTTTTCAACCTCGAGTTTGGCGAAGATGTTCTTGATGTGGACTTTTACCGTGTTGAGGGTCAGGTAAAGCTGCTCGGCGATGGCCTGGTTGGAAAGGCCGGCCTGGATCAAGCGCAGCACTTCCATTTCGCGCGGGGTGAGCGGCTCGATGCGCGATTGGTTGGCTGCCTGGGCGCTGGCGCTGGCGCCGGGCGCCTGTTCGAGCAGTTGCAGCGCATAGGCGCGGATTTCAGCGGACAGGTGGGGCTGGCGCGTCAGCCGGGCAAGCAGCTTCAGCAGCGGTTGGCCCTCGTCCAGGAACACCCGCGCGTATTTGCCGGGGCAGGCCAGGGCCAGAGTCTCTTCCAGGGCGGCAAGCGCGCCCTCGATATCGCTGATGCGCGCTAAGCCAACGGCAGTTTTCACCCCGATTTCGCACAAACTGGCGGTGCGCCGCTGCGCCTGGGCGTGCCCGCGCAGTTTCTGCAGCAGGGCCAGGCCCTGGCGGGCTTCCTGCTCGTCGAGCCGCACCAGCAGGCCAGCCAGCGCGAGGTAAAAATATTCATTCTGGAAGGTGATCGCATCGTTCACCGAGAGCGAGAGGCTGTCGCGCCAGGCGAGGGCTGGCTCCAGGTCGCCAGAGAGCGCGGCAATTTGGGCGCGTATGGCATGGTTCGTGGACAGCATCGAGCAGTCGGCCTGTTCCGCCAGGTGTTCGTGTTCTTCGAGAAAACCCTGCATGCCCGCTGTATCCCCCCGTTCCCAATAGATCAGCGCCAGGTTCAGGTATAGTGTATGGAAGTAGATCATCTGGTTGGTATGCTCGACAACCTCCAGCACGCTTTGCAGGGCCTGTTCGGCCTCTTCTGCACGATTCCACTCGCGCAATATGGCGCCCAGCAGCGCCCGCCCCGCCAGTCCCTCATAAATCGGCAGCTTTCCCATCTCGGACAGGTTCTCTTCCAGTACGGCAGCGGCACCCGGTAAATTGCCCTGCAAATACAGCACCTGCGCCAGGGCATTGGTAGCCATGCGGGTTCCGGTTGTGCTGCCACCCCGCTGGCAGGTTTCCCGAGCGACCCTGTACGTTTCACGCGCCTTTTCGATATCCCCCTGCAGTAGTGCCGCGCCGCCCAGATAAATTAAGCTCATGCCGCGCTGATGGAGATCCTCTTCTGGCAGCAGGTCGAGCGCCTGCTGGGCCAGTTCGAATGCTTTTTCCCCATCGCCATAGGTCAGGGCAAAGTCCGCACGCAGGTTCAATGCCACGCCCAGGCGCGCCAGTTCCCCTTGATCGCGCCACAACTGCTCCGCCGCCGCCAGTGGTTTTTCATAAAGCTCCACATCGCCCAGGTACGCCAGCACCCAGGCGTAGTGCATTAACAGCTCCGGCCTGCGGTACAGCACCGCCTCCGGAAGCGACTCGGCCAGGCGTTTGAAGGTGGCATACTCACCCCGGTCGATGCTGCCGCGCGCGCAAGTTTCGAGCCAATCCGCCGCCTGTTCAAAATCCTGGCCTTGCAGCGCGTGCCCAATCGCTTCTTGCAGCAAGCCCTGCCCGGCAAACCATTCTGCCGCGCGCCGGTGCAGCCCGGCTGCCGCCTGCTGGCCCTGGCGCTCCAACTGGCGGCGGAGCAGCTCGGCAAACAGGTGATGGTACCGGTACCAGGTGCGCCGGTTATCGAGGTGAATCAAAAAGAGATTGCCGCGCTCAAAACTCTCCAGCACCGCCTGGCTCTGGCCCGCCGCCCGCCCGGTGACCGCATCACACAGCGGGCCGCACATGCGGTCGAGGATGGACGTCTGGAGCAGGAAATCGCGCGCCTCCTGCGGCTGGCGGTCCAGAACTTCCTCTAACAAATAATCGAGGATAAAGCGGTCTTCCCCGGAAAAATTTTCGATGAAATCCGCCAGATCGCCGCGGGCAGGCCCTTCGCCGCCGCCGGGGGAAGGCCCGGCCTCTTGGGTAAGCCCCTGCATGGCCAGCCCGGCCAACTGCAGCCCCGCGGCCCAGCCTTCGGTGCGCTCCTCTAACTGTTTCACCTGCCCTTTTTCCAGCGCGAAACCCATCACCCGGTTGAGAAAATCTTCGCATTCCTCCAGGGTAAAGCGCAGATCCGCGGCGCGAACTTCAAGCATCTTGCCGCCAGCACGCAGGCGGCCCAACGGGAGGGGCGGGTCGCTGCGCCCGATCAGCGCCAGGCGCAGGTTGGGCGGCAGGCGCTCGATAAAAAAGAGCAGCGCCTCATAAATTTCCGCATTGGTGACCAAATGGATATCATCCAGCACCAGGCAGGCGCGCGGGGGAGTGCCTTCCGCCCCGGCCCGCAGGGTGAGGTCGTTGAGCAGGGCCGTCAAAAAAATCTGTGCGGGCAGCGGCTGGCGGGCCGAAAGCATGCCGCGGCAGTTTTCTTCCACGCCTGGAAACAGCGTATCGAGGGCGGTAACCAGGGAGGCCCAAAACTGCACGGGGTCGTTGTCTCCAGAATCACAGGACACCCAGGCCACACGCTCACCAGCGCTGTGCGCCCACTCGCTGATCAGGGTGGTCTTTCCGAACCCCGCCGGGGCCGAAAGGATCACCAGGCTGCACGGCACGGCTGGCGATAACCGCTCCAGCAGGCGCGGGCGGTTGACCCGGTTGGGCCGCAGTTCGGGGAGGTAGAATTTGGTCAGCAGCATGGCACAGGCAGTTGGCTCGAAAACAGTGGGCTAATTGTACCGGATTTTCCCGCGCCCATCCGTCCAACCGGCGTCTCAAATCCGTTGTACAATATCTTTGTTGTCATTCCTTTCGCGGAGTCTGAACTATGGCTGATACCCGCTTTTATCTTCCTCCCGCCGCTTTCACCGACCGCGAGCAACTGCTGGTCGATCATGGGCTGCTGCACGCCGTAGCGTTCCGCTATCCCAGCGGCGTGCCGGCCCTGCGCGTGCAGAACGAGCGCGGGCACCTCACTCTGCTGCCTTTCCAGGGCCAGCAGATCTGGGCGGCGCACTTCAACCACCGTGATCTGACCATGCAGTCCATGTTCGACCAGCCTCACCCCACCCGCGCCTACCTGGAAAACTACGGCGGGTTCCTCATTCACTGCGGATTCACCGCCATGGGTGTGCCTACCGCGCAGGACAATCATCCCCTGCACGGCGAGCTGCCCAACGCGCCCTACGAGCAGGCCTGGGTGGTGTGCGGCGAGGATGAGCTGGGCCAGTATATGGAAGTAGGCGGAGTGTACCAGCATACCGTGGCCTTCAGCACCCATTACCTCGCCACCCCGGCGGTGCGCCTGTACGCCGGGCAGTCTACCTTCCGCGGCTCCATGAGCGTCACCAACCTCAAAAACACGCCCATGGAATACCTGTACCTGGCGCACATCAACTTCCGCCCGGTGGATAACGGGCGGCTGGTGTATTCCGCGCCCTACGATCCCCAGCACGTGCGCGTGCGCGCCAGCATCCCCCCGCACGTCCACCCGCTGCCCGGCTACCGCGAATTTCTGGAAGCGCTGGCCCAGGACCCGCAGAAACACCACCTGCTCAAGCCCGGCCTGGGGTTCGACCCCGAAGTGGTCTTCTTCATCGACTATCAGGCCGACCACGACGGCTGGGCGCACAGCCTGCACGTCCACCCCAGCGGCGAGGCCGATTACGTCCGCCACCGCCCAGACCAGCTCGACCACGGCGTGCGCTGGATCTGCCGCACCCCCGACCAGGACGCGCTGGGCTTTATCCTGCCCGCCACCGCCGAGCCGGAAGGCTATTCCGCGGAAAAGGCCAAGGGTAACGTCAAAACCCTGGCGGCAGGCGCCACCTGGACCTGCGCGTTCGAAATGGGTGCGCTGACAAAGAAAGAAGCAGAGAAGAAGGAAAAAGAGATTGAAAGGATAAAGAAGACCTAACTTCCCCCGGGCCATAGGCGATAGCTTAATGCGGCTAACGCGTTTTGATCCTTGCGAAAAACCTCACCCCCTCGGTCCCCCTCTCCAAAATCGAAGAACGCGATTTTGGAGAGGGGGAAGGATCTGGCAAGAACCTGCCTGGACCAGCATTCTTTAGAAGGCGCCCCTCCCTTTTAGGGGAGGGGCCGGGGGAGAGGTCGACGCCAATGCCCCAGCCCCCCTTTTAGGAGCGGAAAGGAAACGATAATCTGCGCCGAACCTCGGGAGAGGTCCTTCAAAGCCACCATGACCAACAACACCTCACTCAACCTGTTAGCTATCGACCTGGGCGCGGAGAGCGGGCGCGCCATTTTGGGATCGTTTGACGGTAAGCGCCTCACTCTTTCCGATACGCACCGCTTTCCGAATACCCCGGTGCCACTGCCAGATGGCCTGCATTGGAATGTGCTCAACCTGTGGAATGAGATGCGCGCCGGGCTGGCCCAGGCCGTGCAGTCCACCGGCGGCGAGCTGGCGGGCATCGGCCTGGATACCTGGGGGGTAGATTTTGCCCTGCTGGACCGGCACGGTGTGCTGTTGGGCAACCCCTACCACTACCGCGACGCGCGCACGGACGGGGTGATGGAAGCCACCTTTCTGCGCATCCCCAAGGCCGATATCTTCGCCCAGACCGGCATCCAGTTTATGCAGTTCAATTCGCTCTACCAGCTCATGGCGATGGTGGTCCGCAACGAACCCCAGCTCAACGCTGCCGATACCTTCCTGACCATCCCCGACCTGTTCAACTACTGGCTGACCGGGCGCAAGGTGTGCGAGTTTACCAACGCCACCACCACCCAATGCTACGACCCGCGCCGCAAGGCCTGGGCCCGCCCGCTGCTCCAGCGCCTGAGCATCCCCGATCACATCTTCCCGGAAATCGTTCCGCCGGGCACGGTGCTGGGCGAGCTGCGCGCGCCGCTGGCGGAAGAGGCGGGCATCGCCCGCCTGCCGGTGATCGCCCCGGCCTGCCACGATACCGGCTCGGCGGTGGCGGCGGTGCCCGCGCGCGCCAAAGACTTCGTGTGGATCTCCTCGGGCACCTGGTCGATCATGGGCGTGGAGGCGAGCGAGCCGGTGATCAACCAGCACAGCCTGGCCTGCGAGATGACCAACGAAGGCGGGGTCAACGGCACGTTCCGCCTGTCGAAGAACATCATGGGGCTGTGGCCGGTGCAGGAGTGCCGCCGCACCTGGGCCCACCAGGACGGCCAGAAGATGAGCTACGACGAACTGGTGCGCCTGGCCGCCGGGGCCGAACCGCTGCGTTCGGTGGTCGACCTGGACTACGGTGATTTCCTCAAGCCCGGCGATATGCCCGCCCGCGTGCGCGCCTACAGCGAACAGACCGGGCAGCCCGTACCCGAAACACGCGGGCAGGTGATCCGCTGCCTGCTGGAAGGGCTGGCCCTGAAATACCGCTGGGTGCTGGAGCGCCTGGAGCGCCTGCTGGGCAGTCCCAGCCAGCCCCACCACCTGGACACCATTCACATCGTGGGCGGCGGGACGCAGAACAAGCTGCTCTCCCAGTTCGCCGCGGATGCCACGGGGCGCCGGGTGATCACCGGGCCGGTGGAAGCCACCGCCGCCGGAAACCTGCTGGTGCAGGCCCTGGCGCTGGGCGAGCTTGCCTCGCTGGACGAAGCCCGCGAGGTGGTGCGCGGGTCGTTTGAAGTGATCGAATACGAGCCCGACCCCGGCGCGCGCCAGGCCTGGGATGATGCCTATGCGAAGCTCGCGTCTTTGATCGAACAATGCTGATTCTATTTTATTGGAGAAAAAATGCCTTTAGACCAACCGTATCCTGATTTATCGGAATTCCTCGAACTGATGGGCGAGGCCGGCGCGCGGCTGTCGGAGATCAACGCCAGCGAAGGCGCCGCCGGGAACTTATCGATTTTTATCGGCTGGGCGGTGGAACCGCGCCGCACCTTCCCCATCGTCGAGCCCATTCAACTGCCCTGCCCGGCCCCGCACCTGGCGGGCGGCTCGATTTTGATGTCCGGCTCGGGCCGCCGCCTGCGCGAAATCCTCACCGACCCGGTAGACAACCTGGGCTTCGTCACCATCGACCCCGGCGGCGAAACGGGGCGGCTGTATACCACGCCGCGCAAGCTGTTCACGCGCCTGTCGAGCGAGTTCAACTCGCACGTCGCCATCCACGAGGACCAGGCGGCCTTCACCGGCACCAACTTCCACGCCGTGGCCCACGCCCAGCCGCGCTACCTCACCTACCTCAGCCATATCACGCAGTACCGCGACGAGCTGTACCTCAACCGCCGCCTGCTGCGCTGGCAGCCCGAGCTGATCGTCAACCTGCCCGAAGGAATTGGGCTGGTGCCGTTCCAGGTGCCTGGCTCGCCCGAGCTGATGCAGGCCACGGTGGAATCGCTGCGCAAGCACCGCATCGCGGTGTGGAGCAAGCACGGGGTGGTCTCGCGTTCGGATATCTCCATCAAGCGCACCGTCGACCGCATCGAGTACGCCGAAGCCGCCGCCCACTACGAATACCTCGACCTGGCCAACCACTCCCAGGCCGACGGGCTTTCGCCGGAGGAGATTCGCGCGATTTGCAAGGCATTGAAGATCGAGCAGAATATATTTTAAAAATCGGGAGCCGCAGGTTGCGGCTCCCGATTTTTATTTCTTCAATTTTCCCTTTGCCGCGACTTCCGTCTCCGCGTCGGCGGGGGTGTCTTCCGGGTGCGTTATTGGCAGCGCTGCGGCCTGCATGGCCGGGATGTACATGCCGGTGATATATTCCTTCACCATGCGGCGGGTGGAGAACTGCGGGCCCAGGGTGCGGATACACTCTTTGACGCGCGCGATCCACTCGGTGGGCAGGCCTTCGTCATCGCGCTTTTCGTAGTACAGCGGGATGATCTCCCCTTCCAGGGTGTCGTACAGGCTGCGCGAGTCGGCCTCGTCCTGCTGAAAGGCATCGGCGTACTCTTGATCGGTGCCCACCGCCCAGCCGTTTTTGCCGTTGTAGCCCTCGCGCCACCAGCCGTCCAGCACGGAGAAGTTGAGCGTGCCGTTGAGCGCGGCTTTCATGCCCGAGGTGCCCGAGGCTTCCATGGGGCGGCGCGGGGTATTCAGCCAGATGTCCACGCCCTGCACCATCAGGCGGGCCAGGTTCATGTCATAATCTTCCAGGAACACCAGCCGCCCGCCCGTGCGAGCATCCTTCACCAGGCGGTACACTTCTTGAATGACCATCTTGCCGGGTTCGTCAGCGGGGTGAGCTTTACCGGCAAAGATGATCTGCACCGGCATATCCACGTTGTTGACCATGCGCAGCAGGCGTTCCACATCGCGCATGATGAGGTTGCCGCGCTTGTAAGTAGCGAAGCGGCGGGCAAAACCGATGGTCAGCGAGTACGGCTCCAGCAGCACGCCCGAGGCGACTACCTGCACCGGGTGGAAACCGCCGCTCAGCCACTGCTTGCGGGCGCGCTCGATGGCGTAGCTCAACAGGCGGTTCTTCAGGTGGCGGCGCACTGCCCACAGCTCGGAATCGGGGATCTGTTCGACCCTGGCCCACATATCCGGATCGTCCAGCCTGTCCAGCCAGTTGGGCCCCAGGTAGCGGGCGTAGAGCTGGCGCATGCGGCGCGCCAGCCAGGTGCCGGTGTGCACGCCGTTGGTCACGTGACCAATCGGCACGTCTTCCACCTTGCGGTTGGACCACAGCCCATGCCACATATCGCGCGATACGCGCCCGTGGATCTCGGACACGCCGTTGGCGTATTCCGAAAGGCGCAGGGCCAGCACGGGCATGCTGAACGTCTCGCCCCACGATTCCTGGTGGCGGGCGATTTCCATGAACTGGTCGCGGGTCAGCTTCAGCTCGGGGAAGAAGTGCGAAAAGTATTTATCCATCATCCACAGCGGGAAGCTGTCGTTGCCCGCCGGGACGGGGGTGTGGGTGGTGAAGATGTTGGACTGCCGCACGGACTGTTTGGCATCGTCGAAGCTCATGCCGGTGGCATTCATATATTCGCGCATGCGCTCCAGGGTCAGGAAAGCCGAGTGACCTTCGTTCATGTGCCAGACGGTGGGGTTGTAGCCCAACAGGCGCAGGGCGCGCACGCCGCCCAGCCCCAGCAGCATCTCCTGCGCGATGCGCACTTCCTGGTCCGAAGTGTACAGGCGGGCGGTGAGCTGGCGGTCGGCGGGGTTATTGCCATCCAGGTCGGTATCCAGCAGGTACAGCGGCACGCGGCCCACCTGAACTTCCAGGATGCGCGCGCGCACCTGCCGCCCGGCTACGGTGATGTAAATGCAGAGCGGCAGCCCGTCGGCGTCGGTCAGCGGCACCACCGGCAGCTCGCCGAAGTTGAGCGCGGCGCTGCGGGTTTCCTGCCAGCCGTCTTCGGTGATTTTCTGCGAGAAGTAGCCCTGGGTGTAGTAGAAACCAATCGCCACCAGGGGCAGCCCCAGGTCGCTGGCCTCTTTCAGGTGATCGCCCGCCAGGATGCCCAGGCCGCCGGCGTACACCGGCAGGGATTCGTGCAGGCCAAACTCGAAGGAGAAATAGGCAATCTGCTTCTCGGCGTTCTCCGGGTAGGTGTGGTGGAACCAGGTATCCTCGGCGTTCATGTAGCTGTCGTAATCGCGCAGCACCCGGTCGTACATTTCCAGGTACAGGCGGTCATTGGTGGCAGCATTCAGCTTTGCGCGTTCAACCCGGCGCAGGAAAGCGATCGGGTTATGGTAGACATTTTCCCACAGGGGGCGGTCGATCTGGGCGTACAGGCGCTGGGCGTCCGGGTTCCAGATCCACCATAAGTTGTAGCCGAGCTCACCCAGCCGCCCGATTCGTCGCGGCAGGCTGAAGTGATTCGGTGTTTCACGAAAGAACTTCTTCATATTTGTTTTTTACCACTCTATGATGGGAAGATTCAAACGAAAGGATATTTTCATCAGCGAAGGTTTCGGCCCATTTCCATAAAAAGGATAATCATTCGGAAAAAGGTAGGTTAACGAGTCGATTATAACACGTTGAAGGCCTTCCATTCTGGCCCCAAATTACAAAAACATAACAGAATTTCTTAAGGATTCCTTGTTTTTCCCCACCATTTGCAACATTCTAACAAATAAAACCACAAGGAACCATCAAAATTGCGTTAAAAAGATTATATTGATCAATATTTCTAATAATATCCACGCGAGAGAGAAACCGGGCCGCTTTCAAATGGCTGTTCTTTTTAAGGCGCGTTATCACTTCGCGAAAAATGGGCACCCATCGTATAATATTCACATCATGGACCCGTTTCCTCCTGCATTTAAAGCCATCCTCGACCAGCTTAACGATGGGGTTTATTTTGTCGACCCCAGGCGCAATATCCTGTACTGGAATCCCGCGTCCGAGCGCATCACCGGCTACCGCTCCGCGCAGGTGGTGGGCCAGTGCTGCGCGTCGAACATCCTCATGCACGTGGACCATCAGGGCACGCAGCTCTGCAATGGGATGTGCCCGCTGGCGCACACCCTCAAAGATGGCGAGGTTCGCGAGAGCAGCGTTTTCCTGCACCACGCCGATGGTCACCGCGTGCCGGTGACCGTGCGGGTAATTCCATACCGCGCCGATGGCGAAGACGGCCCGATTACCGGCGCGGTGGAAATCTTCAGCGAGAATACCTCGCTCGCCACCACCCAAAACCGCCTGCGCCTGCTGCAGCGTGAAGCCATGCTCGACCCGCTCACCGGGGTTGGCAACCGGCGCATGATCCAGAACCGCCTGACCGCGCGCGAAAGAGAATGGGAGAAGCACGCCCAGCCCTTCGGGGTGCTGATGGTGGACATCGACCATTTCAAACACATTAACGACACCTACGGGCACGACACCGGCGACCGGGTGCTCAAAATGGTCACCGCCAGCCTGGCCAGCGGGCTGCGCTCGTACGATTCGATCGGGCGCTGGGGCGGCGAGGAATTTCTGGTGCTGGTGGCAAACGTGGATCATGACGGCCTGGCCGTGATCGCCGAGCGGCTGCGCATGCTGGTGGAGCGTTCGGTCATCTTCTTCGATCACGATGATCGGCGCATGCAGCGCTCGGTGGCAGTGACGGTTTCCATCGGCGGCGCGATGGTGAAACCCGGCGCGAAATTGGAAGAACTGATCCACTGCGCCGACCAAAACCTGTATCAGGCAAAAGGAGCAGGCCGCAACCGCGTGGTCATTCAAGAGGAAACGAAACCATGAACTTTGGCGCCGCCTTCATCTTCGACTCTCAGACAGAGACCGCCATGCGCGGCATCTGGCAGTCCATCGCGGACGCGGGGCTGCCTTCGTTTATGCTGTCGATCGATTACCCGCCGCACCTGACCATTTACCAGGCCGAACAGGTAGACGAGGCCGGGCTGCGCGCCGCGCTTCTAAAAATGGCCGCCACCGCCCCACCCCTGGCAGTCAGATTCCCGGCGGTGTCCTGGTTTTTAGGCGAGGGCGGAGTGGCCTACCTGGCGCCCATCACCAACCCCGCGCTGCTCCACCTGCACAAGGCCGCCTGGGATGCTTCTACCCCGTTCACCCAGGGCAGGCCGCCCTACTACGAGCCGGGCGTGTGGGTGCCGCACGCTACCCTCACCTACAATACCACGCCAGAGCACATCGGCCCGGTGACGGCGGTGCTGAGCCGCGCGCCCCAGATCGAGGGCTTCATCACCGGCATCCTGATGGGGCGGTTCAATATCGAGGGCAACAGCCAGTACGAGAAAATCGCCCTCTGCGGGTAAAGAAGATTGTTTTCAACAGAAAAAGAGAATAAACCACGGATGAACGCAGATGAACACAGATCGTAAGGGGTCACCTGCGGTCTCTGGATCATTTCAATGAGGAGGATGATATGCTGTACGATGCAAACCGTACCCGTGATGTGGTCAACCGCCTGGTGTTACTGGGCAACCGCCTGCAGGCCGCGATGATCGTCATCCACGCCACCCTGTTTGGCGGTCTGCTGGGCATCCTCGGCCAGCTCGCGGCCCAGGGAATCGGGCTGATAATCTTTGGGCTGGCGGGCATTGTCATCGGGGTGTTTATTGGCATGTACATCGCCGCGGCGCTGGCGGTGGTGCTGGAGTGGATGGCACAGATGCTGATCAGCCATCAGCCGAAAGTGTAACAGAGGTAGGGGCGGTTCGCGAACCGCCCTCCTTGATAATGAACCAGGGTCAGGCGCTTTCTTCCAACAGCCGCAGCAGCCTGCGCTGGAGCATCGTCGAGCCTACCTCGGCGCGGATTGTTTCCGCCAGGCGTGCGCGCAGGTTGGGCTGGCGGGCAGCCAGGTTCACGACCGCGCGGCGCAGCGCCCCCGGACTGCGCTGAAGGTTAAAAACCAGCACGCGCAGGCGCGACCCGCTGGGGTCCAGCTCGGGCGCGGCCAGCTCGTGGATGTGATCGGCGGCCCAGGCGGGCTCATCACCGGATAGGGCAGCCAGCACGTTGATACCGTACACGGGGTCCAACGCCACAGCCCGCCGGAACTGCGTCCCGCGCGCCCCGCGGGCCAGGTGGGCGGCAACCCGCACAAGGGTGTGCCCGCGGTCCATATCGGGCGGGTCGAGCGGCCCGCGCAGGCCCTCGAACAGATCCCAACGCTGCTCGATCAGGTCCAGCAGGTAGTGCACATCGCCCCAGGAAGCGTTGCCGTCCAGCAGGCGCAGCGCCTCGGAGCGCACCTCCGGGTTGGGATGGGTGAGGGCCTGGTGGACGGCGGCAATCAGCCGGGACTGCTCGGCGGGCGTCAGGGCATGCCACGCGCGTTCGATCCAATCGCCCGGCGCGCTGTCTTCGCGCCCGCGGTGCATGCCGCTTGCCAGTTGATCCGCGACCAGTTGGTTCAGGTCGCCGGAAAAATCCACGCCGTCGAAGATCGTCATAAGGGGCCGTTCCAGTAGAAGAGAGTCAGGTGAAAAAGCCTGCAATTCATTTTGCCCGATGTCGCCTGCTTTCGCAAGGGGGAAGATATGCTACACTTATCCGCATAATCCACAGCAGCGATCGGAGAACCCCAACCATGACTCAGCCAAAGTCGGGCGCGCAGATCAGCAAGAAAGCCTTCATCCAGGCCCTCGTCATTATCTTCCTGTTGATGATGACCGCCGGCATCCTGACCCTGGTGATCCCGCCCGGGGAATACACGCGCGTGCTGGTCGACGGGCGCGAGGCGATCGACCCCACCTCCTTCCGCTTTGTCGAGCGGCCCGACTTCCCCATCTGGCGCTGGTTCACCGCCCCCTTCGAGGTGCTCGCCACCCCGGATGGGCTGACCAAGGTTGTGCCCATTATCCTGTTCATCCTGCTGGTGGGCACCGCCTTCGGCATCATGGACCGCAGCGGCATCCTGCAGGCAGTCATCGCGCGGATCGTCAAAGCCTTCGGCCATCGCAAATACGTGCTGCTGTTGGTGATCACCTTCTTCTTTATGGCGCTGGGCACGTTTTTCGGCATCTTCGAAGAAGTCATCCCGCTGCTGCCGCTGATGCTCGGGCTGGCGTACTACCTGGGCTGGGACTCGCTGACCGGGCTGGGCATGTCGGTGCTGGCGACCAACGTGGGCTTCTCGACCGCGGTGTTCAACCCCTTCACCATCGGCATCGCCCACCAGCTTTCCGGCCTGCCGCTGTACTCCGGCGCGGGGCCGCGCATCGCGCTGTTTGTGGTGGTCTACATCATCCTGGCTGTCTTCATCACCCGCTACGCCAAAAAGATCGAGCGCCAGCCGGAGGCCTCGGCGGTATTCCAGGAAGACAAGGCTGAACGGGCTAAATTCGTGGATTTCAACGTGGACGATGTGATGTCGAGCAACCCGAAGATGAAGCGCGCCTCGATCTTCCTGGGCGCCTTCTTCGCCCTGATCCTGGTGGTGCTGGCGGCCATTCCCTTTGTACCGCTGCTGCGCGACATCGCCCTGCCGCTGACCGGCGTGCTGTTCGTGATCGGCGGAATCGGCGCGGGGCTGATGGCAGGTGCGGGGAGGTCGGCCTGGAAAGCCGCATGGGAAGGTTTTGTGGGCATCGCCCCGGCCATCCCGCTGCTGATGATGGCTGCCAGCGTCAAGCACATCATCGCCTCGGGCGGCATCCTCGACACCATTCTGCACTGGGCTAACAACGGCCTGTCCGGCGCCAGCCCCTTCACCGCCACGCTGATGATCTACGCCCTGACCCTGGTGTTGGAGCTGTTCATCACCTCCGGCTCGGCTAAGGCCTTTTTGCTGATCCCCATCCTCATGCCGCTGGCCGACCTGGTAGGCGTCAACCGCCAGATCGCCGTCAGCGCCTACACCTTCGGCGACGGCTTCTCCAACATGGTGTATCCCACCAACGCCGCCCTGCTGATCACCCTCAGCCTGACGGTGATCCCCTTCCCCAAGTGGCTGCGCTGGGTGCTGGGTTTGTGGGTGTGGGTGATTCTGGTGACGATCATTTTCCTGGCCTTCGCGGTGGCGTTTAATTACGGGCCGTTTTGAGGAAGAAAAGAAGAGATAAACCACGAAGCAACGAAGGAAACGAAGAAAAGAAAGAAAATAAAACCGCGCAGGGCGCGAGGAAAGAGCAAAGAAAGCGTACAATTTGCTACGATCTGCTGGAACCCTGAAGAGGAAAGCCTACCATGGATATGCAAACCGGACCGGCCCCCAAACAGTCGATGGACAATTGGCTGCTGTGGACCGGCAGCCTTGAGATTTTTAACGTCTTAGTCTTCACCTTTTTGTGGTGGACGCTCAACACGATCATCCCCAGCACGCAGGACCTGCTCTCGCTGCTTGGCCTGCTGACGCTTAACCTGGTGCTGCTGGAGGGCGGGCTCTACTGGCTGCTGGCGCGGGCCCGCTTTTTCAAAAAGACTCCCGCACGCGTGCGCCTGCCGCTGCTGCAGGGTGTCTATGCTGCCAACGTTCTGGCGCTGCTGGTGTTCCCGGTCGCCGCTCTGCTGCGCGCCGGCCCCACCTTCGACTGGGGAGATTTCTGGCTGGGGGCAGGCTTTTACCTGTTCGGCTTCGGTGAGTTTTTGCACTACTTCATCTTCAAAATCAACATGCGTCCCAATGAACGCGAGCGCACCGGCAGCATTTTCGTGCCTGCCCGCCTGCTGCGCGAACTTCGCCGCGCCCGGGCTGAGTAAGAGAGACGTATGGCAAAATCTATCCTCCAATCCACCCTGACCCTGTCCTTTTACCTGGCGCTGATGGCGCTGGGCTGGGGCATTGACGACCTGCCCGGGTTCTTCGCCAACCCGGCTCGCGTCACCGTGGTGGTTCTGCTGGCGGCGCAGGCGGCCTTCCGCGTGTACCGCACGTTCATCCCCAACCGCGTCCCGCATCACCGCCTGGAGCATATCGGCGTTTACCATTTGCAGTTGATCGCTCTGGAAACGGTGTACGTCATTGCGCCCTTCTCCGACCGCCGCGCGCTGACCGTACTGCCTGATACCGCGCGTTGGTGGGGCGTGGCCCTGGCCCTGGCGGGGATGGCGCTGGCCTCCTGGGCGCTGCTCACCTGGCCGCCGCGCCTGGTGATGGTGGATACGCTCAACGAGCTCAGCCCGGAGCACGCCCTGACGGGCCACCCCGCCGCCGCCGACCGCCTGCGCGGTGACGGGGCAGACTTCTTGTGCGGGCCGTTCCGCTGGCTGCGCTTCCCGTACTACGCTGGGCAGATCTTAATCACCACCGGGCTGGGGCTGGCCTTCCGCGCCTGGGCTGGGGTGCTGATCGCCGTGGTGCTGCTGGTGATCGTGATCGTGCGCACCCGCCAGATGGACCAGATCTACCTGCGCCACTTCGGCGCCGCCTGGGACGGCTATATGCAGAAGACGAAACGGCTGGCGCCCTTCATTTACTAGCCCGCCGCCTATTTCAGTTTTTGCAAGCCGCGGTTCCACCCGTTGATGCCAGCCAGGTGCTTCTGCGCCGTGCGCAGCCCGCTCCACAGCAGGTACACGGAGACCATCACCGACCCCAGGATGTCGATATAGCGCGTCACCGGGTGGGCAGGGGCAATGGCAACCGCCGCCAGCGCTACCACCACGCACAGGTCCACCGAGGTTTTGGCGCGGTACAACTGCGCCTGGGCCGCGATGACGGCGCTGTACTGCTCGCGCGTCATGGCGTTGTATCGCCGCCAGAACCAACCGTTGGTCAGCAAGCCCAGCACGGCGATGACCAGGCCCCCGGTCACGTTGCCGCCCGGCTCAAACACCGACAGGCGCGAGAGGGCTACCACCAACAGGACCACGCCGGAACAGGCCATCGCCCCGGCGGTGGTCAGCCCTGCCGTCCGCTCCAACCGAACCTGATACGCCTCGCCCAGCGCCGCGTTCCGCCAGAGCTTGCGGAAGATCCACCACGAGATAAAAATCGCCACCAGCTCCACACCGCGCCGGATGAAGTCGGCCAGTTGGGTGGTGGAATGGCTGGCAATCAGGGCATAGCCCGTCACCAGCGGGCCGGGGGCGCTCAACAGCAGCGCGGTCAGCAGCGTCTTTTCGCGGCTGGCGGATTGTTCTCTGGAAAGGTCGCTCATTGGTTAAACCCCTAGAAAGGTAAAGAGCGCCATCCAGGACAGAACGGCGAGGCCGGTGGAGATGGGCACGGTCAGGGTATCCATGCCGCGTGTGGAGAACAGCTCGATGATGGCGCACACCGGCGCGACCAGCAGCGCGACCGCCAGGCTCATCAGCCAGGGCTGGCCGCCATAGATCAGCATGGTAAAGAAAATCGCCAGCCCGGCGGTGACGTACATGGCCTGGGTTCCTTCCATGGTCTTTGTCCCTTCGATGCGCGGGTGCCGTATCTTGCGCCGCCCGAACGTCTTGCCGACCAGCGCGGCGGCGGCATCGCCAAAGCCCCAGGCCATCACCGCCACCACGGCTACATACTTCCACTGCGCTCCCAACAGGCCCCAAAAAACGGAGATCATCAGCGCCATCGACACCTGTACGATGATGAGGCTGGTCTTGAACTCGCCGCCCGAGCGTTCGACTGCGATGCGTTGATAGAAGGAGGCGCGTTCCGCCCATGCAAGCAGCGGGTAAATGATGAGCGCCAGCAGCAGGGCGGACAGCGCGGCTACATACCAGGTGTGGAAGAACGTTACCAAGGGAAAGATCGAGAGGGTGATGACCATATGGTATATCTTGCGGATGATCTCGAACGGCACGTTGAAGCGCACTTTGAGCAAAATTGCCGGAACGCCCAAGGCCACCAGGTAGCCGATATACAGCCCCATACCCATAAGATCGTTATGCAGCACTGTGATCCTCCGTGTTCTTCATGCCCTGCACGCGCAGGAAGTTTTCAGATATCCGGCCAAACAGATAGAGAAACTGCTCCATCTCTTCCGTGGAAATGCCCTGGATCGCCAGGGCATACAACTGGTTATAGGCCTGTTCAACCGCCGGGCCAATCGACCGCGCGTGCTCGGTCAGTTGAATGCGGTGCACGCGCCGGTCGAGCAGGGTGTGCTGGCGGGTGACAAAGCCTTTTGCTTCCAGCGAATCGAGCGCGCGGGACACCGCCGGCTTGCTGATATCCAACTGCTCAACCAACTGCTCCTGCACCAGCTCCTGGCCCTGGGTCAGCAGGTGGAGCAGGATATTACCCTCGGCGCTGCTGAGGTTCAGCGGGCGCAGGTTCTCATTGACAATCTGCCGCGCGGAACGGATCATATGGTGCGCGTGCAGCCAGATATCGCGAATATCTGCCATTTTGTGAACTCCCAAGGGTGCCTGGCGGAGCGAAACAATGCATCCCCCACGAAAAACCAATCCATATTAAAAGAATTGGTTAACCTGTTAACGATTTCTGCGTTATTATAGCAAGAATTCGTTAATATGTTAACAAATTTGTTTATTTCTAACGGATTTGTTATTTTGGCGTGAGGTCGATGGGATAAGAAAGGTTGCGAATGTCTAAATGATCTTCTCGCTGCAGCGTAGGAAGCCAAACATGACTTATCTCGAGAAGAGGGTTCCGTTTCGGCACGGTGCGCCGAAACGGAA
>CAYTHO010000104.1:0-16916 GCA_964437595.1 uncultured Anaerolineaceae bacterium
CCGGCAACGTAGTTGCCGGGAACACCCCAAACCCCGGTGTAAACGAAGGGATTTTGTTATGAGAACCAGCGGGTGAGGCAGCGGGCGGTCTGCTGCCAGCGGCCATGGGGATCTTTTTGCCAGAGGTAGGCGGCTCCGTCGCTGACGCCGGGGGCTGTGCTTCCGGCGAATACGACGGCCTGGTCCGCGCCGCGGGTGGGGCGCGAGATGCCCAGGTAGATGAAGACGGTCTGGGCCGGGGGCGGGACGGGGGCTTTGCCGGACATCACCGCTGCCAGGTCCATGAACATCAGGGCGGCGGGGGCGGCGCCGGTTGGCGGCGGGCAGGTTTTGATGCGCAGATGGGTTTCGTCCACCCGCTCGAAGCACCATTCTTCGATGTCTACCATGCCGCGCATGCTGGCGTGCAGCTCATTTTTTTCGCCCTGGGGCTGCTCGCCTTCGGCCAGGCAGCGACCGGTGTTGAAGCGCAAGGAATCGACCAGACAGTCAGGGCTGCCGGGGGCGGGCCAGTGCTGGCGCAGGGCCGCTTCCCACAGCAGGGGGTCATCTTGAACGGTGATCCATGCGTCGAGGCCGTAAGACTGGATGCGGGTTGGGTGGGCGTCCATTTCGTATTCGTTCATTGGCTGGCGCTCCGGATGCCTATGGCGTAAAAGGTAGGGACGAAAAGCACGCGCTGGCCGGACGCGCGGGCGGCGGCGTCGACCTGGCGCATTTCCTGGAGGCGTTGGGGGGGGAGGGCGCCGGAAAGATCATCCTCCAGCACAGCCCATTCCGAATCGACTTCTTCGGGCGAGGGGCGGCCCTGCCACTGCGCGCCGAGCAGGCCGGTTTCGATGTTTTCCAGGCCGGCGGCGTGGAACAGGCCGGAAAGCTGGCGGCCCATGCCGGGGTCGGCGCCCTGCTGGCGCAGCGCCGCGGCCTGCAGGCGGCCCAGGTCGGCCAGGGCGGGGGGGTGGTCGATGCGCCCGCCGTAGTCCGGCTCGGCGAAGGCGATGACCGCGCCGCCCGGTTGGGTGACGCGCAGCATCTCATTCAGCGCGGCGGCGGGATCTTTGACCCAAAGCAGGAAGAAATGGCAGACCACGGCCTGGAAGCACCCGCCCGGGTAGGGCAGGCGCAGGGCGTCGCCAGCGGTGAAGCGGGTTGCGGGGTCGTTATGGCGGGCCAGGCGCAGGAAGGCGGGGTTCAGGTCGAGGCCGAAGACGCGCGCGGGGGTATCCTGGCGCAGCCCGGCGGTGATGGCGCCCGTGCCGCAGCCTGCTTCGAGGATGCGGCTGGAAGCGGACAGCCCCAGGCGGGCAAGGAGATAGCGGCGGACCGGACGCGTCCAGCCGGACTGCTGGAGAAAACGGTGGTGCCAGTCCGCCGGGGACAGGCTCATTTTTGCGGGGTGGCCTGGGCCGCTTTTTCCCAGACGGCATCCCAGGGATCGGCGAGCAGGTTGCCGAGCACTTCCTGGTAATGGCCCTGGGCGGGCAGCACATCGCCATCGGGTTCCACGTACAGCCAGGCTTTGCCCGGGCCGGTGATCTTTACATCCACGTCCGGGAGTTCTTCAGCCAGCTCGACCGCCACCGGGTGGTAGTGGGAGTAGGGCACCGGGAGATCCCAGAACAGGCGGATCTGCCGCTCGGCGACCTGCGCCTGCCGGACCTTTAGTTCCTCTTTCAGCTCCAGGGAATCGGCGCTGAGCGAGATGGAATGCACATCCATCTTTGCCAGGCGGTCCAGCACATCGTCGAAGGCCAGCAGGTTGGCGCGGGTGAGGGTGAGGTGGACGGTGACGGCGATATCTTCAGCGAGGGTATCGCGCAGGGCCTCCCAGCTCTGGTCTTCCTCGGGGTCGAGCAGGATCATGATGTAATCCAGGCCGGATTGGAGCAGATCGTGCAGGTATTTCTTCTCAGAGAGGCGCATGCCGTTGGTGATCAGCCCGGCAACCATGCCCAGCTTTTCGGCGTAGGCCACCAGTTGGGCGAGATCGGGGCGGAGGGTAGGCTCGCCGCCGGTGAAGATCACCTGCGGGACGCCGGCATTCCAGGCTTTGTCCAGAATGGTTTGCCATTCCTCGGTGACCAGCTCGCGCGCCACGCGCTCGATCGGGGCATAGTGACCCTTGCGGTCTTCGGGGAGCAGGTAGGTGAGGGCGCAGTCGATGCGGTAAGGAGCGGTGACAGCGCCGGTATAGGGGTCTTCACGGTCGAAGCCGAGGATGGTGACGGGGTCGAGGTCGGGGGTTTCGATGAGGGTGTTCAGCCGGTCGATCATGTCGTGATAATCGCGGCGGATGACATCCTTGTTGACGTTGTAGCGCTTGGCAATTTCACTCACCGCCTGGTCTTCGGGAGTGTTCTTCACCAGGTGATAGGCGTATTCCATGGCGGTACTGTTCAAGTGAACGACCGTGCTGGCGTTGACGATGAGGATGCCCCGGTTATCGGGCTCGATGCGCAGGTGCAGCCGGTAGGGCAGGGGCGCACCCGCAGGGGCCTGGTAGTGGTAGACGCCAACCGGAAGGGGTTGGATGGGTGGGAAGAAGCGCTCCCAGAATTTATAGATCCGGTTCATAATTCCTCCTCGGCGGGGCTTTTAGCCCGCGGCAGATCGCAGGATGCGGAGCCGGGTTTTGGATGCAGCCCGGGTATATCGGCGTAAATGGTGCGCGGGCGAAGGTCGGGGTTGGCCTGGCGGGCCAGCGGGCAGCCTCCGCCGCATTCGACGAGCAGCGCGCAGGCCCGGCACTCGATGGGCAGGTTATGGCGCTCGCGCAGCGCAACGGCCAGGTCGTGATTCCAGATGCGCTCCCAGGGATCGAGCAGCACGTTGCCGATGGCCTGATAATAGGACTGGCAGGGGATGACGCTGCCGTCTGGCTCCACGCACATGTTGTACAGCGCCGCCGTGCAGCCTTTGACGCCCAGGTCGAGCTGGATGGGGTCGAAATGGCAGTATTGGGTGGGGGTGTACCAGATGAGGCGCTGCCCGGCGCGGTCGGTGGCGGCGCGGGCCAGGTCCAGCATGGGCGGCAGGTCGGCCTCGGGGATGCCGGTATCCACTTCCAGGCCGCGGCCCGAATAGATGAGCGCGTTGAGGCCCACGGTGGGGACGCCGGTACTGGCCAGAAAATCGAGTGTCTGGGCCAGGTAGGGCGCGTTCAGGCGCAGCAGGGTGGTGTTGGTCATCACGTACAGGCGGGTGGAAAGCACATTCTTCAGCCCGGCGACAGTATCTTGCCAGGCGCCGGGGGCTTTCACCATCGCATCGTGGATGGCCGGGTCGTGCGATTCGAGGGTGATCTGCACGTGGTCCAGGCCGGCGTCGATGAGCGACTGGACGTAAGCAGAGTCTTTTAAGCGGCGCCCGTTGGTGTTGATGCCGGTGATCTGGCCGTTGGCTTCGGCATGGGCGATCAGCTCGGGCAGATCGGGGCGCAGGGTAGGCTCGCCGCCGGTGAAAACGATATGCGGCACGCCGGTTTCCCACAGCCTGTCGAGGATGTTGATCCACTGGCCGGTGCTGAGTTCGGGATGCTGGCGCGGGCGGGCGTTGTAGCAGTGCGCGCAGGCATTGTTGCAGCGGTAGGTGAGGGCCAGGTCCATGCGGTAGGGCGCGGAGGGGCGGTTGGAGAAGGGGGCCGTGGTTTCCAGGTCCAGCTCGCATACCGCGCAGTGCTCATCGGGGCTGGTCATCACCGCCATCTGGCTGGCAAAAGCCTGGTAATCGGCGCGGGCGGCGGCTTTGGAGACCCGGTAATGGCGCACCAGGGCCTGGATGATGGTTTCTTCGCTGTGGCCCTCCAGGTTGAAATAGGCCATGCAGGCGGCGCTGGGGTTCAGGTGATAGGCGCGGCTGGCGTTGACCAGCAGCAGGCCCTGTCCGTCGCTTTCCAGGCGCAGGTGGATGCGCGCTTTGCTGTGGTCCGTCTGGCGCAGGTAATGGTACACGCCCGCCCCAGGCGGCTGGGGGATCGCCCCATTGGGGGACGCCCCAGCCTTCCTGGCGAAAGGCAAACGCGTACGCAAGTCGTTGAGAAAGCTCATACCGGGCGACCTTTAGCGCCCGCCGCCAGCACAGGCGCAGGCGCAGCCCGCGCAGGCACAGGCGCAGGCACAGGAACGCCCACCGCCGCCGCCGGAACGGGTGCCGGAGCTGGAAGGCTTGGGCGGCGGGTTGGTCTTCTGGGTGACGCCGCCGGTGAAGGCGGTCAGGTCGCCGACAACGTTGCCAGCGAAGGACTGCATCCCGGTGACCATGGAGGCGGCGAAGTCGCTGCCGGGCAGGCTGGGCATCGAGACGCCGGTGGGTGGCCGGTTGCCAGAGGTGCTGACGGATGGGCCAGAGACGGAGGTCCCGGCGCTCATGCCGCCGCTGCCAACCGCCGGATCGAAGCGCCACCACCAGTTGGGCAGGATGACCGGGCGCGGGCCGAAGGTGTCGCGGGTGCGGTCATCGAAGCGGCGGTCGAGCATGGTCCAATCCATGGCATCGTCGTACATTTTCATCTTCATTTCAGGCGTTTCGGCCTGTTCGACCTGCTGCCAGGCTTTGGTCATAATATCCTGGTAATAGGTCATGGTTTCTTTGCGGCTGAACCCGCGCATCTTTTCAGAAACGCCTTTGACGAGGTTGGTCATCATGTCTTGCAGGGCGCGGCGCTGCTGGAGGGGTTTCTCTAAGGCCATGGCCTGCAGGAAATCGGACTCGTAGGTGCGCATATCTTCTGGAGCGGGCGTGATGATCTCCAGCTTCATCGGGTCGCGGGTAACCACGCGGGCCGCGCCTTTCTTGACCACGGCAAACAGGATCATGGTGAGAATTTTATCCATGGGCTGTTCCATCAGCAGGGCGGCTTCCACGGCGGTCAGGCCGCGCTTGATGCCGTTGCCTTCCACGGAGACCTTGGGCGGCAGGTACTTGAGCTTGCGCTTGCGGTCGCCGACGATGCCGGTGTAGATGGAAAAGGCGGTGAACCCGGCAAAGCCCAGGCAGAAGATGACCGGGCATAGGTTGTCGAGGTCAAGTTTGAAGGCAGGGGTTTCGGTGAGCAGGACGCCTGCCGGAACCATGCGGGCGGGGAAGGCCGCGCCGAAGGTGTACATCGCGGAACTGCTGGCATTTTCGGCGTGCCAGCGGTAGTAGACGCGGTCCTGGTCATCGTAGCCAGATTCAGGCTCAGATTCACCTGGCCAGCTTTTGGGCGGGAAGTAGCGCGGCTCTTCGGGCTGCAAGCCGGGCGGCAGGTGCAGGGTAACCGTCATGTCCGTTTTACCGCGCACAAATTCCGAGCCGAAATAGTTGGGCTGGAACTGGAAGCTGCCGTACGCCTCGGCTTCTTCCGCGGAGGCTTTGAACAGGATGCGCTCAACCGTGCCGATGCGGGCGTAGACTTCGCCGGTGGACCCGGGCGGAATGGAGTTGCTTTCCAGGTTGAGGGCGATGCCCGGGCTTACATAGGGCGACCGCTCGATATTCGAAATCGACTGGCCGTCGATGGTTCCGGAGACGCTGTTCAGGTCGTAGCTGGAGGTGGGGACGCCAATATCCACGGCGTCGATTGGGTCCGCCCCGGAATCATTGGCGAAAACGTAGGTGTACTCGACGGTGGCGGTGCCGTCCGCGTTGATGTAAATGTCGGCGGTGGAACGCGGCACCTCGAACCGGTACGTCTGGCCGAGTACCGGCTGGATGATCGAGGCAAGCAGCGCGGCCAGCGCCAGAAGTCCCCCGGCCCAGCGCCCGATGATTCGCGTACCCGCGCGGGTTTTCGTTTTTTGCTGCATGGTTCACTCCCTGAGAGAAAAAATCACCACTTGGGTTCTTCGGTAAGCTGATAGGAGGTGCCGCAGTACGGGCAGGAGACAACGGGCGCCCCGGCGACCATCTTGATGTTTTGCGAGGTCAGCGCGCCGCCGCAGGACTTGCACTTCATCGTCTCCAGGTTCACATCGCCAGATAGATCGACTTTGTAGGTGATGTTCTCCGGCGTTTCTGCTTTTGGCTTGCGGCCCGCAAACCAGATCAGGCCGAAACCGATGATGGCTAAAACGATTCCAACCATCAGCCAGCCCAGGTTTCCCTGCGCGCTAAAGGTTGCCAAAATAAAGAGCACACCAAATAACAGGCAGATAGCTGCCGCAATATATGCGATGGTACGACCAGCGTTCATTGCACCTCCATGTCATGTAACAGGCTTGTTCATCCATAGTGTAACATCAACTAAATATCGAGGCAACCAAATCGCCGTAATTTCTGGCGAGTGGGCGCCCAGAATGAAGCAATGGTACAATAAATTCGAACATGCAATCAGGAGATAATATGGTTAACGATCCCGAAATCCTACAGCAGTTGGAACAATTAAAACGGGAAATCAATTTCCATCTTTATCGCTATCACGTTTTGGACGATCCGGTGATCAGTGACGCGGAGTATGACGGGCTGGTCAACCGCCTGCGGGAGATCGAAGCGGCGCACCCCGAGCTGATTACGCCTGATTCGCCCAGCCAGCGGGTGGGGGGAGCGGCGGCGGATAAGTTCACCAAGGTGCCGCACCCGGCTCCGATCTTGAGCCTGAGCAATGCCTTCAACCTGAATGACCTGAAGGCCTGGTATGAGCGGGTGATCCGGCTGGACGACCGGGTAAAGACCGCGGATTTCGTCATCGAGCCGAAAATTGACGGGCTGTCGGTGGTGCTGCATTACCGGGATGGGGTCTTTGCGCTTGGGGCGACGCGCGGAAACGGCGAGATCGGCGAGGATATCACCGGGAACCTGCGCACGGTGCGGGCGCTGCCGCTGCGCATCCCGGTGGATGGCAAGGGTCCGAAACCGCCCGCGAACCTGGTGGTGCGCGGCGAAGCCTACATGAACGTGGCTGATTTCGAGAAGCTCAACCAGCGCCTGCAGGAGGCTGGCGAGCGCACTTACCTGAACCCGCGCAATACGGCGGCGGGCTCGCTGCGCCAGCTCGACCCGAACCTGACCGGCTCGCGGCCTATACGGTTACTGACGTACCAGATCGTGTCGGCACAGGGGGCTGTTCCGCAGAAGCAGTGGGAAATCCTGCGCTACCTGCGGGATTTAGGCTTCCCGGTGTCGGAACATGCCCAGTACTGCGAGAGCTTCGACAGCGTGGTCGATGCGATTGAACGGTGGCGCACGCTGCATGACGAGCTGCCCTTCGAGGCGGATGGGATTGTGATCAAGATTAACGACCTGCGCCTGGCTGCCGAGCTGGGTTTTGTCGGCAAAGATCCGCGCGGGGCGATTGCGTACAAATTCCCGGCCCAGGAAAAGACTACCGAGCTGCTGGATATCGGCGCGAACGTGGGGCGCACCGGCGTGCTGACGCCGTACGCCGTGCTCGAACCGGTCGAAATTGGGGGGGTGATCGTGCGGCAGGCCACGCTGCACAATTTTGACTTCATCGCCGAGAAAGATATTCGCATAGGCGACCGGGTGCTGGTGAAGCGGGCCGGAGAGGTGATCCCGTACGTGATCGGCCCGGTGGTGGACCTGCGCGACGGCACGCAGAAACCCTGGGGCCCGCCCAAAGTGTGCCCAACCTGCGGCCAGCCGATCGAGCGCATCGAGGGGGAGGTGGCATGGTACTGCGTGAACAATGCCTGCCCGGCGCAATTGGTGCGGAACCTGGAGCATTTTGTCTCGCGGGGGGCGATGGATATCGTCGGGCTGGGCATCCGCATTGTGGTGCAGTTGGTGGAAGCCGGGCTGGTGCATGACCTGGCGGACCTGTACGCGCTGAAGAAAGAGGATGTGCTCAACCTGGAAGGGTTCGCCGAGAAAAAGGCCGACAACCTGATTCAGGCCATCGAAGCATCGCGCGAGCGCCCGCTCGGACGGCTGATCAACGCGCTGGGCATCCGCAGCGCGGGCGAGGTGCTGGCGAATGACCTGGCGCGCTACTATCCCGACCTGGAAGCGCTCAGCCGCGCCAGCGAAGAAGACCTGATGCGGGTGGAGAATGTAGGCCCGAACACCGCTAAGGCTATCGTCGATTGGTTCGCTCGCCCGGCCAACCAGCAGGTGATCCACAAGCTGCGCCAGTACGGCGTGTGGCCGACCTCGCGGCAGAAGTCCGCGGAGCAGAGCGGCCCGATGCCGCTGGATGGAAAGACGTTTGTGATCACCGGAACGCTGCCGACCTATTCGCGCGAGCAGGCGAAAGAAATGATCCAGAACCACGGCGGCAAGGTGACCGACAGCGTCAGCAAGAAGACGGATTACCTGGTGGTCGGGGAGAGCGCCGGGTCGAAGCTGGATAAAGCCCGCCAGCTTGGCGTGGCGATATTAGATGAAGCGGGACTGCTGGCGCTGATCGCATGAAATCACTCCTGTTACGACCTACGCGCGAACGATCCGTGCTGATGCACCATCCCTGGGTGTTCTCAGGCTCGATTGCGCAGCTTCAGGGCAAGCCCGAGCCGGGCGAAACGGTTGCCGTGCGCGGGCCGCAGGGCAACTTCCTGGGCTACGGCGCTTACAGCCCGGATTCGAAGATTGCCGCGCGGATGTGGTCGTGGGACGAGGCGGAGACGATCGACGCCGATTTCTTCCGCCGCCGGCTGCAGGCAGCCCTGGAAATGCGCCGGGCGCTGATACCGGATGGTGAAACCAACGGGCTGCGGCTGGTGCACGCCGAGTCAGACGGGCTGCCGGGGCTGGTGGTTGACCGGTACGCGGACCTGCTGGTGGCGCAGTTTTTATCGGCGGGGGCGGAGCGCTGGCGTGACACGCTGATCGAACAATTGGTGGAGCTGACCGGCATTTCGAACGTGTACGAGCGGTCAGACGTGGAAGTGCGCGGGCTGGAAGGGTTGGAAGAGCGGGAGGGGCCGCTGCGCGGCGAGGGTCCCTTTGGGGCGCGGGTGATCCAGGAGAATGGGCTGGCGTTTATCGTTGACCCGACTCGCGGGCAGAAAACCGGGTTTTATATCGACCAGCGGCGCAACCGGATGCGCCTGGGGCAGATGAGCGCCGGGCGGGATGTGCTCAACTGCTTTTGCTACACCGGGGCGTTCAGCGCGTATGCCATGCGCGGAGGGGCGCGCTCGGTGCTGTCGATCGACACATCGGCGGAGGCGCTGGCGACCGCCCGCGAAAACATGGTGCGCAACGGGCTGGAGGGTCCGAACGTGGAGTGGCTGGAAGCGGACGTTTTCCAGGCGCTGCGCGCGTTCCGCGACCAGCAGCGCAGCTACGACCTGATCGTGCTCGATCCGCCCAAGTTTGCCCCTACCGCTGCCCAGGCCGAGCGCGCCGCGCGCGGATATAAAGATATCAACCTGCTGGCCTTTCAACTGCTCAGGCCGGGCGGGCTGCTGTTCACTTTTTCCTGCTCGGGCGGAATCACGGCGGATCTGTTCCAGAAGATCGTCACCGGCGCGGAGTTGGATGCCGGGGTGGATGCGGTGATCGTGGAGCACCTGACGCAGGGCAGCGATCACCCGGTGGCGCTGAATTTCCCTGAGGGGGCATACCTGAAGGGGCTGGTTTGTTACAGGAAGTGAAGTGTACAGAGAAATGGCCGGCAATATCATCATCATTAATGGCGCTTCTAGTTCCGGAAAAACGAGCATCGTAAAGGCAGTGCAATCCATCATGAGCGAACCCTACCTGGATGCGGGCCTGGATCGTTTCCTGTGGATGCTGCCCAAGCGTTATCTCAACCGGCCATTGTGGGATGATGTGCTTGGCCTGGCGGATCGAGCAGGGGAGAGCGGGCTCTGGCTGGTGAGCGGGATGCACCACGCCATCGCCACCCTGTCTGGGCGGGGAATTAACGTACTCGCCGACCACGTGCTGGTGGAACCAGGGTGGGTGCAGGAATGCGCGGCCCTGTTTGCGGATCTGCCAGCATGGCTGGTTGGGGTGCGCTGCCCGCTCGAGGTGCTTGAGCAGCGTGAAAAAGATCGCGAAGACCGCACCCTGGGCCAGGCAAAGCTGCAGTATGAGCGGGTGCATATCCCGGGTATTTATGACCTGGAGGTGGATACTTCGATCTTGAGCGCCGAGGAATGCGCGCAAAAGATCAAGCGGTGCCTGGAAAACGGGCCGGCGCCCAGCGCGTTGAAACGGATTCGGGAAGGGACAAGAATATCTTAAAATACAACATCCCATCGAAATGATGGGAGTTGTATCATAGTGGAGATGGCGGGAATTGAACCCGCGTCCGAAAGAATCGACCCTCGAGCATCTACGAGTGTAGTTTATCCCTGATGTCGTCGTACGGCCGGGGACAAACAGGGCGGACGTACGACCAGTCACTCAGGCCCGAAAGCCCTCTATTCGTTTAAACCGTGACTCTTTTAAACGGCACTCTGTCTTTGGTGCGCCAGCTCGGCGAGCGGCCAGAGAACGTTGCCGGCTGACGTGGCCCGAAGGCCAATCGCTCTATCTTACTGCGTTAGGCAGCGAGGGGGAGAGCTGAGTAAGTGCGTGTGTTGGCACTTGTTTTTTGAGCTGATTTTACGAGGTCGGCTCCTCTCGACTCGCCACCCGGGACCAGCCTCTCCCGTCGAAGCCTGTCATCCCCATGTGGACTCCTATTATACAGTTAAGCAGGTTGAATGTCAAAATTTGACAGGTTTGTACAGGAGTTTTACAGGTGAGGTGGGGGTTGGTAAAATGGCTCCATGCGGAGGGATGTTTTGAAAATCTCCAAGAATGGGCGTTCTGTACGGGTTCAGAAAACGATGGTAAAGGCAGCGGACCAGGCAGTTCTGCGGCTGGAAAAGGTCAGCAAGAGCTACCAGGAGGGCAGCCGCAGCCGGGCCGTGCTGCGCGGCGCGGACCTGGAAGTGGCCGCGGGTGAGGTGATTGCCGTGCTGGGGAAAAGCGGGAGCGGCAAGACTACCCTGCTGAACCTGATCAGCGGGATTGACCGGGTGGATGCCGGGGAGATCACCCTGGACGGACGCCGCCTGACTGGCATGGACGAGCTGGCCTGGACGCTCTTCCGCCGCCAGCATATCGGCTTTATTTTTCAGTTTTTTAACTTGATTCCGACCTTGAGCGTATGGGAAAACCTGATCCTGCCGCTGGAATTGAACGGCCTGACCAGCGCCGCGGATTTTCAGCGGGCGGAAGGCCTGCTGGACACGGTTGGGCTGGCCGACCGGAAAACCGCTTTCCCTGACCGGCTTTCGGGCGGCGAACAGCAGCGGGTGGCGATTGCCCGCGCGCTGGCGCACGATCCCTTCCTGGTTTTGGCCGACGAGCCGACCGGCAACCTGGATGAGGAGACAGGACGGCACATCCTGGGGCTGCTCGAGCGCCTCACGCGCCAGGCCGGGAAGAGCATGCTGCTGGTGACGCACAGCCCGGAGGCCGCGGCGATCGCGGATCGGGTGTTCACCCTGCACGATGGGCACCTGGTGGAAACGGAGCGCGCCGCGGCAAACGAAACCACGGTGGGTTGAACGAGTTGGAAATGAAAGAGGGTCGTTCCTTCCAGAAAAGCTGGGCGCCGGGCGCGCTGTGGCATGTGGGCTGGCGCTACTTGTGGATGCGCCGCTGGCAGAGCTTTTTAATGGTGCTGGGAATTGCCCTGGGGGTGGCGGTGGTCGTCTCGATCGACCTGGCGAACGCCAGCGCCGGGCGGGCTTTTGCCTTAAGCACCGAAACAGTTACCGGCAAAACTACCCACCAGATCCTGGGTGGTCCGCAGGGGGTAGATGAAAAGCTGTACGTGGAACTGCAGCGGGAAAACATTACCGGCCTGGCCGCTCCGGTGATCGATGCTTACGTGACCTCGCCGCAGTTGGGCGACCAGCCCATGCAGCTTTTGGGCATCGATCCGTTTGCGGACGCGCCTTTCCGGAGCTTCCTGGGCCAGACCAGCGATGCGGCGTTGCCCGACTTGCAAAGCCTGGCGGCTTTCATCAGCGACCCCGGGGCGGTGCTGGTTTCAAAGCCGCTGGCGGAGCGGTACGGCCTGCGGCCCGGGGATGCGGTCCAACTGCTGGTGGGCGGGTATCAACGCGAGGCCTGGATTGCCGGGCTGCTGGCGCCGGATAATGCGCTCAGCCAGCGCACGCTGGACGGCGTGATTCTGGCGGATATCGCCACGGCCCAGGAGCTGACCGGCATGCTGGGCCAACTCAGCCGCATCGATATCATCCTGCCGGAAAACGAGCCGGCAGCGGAACAACGTATCGCGGAATGGCTGCCGGCGGGCTATCGCATCGCGGCGGCTTCCGCGCGCAGCGGGACCATCCAGCAGATGTCGCAGGCCTTTCAGCTCAACCTGAGCGCGCTGAGCCTGCTGGCACTGGTGGTGGGGCTGTTCCTCATCTATAACACGATGACCTTCTCAGTTGTCCAGCGGCGGGGGATGTTTGGCACGCTGCGCTGCCTGGGCGTGACCCGCCGGGAAATCTTCGCGCTGGTGCTCACCGAGGCCCTTGTGGTAGGGCTGCTGGGCGGACTGTTCGGGATTGGGCTGGGGCTGGCGCTGGGGCAGATTACGGTGGGGATGGTGACCCAAACGGTCAGCGACCTGTACTTTGTCACCACGGTGCGCGATGTGGGCATATCACCGTTGAGCTTATTGAAAGGCGCGCTGCTGGGCCTGCTGGCGACCCTGTTCACCGCGGCGCTGCCTGCCTGGGAAGCGGCCTCGGCGCCCCCAAGGGCGGCGCTGCTGCGTTCCGGTCTGGAAGCCAAAGCGCAGCGATCGACCGGTTGGGCGGTGCTGGGCGGGGCGCTGGCAAGCGTATTGGGGTTGGGCGTTTTTTCGATCCCCTCCAACAGCGTGGTGCTGGGCTTTACGGGCACGCTGCTGGTGGTGGTAGGCTCCGCGCTGTTTTCCTCGGCGCTGCTGGTGGTGCTGATGCGGGCGCTGGCGCCGGTTACCGGGCGAATTTTTGGCCTGATCGGGCGCATGGCTCCGCGCAACCTGATCAGCGCGCTCAGCCGCACGGCGGTGGCGGTGGCGGCGCTGATGGTGGCAGTGGCGGTGACGATTGGGGTAGGCTTGATGATCGACAGCTTCCGCAGCACGGTGGTAGTGTGGCTGGAGCAAACCCTGCAGGGCGATATTTACGTTACATCACCGAGCTTCAACGCCACCACTACCACGGTGGCGATAGACCCGCAGGTGATCGAGATCGTGCGGGCCTACCCGGGCGTGCAGCGGGTGGATACGCTGCGCTCGACCACTGTCGATTCGCCGCTGGGCAGGGTGAACCTGTCCGCAACGGAAAATCCGCTGATCGGTGAAGAACGCATGTTTATTGAGGCGGCAGTGGAGCGCGAACAGGTGTGGAGCGCCATGCAGGAAGGGGGAATCTTGCTGTCGGAGCCGCTGGCTAACCGCCTGGGGATGGCGAAACCGGGTGGGGAGCTGCGCCTGTTTACCGGGCAGGGCTGGCGCGATTTTCCCGTGATCGGGATTTATTATGATTATGCCTCGTCCGAGGGCACCGTTTTTATGGCCTTGAATATCTACAATACGTACTGGCAGGATGAAGCGCTTACCGCGCTGGCGCTGCGCCTTGCGCCGGGTGTAAGCGCGGAAGTGGTGACGCGCGAGCTGCAGGATGCGCTGGCAGGCCGGCAGCAGCTTCTGATCCGGCCCAATGCCGACTTGCGCCGGGATATTATGGTGGTATTCGACCGCACCTTTGCCATCACCGTGGCGCTGCGGATGCTGGCTACCGGCGTGGCGTTTATCGGCGTGCTGAATGCGCTGCTCCTGCTGCAGATGGAAAAGCAGCGCGAGGTGGGCATTTTGCGCGCCCTGGGCCTGACCGGACGGCAGCTCTGGCGGCTGGTGATGGTGGAAACGGGCCTGATGGGGCTTGCCGCCGGGCTGCTCGCCATGCCGACCGGTTACGCGCTGGCGCTGATCCTGGTGTATGTGATCAACCGGCGTTCCTTTGGGTGGACGCTGCAAATCGCGGCTGAGCCGGGCACGTTTATCCAGGCGTTGTTCGTGGCGCTGGCGGCGGCGCTGCTGGCGGGCATTTACCCGGCCTTGAAAATGGGCCGCATGGCCGCTGCGGAGGTGATCCGCAATGAATAGAACCCTGCGGAGTGCGGTCATTTTCCTGTTCGGGCTCGCGGCATTGGGCCTGATATGGGGGCTGGCTTTCCGGAAGCCATCTGCTGCGGTGCGGGCGGGCGTGATTGGCGCGCCCGCGGCGCCCCTCACCGGCGAATATCGGAAGGTCGAAGGGCCGCAGGATATTGTGTTCCCGCAGGCGTTTGGCCCGCAGCCGGATTACCGGACGGAATGGTGGTACTACACCGGCAGCCTGGCGGCAGAAGATGGGCGGCGCTTTGGCTACCAGCTTACCTTTTTCCGGCGGGCGGTTTCTCCGCCGCAGGATCGCATTCCCCGCTCTTCCACATGGGCCGCCGAGCAGGTGTACATGGCCCATTTTACGCTGACGGACGCCTCCGCTGAGAAGTTCCATTACTTTGAACGCTTCGAGCGCGGCGCGGCGGGGCTGGCGGGGGCAGCGCTTTCGCCTGCCTTCCAGGTCTGGCTGCATGACTGGTCGGTGGAGCAGACTGGGGTGAAAACGTACCGGCTGCGGGCCCAGGAGCAGGGCCTGGCGGTGGACCTGGAAATGGTAGACGTGAAAGGCCCCATCCTGCAAGGCGAGCGCGGCTACAGCCAGAAGGGAGCGCAGGCGGGCAATGCTTCGCTGTATTTCAGCCAGACCCGCTTGGAAAGCCAGGGTACGATCCGCATCGGGGAAGATACATTCGCGGTGCGGGGAACTAGCTGGATGGACCGCGAAATCAGCACTTCGGCGCTGAGCAAGGATGAGGTGGGCTGGGACTGGTTCGCGCTGCACCTGGATGACGGCAGCGAGCTGATGGCCTATGTGCTGCGCCGGGAAGATGGCAGCATTAGCGAATTTTCCAGCGGGACGCTGGTCGAAGCGGATGGCACGAGCCGCCATCTGAGTCGGGAGGATTTTGTGATTTCGGTCGAAGATACCTGGAAGAGCCCGCATTCGGGCGGCGTCTACCCGGCGCGTTGGACGGTGCAGGTGCCTTCGGCAGGGCTGGCGCTGGACGTTCAGCCGCTGCTGGCCGACCAGGAATTGGGCGTTTCGTTTATTTACTGGGAAGGGGCGGTTAAGGTCAGTGGCACGCGGAATGGAAAACCGGTCGGCGGGTACGGATATGTGGAATTAACCGGGTACGCGCAGTCGATGCAGGGAACGTTGTAGGGGAAGGCGAGGGTTTTTTAGTCCTTGATTCTTGATCATGCTGGACGGGATGGGTTCACCGTTGGGCGCCCGGCGGCTGGACGAAGAAACGGCCCTTGCCCCATCCGTAAAAGCGGATCGAGAGCGCCAGCATCAGGCTGCCCAGCAGATACCCGCCAAGCACATCGGTGGCCCAATGCTCGCCGAGCACCATGCGCGATAACCCAACCAGCGCGATCAGAAGGATTAAGATAGCGCTGACCAGCGCGCGCTGCCAGGGGCGTTTCAACAGCCTGAGACTGAGGAAAAGCAAAAAGCCAAAAAAGGTGACGTAAAACATCACATGGCCGCTGGGGAAGCTGTAGGTACTCAGTTCGGTGATCACGTTCACCAGGCTGGCATCTGGGCGCGGGCGCGAGACAGCCTCTTTTACCAGCGCATTCATCGCTGCGCTGCTTGCAGCCGCAAAAGCCGCGGCAGATGCCTCCCAGCGCAGGCCGGAGACAAAAAATGCTACGGTAAGCAGGGCTGCAAGAACCACACTCTGCAGGCCATAACCGGGCCAGCTAACCGCTTGCATCAAACCAATGGCCCAGCCGGGCAGATTTTCTTGAAGCTGACGGGTGATCTCTACATCCGGCCCGAAAACCGGGGCGGTATTTGCCAGCAGGGTCAGCCCGGCAAATGCGAGCAGGGAAACCAGCACATACGCCTGGAAGATACGGGCACGCACACGCCGCATATTATGGTTCTAGCATCCGGCGGGTCAGGATTTTGCCTTGACCTGGGCCAGGATCTTCTTTAACGCATCCGAAGCGGTACGGAATAATTCAGGCGTGGTGCGGCCATAGAACTCGCCCGCTACGGAAAGATGGGGCTCGAGGGTTAAGAAATTGTCGAAACCAGCGGCGAAGGCCTCGCCGAGGATTTTTACCACGTCCCCATCGCCCTGACCGGCGGGGACCACCTGGCCTGACCCCAGCAGCGCGTCTTTGATATGGAAATAGCGCACGTAGGGTTTTAGTTTCAGCCAGCAGTCCTGGTAGGGGTGCTGGTCGCACTGGACGAAGTTGGCAAAATCGAAGATGGCGGTGAAAGCAGGGGACTGGAGCGAGGTAACCAGGTCGAGGCAGCGGTCGCCGGTATCGCCATAAATGCCTTTTTCGTTTTCGTGGGCCAGAATAACGGGGGTCTTTTCTGCTTCGGTGATCATCTGTCCGAGCCAATCGAGGATCTGCCCGCGGTAGGCAGCCGGGTCGGCGCCTTCGGGGGGGTAGAAGGAGAACATGCGGATAAAGGGAGCCTCGACCAACTGGGCATAGTGGAGGGCCTTTTTCAGCGCTTCCATCTGCTGTGAGAAATCGCCATCCACGGGGAACTTGCCGAGCGGCGAGCCGATGGCGGAAAAGCCCAGGCCTTTATCCGCCGCGCGGCGCTTGACCTCAAGGACCTCCGCCTCGCTGAGCGAGAGGATACCCTTGCCCCACACGCCGCGTAATTCGATGTAGCCTACGTCGTTAGCGAGCAAGTTTTGAATCTGGACATCCAGGTCATCAGAGATTTCATCGGCAAATGCGCTGATTTTGGCCATTTCGTTTCCTCTTGTGTATAAAAAAATATCCACGCTTATGGACTTGCCTTCCATAATTATCGTGGATTTTCAATAGAATATGGGCAAGACAGGGCTCGAACCTGCGACCTCATCTGTGTAAGAGATGCGCTCTG
>CAYTHO010000105.1:0-7831 GCA_964437595.1 uncultured Anaerolineaceae bacterium
CACTTTATCGGAGGCAGCAATGGCAAGAAATAACTTTGTATTCACCTACGGCGAGGTAACCGAGGATATTTACTACGATGTGCTCAAACGGGATGGAAAATCCACCCACTACCTGCGCATGCACCTGTTTGTGTCGCGCACCCCGGATGCTCCGCCGCTGCGCGGCTTGCGGGTCTGTGTGTACGGTTGGGATGCTGTGTGGATCAAAGATGCCATCGTGCAGGGCAGCAAGGTGGCCGTCATGGGCCATATCCAGCGCCGCATGCACAACAACCGCAACATCTTCGAGATCGTCGCGGAAGATGTGCAGTTGCTCTACAACGTCAACTGGGAACGAGGCATGGAAACCCGCAAAGCCCTGGTGGAGAAAGGTTACCTGCTGCCCTGGCTTGAAGATAACCACGGTTTGAGCGCGGACACGTATTACGGCAACCAGCATCTGGAACGTGATCCCGAATTTGCCCAGGAGCCGGTGTGATGGAAAAGCGATCTAGCATGATCTGGGGTTTTGCGAGCCTGGCAGCCATCCTGATCACCTTCCTGGGCTGGTGGCAGTCCCCGATCGAACACTTCACCGGACGGCCCTTGCTGCTCATCCCGGAGGTCAAGGCAGTGGCCGACTACCAGGTCCAGGCGCGGGATTGGGTCGATCAGCTCCAAAGCCTGGATGCTTCCATCACCGGTCTGTTCCTGGATACCAATGGCGATCTGTTCAGCCAGTCGCAACAGGGCAACCGCGTGCTGCAGCAAGCCGTGCAGATGGCACAAGCCGTTGATCAGACCAAAGCGCCAGCGACGCTGGTCGGCTTGCACGGTGATCTCAAAGCGATTTCTCTCGGCTACCTGGAGGCTGCCCGGCTCGCCTTGCGCTACCTGGCTACCCCCAGCCCGGAAAACCGCGCCGCCGCGCAATCCGCGGTTGACCAGTCTCGCGTGAAGCTGGACGGCGTAAAAGCCTCCGAATGGATTACCCGATGAGCGACGCAACCGATTTGATCTCCCTGGAAATGCTGCGGCAGCTGCTCGTCGTCCAGACGGGTTTGTGTGATGGACTGAAGGCGCAGCAAGAGAAAATCCGCGCGCGGATGATCGAGCTCATTTACCAGTACGCGCCAGATGAAGCGGACCAAATGGCCCGTACGGCTCGCCCTTTGGAGCGGATGCGGGATGAAGATCTGCTTGAGCGGATCCGGATGGTCCTGGAAAAAGGGCAGGCCGGCGCTGGGCAGCAAGGCACTGAGGAGAACATGGCCGATATGCTCCAGCAGCGGGACGCCCAGATCGAAGCTCAGCGCGTGTTGATCAGCCAATTGCAAGCGGATAAAGAGCGCATCGAACAGCAGGTTGTCGAATTGACAAACCGGCTAGCGGCGACCCAGCAGATCCTGAGCCAAAGCCAGGTGAACCCACCAAAGGATACAGAGAACCCTCCTGCCGGCAATACAGCGCCGGAATGGTTCTCCTCCTGGAAAGGCGGGCGAGGATTTGAAAACGAGGCTATCTTGGTGCGCATGCTGGGCGACAGCGGCATATCGCGGCGACCGGCACTGGTAGAGTTGGCAAATAAAACGAACCAGATCAGCCCGAGCACGTTTCACTCTGCCCTCGACCGGCTCCTCGAACGCGGTCTGGTCAAGAAAGTCGACGCCACCGGACAGGAGAAAACGGGAAATTCCCCGGAACCGTCAGCCTCTGGGACGGATGAAAAGCCGCTCAGTATCGATATCTTGCTGCTGACCGACTTGGGTCAGGAAGCATACCAGCGGCTGGCCGGCAAGGCGCCAGCTGAATCGGAGTTCTCGATCTTCAGCCATCACAGCTCGCCGGAGCATGCCATCCTGATTTTGGAGGCCGCTGATGTTTTGATAGCTGAGGGCTACCAGATACTTCAGCGGGATGTGCGCAATATCAATCTGCCCAATGGTGCATCGGTGCGGCCAGATTTGGCGGTCAAAGATCCAGACGGTCAGGTGGTTTTTATCGAAGTGGAGCGGGACACCTACAAGGGGCCAGCTCGGGAGGACAAGTGGCGCAACCTGCACGCAGCCACCGGTGGCAAGCTCTACATCATTTGCGATACGCATACCTGCCTATCCAGCATTCGGAACGAAATCAACGAGGTGCTCCAAGAGATGGCTTACACCCGCTGGATGACCGATCTGCGCTCGCTACGCGGCAATCCAGGCAAGAATACCCCGCCCCGCCGCAATGCGCGGGATGGGAGCATGTGGATTGAGAAGAGAGTGACTACGTAAAAAATGTATTCAAGAAAATCATCCAAGTTGAATGCAACCGTACATACCTGGCTCGACTCGAACGTGAATCGCAAGCACATATCTCGAATGGGTTTGGATTGGAGAGGAAATGATGCCTGATAACAAGCTTTACAGTGTACCCTCTGGCAAGCGGCTATCGCGTAATAACGGCTACCTGTGCTTCTACGACCGCCATCACCCGCTGGCTAACCCATCCACCGGACGCGTGTTTATCCATCGCTATCTGATCGCAAAGCAAAACGGAAAGCGCCTGCGGGAAGGGCAGATCGTTTATTTCCAGGATGGCGATCCGGAGAACCTGGCGTTGGAAAACCTGGCTGTGGCCACTCGCAAGGATCTGATCCGGCAAAGGCCGCGCCGGCTGGTCGTGAAGGTGTGCAAGCACTGCAAGAAGCGCTTCTTGGTGCCAGCGGCGCATCAGGAGCGGCGCAGTCACTGCTCGGTCAAATGCAGTGCGCTGGACCGGCGGCTCTTTGAGGTCACTGAGGAAGCGCTGCGCCAGATGGTTTGGTCTCAGCCGACCACAGAGATCGCGCGTCTTTTTGGCGTATCCGACAAGGCCATCGAAAAACGCTGCAAGAAGCTGGGGGTGGCAAAGCCGCCCCGCGGATACTGGTCGAAACAAACATCAGTTGAACAACACAAGGAGACACACATCTATGCTTAGCAACCTCATGCGTTTCATCTTCCGTTCGATCAGTTTGATCGTACTTGTTTTCCTGGTTTCCTGTGCCGGTTATGTCACGATCCGGGGCAGTCAGCCGATGTCAGTCCCTCAGGTGCCGGCCGGAATCACTTACTGGGAGTTTATCCAGGATCGACTGGACGCGGCAAAGGAAGTTACCCCTGCCCGTTGCGGTGCAGGCAAGCTGGTTTTCTTCGCAGTGATAACATCATTTTATTCGGCGCTATACACGCACGTTGGTATCCACCCGGACGGCTTTCTCGCGAAGGTGACCATGCGGGATGGCAATATTCCCACGGGCGTGGCTGGCGCTGGAATAGCTGAAGTGCCAGCGATCTGGTGGAAAACGGTCGAACGGCTCTCCTGGAGCGCGCTTGCGCGGCGGACGCCGGCCTGCAACTTCCGCCCCATCCACGTACCCGGTGATTGAGTATTTGGCTTATCCTCTTGATTCTCTATACACATAATATGTATAATATATATAAAGAAAGGAGAGGCCCACTATGAGCAGTATTAGTATTGCCGATGCAAGCCGGCAGCTTTCGCAAGTGATTAACCGCGCCAGCTATGGGCGCGAAGTTGTGATTCTCACTTCCCGGGGAAGGCCAAAAGCGGTTCTGATTGGTCTGGATGCCTTCCAGCAAATATTGGGGATGGAAGGAAAAACAGAGTTAGCATCGGTGAAGGAAATTCGACAGACCTTTCGCCAGGCATTGGAAGAGGCTGGATACAGAAGCCCAGAAGATATCGTTGCTTTCGTTCGCAGTGTTAAGAAAGAAATGGCGGAAGAAATCCTTCCGATAGAGGAGGCTCTTCCGTTAGAGAATACCGATCCAACAAACAAAATTCTTCCAGAGGAAGAAAAACGATCAAAGGCAGGCAATAAAGAAGAGGTATGACTTCCCCCACCCGCGTTTTCCTCGATACCAACGTTTTCATCATTGGCGCGGTATACGAAGGCGGAGTTGAGGCAAAAATTCTTCGTTGGCTGGGGTATGGCGAAGAAAATGCTTCATCTGTTGAAGTAGTTGTCTCGCAAGATCTCTTTCAACAAATTTTGAGGGTTGGCAAGCGGCTTAACAACAAAGATTGGGGTGCTCAAATTGTCGGGCGTTTATGGAATGATATTAACCTGGTGTATGTGCTGGTTAACCAGGACGAGGTTGATGAGGTTCAACGCCAGGGCAAGGTGCCTAGAGAAGATATTACAGTCTTCCTGGCAGCCCGGAACGGACAAGCACAGTGCTTTGTTTCTTCCAACCATGTACTAATTCGCGCTTTATGCCAGCAGACTGGAGAATTTGAGTGCCTGACTCCACAAGAATTTGTGGAAAAATACCTGTAACCTGTCCGCCATAGAAATGATGCTGGTAACTACAAAAAACAATCAACAATCCGCAGCAGCGCTTCTGCTGGACCGCTGGCTTTGCTCCGCCCCTGCTCCCAATCCTGGACAGTATGCGGGCTCCATCCCATCAGTCTGGCGAACGCCGAATATGAATACTTTAACCTACAGCGGATACCGAATGACCTTTCAGTACCTTTTTCGCTTCTTTGAGTGCCCATACATAATGTACAGCCGTGGCCGAATTCAAGTAAGCCATTAAGGTGTTGTTTTTCATCCAGGGAAAGAGCCCGGGGGTGATCAGGTCCGTCTCAGATAGCGTCTCGATCCATTGCAGCGTATTTTGATGCGATTCGCGGAACAATACCAGGGCTTCTTCAGAAGTCAGCTTGCAATACTTATCGTAGATCTGCTGGTTGAGCGCCGGTAGCTGGCTCCATTTGTAACCGGGTACAGGAACGGCAGGGGTTTCGCCGCGCAGGCCAGTTTCATACCAGTTGAACAGCATCTGCTGCCACGCATAGAGGTGCGCCAGGATATCTTTGACTGCCCATGCGCCAGGCGTGGCAGTAAACGCCAGTTGTTCCGGGGTCAGTGGGGCAAGAAATTTTTCGAGAGCGGCATATTCTTTATGAATAACGGCGTTGAGTTGGGCCTTATTGAGGGGGCGTGACATGGTTTTTCCTTTCGCTGCTGAGTATGTTGAGTAGGCGACTGTGAAATTTCGTTTGAGGAATGCATATGACCATCTATCGGAGTCATGGCTGCGACAAGAATTGACCCACCAGGGCGGCAAATTCGTCCGGTTTTTCCTGAAATGAGAAGTGTCCGGCACCCTCGATGACCGCGAACTGGGCATTGGGTAAGGTGTCGCTGTACAGGCGGGTAGCGGCCTCGCTCTGCAAGTCGTTCGCGCCATGGATCACCAACACCGGGGCAGTAACCTTCCTCAATCTATCCCGGTAGTCGTGGCGCTGGCCCATGCTGACATACATGCCCCAGGTCATCCAGCCGCCGGGTTCACCCTGCTCGACCGTCTCCTCCGTTGGGAGGTCAATCACCGACAGATAATACTGGCCGAACTTCTCATCCATGGCCAGCAGATCGTCTTCTGAGCGGGTGAAGAGCTTGTTGAAATCGAAATAATCCTTGATGAAGGCGTCGTATTCGGCCAGCTCGCTTTCGGGCAGCCGGGCGCGCACGCTGGCAAACAAGTCGCTATCCGCATCGGGCTGGGGCATGACCAGGGAATTGGCCGGGGAGACCAGAATGAGCGCCTCCACGCGTTCGGGGAATTCCGCCGCGTACAGCGAGGCCAGGAACCCGCCCCACGAGTGACCGACCAGGATCAGCTTTTCGTCGCCCAGGATCTGGCGGATGCGCTCGATATCAGCGATTTGCGCGCCCAGCCCGTAGGTCTGGTCGAGGCGGGTCATATTCTCGTAGGTGTTCTGCGAGTCAAAGCGGTCGATCAGGCGGGTGGATTTCCCACAGCCGCGCTGATCGTAGTAGTGGAAGCGGTACGCGCCCGCCAGCGGTTCGAGGCCAGCCATCGCCTCGCGGAAAGGCATGCCCGGACCGCCGTGGATGACCAGCACATTGCGCCCGCTGCCCTGCGAGAAATGATAAAGCTGCACATCGCTTTCCACCTGCCAGAAATCCGGATCCCCGGATTGCGCCGGTGGGGCAAGCGGTGAGCGCAGGTTCTTTCCGGAGCGGACCATGCCGGGCTGGTAAAGCGGCTGTTGGGTCATCCACCAGAAGGCGGCAGCGCCAGCAGCGACCAGGAGGATAACAATAATCAAGACAATGGTAAGCGTTTTTCGTTTCATGGTTCATCCTTTGTTTCATGTTCGTAATATTCGACGGTTGCGCGTGCCCACTCGAGCACCATCTGGCGTACTTCTGGCGGCTCCACCACCTTCACTGCTGGCCCATATGCCAGCGCGTTGCTTGCGGCAGCATACACATCCGGCGCGTTGAACGTCACGATAACCGCGCCGTCTGGCTGCGAGTCCATTGTTTCCCAGTAATCGCGGCCCAGTACGGCCAGGTGGGCGAATTGCGCTATAAAGCGCATGCGTACTTTGATTTGTGGAATATCCTGACCCATATGGGCCAGGTAGGCTTTGACATCGAAATCGACGGGTGTGGGGAAGTTCTGCCCGGTCAGCTCCAGTTCTGTGATGCGGTCCACCCGAAAGTAACGCAGCGCCTGGCGCAGATGGCAAAACCCAACCACGTACCACCAGCCCGCGCGGAAGATGAGTGCATAGGGGTCCAACTCGCGCTGGTCGCCGCGCGGGTTGTTCTGGCTGGAATAGGTCATCCGCACCCGGCAGTGCTCGCGCACCGCCTTGCGTAGCCTGACCAGCCGGGGCGCCAACAGTTCGATATCCGCGCGGTTCATGCCGGTAACGATCAGCGAGCGTTTGGCCCATCCCATTTCCTGACGCTGTTCATCGGGCAGGACATTTTCCAGCTTGACCAGCGCGCCCTGGGCAGCCTCATCGTACAACTGCCCCCACATCTCGCGGATGACACTGGTGCCCAGTGAGACTGCCACGGCCTCTTCCAGGGTAAAGACCAGCGGGGGCAGCTTGTACCCCCGTACCAGCGAAAACCCACCGTACCGCCCGCGCTCGGCATAGACTGGTACGCCCATCTCATCGAGCATCGCGAAATAGCGGTGTAGGGTGCGCACAGAGACATTGAGCTGGCCAGCGATGTCGGCGGCCTTCTGCCCAGGCTGGCGCTGGAGCATGAGGATCAGGGTGATGAGGCGGGTGGCGGTACGAGTCATTGGTTACCTTCTCTCCGATTATCGAATGAATATATGACAGATTATGACATATATTCGTGAGGAGTTTTGGATAAATCCCGGATCGACCTGGATGAGCGTCAGCTATGGATTGGAGATCTTATGAAAGGTTCCAGAAAATATCCGGGGCTGGATAACAATCCGCAGCAGTGTTTCCACTGTGCTTGCTCTGCCCCTGCTCCTAATCCTGGACCATGCGCGGGCTCACGCCCTTTATGCCGGCAAAAGCCGGCTTCCAGGCAGATGTCCACCAGGCGGGTCGCTTCAACCATTCTTGCCGTAAAGATGGCCGTGCCGAGTGTCAAAATGGGAACGATAAACCGGATTTACCTAATGAGCGAACCAGCGCCAGAGTCGGGTGGGCTTCTGGCGTTCATGAGGGCTGCCTGCGGTAAGGCAGGTTCTACATCCCTTCCGCCAGCGGTGACTTCGTTTCTCCTCCACAGATCCAGGGCGTTACGCCAGGCGCGCTTTGAGGAACCCGGCGATATCGTCCAGCGATTGAATGGATTGCGGCATCGCCAGCGTCAGCTGCCAGACATGCCACATGCGCGGGTAGATCTCCAGGCGCACGTCCACCCCAGCGGCGCGGGCCAGCTCTGCGACTCGCATGGCGTCGCTGCGCAAAATCTCATCTTCCCCAGCATGGATCAGCAGTGGCGGCAGGCCGCGCCAGTCGCCAAACACCGGCGAGATCAGCGGGT
>CAYTHO010000105.1:7931-16888 GCA_964437595.1 uncultured Anaerolineaceae bacterium
CCCATCTCCAGATGCGGCAGGGTCTGCCCATAGACGAAACCGCCGCCGTGCAGGTAGAGCAGCGCCCTGTCACCCGGGCTGTCCTCCGGGATCAGCCACTCACACGGCACGCCATCGGCTGAGACTGGCTGGCGGGATACTCCAGCGGGCATGCGCGCGCGGCTGAGGCTCCGCCGGTTCAGCCAGCTGGACCAGCGCAATGGCAGATAGGCCTGCATCAAGCGAATCAGGGGCATGATCTGGCGCATTTTGCGTTCAGCCGAAGAGATGGTCATAGGGAAATCCTTTGCGTGTTGGAGGTTGAGGAATATCTTATCTCAATTTATCCTGCCGGTTGATCAATTGAATACAATTCCCCCACGGGTCTCGGATAATCACCTTTTCATTTTTATAAGCATTTCGGGGCGATTCACCAACAGACGTTGCCCCTTCTTTTACTAAACGTTCGGCTTCTTGCACTGGATCATTGCACTCCATCGCAAAGTGCAGTTGGATCGATTGCAGCCGGCTGAGATCCAAACTGGGCACTTCTTCAAGTTTCCCAAACTCGATGACAACCCCATGTGGATCGGCGATAAAGGCAGCCCCATGATCGTCTGTTCCGAGTTTTCTTAGGAATTTGAACCCTAAATGAGCCACCCACCACTCCGCCACGGAAATGGGATGATCGATACATAAGCCAATATGCTCTACGTTCATTTTACCTTTGTCCGAAAACATGTTTCTACATTCTATAGTCAGGCCTTATCGAATCTGTAATTAGTGAAGGTATTGTTCCTTGGATATTTTGATTTCGTGAACGCTATCCAGGATTTCATGGCCAAGATCTCGTTCAGCCATGCTTGCTCTCCTTCACGAATTGACGTGAGATAAGTCAACCAGCCGGGAAGGGATTGCGCTCAAAACCATCCTGGTGCCAGTAGGGGTAAATCTTAGGCTCTTTACTGGCTTCATCGAGCAGGGCAACTTGCTCAGGGCTAAGCTGCCAGCCGGTGGCAGCGATGTTCTCTCGCAGCTGCGCTTCGTTGCGCGCGCCGATGATGAGGCTTGCGACGGTTGGGCGGCCAAGCAGCCAGTTGAGCGCAATCTGTGGGATGGTTTTGCCGGTTTCTTGTGAAACCGTTTCTAGCGTATCCACCACCCGGTAGAGTCGTTCCTCGGGCACCTGCGGCCCGCCTTCAAAGGCTTTCTTGCTGCGCAGCCGGCTGTCTTCTGGAAGCGGTTGATCACGGCGGATCTTCCCGGTCAGGCGGCCCCAGCCCAGCGGGCTCCAGACCACGCAGCCAACATTCTGATCCACCGCCAGGGGCATCAGCTCCCACTCATATTCGCGCCCAACCAGGGAGTAATAGGCCTGGTGCGCCACATAACGGGTCCAGCCGTGTTTCTCGGATACCGCCAGGGATTTCATCAGATGCCACCCAGAAAAATTCGAGCAGCCGGTGTAGCGAATCTTGCCAGCTTGAACCAGATCGTCCAGCGTGCGCAGGGTTTCCTCAACCGGGGTCTGGGCATCAAAGCCGTGCAGCTGGAACAGGTCGATATAGTCGGTCTGCAAGCGGCGCAGGCTGCCTTCCACCGCACGGATCAAATGAAAGCGCGAGGAACCGACATCGTTGGGCCCAGTTCCGCTGCGAAAGGTGGCTTTGGTGGAGATCAACACCTGGTCGCGCCGGCCTTTGATCGCCTCGCCCAGCACCTGCTCAGCCTGCCCACGGTTGTAGCCATCGGCCGAGTCAAACATGTTGAGGCCCGCTTCCAGGCAGATATCCACCAGATGGGTCGCTTCAGCCACATCGGTGGTGTTGAAGGCATTGAAAAATTCGTTCTTGCCACCAAAGGTGGCCGTGCCGAGGGTTAAAACGGGGACTTTCAAGCCGGATTTACCTAAGAGGCGATATTCCATGGTGACACCAGTCTCCTTGTCTATTGATGTTAATTAAATTACCCACAACAGCTATGACCTTACTGCACACATAACCCCGAAACCTGCTGAGCTTCATGAGAAAATTCGGATTTCTGCAGTCCACCCAAATTAACGGCTGACCTACCCGTTTCTCCCACGCTTCCGCGGCGATCCGCTGGCGGAATCTCGAACCCACGCATTCGCAGGCTTATTAAGCTATGTAAAACACTTCGCCGCGGGGGATAAACGGCAGGTGCCTTCCTTCTGGCATCAGATAGGCATGCTCTCTCTGGATATGCACCCGGTCACACCAGCCATCGGTGATGACCAGCAGCGGGCCATCTTTGGGAAAATCCTCTGCCCGCTCCAGCAGGTCGATCCCCGGTTGGAGGACGGTGCCGCCACGACCTTTCACCTGCACGCGCCCGGCGATATCTTCCGGCGATATATAGCCCTGATCATACGGAGCGGCATCGCAGAAGACCACCCGCACAAATGGAACATCCCGCGACAGGCTGTAGCTGCTGATCGCGCCCAGTGCTTTCGCCAGCAGCTGGCGATCCATGGACCCGGAGGTGTCGAGGATCACGCCGAAGGTACGCGCTGCGTCACCGGGCGGAGCGGTATAGCTCGGGCGGGGGATATCCGGCGTGGCAGACTGCCGCCGGCTGGGACGAGCGTAGATGCGGAGCTTCTCCAGCGGCGGAAAGTGGTCGTCAAACCAGCGCGCCAGGGCCACATCCCAGGCAATCGGCGGCTGGCTTAGCGCCCGGATTTCTTCAATCAGCCCGGCTGGAAGATCGCCGCGCCCGCACGATTGGTGATAGACCAATCCCTGAGACAGGCAGCGGCGGTAAAAATCGTCCAGCGCTTCGCCGTTTAGCTCGCGCGCCCCCGGGCGGCGTTCCAGCATATCGCCCAGGCCAACCCCACGCAGGGTGGCCAGCTTGCGGTACTTGCGCAAATCGTTGACGATGCGGTCGTACACGGACTCAGCCGACAGGCCTTTCAATTCCGGGTCATACAGCCCGCCGAACTGCGGCAGCGCGCCCAGGCCCATTTCGACCAGCCAGCCGTTGATTACATAATCACAGGCCACGTTCCACAGATAGGGATCACGCCCCTGACGGCGCGATTGGTGGCGCAAACCTGCGTGCAGCATTTCGTGCGCCATGACGAAGCGGGCCTCACGCTCATCCAACCCGGCTGCCGGATTGATATAGATCTCCTGCATTTCATCATCTACCGCTGCCACGCTGATTTCCATCCGCACGCAGAGATTTGGGTCCTCAATAATCTTGAACGCTGCTGCGAGCGAACCCAGCAGCGGGTAGCGGTTGATGAACCAGGTGCGCGCTCGCTGAGCCAATGAACGCTGGTCAAAACTCCCGAGTGAATCCTGCGCGCCGCTGGCCACACGCACCGCCGATGTCACTGCCTGCGCCAATCCGCGCCCAAACAGGGCAGGCCAGTCCACCTTCGGATAATACGGGTTGTAGAAAACACGTTTTTCCGGTTCATACAGCATGTCCAGTTGACCTGGACCGGCCGTTCCCAGGCCCTGCAGTTCCTTCGGCGCCCCACCCACCAGAAAACGCTGGAAGAGCGCCTCCTCCGTCTGAACCGGCAGCGGAGGCAGGTTCCGGTACGACTCGGGTGGCTTCCCCAATTTGAGATCTGCCAGGAAGCGGGTGATGAACACATCACAGGCCAGGTTCCAGGCAGCCGCGCGAGGCGGTGTATTGACATTTTCTGGTCGAAAGTGCCCCAGGCCCAGGTGCAGCAGGCAGTGGGAAAACACGTAGACCCATTCAGCAGGTTCCGCCAGGCGCTCCGTGTTCGGCAGGATCAACCCATTCTTGTAAATGACCGACCAGCCATCCGGAGGATCCTCGACACGGTGCAGCATATAATGTGAATTGCTACGCTCAAGCATCGGTTGAAAGAGCGGGTGAGCCCATAACACCTCCCACGCCGCCCTGATATTTTCCAACGCCATGGCGGCTTTGCGCTGTTTGCCGCGCGTGTCAGCCACTCTTCTTCTCCACCAGGCGCGGCAGATCGCGCACAATTTCCACCATAAACCAGGCGGGCAGCGACTCGCCTTCACTGTCTGCGACCACCATCTGGGCCATCTCCAGGTTGATTTGCGAAAGGTCGCGAATTAGCGCCTTGGCGCGGTGCGCCAGGTCGCGAACGGCGCCATTGGTTTCATTTTTCTCCACCGGCAGTTCTTTGATCAACTGCCCGCGCAGCGACTGCGAGAGGAAGTAGAGCACATCGCGCTCTTCTGGCTTCGATGGCCAGCCCACCTCGCCTTTGAGGATCGCCGCCAGCTGGTACTGGCTGCGCACCTGCTTGACAAAGGCCTTGAACTGCCCGGCGTGCGCCGGGGTCAGGCAGCCGTAAGCCACCGTCTCCAACCAGGACTCGGGGACCGGCTCGCCAAAGGCTTTCAGCGCATCCGATAGCATATGCCACGAGCGCGGGCTGGAGAAGGTTTCTTCGTGCTTGGGCGGCTGGCTCCATAAATGATCCGGGCGCAGCTGGATGTACTCAATCACCAGCGGGTGGATATCGTTCTGGTAGGCCCATTCCAACCAATCGCGGTGCGAGACCTTGAGGTGCACGTGCACCATGCGGTTGATCAGGGCCGATGACATGGGCTTGACGATGGCGCTGTCCTGCGCGCGGTTGCCGGCGCCGATGACAATGGAGCCTTCCGGCAGCACGAACTCGCCAATGCGCCGGTCCTGGATGAGCGAGTAGAAGGCCTTTTGCACTTCATGCGTGCAGGCGTTCAGTTCGTCCAGGAACAGGCAGTACGGGTCGGGTCGGGCGATCAGGCTGGGCGGGCAAAAGCGGCTGACGCCATCTACAATCTGCGGCACGCCGATCAGATCCTCGGGCGCCAGCTGCGAACCAAGCAGCGAGACACACGGCAGGCCCACCTGCGCTGCAAATTCGCGGACGATGGAAGATTTGCCAATCCCGGGCGGGCCCCAGATGAACACGGGGCGCACCGGGGCAACGTTGAGCAGAAAATCAAACAATTGTTTCTGCGTGACTGCAATCGAAGAATTCATAAGGTTTGTCTTCTTCCTAACCTAACAAGGGAACAATTCAATGGGCCGGCCATACATTATCCAGAGGGACAGCCGGGGAAACAAAACAGCCACGGCTGTTCGCGCCTTGCGCGCCCCGTGGCTGTGGCCATTCAAAGAGAGATCAGATCACCAGGAGACAGAAACAGCTCTGTTACCCTGCCACAGGCAGCGCGCGTTGCGTTTCAATGGGTTATTCAGTTGTACCACCACAACACACCTCCTGTCACAGGATAAGGAACAAAACCATTACTGCAAGCGTCAAAATTATAGCACGCTTCTCCCGCAAAACAAATCAGGGATTCAAATCGTAATTTTCGCCATTCTCCTTATAATTTCGAGTTTAGACAAAATCGAAAAATCCCGTATATATGCCGGTTAATGGGTATGCTGAACTAGTACATATAGCGAAAAATGTCAATTTGTCTAAACTCGAACTTATAATCTTTATAAGCCTCTGGTTCTTTGGAGTGATTCTAATGCGTCTCATCCTGCTACGCCCTGCCTTTCGCATTTCCTATCTCCTCCTGCTTCTTGCAATCCTGTCAGCGGGCTGTTCTGCCAGGACCACGGTGCCCACCCGTACTGCAATGGCCGTTTCTGATCCGGCCCGTTCGAGCCTTCCGCCAACCCTCATCCCGCAGTCTACCGCGACAGTCCAAGCCCTGAAAACCAGTACATCCGAAAACACCCCGGATCTGGCACCCACACTCAAAGCAACGGCAACCCTGTCCGCGGCCACGCGTACCCCGGCCCAAACGGCCACCGCAGCCCCCACACCGACCACACCGCAGATCCAGCCGCCCATATTCCTTTCTCAGGCCAGAACGCCCGCCCCTGACTCGTCCATACCCATTTCCTTGAAAAACCTCAACCAGCTAACGCAGGTGGCACAGTGGGGCAGAGGCACGCTCCAGCGCATCGAGTTTTTACCAGATGGCAAATTGCTGCTTGCCGCCAGCCCGTTCGGCATTGCCACGTACTCGCTAGATGATTTTGACCAGCCCCCGCTCTGGATGGCCTTTGAATCCCCGATCTTTTTCCAAGATCTGCGCATCAGCAAGGATGGGACGTTGGTCCGGCTGGAGTGGCCGCAAGCTTACCCGCAGACGGGAACCGACAGCACAATTTTCAACCTGGTCACGCAGAAACTCCAGCCGGACAGCGCATCGATCGAGTGGCTCTCTTCCCAACGGGACCAGACCGGTGGTTTTGAGGGGATGACCGTCATCTCGACAGATGGCAAGCTGCGTTTTGAAGGACAGATGGGGTATCAAGAAGAGAACATGAATATTCAAACCTTCGCCGGGTTGATTTATGATCACCAAACCGGCGCGCAGCGTACCCAGCTGAAGGATGCATCCTTTTACGTCCAGTACGAGGATTTCAATGCGCCAGAAGGCTGCGATCTGGCCTCCTTCAGCATGTGCGGGAATGTCTACGATCCCAACATCATGGCCCCGTACCGCGTAGAATTTGCATCCTCCGGCCGGTGGCTGGCCATTTTGTACCGTCCGCCCAATCTGTATAACAGCCGGAACTTCAGCATCCTGCGCCTGTACGCAACGCAGGATGGCCGCCTCATCGATACCTTCGGCAGTTTCGACCAGCCCGTGCAAGATTTTGCCTTTCACCCGGGCGGCAATCTGCTCTCCGTCGCTTTTTTGAACGGCTCTATCCAGATCTGGGACACGGCCAGCCGGAAGCTGGTGCACCAGACCTGGAACTTCAGCCCGCAGGTAAGAGGTTTTGCCTTTTCCAATGATGGGCATTACCTGGTGGTTCAGTATGCCGATGCGGTAGAAGTCCTGCGCACCAGTGATGGGGCAATTGCGGGCCGCTACGAGGCCAGCGCATTCGCGCTCTCGCCACGGGAGAACCTGCTCGCACTTGGCACCCAAAAGGGGAACCTCCAGGTGGAGAACCTGGACCAGCGCAAAACGGTCAGCCGGATGGCCGGGCACACCGCGGTGATCTATGCCCTGGCATTTTCTCCGGATGGGCAAACACTCACCTCATCCAGCGAGGATTGCACGATCCGCAGCTGGGATGCGCGCACCGGGCGGTTCCAGCACTACTTTGAGAAAGCGGAAGTTGATGCGATTGGCGAAGGCTGGACGAAGTCGCGGATCTTTGTTTACTACATGCGCTTCCTTCCCGGCAGCAACCAGCTGGTGGGCTTTGGGAGCTGGAGCACCGCCGCAAGCTGGAATGTCCAGTCCGGTGCCAAAGAATATGCGGTCGTCTCGCAGCCGCTCGAATATTATGATGGCATGCAAACGCTCAACCCGCACTTCCCTCAGTCTTTCTGGGTCGTATCCGAGGAATCGCGTTTCTACATAGATGGGACAGCCTATGATCTCAAGAGCGGCGAAGTAGCCGGCGGGTATACCCCACCGGCAAATCTACCGGAAGGATGCAGCCCGGCCGGTTCCCGCTCCGCAGATGGCTCGATCCTGTTTACGCCCGGGTATGGCGACCTGGCGGGACAGATTTGCATCCTCGATGCGCAGGAGTACCGCCTGCTCTACCGCGTCCCATTGTTTTCCGGACAGAGCGGCGCGGCAACCGATATCGCGGAAATCTTCCTTTCACCCGATGGCAGCAGGCTGTATGCGGCAAGCGCGGATGGTCCAGTTTTCGTTTATCAGGTTCCTTGACGCTATGAATGATCAATGGATGGTGTGATGATCACGTACATAAAATCTAAATTTTACAACAGCCGGGGTGGAACATTTCTGGACCAAGGAAACCTTACCGAAGCTGAACAAAACTACCGGAAGGCTGTTGAACAAAGTCCAAGTTGGTCCGTTCCATGGTACAACCTGGGGCTCATTTACAAACGGCAGAAAAAATGGCGCGATTCCATGGAGTGTAACCAAAAGGCAGTTGCATATAAGCAGGATGACGTAGATGCCTGGTGGAACCTGGGAATCGCTGCCACCGCTCTTGGGGCGTGGGAGATTGCCCGAAAAGCATGGAAAGCAGCCGGAATCCAGGTACCGGAAGGGGAGGGCGAATTACACATGCAGCTTGCATTGACCCCAATCCGGCTGAATCCAGGATCTTCAGGTGAAGTGGTTTGGTGCGATCGAATCGATCCTGCACGCGCCATCATCCGCAATGTACCATTACCAGAATCGGGCCACCAGTATGGGGATTTGATTCTTCATGATGGCGCGCCGAATGGGTATCGAATACATAACGATCAGGAAGTTCCTGTCTTTGATGAGCTAGAACGGTTGGTACCTTCTCTTTATCGAACGTTCGGTGCAGTAATCGAGGTAGGCCATCAATCTGATTTGGAAGCATTGAATACACTGGTTGAAAAATATGCGATTGGCATGGAAAACTGGTCCATGATCCGCTGGCTTTGCAAAGCGTGCAGTGAAGGTCGGCCACATGATCATGCAAACGGGTATCCTAAAGCAGATACCGGTCAGATCCGGGTAGGGTTTGCAGTAGAGTCAAAGCAGGAACTTGAACAAATTCTTTCCGCATGGACAATAGCCGGCAGTCAAAGAGCAATCTTATCTATAACGAACGAGTATGACGAATAGCCAGAAGATAAAAACGTTGTGGATCAAGGAAGAGTACCTTCGCCAGATTCTCGCTGGACAAAAGACGATTGAAATGCGGGTGGGGTATAACAACATCCGCAAACTGAAGGTTGGTGATATCTTATTGCTCAATGATCAATACCCCTATATCATCCGGCGCATTGGCAGCTATGCCAGTTTTGAGGATTTGCTGCTGCATGAAGACCTCTCTCGGATCGCACCTGAAATCCCTCCAGAGCAGCTTCTTCCAGTGATGCGCAGTCTCTACTCCCATGATAAAGAGGCCCTTGGCGTGTTTACCTTCGAGATTTCCCCGGAGAATATAAAATAAAGGTAACTACTCAGGCATAAAGCCAGAAGCACAAAAACATTGTCAAAATCGCGAAA
>CAYTHO010000106.1:0-16727 GCA_964437595.1 uncultured Anaerolineaceae bacterium
TCATTTTTACCATGTCGCGTCTCCTCTTTTAAATAATTTTCGGATAGGTTCTAAGCAAACCGACATATCATAGCGAGGAGTTTAGAATTTTCCGTAAATCCGATGACCCAAAAAAGCGAATGATTCCGGCGGAGACCAGGAGAGCGAGAACAATAACGATGACATAGGATACCATGAGGACCGCACTTGAAAATGGATAACGGCTGTTCAGGTAATCTGGGAGCGAAACGAGGAACATGGAGATAAAAACACACAACACAAAAATCGTTTTGTCCGCTGGCGTTTTAATACGATACCACACCGTTTCTGAAATATTCTTCCATCTTCCACGATATTCGAGGCTTAACAAAACAACCATGATCAGTACTGCCTCGACCGATAAAGGCAGCTTAAACAACAAACTGATGATCAAAACAAATACCGGTGGGATAAATGCATATAGAATGCTAAAAAGAACGTTTTGATCAAAACTGCGCTTACTGATCAGGGAATCTGTCTCCCATTTCTGTGATGGGTATGCCAGCAGTGTTTGCAGCTCGCCCGTTCCCTGGTCGAAAAATCCTCGCTCCGATGGCTGCCCGGTAAACAGGTGCGGAGCGAAAGCCAGAAGGCTTTTCATTACCCCATCTGCAGCATACGTCCCCTTATCAAGCTGTACCCTGGTAAACCAGGAAATGGGAATTTTAAATGGTCGCTTTCCGTTGGATGGCTCGATTTTTAGATACACTTCTTCATTGCTCACAAGAAAACCTTTCGTTTCTTGCCAGGATGCCAGCCGCCTCGCCGGGAATGCGGCTTGATATACCAGGCCATCTTTTGAAAGGGTGAGTCTTGAGAAGAATATGCTGCCTACAGAATAAAGAATTACAGCCGTCTGAAAGAGGACGAGCAAAATCACGAAGATCATGAGAAGAACAGGCCATTGATCTTTTTCTCTGAGAATCCACCAGATCGCAGCGGCAGACAGCACCAAAGGAAGTATGCATCGGATACCTGTCTCGATTTGTTTATCTTCATGCATCTTGAATGTAATCGTTTTCGGAATTTGAGTGTCCATATGCATTGATACGGCCTTGAGAAGATACCTGAATTATAGCTTGGGAGAAGCCTAAATGCTGAACCGCGCCGGGTCTACATTTCCACCAGCCGTCAGGCGATTCGCAGCACCCGGTACACGGTCACCGGCTCCGCTACCCCCTTGAACTGGTTGCCGGGAATGGGTTCCACCTGCACCTGCCCGCGGACCAGGTCGTACGTGCGCTGGCTGATCAGCACCTCGCCGCGCCCGGCGATGTCGCAGATGCGCGAGCCCAGGTTGGCTGCCCGCCCCATGACGGTGTAGTTGGAGCGCTGCTCGCTGCCCATCTCCCCGGCGATCAACTCGCCGGTGGCGATGCCGATGCCGATGGCGGTAGGCGCCAGCCCGCGCGCCTGCCATTTTTGCTGAATCCGGGCATACTCGGCCTGCATCTCCAGCCCGGCGCGGATAGCGCGCAGGGCGTGGTCGGGTTGGGGGATAGGCGCGCCGAACAGGGCCATCACCTCGTCGCCGACGAATTTGTCGATGGTCCCTTCCTGGCGCAGCGCCATTTCCGTCATCCGGCTGAGGTATTCGCGGATAAATTCCACCAGCGTCTCGGGCGGCGTGCCCTCAGCCAGGGCGGTGGAGCCGCGGATATCCGCGTACAGCACGGTCAGCTCCACCATCTCGCCTTTGAGAAAGCCGGTGTCGAGGTTCGCCAGCAGGCGTTCCATCACGCGCGGGTCCACCGAGCGCTCCAGCACCCGCCGTAACTGGCGGATCTCGTTGCGCTCGTAGATAGCGGTGTCGATCTGGCTGCCGATGGCTTTTAGCATGCGCCGGTCGGCTTCGGTAAACCCGCCCGGGCCAAAGCGGTTGGCCACGCCGATCACGCCGATGACCTTCTCGTTGAGGATCAGCGGCAGGCACATCAGCGAGCGCAGGCCGCTGGGGAGCGTACCGCCGGAATACGGGCCGCGTCCGGTGAGCTGGCCGGTTTGCAGCGCTTCCCCGGCGGCGCGGCTGATTTCGTCAAAATAGGGCAGGGAGGTGATATCGGCGTGGGTGGAGGCGCGCGTTTCCAGCTTGTTCCCCGCCAGGTCGAAGAGCATAATCAGGCCCATCTCGGCCTCGAAGGCGCTGGTCAGCTCGTGGATGGTGGCGTTGAGCATCTCGTTGAGCGGCAGGCCCATATCGCGGATGCGGTCCACGCGGAAGATGGTGTCTAATTCGCGCTGCGCCTGCACCAGCCGCCCGGCGGTGTAGCTCTGGATGACCGCCGAGTCGATCTGGTTCTCCGCCAGGGCCAGCAGCGCGCGCTCGGCCTCGCCAAACGGCGCGCCCGCGCGGGCCAGCACGATCATCCCCAGGTTCTGGTGATCGCCCAGGATGATGGGAATGGCGATGGCACAAACCTCAGGCGGCAGGCCCTCCACCGGGAGCGCGCCCGCATTCCACGCGCGGGTGGTTTTCTCGCTCCCTGCTGCCTGGGCCAGCCCGTTGAGCGCCTGCTGGCAGCGGTCGTCAAACCAACCGCCGCTATCGTACAGCGCCGCCAGCTCCAGCCGGGTGGATTCCCGGTCCAGCAGGTAGATGAGGCAGGCCTGAGCCGCCAGCGCATTCGCCAGCAGTTTGGCAATCCCGGAAAGCATCGCGCCCGGCCCGCCCGCGCCGTCGCGAATGGCATCGATTGCTACCAGCAGATCGATCTCTTTTTGTTTCATCAACAGCTTTTCCTGAAGATCGTTTTGTTCTCGTTCGTCCATCCCGTCCCCCTGATGGTGAAAATGAGCCGGCGACAAAATAATTGTACGGCTTTTTGGAAGGTCGAAGTGTAAATTTCGCGTATGCGTTCTGGCCGCGTTTCATCAGCCCTGGGCGCTATCCGTGCAAAATCGTCTCCCTCATCTCAATCGGCGCTGTTTCCCGCCGCCGCCTTCTCTACCACTGATCGCGCCTGCCGGGCATTTACCTCGCGGTTCACCATCCACACCCCCGCCAGGATCACGCCCCCGCCCAGCAGGGAGACCCAGGTGATCCGCTCGCCGAGCACGAACCAGGCCACCACCAGCGTCACCAGCGGTTCCAGGTAAAGGAAAACGCCCGCCTGCGAAGCCGGGATGGTTTTCAGCGCATCGTACCAAAAGATGTAAGCCAGCCCTGAGCACAGCCCGCCCAGGAACAGCACGCTCAGCCAGCCGTCCAGCGGCAGGGTGGCGATGGCTTCCACACGCGGATTGAACAGGAACAGCAGCGTGGTAAAGGCCCAGCCGAAGGCCATCACGTAAAACATCATGCGCGCCGCCGGGTGCTGTTTCAGCCCGCGCCGCGAGAGGATGGAAAACACGGCCCAGTTTGGCGCGCTGATCATCACCAGGATATCGCCCTGGGTAATGCCGCCCCCGCCTGCCAGCGCGCGCGGGTCGCCGCGCGTGGTCACCAGCAGCACGCCTACCAGGGCAGTGAGGATGCCCAGCACCTGGAATCCGTTCAGTCTTTCCTTCAGCGCCAGCCAGCCCAGCAGCGCGATGAAGATGGGCGAGGTAGCGATGATCCATGAAGTGGTGGTGGCCTGGGCGGTTACCAGGCCGTTGGACTGCAGCCACTGGTGGAAGGTGATGCCGATAAACCCGATCAGGGCAAAATAGGGCAGGTCGCCCAGGCGCGGCAGCGCGAACTGTTTGCGCGCGGCAACCACCACGCCCATCACCACCAGCCCCAGCGCGAAGCGCATCCACACCACTGTATCGGGGTGCAGGTAGCGCAGCGCCACCTTGGTGGCCACGAAGGACGATGCCCACAGGGACGCCGCCAGGGTGGCCTGGAGATAAGAAATAAGCAGTGCGCGTTTCATAGGGGGCTATTATAACGGAAGGTCTGCCGCGCAGCATGACCCAAATGAGCAATTTTCTTTCGCTACTGGCCCATCCGCCAGCCGCCGCCAACATAGAGAAGCTGTCCGGTCAGCCAGTGCGCCTGATCGGAGGCCAGGTATACGATTACATCCGCCACGTCTTCCGGCTGGCCCACCCGCCCGAGCGGCGTACCGGCGGAAATCGCTGCTTCACTTTCTGGGGTAATGTAACCGGTCTGGATAGGACCAGGGGCGACCACGTTAACAGTGATTCCGTAGCGTCCCAACTCGACGGCTGCCGATCGGCTGTACGATTCGATGGCGTGCTTGCTGGCGGCGTAGCTGACGTTACCTTCATGCGCGTGGGCGGCATCGGTGCTGAGGTTGATGATCCGCCCGTTCCGTGCGCCGCGCAGGATGAAGCGCCGCGCGTACTCGCTCATCAGTAGAGCATAGGCGCGGGCGTTGATGGAAAAGTGCGCGTCAATATTCTCAGCGCTGATATAAGAGACGGCAAAGTCTTCGGTTTTCACCCGCGCCGGATCAAAGGTTTCCAGCACGCAGTAGGTGTGGTTGCAAACCAGCACTTCCACCGGCCCAAACGAGTCTTCACATTGATCGAACATGTGTGGGATCGCCGTTGGATCGGAAAGATCGGCCTCTTCGGCGCAGGCCACCCCACCCAGCCGGGCAATTTTGGCCAGCAGGCTGTCGGGGGTCTGCTGCTGTAAGGCGCGGTACAACGGTTCGCCGCCGATCCCTGCCTGACGGGCCGCTTCCAATTCCTCCATTTTCTGGGAGGTGGGTTCGCGATAGTAGGTGATAAATACCTTCGCGCCCTGGCGGGCAAATGCCAGCGCGGTGGCGGCGCCAATGCCGTGGTTTGCGCCGGTGATCAGCACAACCTTGTTTTGAAGCCCTGGATCAATCATGTTCCTCCGCGCTTTGGAAAGCCGCAAGTTCAGCGAATTCCGTGTGCATACCGTATTTGCTCAGTTTCTCCGCATGGGTATAATCATTCTATACCTTTCTCGATTGCCGGGTAAAGGAAACAACCTTTGTCTGAATCCCGAATCGCCAATCCCTAACACCCCACCTTTGAAACCGGAGGAATCTCATTATGGTATCCGCTATCGTATTGATCGAATGTGAGAAAGCCCGCATCAACCCCGTCGCCGAGGCGCTGGCCGAAGTGCCGGGGATTTCGGAAGTGTATTCCGTCGCCGGGCGGGTGGACCTGGTGGCCGTGATCCGCGTGGCGAACAACGAGCGCCTGGCGGATGTGGTCACCAGCCAGATGCTGGGGATTCCCGGCATCACCCGCACCGAAACGCTGATCGCCTTCCGCGTCTTCTCGCGCCACGATCTGGAGCAGATGTTCTCGATTGGCGCGGAAGAGGAAGATTAAAGATTTCTCATCTGGCTTTAATGTAAAGTTGATAATTAGGAGTAATATTATCTACAAGGTGCCGGGCGGTAAAACGCCTGGCGCCCTCACCGGACTGCAAACGGAGCACGTCCCCCGTGCAATGGGAGCATCTGGTGGTATTCCCTCCCTGAGGATTGCCAGGCGTGTCCCCCCCATGCCTGGCAATCACGTTTAATAGCTAATCATTTTCCCGCTGGTCGCGGACGGCCCTTGTGCCTGCTTTTGGGAAAGGGGCGGTTTTTCGCTCGCGCCCGGCGGAGCGGTCTAATTCGCCGCAGTCTTTTTTGACCGAACGGCGGCTGATCTTTGCGGCCCGCTGCGGAATGTAAAAGGGCTCGCTGAGCAGGGCTTCCACCGGCCCCAGCGGGCTTTCGTCCTTCTGCTTATCTTTATGAATTTCAGCCAGCGCGCCGGACGGCAGGAAACCGTGCTCTACCGCGTGGCTGGCGATGGTCAGCGAATCGGGGGCCAGCACCAGCAGGCTGCCCGCCTTGCGGGCGCGCTCGGCCAGCGCCTGGGGCGTTTCGCCGCGCCAGGGATGGGGCCGGGTGTGGCGGATGTAGATGGCGGGGATGCGCCCAGGGTATTCCGCGGCCAGCCGGGTATAGACTCTCGGGTCATCCCGCTCGCTGTTGCCGAACAGCAGGAACGGCAGGTGCGGGTACAGGTCCAGCAGGCGGCGCAGGTGGTTGAGCTTCTCCTGGTAGGCGAACAGGATCGGCCCATTGGGCATGCTCTGTAGATTGATGTACTGGACCAGCAGGTTGTACAGGTTGCCCTTGCTGCAAGACAGGTAAAAGACCGGGTTCATATCCGCGCCGGAAAGGCCGCTGTACAGCGACCGGTACAGCGCGGCTTCGCCGGGGAAGGGCTGGCGGTTGTGCGGGCTGCGCAGAAAAGCGCTGCGCGCCATGTACAGCAGGTCCGACCGGTCCCTGGGCAGGATGCTTTCATCGATATTGCTGATCACGCCGTAGCGGGCGGAATCGGCTGGCACCAGCACCTCGCCGGTGTCTTTCACTGGGTAGCGGCTCTGCACTTCGGGGATGGGTTCGAGCAGGTGAAGCTCCACCGGGTGCCAGTGCCGGTCTTGCGCCAGCGGCCCGCGCGGCTCAAACTGCGCCTCGAAAAACCCGTCCGCGTCGGCGGTCAGGGTTTTCTCCATCCCCTGGAAGCGCGCCACCAGGCGGGCGTGCGGCACACGCGCGCTTCGGGCGTGGCTGTAGATGTCTACCAGGCCCGCCCATACCTCATCATCCTTCACGTTGGTGAGGTACGTTTTCTCCTCGATCACTCGCCCCTGGATGTACAGCTTATTCTGTGCGCCGTACCCGCGGAAAGTGATGATCTTGACCGGTCCAACGCCTCCGAGCTGAGCGTACAGGCGCCCGCGCAGTTCAGCCATGCGCGCCTCGGCGTCTGGTGAAAGCTGGGTCAAAACATCTTTCCAATGTGCCATGTCAATCCTCCGTAGGTGGATCGACCGTCACCCCCTCGAACGGTGATTTTTAGCACTTTTATTTTCTTATGTTTCCCCTTTGAGCAGCCGTTCGCTGCCTTCACAACAACCAGAGCACATCCCGCGCGAAAGATGTGGGAATACTCCGGCAAAATCACGATGAAGTTGTCTACACAATACTGTACCATACTTTGCTTAAAATGGAATTAACAAATTTTTTACAGAGATTTTACGCGCAGCTTGTGATATAATATATAAAGATTTATATATAAACATTTGTATATGAGGTACGTATGCAGCAGCAATCCTGGATTGAAAAGACCACCTGTACTACCTGCGGGGCCTGCGCTGACGTTTGCCCGAACCGCATTCTGGTCAAAGATGCGGCGGCGGGCATGCGGTTTCAGCCGGAGCGCCTGTGGATGTGCTTCCGCTGCGGGCAGTGCATGGCCGTCTGCCCGACCGGTTCCGTGCGGGCGGCAGGCTTATCCTACGAGCGCGATTTCTTCCCCCTGCCTCCGGCGCCGCCCGATGCCCCGCCCGCCAGCGCGGCCTTCTTCGACCTGATCGCCAGCCGCCGGGCGGTGCGCACATTCAAAGATAAACCGGTGCCAAGAGAACTGCTGGAAAAAATCGTCCAGGCCGTCCAGTACGCGCCGCCGGGCTTCCCGCCGCTCAAAACCGAGCTGGTGGTGGTGCAGGACCCGCAGCGCATCCGCCAGGCCCTGCTGCACATGATCGACGTTTACGATATGCTGGTGAAGATGGTCCGCCACCCGGTCGCCAGGTGGGTGGTGCGCCGGCGGATTGGCGCGGCCAAATTCCGCACGCTCAAGCAGCACGTTGTTCCGCTGATGCAGGTGCGCCTGCCGGGCTTGAAAGCCGGCACGGAAGATACCATCACCCGCGGCGCCCAGGCGATGATCCTGTTCCACGCCAACCGCCAGCAGGAGAATTACCAGACCGATATCCACATCGCCCTCGCCTATGCCTTCCTGGCGGCGCACGCCCTGGGGTTGGGCGCGTCTGCCATGGACCTGATCCCCCCGGCGGTCGACCGCAGCCCGGCCCTGCGCCAGATGTTCGGCATCCCGCCCGAAAACGAGGTGGTGGGGGCGGTGATCCTGGGCTTCCCCAAATATACCTACCGGCGCGGAATCCGGCGGGACCTGAAAAGCGTCGCCTGGCTGTGAGGCTGCCATGTTAAAATACACCCTGCTGGGCTTTCTAACCTACCAGCCGATGACTGGCTATGAATTGAAGCAGCGCATGGACCGCTCCACCAATCATTTCTGGCATGCCAGGCTCAGCCAGATTTACGTCACGCTCAAAGCGATGGAAGAAGAAGAGCTGGTCGCTTCCACCATCCACGAACAGCAGGAGCGCCCCGACCGGCGCGTGTACCAGATTACCCCCGCCGGGCTGGCCGATTTCGACCAGTGGCTGGCCCAGCCGGAAACCGAACTGGCCCCCAAGAAAGAGTTCCTGCTGCTCAAGCTGTTTTTCGCTGCCCGCCTGGACCGGCGCGCGCTGCTGGCCCAGCTTACCCTGCAGCGCGACCTGCACCGCCGGCAGGCGGCGTATTACCATACCGAGATCGCCAGCGCAGTCCGGCAGGCGGAGAAGGCTTACCCCACTCTGGCCCGCGACGCGCGCTTCTGGGAAGCCTCCCGCCGCTTTGGCGAGGAATACGAGGCGCTCTACACCCGCTGGCTGGAGGAGATGATCGATATGGTCGAGACGGAAGAACAGGGTTCAGAAGAAGCCTCCTGATGCCATAACCAAAAATCCGTAAAAGCGCTAGAATTAGGGAGAGAAATCGATCCCCGGAGGAAAATATGGCGCTTTTGTCCGCTGGCAGTTCACAGCCCGATGCCGCACCGCCTGCCCTGTCAAAAGAAACCCTGATGGCGCACATGCGCGCCTTGTGCCAGGGCCCGCGGCCTCCGGCGTCGCCGGAAGAACACCGGGCCGGCGAGTACGTGAAGGAGGCGCTGGTGAAGATGGGCTGGCCCGCCCCGGGCGAGCAGCCCTTCAAAAGCCAGAATTCGATGGGCTGGGTTGCCATTCCCATCATGGCGATCAGCGCGCTGGCCATCCCGGTGGGCATGTTGGGCGGGCGCTGGGCGATGCTGGCGGGCGCGGCCATCATGCTGCTGGCCTTCTGGAACCTGCTGCGCATGCTGGTGGGCGCGCCGCCGTTCTTTCAGCGCCTGATCGCGCGCTGGCCCAGCCGCAACCTGTTCCTCAATATCCCACCGCGCGGCGAGCGCAGGCGGCATGTGTTCCTGGTCGGCCACCTCGACAGTCAAAAGCAGCGCTTTCTTTCTCCGATTCCATGGCCGCAGTACCAGGGCCTTTTTATGGCCTCGGCAGCCGGGCTGGGCCCGCTGGTGCTGGTGATCCTCCTGCTGGGGGCGGCGCAGGGTTGGGCCACTCTGCCCGCCTGGCTGTGGATTTTGGAAGGCATGCTGGTGCTGTCTGTGCTGGCTTTTGTCACTGAAGAGTTTCAGCCGCACATCGTCGGCGCGAACGACAACGCCACTGCCGTCTCCGTCCTGCTGGGCATGGCCAAGGCGCTGCGCGAGCGTCCCCTGGCGAACACCGAAGTCACCCTGCTGTTCACCGGCTGCGAAGAAGTGCCCTGCGTGGGGATGGAGGCCTACCTGGATGCGCATAGCCAGTCTATTTCCAGGGAGAACAGCTACTGGATCGACCTGGAAATGGTCGGGACGGGCAGCCTGTGCTACATCACCCGCCACGGCATGTCGGCTTTCACCCAATACCGGCCCCATCCCGAAATGGTGCGGCTGGCGGAGCAGGCGGCGGCGAAGGACCCCGGGTTGAACGTCACCGGGCGGGACATGCTGATCCTGGAAGAAGTCTCCAACCTGCGCCGCCGCGGATATCCGGCCCTGTGCATCGCCGGGTATAATGAACAGGGTTTCTTGCCCAACTGGCACCGCCTTTCCGACAACCTGGCGAACATCGAGCCGCAAACGCTGGAGCGCGCCGCCCGCTACACCTGGGCGCTGGTGCAGGAAGTGGATGGTATGGAAGCAAAACCCTGATTAGTCATTAAACTTCATTAGCCCCAGAAGGAGAAAAAATGGCAGATTGGAAAGATGCATACGTATCCGTGAACGGCGTGCAGTTCCATTACACGCGCACGGGCGATGGCAGCAAACCGGCCCTGGTGCTGGCCCACGGCTTTTCCGATAATGGCATGTGCTGGCTGCCGGTGGCCCGCGACCTGGAAGCCGACTATGATGTGATCCTGCCGGACGCGCGCGGGCACGGTTTATCGCCGCGCGTGCAGCCCGGCGAGCTGGTGGACCACGCCGCCGACCTGGCCGGCATCATCGAGGCTCTAGGCCTGGACCGCCCCATCATCGGCGGGCATTCCATGGGCGGCAGCACCACCTCCATGCTGGCTGCCAGCCGCCCCGAGCTGGCGCGCGCGCTGATCCTGGAAGACCCGGCCTGGTTCGACCAGCCCGCTGAATCAAAAGCGGAGAAAAAGGAACCGCAGCCCAACCCCTGGCACGACTGGCTGCGCAGCCTGCCCGGGTTGAGCCTCGAAGAGGTGATGGCCAAAGGCCGCGCCGACAGCCCCTCCTGGGCCGAGATCGAAATGCCTGCCTGGGCTGAATCCAAGAAGCAGCTCGATATTAATATTCTCCAGACCGAAGGCGTCCACCGGCCCTGGCGCGAAGTGGCCGAGGCTATCCGCTGCCCCACGCTGCTGATCACCGCCGACTCCAACCAGGGCGGCATCGTCACCCCGCAGATCGCGCGCACCGCCATCCTGCTCAACCGGCGCGTCCAGCTCGCCAACGTCCCCGGCGTGGGCCACAACATCCGCCGCGAGGATTATAAGGGCTACATGCGGGCGGTGAAGGAGTTTTTGAGTTCAGTCGATTAGTCGATCGGGGATCAGTCAATCGGTCAAATTGACGAAATCTCTAATCCCCAATCCCCAATCACTGATTGGCTGCTCCCTGATTGACTGCTCACCGCCCCTCTGCTATAATCCAAATGTGCCTGCCCCCGTAGCTCAAAAGGACAGAGCGAGGCACTCCTAACGCCTAGGTTGCGAGTTCGATTCCCGCCGGGGGCACCTACCAAAGACATAAAAAAGATGTCCATTCTGTGGACATCTTTTCGATTAAAGGGGCTTAGGAGGATATGATTGAATCGAGATTGGATCAATGCCGGTCATCTGGCATTGTGGTTCTTCCGAATGATGCAAGGCTTTTAACATATCGTCACGCAAGCAAATGACTGCTAAAATTTGAGTGTCCATGCGATCCTCATGTTTACTTGGGTTATACAATACATGGGAGGTAATTGCTTTGAAAAAAATATCGCTTGATGCGTTTTTGAGACTAAGAAAACTGATCCACCGTAACGCAAGACCGCTTGACTTTACAAAATGGAAATATTTATTTGAAAACGGGAGCTGCGAGGATTTCCTTTCGGTTCTGTCCAGTTACCAAAATGAGGATGGCGGTTTTGGATACAACATCGAGTGCAACAATTGGAACCCTAATTCTTCTCCCTATACAATATGTATAGCGTTGGATTATCTGGACACGGCAGATGATTCTGTTAGCAGTATAAAAGATACAATGATTATGGGTATCATCAAATACCTTGATTCCGGTACATATTTGTTAGAAAACGGCTGGGTAGGGATGCAAGGAATCCCCAGCAACAATGATTTCGCACATTTGCCATGGTTTCATTTCGACCCAACAAAAGCCACGGAACCTGATATTGGCGTAACAAAGCGACTTTCAGACTTTATACTCAAATATGCAGACGAAAACAGTGATATCTACCACAAGGCAGTGGCTTTAAAAGACAAGTATAAGCTGTGCGGACAAATCCTAGTCAACGGCGTCCCCGATTATGACCCGGTATCGTTGGAACTGAAATCATTTGACCCTGCAACATGGCCGTTTTGGTTACCATTACCGGTGTACTTTGTTGGCTCGCCAAAAAGCAAGCATTATCCAGAACTTAAACATGTTGTGGATATAAATCTGGATACGATTATTGACAGACTGCACAATACAAATGAGATTCAAATAGCACCTGAGGAAGAATTAAGCGCATTTGAACAGAATAACCCGCATCCGGATGGCAAACGATGGTGTGTCGCTGAACAGGCAATCGGAAATTATTATTGGGGTACGCATAATATCACCTCCAATTTGGATATATTGAGGAAGTTTGATAGATTGGATTTTCATCTACCTGTTCACGCAAAATGAGTATTTCTTGTCATCACTGCGCGATTTTCACCGCCGGATACTCAACCAGTCGATCCTTCAAGGGGGTCGAAAATTTCCTCCCACACTGCTTGCAGATCTTCTGCACCACCGTTCTTCCGGTCATGGCATTCGAAAACAGCGAGCCCATCGAGGTGACCCATTGACCCGTGAAGTAGAAGTTGCTTAAACCGGGCAGGGTAACCATCCGGTTCGTGCCCAGCATGAAATCCAGGACGTTGCGGATATCGGTGAGGTCTTTGTATTTCCTCGGATAGTTATTATGTCCCTGCGTTCCGCGCATGTAGCGCTCCCAACTTTGCAGCGTGGCGACATCCACCACCTCGATATCCTCGCGGAGCCCGGGGAATGGCTTTTCCAGCAGCGTGATCACCTGGTCCGCGATCCGGTCTTTGGCTGCCTGATACGCGGCTTTGTCATGGTACAACCGCGAAAAATAGGCTGGTTGTCCAGATAGCTCCACTTTAATGACCCCCTTCCCGGCGGGAGCCATGCTGGCATCAAACCCATAGATCTGCATATTGAGGTGCTCGCACACCTGCCCCCCAATCGTTTCCGGGTGATCCAGAAGCAGGATCAGGCCAGAAGTATAAGCGGATAAATCCCGTTTCACGCCCAGATACACCATCACGGCAGAGGCAACGGTCTTATCTTCTGGAAACGGTTCGCAAAACCGGGCAACCTTCGGATTCATGTACTGCCCGCCCAGCATCTCGCGGATGGTCTTGCGCCCATCCGCGTCAGATACCACAAAATCAGCCGTATGCTGCGTGCCGTCTTCCAGTTCCACCCCGTACGCGCGGTGATTCTCCGTCAAAATCTTTACCACTTTTTTTCCATAATGGATGGCGCCGCCCATCTGGATATACCGGTCGGCGATGTTCCTGGAGAATGCCAATCCGCCGCCCCTAGGCCAGCCGGTATCGCCGTACATATAACTGCTGTGCTCCGCCAGGTATCCAAAGAGCGGGACATCCGGGACCGAGTTACGGATTAAAGGAAACGCCTTGCGCAGCAGCGGATGCTGGAATTGCTTGCCAAAGGTGCCCATGGAATGACGAAAGTACTTCATCGTTGAGAGAAAGAACGGCAGGAGCGAGAGCTTTTCCCAAAACGTCCCGAAATTCGTAACCCCCAGCAAATCCTTCACATTGAGAAAGGACCGGATGCCCTGGAGATAGGCGTCAATCACCGCGCTGTCTTCTGGAGCCAGCTGCTTCAAATGAGCTTCGAGTTTTTCAAGATCGAAGTAATTGTAGAAAACCGTCCCGTCTGGACCCATCGCGCTGACAAATTCATTGCGCTTGACCATTTCGCACGGCATCGCCCCCAGTTCTTGCCAGAAATCATTCACCCGGGTGTGATCCTTAAAACCATTCAAGCTGTGAATGCTGGCGTCAAAGGTATATCCCTTGCGCTTCCAACCCGTGCACTGCCCGCCGGGCAGCGTATGCGCTTCGAAAATGGTGGTTTGAAAACCGTTGTGCTGTCCATAGATTCCGGCTGCCAGGCCCCCCATCCCAGCGCCGATGATGATGATCGAATTCATATCAGTTTCCCTCTTTTCATGGATGGAGATTCAATCGTAAGTGCAGTCCTGGAGAGCCTGCATGGGTGTCTTCCGATCCTGCACATAAAGACAGTATATTGAACCCGCCTGGGGCTTACCTATCCGTAACCTATCAATCGGATAATGATTTGATATGAAAAGGCAGCGTCGGCTGGTTCTTTAGCTCGCTGCGCTCCCTCTTAACGCTTGCCCTCTGCTACAATCATCTCAGAGGATCCAATATGAGCCAAAATAACATCACCCATGATGCAGGCACGGCGGGGACCAGAGTCGCGCGCGTGCGGTTCGAGCACCTTAACAACAGTTTGGGCATCGGCGTAACCCGGCCCAGGCTGTCCTGGATGGTGGAGAGCGATTCGCCCGGCTGGCTGCAGGCGGCCTACGCGCTGGAAGCCCACGGCCCGGATGGCAAGCTGTACGGCCAGACCGGGCGGGTGGAATCGACCGAATCGGTGCTGGTGGATTGGCCCTTTGCCCCGCTGGAATCGCGCCAGGCGTTAACTGTGCGCGCGCGCGTGTGGGGCGTGGACGGGTCGGAATCGCCCTGGAGCGCGCCTGCCGTGGTGGAAGCCGGGCTGCTCTCGCCGGGCGACTGGTCCGCGCGCTTTATCACCCCCGATTGGCCGGAGGATGCCGCCCAACCGCAGCCCGCGCCGCTGCTGCGTAAAGCCTTCAACCTGCGTGCCAGGGTGCAGCGGGCGCGGCTGTACATCACCGCCCTGGGCGTGTACGAGGCCCGCATCAACGGCGCAGTCGTCGGCGACGAGGTGATGGCCCCCGGCTGGACCAGCTACCGCCACCGCCTGCGCTATCAGGTGTTCGACGTGACCGCCATGCTGCGCCCGGGCGCCAACGCCATCGGCGCGATGCTGGGCAACGGCTGGTTCCGCGGGCGGCTGGGATGGGGCGGCGGGAGCAAGAACATTTACGGCGACCGGCTGGCGCTGCTGGCCCAGCTTGAAGTACAGTACACCGACGGCAGCACCGAACGCATCGACAGCGACCCTTCCTGGCGCGCCGCGCCCGGGCCGCTGCTGTTCAGTGAAATCTACGACGGCGAAATCTACGATGCCCGCCTGGAGCGCCCGGGCTGGGACGCCGCCGGGTATGACGACTGCGATTGGAGCGGGGTGAAGCTGGAAGATTGGGACATGAACACCCTGTTTGCCCCTTACGGTCCGCCCGTGCGGCGCATCGAAGAGCGCGAGCCGGTCTCGATTTTCCAGTCGCCTTCCGGGCGCACCCTGGTTGACTTTGGACAGAACCTGGTGGGCCGCCTGCGCATCACCGTGCAGGGCCAGGCCGGGCAGGCCGTCACCCTGCGCCATGCCGAGGTGCTGGAAAACGGCGAGCTTTGCACCCGCCCGCTGCGCTTCGCCAAAGCCACCGACCAGTACGTGCTGAAAGGCGGCGGTCCGGAGACCTGGGAGCCGCGCTTTACCTTCCACGGTTTCCGTTATGCTGAGGTGGATGGCTGGCCGGGTGAGCTGTGCGCGGGCGATATCCGCGCCGTGGTGTGCCACTCGGATATGGAGCGCACCGGCTGGTTCGAATGCTCCGACCCGCTGGTCAACCGCCTGCACGAAAACGCGCTGTGGTCCATGCGCGGCAACTTCTTCGATGTGCCCACCGACTGCCCGCAGCGCGACGAGCGCCTGGGCTGGACCGGCGACCTGCAGGTCTTCTCGCCCACCGCCTCCTTTCTGTATGATGTTTCCGGGCTGCTCACCTCCTGGCTGGTGGATCTTGCTCACGAGCAGAAGGACTGGGGCGTGGTGCCCTTTGTGGTGCCCACGGTGATGCCCAGCCCCAACCCGCCTGCCGCGGCCTGGGGCGACGCGGCGGTGGTGGTGCCCTGGGTGCTGTACCAGCGCTTTGGCGATAAAAAGGTGCTCTCCGACCAGTTCGAGAGCATGCGCGCCTGGGTCGACCTGATCGACAGCATCGCCGGAGAGCGCCGCCTGTGGGATACCGGCTTCCAGTTCGGCGACTGGCTCGACCCCGCCGCCCCGCCAGACAGCCCCGGCGCGGCGCGCACGCCCGGCTTTATCATCGCCACGGCCTATTTTGCCCACTCCGCCGACCTGTTGGGCCGCGCCGCGCAGGTGATTGGGCGCGAAGAAGATGCGCAACGCTACCTGGCTCTGGCGGGTGAGGTCCGCGCGGCCTTCAACCGCGAGTACGTCACCCCCGCCGGGCGCCTGCTCAGCGATTCGTCCACTGCCTATGCCCTGGCGCTGCAGTTCGTCCTGCTGCCCGATGCGGCGCAGCGTAAAAACGCCGCGCAGCGCCTGGCGGCCCTGGCCCGCGCCGAGGGCTACCGCATCAGCACCGGCTTTGCCGGCACCCCGCTGATCTGCGACGCGCTGTGCGGCGTGGGGCGCATCGATGCCGCCTACCGCCTGCTGACGACTCGCGAGAACCCCTCCTGGCTGTACCCCGTCACCATGGGCGCCACCACCATCTGGGAGCGCTGGGACAGTATGCTCCCCGACGGCACGGTCAACCCCGGCGAGATGACGTCCTTCAACCACTACGCGCTCGGCGCCGTCGCCGATTGGATGCACCGTACCGTGGGCGGGTTAGCCCCAGACCTGTCTGGCAGTCACCCTGGTTATCACCGCATGGTCATGCAGCCCCAACCCGGCGGCGGGCTGACCCACGCCTCCGCCCGCCACCTGACTCCGTACGGCATGGCCGCCTGCGCCTGGCGCATCGCCGGGGGCGAAATCACTGTGGAGGTGCAGGTTCCGCCCAACACCCGCGCCGAAGTCAGCCTGCCGGGCGGCGCCCACCCCGTGGAAGTCGGGTCGGGCAAACACACCTGGACCTACCCGTACAAAGAGGCCCGGCCCGAACGCCCTCCGCTGACCCTCGACAGCACCATCGGCGAGCTGATCGACGACCCAGTCGCCTACCCGCGCGTGATGGAAACCGTTCGCCAGACCGCCGGGGCCATCTCCGACCGCCTGCTGCGCGACGAAAAAGCCACCATCCGCCAGGCCATCGGGTTTATGCCGTTCTCGAAGGAGATTTTCGAGGCGATCGAAAAGGCGTTGAAGAAATAGTAGATGGGGTGATGCGGCCCGTAACACGG
>CAYTHO010000107.1:0-16376 GCA_964437595.1 uncultured Anaerolineaceae bacterium
GGGATGAGAACTACTTCTTCAAGGTCCTCTCAGTTTAGTGCGATTGCCCTAGCTATTTAACCGAATGGCGGGTTTATACTATCCAGCGGCGCTACCGGCATATAAACGTTGGGCGGTGCGTAGACCGGATCACCTGGTCGACGCTGCTGCCAAAGAGGCTTTCCGTTAATGGATTTGCCTCATACCCGCCCATAATCAGGAAATCTGCCGAGTACTTCTCTGCGTTGAACAGGATGGCCTGCGCCGCTTCGCTGGTTTCCTCAACATAAGTGGCGTTTACATCGTGCAGTTCAAGATACTGCCGGGCCCGTTCGATTGGGGTGGGGAAAGCCTTATCGCGGATATGCGCTTTTCTTTCCGGATGCGCCGTAACCACCGTAAGCGGGATTTTCCATTTGCCAGCCAGATAGGTTGCCACAAACAGCGCCTCATCCGACTTTTTCCCTTCTCCATACGCCAGCAGCGCGCTGTTGAGGTGAACGGGCGAATCTGGAACAGCCAGAATTGGCGAGCTGCAGCGCCGAATTAATAACCGGGAACCGGATTTGAGCCGTTTTATCCACTGTATAGGGGGCGGGTTGCTTAATCGGAAAGCCACCAAGTCCACCCAGGGAGAACGCTGGCAAAGGAGCTCGGCTACCTTCCCGGTTTCTACCAGCAAGCGCCCGGCAACGCCGGCCTCGGCGCACCTCCTGGAGAACTCCTCCTGAAGTGCCTGGACGGAAGGGGTGTTTTTTACCCCGCCCCGCGCTTCCGGTGATTTTTGTTCAACAATTACATACATGCCGGTTAGCCTGGCATCTTCACGGCGGGCTACTTCAATAGCGAACTGCACGGCCGACCACCCTTTATCACCCCCAGGGACGGTTACCAAAATATCGTCGAAAAGATGGTCTCCTCGGTGCGGGGACTGGCGCTCGGAACGCCAGAAGCCAGGCGGCGGGCCTGGTTCCAGCGTCTGCGGAACGATCCATTTCAGGATTTTGTGTGCCAGGCGTGGCAGCCTGCGGCTAGGGATAGGGCTGTAGCGTGCAGCCAGATCGGCTGCCGCACGCTCAGGCTGGACTTCCCAACCCAGGCCGCCGCCGCTTAACGCCTGTCGGTAATCCATAATCCATAAATAAAGATCCGTTTCCGTCCGGCGCGGAAAATCCCGCAGCAGGTTGCGCTCTCGAATGAGTTGGGCAATAGGAAGGTAAACCGAGTCGTACCAGTCCGCAACGGCTTCGGGGTACGGGATCTCCCGCCTTTGATTTTCGCCCAGGAAAAAGCGGTGAACCGTGATATGTTCAATCAATTTCTGATACTGGCCTGGTGCGGTCACCAGCAAATTCGCGCCCGGGCGAAGATCGTCCAGGTGGGTTTTCGCCAGGAAGTCATCGTATTCGGCCTTGAGGATGATATCGTCCGGCGAGTCGCCGGGTGAAATAGGCACGTGCGAATAAACCGGTATCACATAGCCTTCAATGGAGGTTGCGCCCAGTTCCCGAGCAACCGATACACGGTGATGCCCGTCCAGCACAAAGTACGCTTCGCCAATCTTATAAGCCTCAATGGGCGGCAGCCCTGTGGATGATTCAACGGCCATGCGTACTTTTGCCCAGCGCTGTTCGTCGGAGGGTTGTAAGGGGAGGAAACTGCGGGAAAAATCGGTATAGCGGTTTACGCTGCCAATAATGAGGTCCAGGGGAATTTGCTCAAGCTGCCGCCGCGCAGACTCGATCAGCCGGAATTTCTGGCGCATTTCATCGTAGGAGAGAAGGTCGGCTGGCTTGCCGCGCAGGCGAGCCATAATGCTTTCGAGCGCCGCTTTTCGCCGGGCTTCGTAAAAATCATTGACTGCCATGCTCAACTTTGTCGTGTTTTTAACTTCGTCTGATAACATCTTTCCCACAAACAGTTCGGAGCGGAGCAGGGGAGGGGGCTTAGTTCCAGAGGGCCAATCGCGCGGCAACGATTTTCAAGCTGGAACGGACGTTTTCAAAATCGTCTGCCTTAGGAGACCGGCGCAAATACTCTTCGAGGTATTGCGCAGAGAGGCGTATGGAACCATTATATAGGTGGAGGTAGCCCAGGTCGCGAAGATGATAATCCATTTCAGGTTCGATCATCAATAAGTGCTGAACCACCGGGATGGCGTTCTGCCATTGTTCGTGCTCAACGTAGGCATTGCACAGGTTGGTCAGCATCCGCACGAGCAACGCATCTGGGGCAATGGGAGTAATCCATTTGGGTTGGAAGGGGCCTTGAAACCCTGTGCTTTCTCGCACCAATCGAGCGCAGTCCGGTAGCGTCAGTCGCCGCCCGGCATTATAGGGATCGATCAAAATCTGCTGACCATCCTCATACAGGCCAACGATAAAGTGCCCTGGCAGGCCAAGCCCGTAGGCGCGCATGCCAAGCCGCTGCGCAACGTAAATGTAGATAGTGCCAAGGGTGATCGGGATGCCCAGCTTGCGGTCGATCACGCAGTTGAGATAGCTGTTTTGAGGATCGTGATAATCCTCGCGGTTGCCGCGGAAGTCCGAAATATTGAAAAGAAAATCAGATAATGCCTCTGTGCGCTCAGCGAAATCTTTCGCCTGTTGGACTTGCGGAAAGGCCGCATCGGCAAGCTGGTTCAACACGGAGACGTAGTGATCTACGTCCAGAATAGGGAAGGCGATAGAACGCGCCAGGTATAAAGCCGCGCGGGGAATATGGATGGTGGGTCGTTTTAGTTCATCCTGAAACGACAAAACATCATCAATCATCGAAATACATTCCCCCGAAAATCATCATTTCTTTCAACAGGGTAGGGCGCTCCTCTAGCGCTATTGTCACCCATTCTGCCGTATTTGTCCAGGTATTGCGTATATTTTACTAAATGTTATTGATAATTAACATTATCAAAAGCATAATTCCCCATAAGCATACCAGAGAATCGGTGGCTCCCAACCACGGCCCCACCAGAAATTTCTGGCAATCTTCACAACAGTGTTCGGTAGCGTAGCCCTTGTAGATACGACCTACAGCGCGGATAAAAATGATTGCGTTTCTGTTGCACTGCGCGCAAATTACCCGATTACCCGCTGGATGCAATTTCCGATTTCTAACGTTGCATAGCAAGAAGCAAACTATATAACGAGACCCCTGCCCTGCTCTAACGATTACCTGACAAAACTGTAAAAAATAAAGTTATAAATTGTTATTACATGGTTGTATAATGTTCTTAACCTTATATCCGGTTCATAAAGAACATGATAGGGTGAATATCATGCGTAAACTCGTATCCCTTGTATTCGTTGCCGTGCTGCTGTCCCTCCCCACCGCCGCTGGCGCTGACCTCAAAACCGCCGGTTGGAGCGACTTATCCATCATCGCCCCCGGCTGGTGGTACGCCCCGGGCATCGATAGCCTGGGCGCACGCGTGGTATTTCTAGACCCATACACTACCTCCGGTACAAGCACTGACGCAGACTTCTATTACGACCGGCGCGTGTACGTTGCAGAATTTTCTGGCAGCGCCTGGAGCCAGCCGATTTTAATCGGAAGCAATGCGATTTACCGCCCGACCGGATGGTTCCCAATCACCACCCTCCCGATGATCAGCTCCGATGGAAATACCCTGGCTTACCTGGGCTGCTCGGGTAGCTGTAAGCCGTTTGATACGGACGACCGCCTGGATATCTTCGTCAGCCGCCGCTCCGCTGCCGGCTGGAGCGCGCCGGTCCCGCTGAATATTTCCCTGGCTGCGATCGACTCGCATATTGGCCTGAGCGGAAATGGCAGCACTCTGGTATTCAGCACGGACTATAATCCTTTCTCGTCGTTGATTAATCAAATCTATTCCATGGATTATGTTAGTGGAACATGGAACGCGCCGGTCGCCATCTCGTCCAGCACAGTCAACGGCTGGTCGCCAGAGATCAGCAGTGACGGGTTAAGCGTATTATGGATAAGCAACCCACCCTCAGGCGGGCAGAATATCTTCATGACCGCCTCCCGCGCACCCGGTGGCTCCTGGTCGATCCCGGAGCCCCATGATACCGCAATCAGCCTCGAAGACTCGATCGGCTACTATCGCCTCAGCCCGGATGGCAAGAATATCTTTTATTGGAAAATCACTCTCACGCCCGGCGAGGGCGGCACCTCGGTGTGTACTGCGCAAGACCTTTATGTGATCCAACATCAGAATGGAAGCTGGGGCGCGCCAGGAAAAGTAAATACCACCGCATTTTCGCCAAAAGATTGCGACGGAGATGCGCCCCCAGCGGTAGATTACAGTGGGCAGCGCGTTGTTTATCCCCGTACCGTGATACAGGGCGACTTTCTCGCCGCCACCTATTTTGAAATGGTCGAATTGCGCAGTGGAAAATGGGGCACCCCGGTGGCCATCTCCGCGGAATACTCTCCATACGTTACCAACCCCAACCTCAGCGCAGACGGATCGCGGCTGATTTCCCTGGGGCCCGACCGAAGCACGGGCGGCGGCGCATTGGTGGTATTCACCTCAATGCCGGTGCTGCCTTATCAGACGTTCTTACCAGCACTGGCAAAAGGTTGGTAATCGAGTAAAATGGGCTTCTATGCCTGACTTTATCCCGGGCCTGCAGTTGAATGAAGCATTTTACAAGCGGGCCGTCCGACCGATTCTTGAGAAGCACTTCCCCGCCCTGCCCTACTCCGCCGGGCTGATTGGCGATGGCTCCGACGTTCTCGGCTATGATACGCCGGTTTCCCGCGACCACGAATGGGGACCCAGGCTGTATATCTTTCTTGCTCCTGCGGATTTCGAAGCCGCCCGCTCCACCATCCATGAAACACTACGCCAGGAACTGCCCGTGCGCTTTCTGGGCTATTCTACCCACTACAGCAGCCCCGACCTCGCCGATGGCGGCACCCGCTTGCGAACCGATATCGAAAATGGCCCGGTCGACCACCATATTTATTTTGATACCATAACAAATTTTTGTACAGATATGATCGGATTCGACCCTGCCCTGCCTTTAAAAGCGGTAGACTGGCTGACTTTCTCGGAACAAAGGCTGTTGGCGCTGACAGGCGGTAAAATCTTCCACGATGATCTGGGTATCCAAGAAATCCGCCGGCGTTTTGCCTATTATCCTCACGACGTCTGGTTGTACCTGATGGCCGTGCAGTGGGAGTTGATCGCACAGGAAGAGGCCTTTGTGGGCCGCACGGTCAGTGTGGGCGATGAACTGGGGTCCAAAATCATCACGGGCCGGTTGGTCGAGCGGTTGATGCGCCTGTGCTTCTTGCTCGAAAAACGCTATGCGCCCTACAGCAAATGGTTCGGCACAGCTTTTCAGCGGCTGAGCTGCTACCCTCAAATGGGCCCACTCCTGGAAGTCGCCGCGGCAGCCAACACCTATAGCGAGCGGGAAGGGTTTCTTGCAAAAGCCTACACGCTGGCAGCAGAGATGCACAACGCCCTGGGCGTGACTCAGCCCCTGGAGACGCGCACCCGCACCTATTCCGGCTGGCATGTCCTGCGCGCCGGGATCACCGACCTGCCGCTCAATCACCCTCGTAACACCCGCCCCTATCAATGCATATTTGGAGAGCGGTTCTCTGATGCAATTTTAACAACCATTCAAGACCCGCAGGTCCGGGCGTTTATCCCCTCGAAGGGCAGCGTCAGCCAGTTCCTGGTAGAATCCAGCGGAGCCGTACAGGACACCGCTTTTTGCCGCAGCCTGAAAGACGATCTCACGAAATCCTGACCAGGAGAACCACGCTTTATGTCGATTGTAACCATAATTGGGGCGGGGATGATGGGCTCCGCCATGTGCTGGCCGCTGGCAGACAATGGCCATGAGGTCCGCCTGGTAGGCACGCCGCTGGATGATGCCATCATCCACAGCATCCGTGAGAACCGGACGCACCCCAAACTACGGCGGGCGATCCCAGACGGAGTCAAAGCATTTCCTGTTGAGGATCTGCCGCAGGCAGTGGACGGGGCGGCGTTAATCATCGGCGGCATCAGCAGCTTCGGCGTGGAGTGGTTCGCGCAAACGGCTGGCGCTTTCTTTCGGCCCGAAGTTCCGGTTATCAGCGTTACCAAGGGCATGCGGGATGGCGACGATGGCCGGCTGCAAATCCTCCCGGACGTAGTCAATGAACAACTCCCCGAACATCTGCGGGGCCGCGTCTCCCTCAATGCCATTGCGGGGCCGTGCATCGCCCACGAGCTGGCTGCCCGGCGGCAGACGTGCGTTGTATTCACCGGCTCCAGAGCGGAGACGCTGGACACCATCCGCAAAATGCTCGCCACGCCTTACTACCACATCTGGACGTCCACCGATCTGCTTGCCGTGGAAACCTGCGCCGCGCTCAAAAATGCCTACGCCATGGGGGTGGGGCTGGCTGTGGGTATGATGGAAGCCGCCGGAGCGGACGGGCTGGCCAATATGTACAATCCGCAGGCCGGCCTGTTTGGGCAGTCCTGCTACGAGATGCGGAAATTGATCAGCGCGCTGAACGTACCACAAGGGGCGATCAGCGAAGGCGAGGCAGTGGCGTGGCTTCCAGGCGCCGGCGACCTGTACGTGACGGTCTTCGGCGGGCGCACTGTACGGTTGGGCAAGCTGCTCGGCCAGGGCAAGACGTTCACCCAGGCCCGCGAAATTCTCGCCGGTGAAACGCTGGAAAGTGTAGACATCATCACCAGGGTGGCGCGCGCGCTCCCCAAACTGGCCGCTCAGGGTCGGTTGGACCTGCTCGACTTTCCGCTGATCCTGCACATGGATCAGGTTATCAACAAAGGTCACACGGTCGATATTCCCTGGGAAAAATTCTTTCACCAGCCGTAAATCAGAGCACCGTTCTGCGCCCGAATTTGTTCAGTCCCTTTTCCAGGTATTATAATGAACTTCTTACTATGTAACATACCGAAGGACTGCCTTGACGATCTATCACATCACATCCCGTGCGGAATGGCAAAGAGCTCTTGAAGAGGGCCAGTACAGCGCGCCGTCTTTAAACCAGGAAGGGTTTATCCATGCATCAACCGGCGAGCAGGTCGCCGGCACAGCCAACCTGTTCTTCCAGGGCCAGGCAGATCTCGTGCTGCTGGTCATCAACACCAGCCTGCTCCGCTCTGAAGTACGCTTTGATCCGGTACAAACACACGGCCCTGAGCAGTTCTTCCCCCACATCTATGGCCCCATCAACCTGGACGCCGTGACCGAGGTGCTCGATTTCCAGCCCGGTTCAGACGGTCAATTCTATTTTGACAGGCGCTGAGTGAGGGGGCACGCTAGGAAATGATCGGGATCTGCCGGAAACATTTACCCCTGGGGACAAACAGGTTGTATTTGAAAATATAGAAGATCGCGAACAGCCCGTCCTTGAAGCCAATCTTCTTCCCCTCTTCGTACGTGCGCCCATTATAAGAAATCGGTACCTCATAGACCCGGCAGTTTAATTTTGCGACCTTTGCGGTTACTTCAATCTCGAAGCCGAACCCGCTCGTTTCGATCACCATGTTGCGGATGATTTCGCCTCGGAACACCTTATACCCCGTTTCCACATCGCTCAGGTTCAAATCAGTGAAAAGATTCGATAAAAACGTGAGGAACTGGTTCGCCACAAAATGCTTGAAATAGAGCACGCGGGCCGCGCGGCGGATCATAAAGCGGGAGCCGTAAACAACGTCCGCCTTGCCTTTTTCAATGGGATTGATCAGTTCCGGAATATCCACAGGGTCATATTCCAGGTCGGCATCCTGCACAATCACCACGTCACCTGTACTGGCGGCAAAACCAGTGCACAGGGCCGCCGTTTTCCCCTGATTGCGCGGCTGCCGGATCAGACGCAGCTGTGGGATTATTCCGCAAAACGATTCGATCACCTGATACGTATTATCTATAGAGCCATCATCAACCACGATGATCTCATGCGCATCTGGCACTTCGCGCACCAGGGCACCGAGCACCTCGCCAATTGTTTTTTCCTCATTATAGGCTGGTATGATGATCGATAAACGCATCAGCCCGCTCCTTCTGAAATAAATATCCGAAATTGAAATCGCTTCATTTTACCCTAAAATGGATACTGGAGAAAAATAGATGTCTTATAGATACTGCCCTTTGACGGGCTGTCAAATATCGCCTACAATCCATAATGAGGATGCACGTTCCTCACTTCATGAAAAAAGAGTCATGCGCCATGCACCATAAAGCCTTACCTATCGTTCTCATTCTAATCGCAGGCATGCTGCTATCTGCTTGTAGTTCCGCTGCCCCCACTGCCGCACCGGTCCCTTCAACCGCGGAGCCAGTTCAGCCCGCACCGACCTTCCCGCCAACCGGCACACCCCTGCCCACCAGAACCCCACTGCCCAGCCCAACACCCGAGTCAACCGCCACGGCAGCGCCGACCGAAACACTGGCCCCCACCCCCGATCCGGTCCTTGCGAACATCAAGCTGGTTGGGCTGGCATGGTACACCAATTATGATTTGCTGCTGTCGTTTAATTTTCCAGAGCCCGTCGATTCGCAGAAGTACCGGGTTACGCTGGAAGAGAAGGAATACAAATGCGAAGTACTGGCCCAATACCCCAACCGCCTGTACTGCCGCGGGCAGGGCGCGAAGGTACTGGCAACCGCCATGGTGCGAGTGTACACAGCGGACAGCGACCAGCCCGGTTTTGAACAAAAAGTCTGGGTTCCTTACTTCAAGTAATGGCTATACGAAAAATCATGAACAGAAACCTGACCTTTGAAAAAGCCCTATCCCTCATGATCCACCCATGCAGCCTGGTGGCTCTTGGACTGATGCTGGCGAACGATTTTGTCTTCCGCCGCTTCTCCCCTTCCTGGCTTACTGGGAAGATCAGCGATCTGGCATGGCTGTTTTTCGTTCCATTTATCGCCGCGGCGCTGCTGGCGTGGTTGATTCCGGGCCAAAAACACTCCCCCCGACACCAAAACTGGACCTTTGCTCTGGCGTTTGGCATGACCGGCTGCGGGTATTTGCTGGTAAAAACCCTTCCGGCTGTGAATGGGTTGGCTACACGAATTTTCGCGATGGTTTTACAGGCCAACCCCTCTCTTGCGCTCGATCCCAGCGACCTGCTGGCCCTTCCGGCGCTAGCGCTCAGCGCCTGGTTGTGGCATTCTTCCAGGAGTACGGCGCAGGCGCAAAACGCGCTCCCCTTCTCGATATCCATTCGCGGCCTGGTTATGCTCCCGGCAGCGGCGCTGATCCTCCTGGCTGATGCCGCTGCGCCCGACCCTGGTATCACCTGCATCGCGCAGCAGGGGTCTACCCTGGTTGCTCGCGGCGGCTACGACAGCACCTTCACCAGCACGGACGGCGGGATCACCTGGTCTCCCGCCGCGCCGGGCACAACGACAACGGTAGCCTGCGAGAAGAAATCCGTGCTGGCGGGGGATGGCGAATGGATGGAAGCTCCGGGCGCGCAAGCGGGCATACGCTACCGCTACCTGCAGAACGAAGAGATTCAAATCTCTGCCGATGGCGGACAAACCTGGAAAACTGGGATCGTGCTCAATAAAATTTCCGAACCCGAGCAGTACTACTATCTCAAATCACGCTCGGGCAGCCCTGAGATGAACCCCGGCCCGTATGATGCTGTGGCCGACCCGGCTACCGGGAATATGCTTTTTGCCATGGGACAGCAGGGTATTCTGGTGCACACCGCTCAGGGCAGTTGGGTGTGGAGCCAGGGCGGCACATACCAGCGGCCTGAAAATTTCCCCTCGGCGGATGCGCTGCTTCTCCTTTTAGGGGGCATGGGGCTGATGGCGTTTGGCGCCGCCCTGCTGGTGTACTGCACGCTGGCGCTGCGCTGGACCAAACACTGGGTGCGGATCGTGGTTGTCATCACTGCTTGGCTGGGCTGGCTGGGGCTCGTCATCCTCTTCCCGCCCGCGACGAGTTACTCCTATACCGAATCGATCACATGGATGGGTATTCTGGCCGTTGCTGTGCTGATAATTCCCCTGACAGTGGAGCAGACGATCCGGATGGTAAACCGTGCCCCGGGTCAAATTGTGCGCCTACTGCTCGTTGGGCTGGCCGGCGGGCTGCTGTTCCTGGCGCCCTATTTTTTCTGGGTCTACAATGCGCTGCCGGAATACAATTGGGCGATCTTTATTTCCGTGGTCTTCGTCTTGGTAGTGCTGGCGGCGGGCCAGATCAGCCTGCGCGCCGCTCGATCGAGCATCACGCAGCAGGCGTAAACCACGGTTTCACACGAAAACGTGGTTCATCCCGCAAACCTGGGGACAATGGTAAAATCATCCCCTATGCAAAAACTGCTTCATCTGATCCAAAAGGGCTGGAAAATTCTTTGGCGCCGCCTGCGCACGCAGGGGTTGTGGACCACTCTGCTGTGGCTGTACGGCAGGGGCCTGCCGGCCCTCACCGGCGTGCCGCTGCTCCAATACTGCCAGGTAACGCCGCAGTTATACGTTGGCTCGCAGTACAACCGGCGCGGAAAGCGCATGTTGGAGAACAGCGGTATCCACGCCTGCGTGAATATGCGCATTGAACGCGATGACGCAGCACGCGGCATTGCCCTGGCGCAGTACCTGCACCTACCCACGGTTGACGACGATGCCCCCACCATCGAACACCTGCAGAAGGGCGTGCAGTTCATCGACGGCGTCATCCAATCTGGCGGCAAGGTGTACATTCACTGCGGCGCCGGTGTGGGGCGAGCGCCCACCATGGGCGCCGCTTACCTGATCGCGCAGGGCCATACCCTGCAAGAGGCCCTGGCGATGATCCGAAAAGTGCGGCCCTTCATAACCATTACGCCGCCTCAACTCGCGCAGCTTGAACGGTTCGAGAAGCTGCCCCAGCCCGCTATGGCAGCATTCACGGAATCACGGTGATTCAGATGAAAGCAATCCGGCGGATGGCGTTCTTTTTCGGGTTGTTCCTGATCCTGGTCATTATCCTGGCCGATACGGGCTGGATAAACGAGCTGCTGCGCCCGGCTTATGCCATCTTCCCCAACTGGGACAAAGCTGGCCATTTCTTGCTGTGGGGCATCCTCTCTCTGCTAGTCAGCCTGGGGTTCTCGTCTGTGAGAGTCAAACTCCTTGCTGTAAAAGTCTTAAGAAACAGCCTCATTGTCTGTATCCCGGTGATCCTCGAAGAAATTTCGCAGCTCTTCTTCTCGCAGCGCACCGCTTCTTTCATCGACTTGGGCGCCGGGCTGGCTGGGGTATTTCTGCTGGGTGAGATCGGCGCATGGCTGAGGCAGGCCCTCCTGGCCCGAGAAATGGCGGTCGCCGTGCCAGAAGCCGCGAAGAACAGGTGAAACATGCGCCCTGAAATACATCCGCAAGCACTTCCCTGCCAGGCGTTGAGCAGCAGGTCAGCCACCACGGATGCACTCCAAGAAGCCGCAAGTATCTTTTCATCCCCTGCCTCTGTGATACAATACTGCGGGCTTGCGCAGACAGCCGCTCCCTGAATCCTTTATCCTCGAAGGTGTTCCTATGTCGAACAAACTGTGCTGGAAAACAGCGCTTATTCTTTCTTCACTTGCCTGCTTGTTAATCATGACCGCCTGTGGTTCGGCCAGCCCGGCTGCACCCAGCGCGGCGCCCGTGTCCGATACAGCACCCGCGGCGTCGGCACCAACCGCCACTGCAACTGTTGAACCAACGGCTACCCCCGCTCCTTCCAACACGCCTGAGCCGACCCTTACCGCCACTTTACCGCCACCCACGGAAACCCCCGCTCCTACCGCAACGGTCACGCCTGACCCCAACGCACTGCCGGTGGGCATCTCCGGATGGTGCCTGCCAGATGAGGTGATGGTCTCGGCTGCCAGCGACCCGATGAAACCGCCGGAAGCTGCCTTGATCGGCACAATGGTGGAGAACGGGCTTGAAATCCGCAACCAGCCGTTCAGCGTATGCGTCTTCCGCTACACCTTCGAACAGGCCGCCCCACAGGGGCTGACGCTGGAGATTTACGACATCAACCAGAAAACACCCTGGTGGAAAGCCGAATTGACACCGGTTGAAGGGCACCCCAATACGGTGTACACGCAGCTGCGCCACACTTACATCATCGACCCGCCGCTGTGGGAGGTGCACTTTGAGTTTGCCGTGCGCGATTCTGGCGGCGCCGAACTGCAGCGGGATGTTGTCAATTTGTACAAATGGGAAACCGGGATCTGTTGGCAGGGCAATAAGCCCGACCCGGTCACCCTATACTGCCCCCTGCAGCAGGATTTACACCCTTGGGACCTGGGCTACGGCACCGCCCTGCCCACCGTCACGCCCGACGGCGATTAGCTCGCGCCGATATGACGCCGCGGCTATCGATCGTTATCCCTGCCTATAACGAAGAAAACGCCATCCGCAGTGGGAAACTGGCGCGCGTGCGCGCCTGGCAAAAGACGCTCCCGTATGAAAGCGAGTTGATCGTCGTCGACGACCAATCAAGCGACCAGACGGCAGCGCTGGCTGAGGCACACGCCGACCGCGTGGTGAAAATCTCGCACACCGGCAAAGCCGCGGCGGTGATTGCCGGTATTCGGGCCGCGCGGGGCGAATGGGTGCTGTTCAGCGACATGGACCAGGCCACCCCCATCGAGGAGGGCGGACGCCTGCTGAGCCTGCTCGAGCAGGGCTGCGATGTCGCCGCCGGAAGCCGTGGGGTGGTACGCAGCGGCGCGCCGGTGGGGCGCTACCTGTTAAGCTGGGGTCAGGTGGTGTTGAAGAGCGTGCTGTTAGGGTTGCGCATCACGGATACCCAGTGCGGCTTCAAAGCCTTCACCCGCTCCGCCGCGCTGGATATCATCGAGCGACTGGTGGTGTACGCGCCTGAGCGCCTGGGTACCATCAACGGGCCCAGCGTCACCAGTGGGTTCGATGTGGAGTTCTTATTCGTCGCCCAGCGACTGGGATACTGCGTTCGAGAGGTCCCCGTGCGCTGGAGCTACCAGCAGTCCCGGCGGGTTAACCTATTCCGCGACGCCTTCCGCGGCCTGCGCGACCTTTTCCTCATCATCGCCGCCCGTATCCGGCGCCAGTACCCGCGGCGGGGAACGCAGTCGAAAACCGGCGGCAGCCCTTCCAAAACACGGGCGGGGTAAAGTCAAACGTCGGGAGAGAGATCCTCCTCAGCGTTTGGGAATCTAATTATGATATAATCGCACATTATGACTGCTGAGAACATCCTGGACAGCGTTGACGAATCGGAAATGAGTATCTGGGACCACATTGGCGAGCTGCGCAAGCGCCTTATGTGGGGTCTCGGTTCGTTGATTCTTACCACGGCTGTTAATGTCTTCTTTCTGGCTGATTTTTTCATCGAATTCCTGGCCGGCCCCATCGGTGGATTACAAAATCTGGTCGCTCTCGAAGTTACCGAGAGCGTTGGCGTGTATATGCGCGTATCGCTGCTGGCCGGTTTTATTATGGCGCTGCCGATCATTGTCTATCAAATACTGGCGTTCGTTGTTCCGGGGCTGTACGACAACGAGAAACGCTGGGTATTCGCTGCTATTCCGATTGCCACGCTGCTCTTTGTGGCGGGGGTGGCATTTTCATACGCAGTTATGCTGCGGGCCGCGCTGCCCTTCCTGCTCGATTTTCTGGATGTTCAGACGCTGCCCAGCCTTTCCAAATACGTTGGCTTCGTCACCAACCTGATGTTCTGGATCGGCCTGAGTTTTGAAACCCCGTTGGTGGTTTTCATGCTGGCCAAACTGCATGTGGTCACCCCGAGTTTTTTACTGAAGCAGTGGCGCTTCGCTATCATCATTATCGCCTTGATGTCCGCCATGATCACCCCAACCGTTGACCCGGTCAACATGGGCCTGCTGATGGCGCCGCTGTTTGCCATCTATCTGCTCAGCATTCTGTTCGCTGCGATTGCCGTCCGCACATCCAAATCCGAGGACGAATAACACAAATCGGGCAGGCGCAGCCCCTCGAGGCGGTCCCTGCCCAACTCAACCGCAGCCGCGTTACTCGCCCGCGAGCTGGGTATACTCGACGCTTAATATACTGTTGATGGTGCTGCCAACTTCTTCAAACAGGGTTTTCACAGCATTCTGGCAGCGTGCGTATTCAACGACCAGCGGGTGGGAGATATAAGTTTCCCGCAGCGCATAGAACTCGCGCACGCTGCCGGGGAAGACGATTTCCCCTTTCTGCTCGCGGGCCGATAAATCCTCATATACCTGCTGGATTTTCGCTTCAAGCAGCCGCAATTCTTCATTCGCCATTAGAGCTTCGCGCGCCTGCAGGTACGCCTGCACCACCGGGCTTGCCCGAAGCGACGCGCCTAAATCATTGGCTGTCTTTAACAAATCTTCCGAAACGACCATGTTTCCCTCAGGCCAGACCTGGCCTGCTCCTCATCGCCCTCAACCACATGCGCTGGGGCGGGCATGTTCGGCAAAGGAAACCCCCACCGCCTCGCTGATAGCCTGCTCTACCACGGCGAAAATGTCACGTGCATTCTGCTCAGCCTGCCGGTAAGCCTGCATTGCTGGGAGCGCCTCGAGCCGCCGGTTCAAATCCTGGTAAGCGCCTGGCTCGACGTCTTCATACTCGCCATAGCCGTTCATTGCGGCCAGAATTTTATTCACCTCAACATCGGCATGCACGGTCCGCGACGCGCGCAGATAATTCTGGAATTCAGGCAAGTCGGTCAGCAGGTAGGCCAGGCTTTCCGCCGCCCGAGTCATTGTGGGCGACGCCTGAACCGTACCAGTGGCTGGTTTACAGCACGCGTTTTCGCAGTTTTCCATCATCGCTTTCCTTACATAAAATGCCTCGATTACAGGAATGCATTTTATGCCGGTTGCGGTGGAACGACCAGTAAAAAACATCACAAAGTTAGCGAAAAATGTCACAATGCTTTTTTAGCCATCGCCATGTATGACGCAGCTTACAATTCAGGAAATTTGTGTAGCAAGCACCTGTCCCGAGCAATTCTTAGCGACATTACCCTCCGCCCGCTCTTCCACATTATAATTACGCCAGTAAATAAAATTCACGACTGAGGGAGAAAATGACAACCTGGAGTATTGACGGAGGTACGCCCCTTGTGGGGAGCGTTCGTTTATCAGGCGCGAAAAATTCCATCACCAAACTGCTCATGTTGTCGATGCTGACCGAAGCACCCTGTATCTTTACCAATACCCCGGTGGTCGGCGACAGCCAGATCACGCTCGATCTGTGCGCCGCGCTTGGCGCGCAGTACGCTCAGCTGTCCCCGCACAAGTTGAAGATGCAGACCCCGGAAATTCTCACCAACGAGGTGCCTTACGATCTGGCCACCCGCAACCGGCTGGCGATTATGACCACCGCCGCCCTGCTGCACCGCACCGGGCGCGCGATTATCCCGGCTGCCGCAGGCGGCGACCGCATCGGGCCGCGCCCGGTCGATTTTCACCTGGAAGGCTACCAGCAAATGGGCGCGCAGATTGAGATACACGATGGGGTCTACGATATGCGCGCCGATAGACTGCACGGGGCCGATCTTGTTCTGCCGTATCCGAGCGTCACCACTACCGAAAACCTGTTGATGGGCGCATCCCTGGCCAAGGGGCGCACCTTCATCCACAACGCGGCGACCGAGCCCGAAGTAATGGATCTTGTGATGTGCCTGCAAAAGATGGGCGCGATTATCGATTACAACACCGACCGCACCTTTGTGATCGAAGGGGTGAAATCGCTCGGCGGCGTCACGCATGAAGTCATCCCCGACCGGATCGTGGCAGCTTCGCTGGCGTGCGCCGCGGTCGCCACCCAGGGCGATGTGCTCGTACAAGGCGCTCGCCAGGCCGACCTGGTGACCTTTCTGAACACCATCCGGCGCATTGGCGGGAAATTTGAGGTACAGAAGGATGGTATTCGCTTTTTCTACGACCAGCCGTTAGGCTCGATCGCCATTGAAACCAACGTACACCCCGGCTTTATGACCGACTGGCAGGCCCCATTCGTGGTGCTGCTTACCCAGGCCAAAGGCATGTCAGTGGTTCACGAAACTGTCTTCGAAAACCGCTTCGGATATATCCCCGAGCTGCAGAAGATGGGCGCGGACATCGCGCTGTACGACTCCTGCCTGGGCGGGTCAGCCTGCCGCTTCCGATACAGCAACTACCGGCACAGCTGCGTGATCAAAGGCCCCACCCCACTGCGCGGCGCGCAGATGTGCGTGCCCGACCTGCGGGCCGGGTTCACCTACCTGATCGCCGCCATCCTGGCCCAGGGGCAGTCGACCATCGAGAACGTCGAACAGATCGAGCGCGGCTATGAAGGGCTAAAAGAAGCATTGATCTCGCTGGGGGCGAGAATTTCAGAAGTAAATTAACCTAGCTACCTGACACTTTAACAAAAGAATAGTTGATCGGCAAGGGCGAACCG
>CAYTHO010000108.1:0-6330 GCA_964437595.1 uncultured Anaerolineaceae bacterium
CACATGGCCTGCGCTCAAGTCCTGCTCAACATAATTTTCGGATAGATACTTAGCGAGAACACCACAGCTACTTGGCGCTGTCCACCGCCTGCTGGATCAATTCCTTGAGCTGGTCGTACCCGATGCCCGGGCTGAGCAGCCGGTCGTTAATGAACACCGCCGGGGTGGATTGGATGTTTTTGCTGCGCCCGGTGTTGGTCTCCTGCTGCACCTTGCCGCGGTACTTGCGCGATTCCAGGCAGCTCCTGAGCTGCGCGGTATCCAGCCCGGGCACTTCGCCCGCCCAGGTGGTCAGGCTGTCGACGGTGTTGGTGCCCGCGTTCTCGCCAGACTGGTTCTGGTATACCTTCTCGTAATATTCCCAGAACTTGCCCTGTTCGTTGGCGCATTCCACAGCTTCTGCCGCCAGCATCGATTCCTCGCCGATGAAGGCCATATTGCGGAACTGGAAGCGGATCAGGCCCTTGTCGACGAAGTCGGCTTTGATCTTGGGCGTGGTTTCCAGGGCAAAGGTCCCGCAGCCGGGGCACTGGAAGTCGCCATACTCGGTGACCACCACCTTGGCATCCGCCGGGCCGATGCTCTTATCCAGCGGATCGGTGCGGGTGGAGGGGCTGGTGAGCAGAACGATCAGGATGATGGCGATGACGATGACTGTGCCGCCGAACACCCACAGGGGCAGGTAGCGGCTAAAGATGTTGCCGGTGGAGCGTTTTTTCGCGGTAGGGCGTTTGACGGGGCGGCGTTTCTCGGGCATGTTTGATCCTTTCAAGGCAAAATGCGTGTGCGGGATAAAGGTTTGGCTATCATCACTTTTAAGATGGCTTTGGCGACCGGCGTTTTGGGGTCGTTGGTTTCGAGGATGATCTCGCGCCGGATGGTGCCATAGAGGTTCAGTTGAGCCGGGTCCAGGGTGACGCGCAGCGTGGTGGTTTCACCTGGGGCAATCGAGCTGCTGTCGAGGCTGACTTTGGTGCAGTCGCAGTTGGCGTAGACCTGGCGAATTTCGAGCGGTTCCACGCCGCTGTTGCGCACAGTGTAGGTGGTTTCGAGCGGCTGCTGCTGTACCTGGCCCAGGTCGCGTTCGGCGGGAGAAATCTCAACTTTTGGCCCTTTGGGCTGGCAGGCAGGGAGCAAAAGGACCAGCAAAAGCACCAGCAGATTCCGGTAAATGCGAAAAGACATTCGACCGCTCCCTCCATCAGAGCAAAGGGATTGTATCGAATCTCGGGGGCGGAGTCAATTATCCTTGATAAACTTTGTAACTACCTTTTTCGCGCGTCTTGGCCTCGTACATGGCCGTGTCGGCTTTGCGCAGCAGATCATCGGCGGAGTCGAGGTTGGGTTCCCCCATCGCGATGCCCAGGCTGCCGCCTACCAGAAATTCGCGCCCGTTCAGCGATATAGGCTCGCGCAAGACGGCCTGCACGCGCTGGACGATGGGCAGCACCTGCTCCACGGTTGCGATCCCTTCCAGCAGGATGGTGAACTCGTCCCCGCCGAAGCGCGCCGCGAGATCGTCTTTGCGCAGGCTGCCGCTCAACCGATCCGAGATGATGCGCAGCACGCGGTCGCCCCAGGCGTGGCCCAGCGTATCATTGATGGTCTTGAAATTATCCAGGTCGAAGAAGATCACTGCCACGGATGAACCGCGGATGCTCGCGCGGGCCAGCGCCTGGTGCAGGCAGTCGGTGAAGTGGGCGCGGTTCGACAGCCCGGTCAGCGGGTCGCGAAAGGCCAGCAGGCGCAGTTCCTGCTCGTACGTCTTGCGCTCGGTGATGTCGTGGAAGGTGGCGACGATCCCGCCTACCGCCAGCTCGTCGATCAGGTTGGTGAGGATGCCTTCAAAATCTCGCCATTTGCCGGCGCCGTCGGACAGCCGCACGTGGTGCGTGACGGTAAAACTTGGCTGCGCCAGCGAGGCCGCCAGCAGCTCCCGCATCGCCGCCTGGTCGTCCGGGTGGACGCGGTCGAGGATGTTCTGGTTCAGCAAAACTTCCGGCGGGCTGCCCCACACATAGCGCGCCGCCGGGCTGATATACGCGAATTCCCCCTGGCTGGTGAGGATCGAGATCACATCCGATACGCTGCCGATCAGCGCGCGGAAGCGGTCGTCGCTGGCGCGCACGGCCTCTTCAGCCTGTTTGCGCTCGGACAGCTCCATCTGCACGGTCTGGTACAGGCGCGCGTTCTCGATCGCCGCGGACGTTTGCCCGGCGTACAGTTCGGCAATCTGCAGCGTATCCAGGTTGTAGGGCACCGCCGACCGGCGCATGCCCATCAGCAGCCCTTCCGCCTGCCCTTTGCACAGGATGGGAACGGCGATCATCGCCAGGGCCGGGCAGTCTTGAGGGGCCTGGATGCCGAACTGGTCAAACAGGAGCTGCATGTCCGAAATGTTATATGGGCGCGGGTCCTGCGGGTCCAGCTCATTCAGCAGCCGTTCGGCCAGGGCAATGCAGGCCGGGGACAGCAGATGCTCAAAACCGGGGTCGGCGGTCCATTTCAACAGGCCGTCCGAGCCTTTCAGCACCAGCGCCGCCCCGTCTGCCCCGATGACTGCCGGGAACAGCTCGGCAGCTTTCGCACACACGGCGACCTCATCCAGCTCGCGGCCAATCTCCTGGCCCAGGTCGGCCACCTGGCGAAGCTGCAGGTTGCGCTGCTCCTGTTCCAGCGACAGGCTGATGTGGTAGGCCATGGCGGAGAGCAGGCCCGCCTCGGTATGTGTGAACGGAGCCGGGTAGCAGCGCGCCAGGATTAAGACCCCGCGTGCCGCATAGCTGCTCGCCAGCGGCAGCCAGACGCCCGTTCGCGCTCCCAGCATGCGCAGCAGCGGCTCGCCTCTTGGGTTGGCCTCCAGATCGTCCACCATGAACGGCGCGTGGAAGTTCATCGTGGATGCCGTGAAGCAGCCGGTTTCGCTGGAAAAGGCCTCGTGGATGTTCTCTTCCGGTATGCCAATTGCCGCCAGCGGGGCAAAAGAGCCGTTCCGCAGCGGGTCGAGCAGCACCACGATGTCCGCGCCGAACAGTTCCGACAGGGTCGAGAGCGCCCGGTCCAGCAGTTCGGAGATCGGCGCCACGTCGCTCAGGATGGTGAGCAGGCGGGTCAGCCGGGTGGAGTCGCGCACGGCGGCCTGGGCAAGGGTGAGCGCCGCATCACGGGCCTCGCGAAGCTGCTGGATGTTTTCCGGGTCTTGCTGCAGTGATTTATCCAAGACTATCTCATTTTAGCGGCTGCATACGGGTTATAAAGCCAGGGCAGTGAGGGTCGCGTTGTGCGTGCCAAGCACGCCCGAGGTGCGGGCAAATTCTGCGCAGCAGTAAAAGCCAAAAATGGGGATGTCTCCGGCGGCGGCCTGCAGGCGGCGCGGCTCTTCGGGCGTGTTCTTGCCGAAGATATTGGCCCGCGCCGCGCAGCTAAAGGTCAGCAGTAGCCCGGCTTCGGGCTGCTGATCGAGCGCCGCGCCGACCACCTCTTCAACAATCCCCAGCAGCGAGTCCACCGAGCCGCTCATTACCTGCACGGCGCTGCCGGTGGGCGGCACGCAGCCCTGAATGCGCAGCGCGCCGTGCTCCGTCTTGGAGCGCGCCACGCGGATTACAGTGGTTCCATCAGATTGGAGCAGGCCAAAGGGGTGCAGGATGGAGGTGCCCCAGAAGTTCTCATTGGTCAGCACCCCTGGCTCGATGCCGAGTTGTTCTTCGTACACGCGCAGGGCCGGGCGCCCGCCCAGCTCGATGATCTCCGTGCCTTCCGCGCGGGTCACGAACAAGGGGATGCCAATGGGCGACCAGCCGTGCCGGGTGACGGTGTGCAGGGGGTGGTCGCTGCCAATCCATACCGCCACCGCGCCTTCCTCGATTACCTGGTCATTGTGAAACACAAAGGTCTTGATGAACTTCTGCTCGTCCCCGGCCCCGCCGCCGATAATGGTGGCCCTGGGGCCGGTGATGCGGTAAATGCCCTGGATGAGCTGCTGCAGGTCGCCCAGCAGTGAATCGGCGAATAAGAGGATGGCTGCATAGGGGCTGTTGCCGACCATGGCCCGGCTCTGGCGGGCAATTTCCTGCCCGGCCTGATCCAGGCTGCCGCGGATATGGCTGGCCGAGGCTGCCCCAAAGCGGTAGCTGCCGGCGGTCATGGCCATCACGCCCACTCCCGCGCCAAACCCCATATATTCTCCCCGCACGATCTCGCCCGAGCCGGTCGCGCCGACCAGCAGCGCGTCGCCGGTGACCGAGCGAATACCCGCCAGCAGCGCGGGCAGGTCGAAGCGCGGGGCGGTGAATACCATAATCAACCCTGGGGCTTCGCCGTTGAGCGCGCTGACCGCCGCCTGCGCGGCCTCCCGGCCAGCTTCGGTTGAATCTTGCGCGTAACTTACCCCGGTTCCGGCGTGAATTTTCATTTCGATGATCCCTCCGGCAGAATGCAGTTTGATGCCAGGTGCTTCAGTTCTATTTCTCCGCCAGTGGGCCGGCGAAGTTGAATGGGGTTACCTGAATTATTATAAAGTATACCGGCTGCCAATCAATAAATCCCGTGATGAAAATAACAAAAAAATGAGAATAACCCCCTTTACTGCGTTTTGCTCAACAGGGGCAGGTAGACGGGCTTACCCTGCCCTACGGTGATTTTCCGGGAGCCCGTGGAGCCATTGAAATTGGCGCTGCCGCCGTAGGTAGCTGTTAAATTATGCGCGCCCGGCGACAGGACCGAAATGGTGAAAACCGCCGCTGCTCCGCCGCTGCCGTTGGGGCTGAGCGCGGCGGTGCCCAGCACGGTGGCGCCTTCCGTGAAGGTCACCGTTCCGCTGGCCGTACCCGACCCCGGCACCTGGACGGTTACGGTAGCGGTAAGGGTGACGGGCTGCGCGAAGGCGGGTGTGGTGGTGGATGCGGTGATCTGCAGGCCAGTGCTGGCCTTGTTAACCGTCAGCGTGCCCGCAACCAGGGTGAAGGTATAGTTCTGCGCGGCGGGCGAGCCGGGCGTGATGGTGATGGGGTAGGTTCCTACCGGGCTGGTGGGCGCGGCGGTGGTGGTGAGGGCCGGGGGGCTGGTCAGCACGGCGGGGGTGTCGCCGGGGGCGAAGTTGCTGTACGTAACTGTGAGCGCCGGGACCGCCTGCCCGTACACCTTGCTTTTATTGTCAGCGGTAATGGTCAGCGTGCGCTGGGTGATGCTGGCGGTCAGTGTGGGCGGGGTAACGGTGTAGTTGCCCGCGTCCGCGCCGCTGAGCGCCAGCCCGCTGACAGTGACCGGCTTATTCTGCCCCACGTTCTTATCGGCAAACGCGCCGCTGGCGCCGGAGGTCACCAGGCTGACCGTATCGCCGCTGACTACGCCTACCAGGGCCGCGCTGCCGGTGTTGAGCGCGGCGGTGGTCGTGCCGTCATACACCTTGTTCGCCGCGCTGATGCCGGTGACGGTGAGCGCCTTCTTGCCGACGGTGTAGGCCAGGGTATCTTCGGCGCTGGGGTAGACCCCGCCGCCCAGGTATTGGGCCGCCAGGGTATGGCTCCCGGCGGTGAGGCTGCTGGTGGTGTACTGCGCCTGCCCGCTGGCGTTCAGGGTGACGGGCGCGCCCAGGTTAGTGGAGCCGTCTTTGAACTGCACCGCGCCGGGCGGGTACGGGTTATCCGGGTCGCCGCTGGTGACCGTGGCCGTCAGCGTCACGCTGCTGCCGTAAGTGGAGCTGGTGGGCTGGGCGGTCAGGTTGACGGTGGGCGCCAGGGCCTTGCAGAACGAGAATTCGGAGGTGTCGCCGGTGGTGGTGTTGGTGGCTGTGGCGGTGAAATATGGCTTGCCAGCCGGGGGCGTGTAGGCGAAGCTGAAGGTCGCGTTCCCGCCGGCGTTGGTGGTAACGGCCTGCGCGCCCAGGTACTGCGCGCCCTCGCCATACCCGGACGGGTCGCACCCGGCGCTGGCGAAGAATTCTAGCCGGAAGGCCGTGCTGGCGGTGCTGTTGAGCGCGCCGCTCAGCGCGCTGGCGGTGACGGTGGCGAGCACCGGGAAGTTCTGCAATCGGCTCGAGCCGTCGTTGGTGCTGTCGCCGTCCCCGGTGTCGTTGGGGGTGACGCCGTTATTGCCCAGGTCGATGCCCAGGGCGGAGTTGCTGAAGATGGCGTTGCCCTGGATCGGGTTGCCGGGGGAGGCTGTGCCGGTGATGACCACGCCGTCCGCGCCGTTGTATGCGATGAGGTTGCCCGCCCCGGCGTCAGTTCCGCCGATGGTGTTCTGCGGCCCGTAAACGAGGATGCCGTTTTCGCCGTTGCCCACGGCGGCGGTGTTGCTGGCATTCACGCCGATGTAATTGCCCTGCAC
>CAYTHO010000108.1:6430-16235 GCA_964437595.1 uncultured Anaerolineaceae bacterium
GCTGGCATTCACGCCGATGTAATTGCCCTGCACGGTGTTGCCCGGGTTTTTGGCGTTGTAGATGTAGATGCCGTATTCAGTATTCCCGGAGATCAGGTTGCCCGCGCCGGCGGCGGACCCGCCGATGGTATTTTCAGTACTGGCGCTGATCCGCACCCCGCTGTCATTCCCCAGGGCCGCCGTGCCCGCCGCATTGGCGCCGATGTAGTTGCCCTGCACAGTATTGTTGCCCGATATGCCGCCATCGATGTTGATGCCGTACTCCAGATTGCCGGAGATCACGTTGCGGGCTTGCGCCGTGGTCCCGCCGATGGTGTTCCAGGTGGCGCTGTTCAGGGCGACCCCCGATCTGCCGTTGCCCAGGCTGGCCGTGCCGCCGGCGTTGGTGCCGATCAGGTTGCCCAGTACGTTGTTCTGCGTGGTTGTGCTGCCCTCGATGTAAATACCCGCCGCGCCATTACCAGAAATCACGTTGCGCGCGCTGGCTTCCGCCCCGCCGATAGTGTTGTTGGAGGCGGCAGCATCGATGACGATGCCCTTTTGTTCATTGCGGCGCGCGCCCGTCCCGGCGGCATTGGTGCCAATGTAGCAGCCCCGCACCGTATTGCGGTTCGCTCCGCTGCCGGTGATATGCACGCCGTGGTTGGTAAAACCGTTGATCACCAATCCGCGCACGGTGCTGTCGCTGGCAGTAATAGTCAGGCCGTTGGTTCCTTCGTCTGCGTACTGCCCATCCAGCTCGATGCGCAGAACGGCATTGCTGGTGGTCGGGTGCGTGCTGGGGCTGGCACCGGTCTGCGTGTATCCATCGATTAAGACCGGGTCGGTGATGGTGGGCAGGGCGGTTTCGGGAGCGATGGTGCATACGCCGGTACTTATGCTGCAGCCGCTGGTGATGTTGAAGTGGATTTCATCGGTCGCGGCGCCATTGGGGTGCCCATTGGCGGCGGTGATCGCTTCTCGCAGGGTGCAGTTGGTGGCATCGCACGCGCCGTCGCTGGTAATCGCTGTGCTGTTGACCGTGTAAACGGTGGCCTGCGCGTGTACGTCCGCGGCAGGCGCGGTAAAGGTGGCTGCGATAACCAGGGTGACGAACCCCAGGATGCGCGCGAATTTTTGGCGAGGCTTTGTTTGCACCGGGTGCTCCTTATCGCGATAGGATGGTTTTATTACGGTAAATTGATTATACAGGCTTATGCCATAATTTCTACCTTCCCATCTTCTACCCACCAGATTACGGCAAAAAGTTCGGAGCGAGTCAAGCTAGACAAAAGTATTGCTTTTTGTAACCAATCAGGTAGTTAACCTAAAGCGTGTTCGCCAATAGCTCGAAGAATGATCGATAACCAAACCAAATCGTAAACAACTGGCTCTCGTTCCCCTTCGATGATTTGTTTCAACCCTTCCCAATCATCGGACACTTGCCCCAATGTGAATTGTTTTGGTTCTTGATAAGGGTTGTATCGAACATCTTGAGGAATATCCCAATAATACTCAACTGGGATCTCAACTTGTTCATATCCCAAGATTTCCAGATGATTGATTTCCTTCAAGAAAATAGCTTTCAGTTCCGACAATGAGATTTCCATTGATGCCATCCAGTAATAGGTGTGGAATTGTTTATTGATTGTAGTATATTTCGTCCTCCGAGGATTTGCATGATCGATCAAACGATCGTATATACGATATACTGTTAGGCAGCTGTTAACGATCCTTAGGAGAAAATGCATGGCAACGCTTTATCTAATGGTGGGACTTCCTTGTTCCGGGAAAACAACGCTTGCAAAGAAGATTGAACAGGAACGGTCAGCGCTTCGATTGACGCCTGACGAATGGCAGATTGGGCTTTTTGGTCAGGACGCGAATGAACCAGAACATGATGCCCGGCATTCGTTTATTGAGGCGATGCTTTGGAATATCGCGAGCAGAGCGTTGGAATTGGGAACGAACATCATCCTAGATTATGGCTTTTGGGCGCGAGAAGAACGCGAAGATTACCGTCTGCGGGCCAAACGCCTTGGCGCCAGCAGTGAAGTCCATTTTCTGGATGTGCCGGACGAGGATTTGCTGAGGCGGCTTGCGGTCAGGAATTCGCGTCCTTCACAAGAGAGTTTCCACATTTCCAAAGAAAGCATGATGACTTGGATCGCGTTCTTCCAGAAACCAACAGCGGAAGAACTTGAACGTAGAGATTAAGCCCTCATACAACAGCTTATCCAGCCGTGACTGGCTGAGTTGTTACCAAGCCTGAGGATATAAATATCGAGAGAAAGGAACTGCCCACTAAGAAACAAAAGGTGTGGCAGCGGTCCTTTTCAGGGCTTCAACGAATAAAATACACGAATAACCGTATGATAAGAGATTATCATCATCAAAAGGACCGTGCAATGATTCACACCATTACCCATGCAGGCGTCAACTGCTACTTATTCAACTCGGTCGACGGCTTTGTGCTGATCGATACCGGCTTTGGCAAGAGCCGCGCGACGGTGGTCCAGGCATTAGAAGATGCCGGCTGCCGCCCCGGCCTGCTCAAGCTGATCCTGATCACCCACGGCGACTTTGACCATACTGGCAATGCCGCGTACCTGCGCGAGCAGTACGGCGCGAAGATCGCCATGCACCGCGCGGACGCCGGGGTGGCCGAATTCGGCGATATGCTCAAAGGGCGCAGGATGGGCGAGCGGGCGCTCATGCGCGTGATGATGAAGGTGCTGGTGCTGCTGATGGGCGGAGGCAAGTTCGACCGCTTCGTCCCCGACCTGTGCCTGGAAGACGGCGAGGATTTATCTCAATATGGGTTTCCCGCGCGGGCGCTGCACCTGCCCGGGCATTCCAGGGGCTCCATTGCCTTCCTCACTGACAGCGGCGACCTGTTCTGCGGCGACCTGCTGGACAATTCCGGCGCGCCCAAGAAGCCCCCGGCCCTCAATTCGCTGATCGATGACCTGGCCCAGGCCAAAGCCAGCGTGGAAAAGCTGCGCGGGCTGCCCATCCGGACGGTGTATCCCGGGCACGGCAGTCCATTCTCGCTCGAATCATTTATGGAAGCATATAAGCGTTGACGGCTGCTTTTTAGCGGACTCATAGAAGAATAAAGAACAGTAAAGGTGGACTATTCATGGCTGCATCGGTAACGCATTTGGTGGTAGGCGAAACAGTTTTCAACGAAGCGCAGTATCTTGGGAAATCCCCGGAGACCTACGGCGCATTCCTGATGGGCTGCATCCTGGTGGATGTGCACGCCTTTCACCCCATCGACCGGCGGGTGGCGCATTTCGTGGGCCGCGTCGAGGAGGATGGCGAGGCGGCCTACCGTATGAGCTGCGCGAACTTCCTCGGGCAGCTCGGCGGCCTGCTCCAGCGCCCCTGGGGAACGCTGGACGGCGCCGAGCGCGCCTTCGTGACCGGCTACCTGTGCCACCTGGCCGCGGACGAGTGCTGGAAGGAGATGGGCAAGAACCTGTTTGACCAGCTCGGCGTCAGCGACTGGGCTGATTTTCCGGTCCCGGGCGACATCAGCCTGACCGTTTTCGACTGCCGATCGTTCGCCCGCATGGTCGACCCGGCTGGCGCGCAGGCTGCGCTGGATGCCGCGCCCATCCCGGATGTGTTCACCCATGTGTCCGGGGAGATGCTGCGGGACCAGTGGCGCATCATCCGCGATTACGTGTTTGCGGGTGGAACGGCCCAGGCGCACATCACCATGCTCGAGAAAGCTTACACGCCCGAGGCGAAGATCCAATCTGCTCGCGAGCAGTACGCGCGGCGCTGGGCAGATGCGCTCGATTTTACCGACCGTACCGTAGGCGGCGTAGGTCCGTTCCTGGCGGATGCCGTCCGCCGGTCGATGCAGGTTCTGCCAGCGCTGGTTGGTTAAAGAAAATCCCCCGCCGCAGCGGGGGATATCAGGGGGGGATATATGCTGAGGATTATTCTGCCAGGGTAACCTGCGGCTGGATGCTGGGTTCCGATATCTGGTAGACCTTGTCCGCGTCGTAGCGGATGGTCAGGTTCGCGGAACCGTTTACTTCCACGGTATCGCAGATGAACTGGGAGTAAATGGTGGTCTCGGTTGCGCCGACAAACTTGCAGGCCGACCCGGGCGCGTACCAGGTGCCGGACATATCTGAGATATACGCGCTGCCCACCACGCTGGCGGTGCTGGAATTATCGCGGTCCAGGTACAGGCTGAGGCCTTCATAGGGTTGCCCGGGGCCGGGCGCCGTCCAGTCGAATGTGCCGCCCGCGCCGCTGAAGCTGAAAGCGCCGGACTTCAGGTAGACCATCGTGCCGAGCATCGAAAGGCTGCCGCTGCCGCCCACGTCGAAGGAGGTCTTTTTCTTTTTGCCAGTGACGTACAACTGCACGCCGTCCATCTTGAGGGTGGCGGCGCCGCCCAGGCTGAAGTAGTCCACCCAATAGGTGCCGGGCGGGATGTTGGCGCTCACGCTGCCGTTGAAGTCGAAGTTGCAGTAGTACCCGCCCGAGATCAGTGCCGGGGTGTAGGCGCCGTAATTGGGGATGCTCAGGTGGGTGCAGTTGCCCTCGGGGCCTTCTGGTGGGAACAGAATGTCGACGAGCGGGTCGTCCTTCTGCGGAATGGTGACGCTAAAGGTCGGTTTTGAAATGGGCGCGTGGGTGAGGGTGCCTTTGATGGCTGCCCCACCGGATGTTTTCACGGTCCCCTGCACCACCACGTTATCTTCCGCGCGCGTGCCCAGCGACGCCGACCCGGAGAGATTGACGTTCCCGCCGATTGCCAGGTTCATCTTCTTGCCGAGGGCAGGGCGGGCCCATGCCGCGCCGTTGGCGGTGTAATCGCCACCGATCACCATCGTCTCCGATGTAAACGTGCCGCCGGCTTTGTTGATCACATCGCCAGCAATTACCAGCTGCGGAGAAACCACGGTCGCCGCACCGGAATTATCGAAGTTCCCGCCGACCTTGATCGGGAAGCCGGTCATGTTGACCGAGGCGGAATTGATCACACTGCCGCCAATGTTGAACGCCCCGGCAATCGATTTCCCGGAGCCGGAGGTGTGAAAGTCTTTCACAATATCGATCTGCTGAGCCATTGCGCCCGAGCCGTCTAGGTTAATCCCGAACGCGCCGCCCACCTCGGCCCCGCCGCGCACCTTGGCCCAGTTCATTTTCAGCGTCGCTGAGCCGTTCTGGAACAGGGCGTCATCGGCGTCGGAGTTGACGAATACCCCGCCGTCTACGATCACTTCCGCTCCGCCGGTGTTGGAGAAGGCTTTGCTGGCGGTCGGGTTTAAGGCCAGGATCGCCACTTCGCCGTCCACCGCTGGCCCGTAGGAGTAACCCTGAAAGCCCTGCACGCAGCGCCCCACCGCCCGGACGGTGTTCTCTAGCTCGCCGTTGTAAACAAACCCGGCAAAAATGGACGGATTTTTGGCGTAGATGGTCACCTCAAGGTAATCGTTGCGCCCTATATAAGGCCCTTCCATGGGCGGATTGTTGACGTTGATGATCACATCCCCGGTGGTGCCCGAGGAATCGGTAAAACCATTCAGTTCAGCCATGTTATAGGCGGCGGCTACCCAATCCTCGCCGTTGCATAAGGCGTAGGTGGCGTTCAACGCGGCGGAGTCTGCCGCGGCCTGGGCATTGCGGCGGGTCAAATACAGCCTGCCAACATCCACCGCCAGGGCCGCGAACCCAAAAATGACGACGATCGCCAGCGCGATAATAACCAGCGATTGGCCCTTTTCCCTTGTGCTTGCGGTAATCTTTTGCATTCATCCCCCCCGAGCAAGAGCATCGAAAAATACTACTACAGTCGGGCGTAAATACCTATGTTGTTATTCGCTGGTTCCGCCCGACTGTTTAAAGTACCCGAGGCTGCACGCTAACTATAGAGGTATTTATGCCGCCGGGTACTACGGTGTTTCTACTTCGTTTGATATAAAGGTCTTACGATGTTTCCGCACAGCGACCAATCATCAGCATCATTGCTGAGGCAGGTGCAAGGTTGGTTTGGTTTGTTCGCTTGTGGCAGGGTTTCGCGTGGAATTCTCGTTACCCCCAGATATTCCACACACAAATAATATTATCATAGATCCCAAAAAATTACCAGAACTATACTGTTCTTTAAGGTACGCGGGCATGGCAATTGCCAGCGGCAAGCAGGTTGGGGTGATCAGCGGATGCTTTCCCGCACCCGCTCTTGATGCTCGCAGACCCAGTAAAAAGCCTGCAAATTCTGGTTGGCCTGCACGAGGCTGCCGCACCGAAAAAACCAACCGGCGAAAATCAGCAAGATGCCCAGGATCATGTATGGAGCGGCGTCTTTTTCGGCGCCGGTAAGTTCGGCTTCTTGCGCATAGCCATCAAACAGGCTGGGCAGGATGGCGCTGAACCAGGAGTATGCCCAGCCCGGTTTGTGGTGATTGAAGTTCACATCATTTGCCGCCAGGTAGCATAAGTCGTAGAGGCGCGGGCCGTACGGCAGGTGGTCCAGGTCGATAAAACCGCTGACCGCATCCCCCACGCGCATGATGTTCCCGCCGTGGCAGTCGCCGTGAATGTGCTGCGAGGGCAGGCCGCTCAGCCGCCCGGTGATGGGTTGGCGAAGCGCCTCCAGCGCCGGCTGGAAGGCGGCAAGCTGCTGCTCGTCCAGGCCCTGGAGAATATCGCGCGCGGCCTCGTCCAGGATGCGCGGGGGCATGTCCATCGTCCACGAGTAGATCGGGCCGGGGTAGCTCGCCAGCGCTTCGTGCAGGCGGGCGATGGCCGCGCCGAAGCTGCGGTACACCCGCTCGGGGGGCGCGCTTTCATCCGGATCAGACGGCACCTCGGGCGAAAGGGTGTAGTAGCGGTCTCCAACAATCTGGTAGGGCTGCCCGCCGTCGGTAAGTTCGGGGACAGCGACGCCAATACCCCGCGCCTGCAGGTGGCGCAGCACGCCGGCCTCCGCGGCCAGCTTGCGCGGCACGTCGCCCTGCGGGTTGATCAGTCCGGCTTCTTTGAGTATGTAATTGCGCCCGGGCGCGCGCACGCGGAAAACGTAGTGTTGCTCGGCCAGCCGCTGGCAGGTGCATGGGCCTCCCAACCGCTCAGCCCACGCGGTAAGCAGGGCCTCCTCGGGCGCGGGTTCGATCGGTTGCGCCGCTGTCCGCGCCGCTTCGGCGCCCGCCGGGCTGCTCACAGGCAGATCTCCAGGCCGTCGTAGGCCACTTCGACGGCGTGCGGATTGAGCACCGCCTCGATTTTCTCGTGGGTGGGGTTGCCGGAGTGCGACATGTGGTGCGCCACCAGCCGCCCGCCGGGGCGCAGCATGCCCTGTTCGCGCATGCGCCGGGCCTGTTCCAGGAAGGTATCGAAGCTCAGGTGCTGGTCGTAATGGCCGGTCCCCAGCGTTTCTTCCATAATAATCACATCGAAGGACTTGCCTGCCAGCGCCCGCCAGGTTTCTTCCGGGAAGAGGCCGGTATCGGTGCCGTACAGGAAGGCATGCTGCCCATCGTCCACGCTGTAAAAGAGTGCTTCCAGCGTATCCAGGCCATGCCGGGCGCGGTAGGCCGTGAAAGCATACGCCCCGGAGCGCCAGGTATCGAAGGCGCGCACGGTATGCGTCTGCATCTGCAGGGAGGCCATGTCGGGCGCGGCATTTTTGAGGGCCGTGGTCACATCATGCGGGCCAAACAGGCGCAGGGATGGGATGCTCAGCCCGCCGGTGTAGGTTCTCTTGCGCGCGAAAAAATTGAACAGGTAAAAATGATCCTCATGCGCGTGGGTCACCAGCCCGGTGGTCACCAGGGAAAGGTTGCGGTTGAAACGCTGCGCGGCGGCCAGCAGGTCGGGGCCAAAATCGATCAGCAGGTCATCGTTGACCAGCAGCGCGCTGCGGTAGCGCAAGCTGCGCCCGCCCAGCAGGCGCGCCTCGCGGCAGTTTTCACAGTCACAGAAGATGCCGGGGTAGCCCTCGGCGGCGGCGGTGCCAAGAAAGAAGAGGCGCATGTCGGTCCTTAAGAAAGCTATGAACTGCCTGGAATTATAACAAGGAAGAACATTGGATTTGCTCTTTCTTTTTGAACCTTTTTCTTCCCAAATGGGGCTTTAATATAGCGAAGATCTTCGAGTACCTTAGGAGCGTGCATTGATAGAAGCGATCGACACCCTGGTTACGCGCGTGCAGCGCGGGGACCGCGATGCGTTTGAGGCGATTGTGCGCCGCTTTCAGGATATGGCGGTGGGGTACGGCTACGCCGTGCTGGGCGATATGGCCCTGGCCGAAGACGCGGCCCAGGAGGCGTTCATCAACGCTTACCGCGACCTGCCTGCCCTGCGCGAGCCGGCGGCTTTCCCCGGCTGGTTTCGCCAGATTGTGTTCAAGCACATCGACCGCGCCCGGCGCTCTCATAGAGCGGGGCAAATCCCCCTGGAGCAGGCCCGCGCGCTTTCGTCGCGCTCTCCCGGCCCGGCGGAAATGGCCGAGCAGCGTTTTGTGCAGAATCAGGTTTTCGCGGCGATCAACAGCCTGCCCGAGCGCCAGCGTGCCGTGGTGACCCTCTTTTACATGCACGCCTATTCGCAGGAAGAAATCGGTCAGTTTTTGGAAATACCGGTGGCCACCGTCAAAACACGACTGTATTCGGCACGTCAACGGCTCAAAGAAAGGATGATGAACGTGATTCAAGACAATTTGCCTAACCAGCGTCCTTCGCGGGACGATGCTTTCACCCGCAAGGTAATGGATCTGTTCCAGGCCACCCTGGCGGACGATATCAAGCAGGTGAAAACCCTGCTGGAAACTGACCCTCGCCTGGCCTCCGCCAGCGGGGAATTCAAGACGGCTTTGTGGAACTCGCCGGCCCCGGCCCTGCACGTAGCGGTGATGTACGGGCGCAAGGATATTGTGGACCTGCTGCTGGCGCACGGCGCGGATATCAATGAAAAAGATCAGCGCTTTGGGTTCACTCCGCTGCACCAAGCCCTCGACCTGGAGTTCCTGCCCGAATATACGAGCCTGGGCATGGTCGATTTTCTGATCGAGCGCGGGGCGAAGATGGATATCATCGCTTACATCTGGAAGGATGATATCGAAAAAGTGCGGGCCATGCTGGCTGAAAACCCCCGGCTGGTCAATGCGCGCGGACCGAACGGCGGCACGCCCATCTGCCATGCCTACAGCCCGGCAATGATCCAGCTTCTGCTGGACAGCGGCGCGGATGTGACCATGCGGCTCTCCGACGATTGGTGGATGACAACCCCCATCCGCTGGACGGCGCAGATGAACCGCGACGATCCGAGTAAATTACAGCTTTTGCTCAAGCAAGCCGGGGCGCGGGCCGATATCTTCCTGGCGTGTGTCTTTGGCGACACGCAGCAGGTGACCGCTTACCTGGCGCAAGACCCCGGGCTAATCCAGGCCGTAACGGGTAAGGATCATGTGCTGGAGCCGGGGCTGACGCCGCTGCACCTGGCGGCCCAGTTCGGTCACCTGGAGTTGGCGCGCCTGCTGCTGGAGCGCGGCGCGGATGTGAACGCCAGGTCGCCGCTCAGCCACAACCTCACCCCGCTGCATGGGGTGGTGTGGGTGGGGCCGAAAAAGATGGATCCCCCGCGCCCGCTCGACCAGCAGGAAGGCTACAGCGTGTACCGCCTGCAAACCGAAATGCCGCGCCTGCTGCTGGAACACGGCGCCGACCGCTCCACCCGCGATACCCTGCGCAGCCTCACCCCGCTGGAGTGGACACAAGTTAATTTGGAAGACGAAACCGACCGCAGCGAAGTGGCGGCGCTGCTGAAATAAAATTTGGGAAGTCAAAAACGGCAGTAT
>CAYTHO010000109.1:0-16176 GCA_964437595.1 uncultured Anaerolineaceae bacterium
GAATCATCACGCGCGCGTGAATTGGATTTACGCGCGCGTGATGATTCGCGCGATTTGCCCACCTTGATTGAGTGATCAGGGCTGCCCTACCGCAATTGTAACTTTATGAGGCACTATGCATCTAATTTGGTAGAGCACAAAAATAAAAGACTACAGGAGAGATAACAATGAACTTCGTAAATGAGTCAGGAATTGACCGGATCATTCGGGTAGTACTTGGTATCGTATTGGTCGCCCTATATTGGAGTGGCATGGTCGCTGGTGGACTGGGGGTGGTTTTCCTCGTTCTTGGGATCATCGCCCTGGTTACCGGGATCGTTGGTTTTTGCCCCCTGTATGCCCTGCTGAAGATCCGCACAAAACGCGCTTGATTTCATCCGTATTGGAATTGGGGGCGTTATGAATAACGCCCCGAAGATTTCTCCAGGACTTCTGAATCCCGCTCTTTTCATGCAAAACGGCTGATACTCAATTCATATTCCGATATTGAAGCGGCGATAATCCAGTGATCCTCTTAAATACTCTTCCGAAATGGGTCTGGCTCTCGTAACCTACCTGTGCAGCGATTGCACTTACGCTCGCTCGAGATTCCTTTAGCTGCCGCTGCGCTTCGCGAATTCGCAGGCTGTTAAGATATTCGATGAACGTGAATCCGGTAGCTTTCTTAAACGTTCTGCTCAAATGAAAAGCACTGATATAAAAATTTTCAGCCGTATTTCCCAGCGTGATATTTTCCATGTAGTGGGCATTGAGATACCGTACGATTTCCTGCATCTTGCCGTTCATGGGATTATGAGCAGCACTGGAAGCCTGCTGGGTATGGATCGTTTTCCTGGCGATAAATATCAAGAATTCGCCCATCGTTAAGCGAACATGGGCTTCATGGCCTGCGTCCTTGGCTTTAGCCTCTTGAATAATGTTAAACAGGTATCGTTCGACCAGCGACTGTTCAGCTTTCGCCAATTTAATAATGTTTATGTTTTGATGGAAAGCCTGTAATAGATCGATATCGGCGCTCAACCTGGATACATCCTGGATAAAAGGCTCATCGAATATGATGAGAATCCTCTCGTGCATGAGAGACCCGCCGTATGTAGTCTTATGAAGATTTCTCCTGTTAATCAGCACCAGGTCGCCTTTTTCAACCTTATAAGTCCGGTCATTGATAAAGTAATTTCGGGTTCCTGAAAGCAAGTAAAAAATCTCGTAGCTGTCATGGAAATGGTATGCCGGCATGCTGCAGGGTTCATGCCGTTTGCACTGTTCGATCTCAAACCCCTTATAAAATTCGTGGCATAACGTTAAACCATCTTCCAGGTCATATTCTCGCGGTTCTTTCCTTTCAAGGGCGCTCATAGATTCCCTTTCTTGTGCCTCCCTCAGCCTTGCGGCATATTTATAGAGAGAGGAAAATACAGCCATTTATCCATTCCTATTTCCCCGGAATCATACCCGATATTTTTAAAAAGCGATAGCAAGAATTATCGAAAATAGGGCCAGAGACACAAAGGATGTGTGGATATTCGAAAATTTTTGCCTTATATTTATGGACAAGGAGGTTTGTTTTTAGTCGAAAATAAATCAATTAATCTAACCAGGTAAGCCAAGAGGAGTGTTCTGCAATGAGTAGACTGCTCAACCGATCAATGGGAATTGCCCTGATATTGGCTATTGCATTGAACTTTTTGATGCCATCGATTGCGCTTGCTGTAAAGAATACCTATGCTGAACCGGAAAAGCTGGACGCGATCTTCACTCCAAACGAGATTGTGCTTGATGGTCTGCCAGATACCGCCTATAGCAGCGCGCCGGTCGGGGTGATCGACAATGCAAAAACTGCTGCCGGGAATGTAGATTACACAGCCGGCCCTGCCGCCACCGGTGAAATCCGCGCTGTGTGGAACGGCCCTGTGCTTTATGTACTGGTGAAGGTTAACGACAGTACAATTTCCAGAAATTCGAGCACGGTGAACAATCGCGACGGCGTCGAATTTTCCCTGGATGTATGGAACGATAAAATTGACAAATGGGAAGACGATGATGGTCTCTTCACGGTTAGTTCGTTAGGCGCCATCACCGGGAATACCGGGAACCAGACCGGCTCTGTACACTTCGACACAACCTCGCGCGAATTTACCAACCGCATTAAAGGCGCCGCTGCCACAGATATTATCGATCCTGACACCAGCGCTGTTGTCGGATACTATGTGGAACTGGCCCTGCAGATTGAAAACGTTTTCCACGCTGCTGACAGCTTACAGAATGGACGAAAAATCGGCCTGGATGCGCAAATTAATGACTCCTTCGTCGAAGGCGAAGCCCGTACGGCGCGTATCTTCTGGAGCCATTACGATAATAATTATGACCGCATCAGCACCCAGGACGGGAACCTGGACTGGGGCGAAATTACGCTGACCGGCAAGGCGGAAACCGATTCCTTTGTGTTTGACGATTGGCGCTTGAAGGAATTAATCCGCTTTGTGAACGACCCCAAGTTCCGCACCGGCCCCGGCATGTATACCCCCGCCACCGAAACCATATTCGATGAGAAGCTCGCGGCGGCACAGGCCCTGGTAGACTCTGGATCTACCGATAAGGCCGCGGTGGACCTGGCTGCGGAGGAACTCAGTCAGGCGATTTTGGGGCTGCGCCGGGCAGGCAAATACCCCGATCCATATGACCTGCCATCGCTGTTCACCCTTCCCGATCCATGGACATTCTTTGACTCAACCAAGGGCACAAGCGGCAAGGTAACCACCGTAGCCGAATGGCGAGAACGGCGTGATGAAATTCTGGACCTGGCCCAATATTATGAATACGGTTACGTTCAGGACGGCGTGGTCAGCCTGCGCAGCGTCACTACCACCGACACAACAGTGACTATCAATTACACCGTCTCGGCCAACGATAAAGAGCTGAATCTTTCCTCTACCATCACCTTACCCACCGTTGCCACACCGGAACCCGCGCCGATTATCCTGGGTGGCTCAGGTTCCGTGTACACCGGAGCAGGCATTGCAACCGCGACCGTTCCCAACACGGCCACGGATGATCGCCTGAATGGGATCAACACGCGCAGTGGCGGGTATTGGGATCTGTTCCCGTATAACCGCAACAACCCCACCGAGCCGGGCGTAGAAATAGCCGCCGCCTGGGGGTTCTGGCGGACCATTGACGCTCTGGAACTGGTAGCCGAGCGGAATCCAGACGTTGGCACCAAGGGGAAGTTTAACGACCTGCTGAACATTGAGAAGCTGGCCAGCTATGGTTTCTCTATCAATGGAAAAATCTCCTTTGTCGCAGGCGTTTTCGACGAGCGCATCGGCGTGGTCATTGCAGGCGCCGCGGGCTGCACCGGGCCTTCGCCTTACCGTTACAACAACTTCGGGCCCGGCCCCTGGAATCTGGATGATTACATCGGGCAGCACCTATACAATTGGGGAAACACCGACGGCAACGAGGTGCTTGGTGACACGCTGACCCACCAGCCGCAGCGCGTGAACGAAATGATGCTGCGCTTCTCTGAGCCGCTGAACCTGTACAAGCGGGTGGAAGGTTCGTATGGATACGGCGACCGCATGCCGTTTGACCAGCATCTGCTGGTCGCCGCGATAGCGCCGCGCGCGATCGTAGTAGATCATACACTGGATGATTATGGCGATTCCGCCGAAGGCGACGCCACTGGCCTGGAAGCCGCCAAGCCCGTATACGAATGGCTCGGAGCTGGCATTGATAAACTGGCTTTCAATTACCGGGCTTCTGGTGGGCACGGCGTGGATGATGCCGTATTAGGCCGAAATGCCGAGTTCATCAACTATTACTTCAACAACGCTGCGATGACACCCGAAACCGCCTCTCTGCTCGCAACCAACCCCTATGTTGCCGATATCATGGAGGGGATGAATGTGTACGAGCGCTACTTCGGCGGCCTGGATGCCATGATGCCGTGGCGATTGAGCCCTCCGGCGGTGCTCCCTGAAATTGTTATTCAAAAGCAGCCAGCAGCGAACACAAATCTGTTTATCAACTATGCTGAAGCCCCAACACTTTCCGTTGAAGCGGAAAGCCGCGGCGGAGCTGGCGATCTGACGTACCAATGGTATTCCAATACCACCAGCGCGAACACCGGCGGGACGCTCGTGGAAGGCGCTACGGCAGCCACTTTCCAGGTTCCTACCGGCCTGGGCGAAGGCACGTATTACTATTATGTGGTAGTTAACTCCAGTAACCATGCTGAGCCCCGCTCCAGCGAAGTAGCGCAGATAACCATGCGGGTCCCATCAACCGATTCGAGCCTCAAAAGCGTCGCGATTAATGTTAAAAGCGGGCCCTGGTGGGCGCCGGTTACAACGGCCTACCCTGGCACGCCGCATGAAACAGAGCCTAATGCTTATAACATTGTAATTCCCTACATGCCCAACCTGGACACGCTTGAGGTGACCGCTTTCGATGCGGCTGCCAACGACCCGGGCGCTACGGTTGGAACACCGGTTAAGTTTGATGCCGGGGCGCGCTGGACCATCACCATCACCGCCGAGGATGGCACGACCGCCACGACCTATACGGTCTACGTTTCCGCGCCGCATATTCCGGTTACGAACATTACTGGCGTGCCGCCTAAAGTTGGAATGGGAACGGACCTGAAGCTCAAGGAAGCCTTCTTTGGCGTTACATCCTTCAACCTTGGAAAGGTTCAACCGGCCAATGCTTCGTTTGCCGAAATCACCTGGAGCCTGAGCGACACTACCAACGCATCTCTAGTCACTTCTGGCGGCGGCTGGACTCCCACTGTTACGGTCCTGCATTTTGCGAGCGATGCACCTGAAGGCACGCAGGTGACCCTGACCGCGACGATCACGGATGGAGCAGCGCCCGGGACGAGCTATATCCAAGACTTCATCATCACGCTGATCAACCCTGTTCCGGTTACGGACATCACCGGCATTCCAGATCGCCATGTAGTGAGTACGCCGCTTGAACTGGTCGGAACCGTCGTTCCAGCGAATGCGACGAACCAGGATATTCTCTGGGAGGTGAAAGCAGACGGCACCACTGCCCCTGGCGCGGAAATTACCGACGGGAATGTGCTTTCGGTTACCGGACCCGGCACCGTCATCGTTACGGCTACCATCATCGATGGTGCTGCTCTGACTGGTATGACCCCAGGCACAAACTTCGTCAAAGATTTCACCATCTATTACCCAAGCCCGGTGAATACATTGCAGAGCCTGACCACCAGCGCAGGTGCGCCGACCCCGGCTTTTGACCCTGCTACGACCGCATACAGCCTGAAACTGCCCTACAGCACCAACACGATAACCGTTACCCCGGTTTTGACAGACGTAAACGCGACGGTAACGGTAAACGGTGAAGTTGTGGCGAATGGAGAGGCATCGCAGGAGATCAGCTTGAATGCTGGGCAGACCGAGATCGTGATCGTGGTGACAGCGGAGGACGAGACCACCAAAACGTACACGCTGACCATCACCCGCCCGTACGTGTACTTGATGCCCGTGATTGGAAAGTTCGGGAATTAATAGGGCGAAAATAGTTAAGGTACTGTTCGACCATTTTGTAGAGGCCGCGGATTGCTCCGCGGCCTCTTTGTTCGGAAATTGTTTGTGCAAACCTGGATAGAACAGGGGGTGAACTGCATGCCAAGATTTGGGAAGATCCAATCCTTCCCAAGGTAGTTTTCAGGCGATAAGCAAAACGGTTCCAGGTCTACGCCACCTACAACGCGGCCCAATACTGCACGGGAAGGATATTTTTATCGAATCGCCGCTACCACCAGGCCGAAGAGATATCCGGCTGCGCTGGCCATCACAGCCACCAACCCCACGTAGAGGGCGACCTTCTTTTTACCCATCACGCCGTTGAGCACCAGGATGGATTGCAGCGACAGTTCCGGGTCGGCCAGCAGGTAGGCCAGCAGCGGGCCGCGCGCCATGCCCAGGTCGAGGAACATCTTGGCCACGGGTACCTCCACCAGGGTCGGAAAGTACATGAATACGCCAAACAGCACCCCTACCAGGTTGGCCCAGATGGTATTCTGCCCGGCCAGGGTGCGCACCCAGCTTTCGGGGATGATGACTTTAACCACCCCGGCGGCAAATACACCGACGATGAGCAATGGAAAGATTTGCTTGACGAACTTCCAGGTCTCCCATACCCAGCCTGAAAGTTCATCTTTGGTAAAGTGACGCGCCGCCACAGCGCCCACCGCTGCCAGCAGCAGCACCTCGCCGATGAATCGCCCGTTGATCCCAATCACGATGCTTCCAGCAGCTTCCACCGGAGCAGCGATCAATATGGTCAGGGCAATCGCGGCAAACGCCGCATATGTCCAGCCGCTGAAGCGGTCGAAAATATTCTCAAACCCCTTCCACGCCAGCAGGCCGATGACCACCAGCATGCCAATCAGCACGGCCCCTTGCAGCGAAAGGTTGACCGACTGCAATGTTCCGGCCAGGCCAGCGGGTAAATCAAACGGCAGGCGCAGGTTTGCATATACATTCGTCAGGAGCGGGATTTGCAGTGTTCCAATAATCAGGACGCCTACCAGCAGCAGGAAGAGCGCCCAGACAGCCGGTTTGACAACAGTTTTCTGGTCAAACAAGCCGTTTTGCGCCATCTCAGCAGCACGGTCGGATTCTTCCTTGCGGTACACCCAGGCCATCACCAGGCCGATCAGGATGCCAAAGGCGATGGACAATACCAGGCGAGCGATAGCGATGTCATACCCGATGGTCGCGCCGGTATAGGTGATCGCCAAAATGTTAATGGCTGGGCCAACAAACAGAAACGTCACGGCTGGCCCCAACCCGGCCCCTCGCTTCCAGATGCCGGCAAACAGCGGCAAAATGGTGCACGAGCACACCGCCAGAACGAACCCGCCCAAGGCCGACGCCGGGTAGCTCACCCATTTTGAAGCACGCGGTCCAAGAAAACGGGTGATAGACTCCTTGGGAATCATCGAGCTCATAAAGCCGGCAATGACAAAGGCCGGCACCAGGCACAGCAGAACGTGCGCTGCCAGGTAATCGAGCAGCCCGGTCCAACCGGACCACAGTAGCATGCTCAGATACTCCAGGATACCTTCCATAAAGGACTACACTCTCACATTCAAAGAATCGAATAAGATAATTGCAAAAAGAAAGGCAGGCGAGGTACACTTGCGCCAGCCCCACATGCCTTTCTCTAGTTCTGTCAAGCAGCTTGCTTTAGCCAGCCCTCGATTTCGGTTTTGCTAGGGATGTGCCCGGAAGACACCACCTGCTCATTGATAACTAACCCGGGGGTCGCCAGAATGGGATACTGCATGATATCGTTATGATCGGTCACTTTGACGAACTCGGCCTCCAGGCCCAGCGTGCCAACGACTTCGCGGGTCAACGCTTCCAGGCGCTTGCAGTTGGCGCATCCGCCGCCCAAAATCTTGATGTTCAACATGATTTGTCCTCCAATAGCATATTCAGAATCTTGAATATTATTTGATAAAAAAGAGAGAGATTATCCGCTTACTTTCCTTCCCGCGCGCTGCACTTAGGGCAAGGACAGGATACTGGCTGTTTCCCTTCTATGCCTTCTTGCAAGGGCAGCAGCCGATCCACCGCCGCCAGAATGTTGAAGATTCCCGGCTCGGCGACCCGATAAAACACATTCCAGCCGTCGCGCCGGTCAGCGATCAACCCGGCCTCACGCAGCACCATAAGTTGCTGCGAGATATAGGCTTGGCGATAGCCCAGATGAGCCTCCATGTGGCAGACACAGTGCTCGCCATCCTGCAGGATATGCAAGATCGCCAGCCGCGCTGGGTGAGTGAGCACCTTGAGCAGATGCGCCTGCGCTTCATAGGGTTGGGTATCAAGAAGAGGCCTGTCTATCATATTCATAAATCCGAATAAGATGATACTACACACCCTGGCCTGCATAAAGAACATCTGTCATTCAGGTTGGGTGACAGATGTTCTTTATCCGATGAACAACGCAGCCTTGTGCGCGACGAAAGCCCACGTTGTTTCGCTGAAAGTTGCTCGGTGCGCAGTATGACTCATACGAATCATTTATTTCAATATAATTAGCGTGAGTCTCCTGGATAACCTTCCCGCATCGCACATTGAGCAAATTCAGAAGAACGAATAAAGAACATGTAGGGCAAAATGGAAAATCAAAAGCGTGTAAATATCGCGCGCGTGGTGATCATGCTGCTGCTGGTCCTGGTGGTCATTCCCCTGCTGCCGATCCTGATCTCTGGGCGCTGGAACTGGTGGGAAGCGTGGGTGATGGTGGCGGTCTTTATCCTGTCCTTCGTCGTTAGCCGCGCGCTAGCGGCGCGCAGGACCCCAGATATCCTCAAAGAACGGGCCAACTACAACCAGCACGACAATACCCAACCATGGGATAAGTGGCTCTCACCGCTGGTAGCCTTTGGGAGTGTCATTATCCTGCTGGCTGCCGGGCTGGACGCCCTCTTTCACTGGTCGGCTGGCTTCTCGCTTCCAGTGGAGATGGTTGGGCTGGCGCTCATAGTGGGCGGATACGTTCTTGGGTCTTATGCGTTCATCGAGAACGCTTACTTCTCGGGGACGGTGCGCATCCAGGGCGAGCGCGGGCACAAGGTGGTGTCGAGCGGGCCGTATGGATGGGTGCGCCATCCGGGCTACTTGGGCAGTCTGGTGGCGAGCCTGGGCATGCCGCTCTTGCTCGACTCGGTCTGGGCATTCGTCCCGGTGGTGGTTTTTGGCGTCTTCTTCATCATCCGCACCCGCCTGGAAGATCGCTTCCTGCAGGAGAACCTGCCGGGGTACCGCGAGTATGCCCAAAAGGTGCGCTACCGCCTGCTGCCGGGAATCTGGTAAGATCGATTTTTTATACTGCGCTCTACTTTCACCACGCTCGTCCCTCGAAAAACACAGCAGCTGCGATATGTGCGGCTGACTTTCTACGCTCCTTGGCAAACGCGATGAAGGGGTTCAACCCGTGATCATTGTCCACGGAACGGCCATAATCCGTTCGCCCAACCAGCGAACTTCTCCGCCGCTGTGAAGAATCAGCCCGCCAACAGCATCAGGGTGATCAGCCAGGAAAGCACGGATGCCATTCGCATCGCTGTAATTGGGATGGCTGGAATGTTTGACTTCGATCGCCAAAACCTTTCGACCATATTCCAGAATGAAGTCCACTTCCTGCCCTCGAACCGTACGCCAGGTAAAGATGCGCGCTGGCGGATTCATGAGCTGCGCTAGCACATGGATGTGGTGGTAAATAAAGGTTTCAAAGAAGCTGCCCAGCTCACGTGATTTTCGCAAATCCTCTTCCTGAAAATAGCCGGATAGAAAGACCGCCAATCCCGGGTCATTCCAAAAAGCTTTGGGCGATTTCAAAATCCGTATGGTCCGGTTTGAAGCAAACGCCGGAACTCGTTCAAACAGATGGGTGGTCTCCAGGATATTCAAATAACGGTGAATCGTTGGCTGGGTCAAGGCGGCATCCCGGGCCAGTTCAGATTGGTTCAGCAACTGGCCAGATCGCAGTGCCAGTAGTTCCATCATGCGCCGAAAATCGATCAAGGCATCAATTTGAGCCACCTGCCGCAGATCACGCTCCAGATAGGTTGTCACATACCCATCCCACCAGCGCACCCACGCGGGTTCAGAAGATAATTGCAATAAAGCAGGCATCAGGCCGCGCTGCATCATTCGGATTGGATCGTCAGGCAGGACCGCGGAAGATTTCTCTTCTGCCGGCCAGTTCCCGGAAAGCACATTCTGGATTAATTGCGGCGGGGGTGTTCGGTTGATCTCACCAGCCGTTAGAGGATCCAATACATAATATACCGCCCGGCCTGCCAGACTTTCACTCACCTGACGCATCAACAGCAGGTTCGCCGACCCAGAGAGGACAAACTTCATCCTTCCTGGAGCGCGATCAACCACCTGTTTGATTGCCGACATAAGCTCGGGGGCCTTCTGTACTTCATCCAAAATCACCCGGTCTGTCCCCGACCATAATTCTTCCGGACGCTGCTTGGCCTGGCGCAGTACATCAAAATCATCCATCGAAAGAAAGCGCCAGTCTCGAAAAGGGGGTTCATTAAGGAGGAGTGTGCTTTTCCCTACCTGACGTGCACCCGTCAGCACGAGGACGGAAGATTCTTGAACAGCTTGTTGCAAGAGAGGAGTGATCCAACGTGAATAATATATTTCGGGTGGTGAATAGATGTTATTCATACACTGAATAATATACCGATTTCGTCTCCGCTGCAAGTGAAATAACGATGACTTCTCCGTAATTGTTTTGCCCCGTATCTATTAATAAGGGGCACCCACACACCCGATCGGATCATTTTTATCCGCCTGTATATGGTTTCATCACCCCAGTGAGCATTTCGGCGTAGGCAAGGTATATAATAAACATTATCGATCCATTAGGGAGGATACAGCCATGAAACAACCCATCCAGCGGGTGATCTTGCTCATCTTAGACGGCGTAGGCGCGGGAGAAACCCCGGATGCCGCGGAGTATGGGGATACTGGCAGCAATTCGCTGGGCAACACCGCCCGCGCGGTAGGCGGCATGAAGATGCCCAATATGGGCAAAATGGGCCTGGGGTATATCACCGATATCCTGGGCGTCCCACCCAACCCAACGGCGGTCGGCGGGCATGGAAAAATGCAGCCCATGTCAGCCGGTAAAGACACCATTTCCGGGCATTGGGAAATTACCGGCATCTACCTGCCCGAGGCTCTGCCCACCTTTCCCGACGGTTTCCCACCTGAACTGCTGGCAGAATTCAAAAAGCGCACCGGTTTGGGCGTTTTAGGCAACAAGCCCGCCTCCGGAACTGAAATTATCAAGGAGCTGGGGGCCGAACACATGCGCACCGGCACGCCCATCGTATACACCTCCGCCGACAGCGTCTTCCAGGTAGCCGCGCACGAAGCGGTAATCCCGATTGACCGGCTGTACGAAATTTGCAAAATCTCGCGAGAAATCCTGACCGGCCCTTATAACGTCGGGCGGGTTATCGCCCGCCCCTTCATCGGAGACGGCCCGGAAACCTTCACCCGCACTGAACGGCGGCGCGATTATCCGCGCTTCCCCGATTCCGATACCACCCTGGACACCCTGCTCAAGCATGGCAAGGAGGTCTATTCGGTGGGCAAGATCGACGACATATTCGGCCACCGTGGCATTTCGCATTCCAATCACAAGGTCTCCAACCAGGATAATATCAATGCGACCCTGGCATTTATGGACGAGCATTTCAGCGGACTGCTGTTTACCAACCTGATCGAATGCGACATGATCTACGGGCACCGCAACGATGCGGCGGGGTACGCCCGGTCATTGGAAATTTTCGACCAGCGGCTGCCGGAAATCACGGCCAAGTTGCGCCCGGATGACCTGCTCATCATCACCGCCGACCACGGCGTGGACCCCACCACGCCCAGCACCGATCACTCTCGGGAATACGTCCCGCTGCTGGTGTACAGCCCGCGGATGCACAAGCGGGTAGACCTGGGCACCCGAAAAAGCTTTGCGGATGTTGGCGCCACGATCGCGGAAATCTTCAACCTGCCCAAACCGGCCATCGGAGCAAGCTTTTTACCCGATTTGTAACGCGGTCCCTTGGTGATCCTCAAGCCATCCTCTAAATATAAGCCATAGTGCCTATAGAACCCGCACCACAGAAATGCTACACTGTGGCAAGTATGCGCTTTGCCTTTTTGTCTTATTAATGATGGCGGGACGTAGAGAGTAGAAGAAAAGGCGAATCAGCATCAATCCCAGACGATGGAGCTGCTGTTGGAATCGATCCTGATCGCGTTTATCACCGGGCTGACCACTGGCGGGTTAAGCTGCCTGGCCGTGCAGGGCGGGCTTCTGGCCAGTTCCCTGGCAGGGCAAATCGAAAACGATTTACAACCATCCGGGGCCAAGCCTTCTGCCAGAGCAAAATCCGGGCGGACGAAACAAAACCGGCCAACGCCACCCGCCAACCGGGGCCAGCTTACCGTGCCGATCCTGGCGTTTTTGGGCGCCAAGCTGCTGGCCTATACCCTGCTGGGTTTCCTGCTGGGCTGGGTGGGGCAGATGTTCCAGTTATCGCCAATCACCCGCGACGCTCTGCAAATTGCCATTGGTATCTTTATGCTTGGCTCGGCCCTGCGCATGCTCAACGTGCACCCCATCTTCCGCTACTTTGCGTTCACGCCGCCCGCATTCCTGCGGCGCAAGCTGCGCCGCACCGCCGCAGGGGCCTCCGGTGACTCGCTGGCCAGCCCTGTTTTGCTGGGGCTGCTGACGGTGCTGATCCCCTGCGGGGTAACCCAGGCGATGATGGCGGTGGCGCTCAGCACAGGGAATCCCATCAGCGGGGCCGTGTTTATGTTCGCCTTTACCCTCGGAACCAGCCCGGTGTTCTTCGCCGTGGCATATTTCGCCACCCAATTAGGCGCCAGGCTGGAGAAATACTTCCTGCGCTTTACAGCAGTGGTTATCCTGGTCCTGGCGGTAATCACCATCGATGGCGGTTTGACTCTGGCCGGGTCGCCGGTCTCGCTGGCGCGCCTGACGGGCCGGGTGCTGGCTGCGCCGCTGGAATCCACTGAGCCGCTAGCTAGGCCAGACCTGCAGGAATACAACAGCGGAACAAACCGCCAACAGGCGCCGGGCACCCCCATGCAGCCAGCGGCGGTAGGCGACAGCACGGTGACTGTGCGGGTCGAAAATTATGGATACGCTCCAGAGGTAGTGCACGCGAAAGCCGGGGTGCCGGTGCAGCTTCGGCTGGTGAGCGAAAACGTGCGCTCCTGCTCGCGGGCGTTTGTCATCCCGGCCCTGGGGGTGCAGAAAATTCTCCCCGCTACCGGCGAAGTACTGATCGATATCCCAGCCCAGGCTGCCGGCGCGCGGATGCCCTTTTCCTGCTCGATGGGCATGTACGGCGGCGTGATCGTCTTTGACTTATAGAACAGGCCTCTGATATGAAGAACCGTATACTCTTAAAAATTGAGGGGATGGAATGTCCCAACTGCGCCATGATCCTGGAACGCATCGAGGATAAACTGGACGGCGTGCTGCTGGCCGAGGCCAGCTATCCCAGGGCGCAGATGATCGTGGAATATGATTCAGCCCGGATCAGCGAAGCGCAGATCCAGGCTGAAGTACAGCGATTGGGTTATACCGTCACCGGGGTCCAGCCCGGCAAATAGCAAGCCTGCTTTATTGCTCGGTGATCGTCACGCTCTGCATGGCATCACCGGGATAATCGGGGTTCAGGTCCGGGTCGCGCAGGCGGATGGCATTGACTACGTCCATGCCGCTGATCACCTGGCCAAAGATCGTATAGCCGCCGTCCAAGCGCTGCTGCGGGGTGAACGTGATGAAAAACTGGCTGCCGTTGGTGTCGCGGCCCGCATTTGCCATGGCTACCACGCCGGGTTTGTCAAAGGACAGTTCGCTGTCCTCGTTGACAAACTCGTAGCCGGGTCCCCCGCCGCCGGTGCCGGTGGGGTCGCCGCCCTGGGCCATAAAGCCTTCCAGCACGCGGTGGAAGGTGAGACCGTCAAAGTACCCCTGGCGGGCCAGGAAGACGAAGCTGTTGACGGTGATGGGCGCCTTGTCGGCATACAGTTGGATGACGAATTCACCGCCGTTGGCCATCTTGACCGTGGCGGTGTACTGCTTATTTTTATCGATCATCATCGGCGGCGCGGAGGCATACTGGCGGGTGGCAATGGCCGCCGGGGCATCACCGCTGGCCTGCGGCTGGGCCGGTGGACGGGAGCGGATGACAGACCAGAGCACGGCAGCCGCGACCAGCACGATAATGATGATGGCGGCTGTTTGGATGGTGGCATTGGGGTTGCGCGGCTGCGCCGCGGCTTTTTTGGAGCGTTTTAGGTTGGACATGGCTCGCTTCCTGTTGTTATTGGTTCGGTATGGGATGATTCTAACACCGTTTTTTTACTGATTCCCCCTTGACATTATTAGAAAATACGCTATCATTAGAAATATGTCTAATGATAGTTTCACCCCCCTACCCTCACAGGCCCTGGCTGCGGATGCGCAAATCCGCGCGTACGTGCACCCTACCCGCATGACCATCCTGGCGCTGCTGGCCGCCGAAGCCCGCACCGTCACCGGCGTGGCGCGCGAGTTGGGCGTGCACCCGGCCAACCTGACCCACCATTTCCGGCTGCTGGAAAAAGCCGGGCTGATCCTGCTGGTGGAAAAACGCGACACCGGCAAGAACCTGGAAAAATACTACCGCGCCGCGGCCTACCATTTTACTGTCAGCCCGGCAGAGGATCAGCCGTCCGGACAGGCGGCGCTGGCGCTGACCATCCTGCGCGACAACCTCACCGCAACCATCCAGGCGATGAAGGCGGCAGGGAAGAACGCCGCCGTGGCAGGGAAAACCTCTGCCGCATCAGGCGCCGCGCCGGACGAGCCCAACGTGCTGGCGCTGCTGGCCAGCACGCGCGTGCTGCCGGAAGACCTGGAGCGGTTTGCCTCCCGGCTGGAGGCATTACGCGAGGAATTCAGCGCGCTCAACGCCGACACAGGCGAGGTATATACCCTGAATATGAGCCTGTATCCAGGCGATGCCGTGGGAACCGGCAGTCACGAAGTGCGCCTGGAGAGAGGGGCTTGAGGCAGGATACCAGAATCCGTAACCTGTATTACCTGAACGGATAAGAACGGCGGATCTGGCCGTTAAACAATGAACGCGCCGGCTGGACGAAACAAATCGCAAGGTGAAATCCGCATCATTGCCGCCTGGTAGGCATGTGGGTTTCTTCATACGATTCGTTTAGGCGCGCGGAATTTACATTACATGGAGACAAAATACTATGCGCAGTTCTTCAAAAAAGCCATTTTGGCGTTTTCTCCCGCTGCTGGCGGGCATATTGATCAGTGCGGCGGCGCTGGGCGCCGGGCTGTTATACGGCGAGTTGAACCGCAAGAAAAAAGATCTGCTGGATTATCTGCAATCGCACCCAGAAACCACCGCTATCGCCGCCTACACCTTTGACGCAAACGGCGAGCTGGTGGATGACGGTGCCAGCCTGTTCCACAACGCCGATACGCCCTTCGTGATGGCCTCAACGATGAAAACGGTGGTGCTGGCGGCCTACGCCGATGCGGTCGTCGCGGGAGCCCTGGACCCCGCGGAGCGCGTGGCCGTGCGCGAGATAGAACGCTACTACCTGCCCTTCACCGATGGCGGCGCGCACAAAAATGGCCTGGCACGCCTGGGGCTGGGCGCGGACGAGGCCGGATTTGCCGTCGATCCAGGGGCCGCGATCACCCTGGACGATGTCGCCCGCATTATGATCCACGACAGCGGCAACGCGGAAATGGATTACCTCCTCTCCCGGCTGGGCAGCGAGCGCATGGCAGCCGTTATGGCAAAGGGCGGCCTGGCGCACCACACCCCGATCCGCCCGGTGCTGGAGGCGACTCTGGTAATGTTCAACCAAGAACACGCCGCTTCCCCGCGCACGCCGGAAGAACGGGTGCGGCTGTACACAGAAAACGAAGACTGGCGCGCCGCACAGATCGCCTACATTCGCTCCGGGCAGGTGCAAACCTCGCTGGAAGACCAGGCGGCAGTGATGGAGCAGATGGGCGCGCGGGGAACGGCGCGCGAATACGCGCAGGTGCTGGCCCGCGTGGCCAGCGGGCGCTTCATTTCAGCAGAGGTCAGCCAGCGCATGCAGCAAATGCTGGAAAGCGTGCCGACGGATGCCCCCCTGCGCCTGCTGTTCTACCGGCGCCTGGGCGCTAAAGAAGGCGTGGTGCCCGGCGTGCTGAACCTTGCCTCGTATATGACGCCCAAAACCGGGCCGCTGGCCGGGAAATCGCGGGTGGTGGTGCTGCTAATCAACGGCTTGCCCGGGGGGCCATGGATGTCATCCATGCAGTACGTCAGTCACTTCCTGGTGCAGGCCGACCTGGCGCGGGGCGCGGGCGGTTGGGATACCTGGACCGACTTGGAATAGCCCGGCGCAAAACCTTCAGGCCATCCCATTTTGTCTCGCGCCCAACACAAAACGAGGGGTTGTCTGAAAAGTCTTTTATCGTTGTTGTGAAACGGCACAATGTGCCGTTTCACAACAACAAAAAACCTATTTACTGGATCAAGGCTGTCCAAAACGTACG
>CAYTHO010000110.1:0-15301 GCA_964437595.1 uncultured Anaerolineaceae bacterium
TGTTCAAACCTTTCAAGTTGCTTCGGCTTCTTAGGTGCATTTCACATCAGACGTTAAATAAAAAGGACGCACAAGTCTGAGAAGCTGTTTTGGGTGGGTGAGGATTTGAACCTCGATCCGTGAAAGGATTTCCAGTTTGTAAGCTTCCCTGGTTGGGGTGCGCCCAATTTTTAAAAGCTCTGCGTGTAAGTTTCAAAAGCTATTTTTTAGCGCTCTGCCACTGAGCTACCCGGCAAGCCGGGGCAGGATTCGAACCTGCGACCTCTCCTTTGACATGGGTGTAAGCTTTTGTGGTTAGGACACGCAGCGAAATACAATGTACAACTTTTTAAACGGTTTGTCAACAGCCAATTTCAATTTTTATATCGGTCCACAGCGCGCAAGTTTGAGGAGCGGGGGTCCGTTTGATAGGGTTTGTATGCTCCTGAGGTGTGGGCGCGCGGCGGTCCGCATTTGTATTATTACACAGGCAACGGCAAACCGTTGGGAAATATTTCTCACCTAGGCGAATGTTTCGCTGTCGATGTGCAGATCGCGCAGGGTGATGGTGTAATTCTCCTGGCGACCTTCCAGCACGAAGCGTAGCACAGCCTCGCTGCCTGCGGCTACGGTGAGCAGCACCAAGTTGCGCGCCAGGGGATAGTCGCATACGTCGCCAGCCACCACGTCCTGGGGGACGCGGTAACCCTCGTTCCAGTGCACCTCACCGTAATCGGCGTTCATGCCCAAGTGCAGGCAGGCGATGCCGGCGGCCCGGCAGTGCTCGCTGACCAGGCGGCGCGAGGCGGAATTGTCGAAAGTGTCCACCACCAGCTCCGCGCCGCGCAGGAACTTATTCACCGTCTGCTGGTTGAGCGTTTTGGCAAAGGCGGTAATCTCCACACCTGCCGCGCGGAAGCAGTGCGCGCGCAGCAGGTCGGCTTTGTATGCGCCGGTGTCGCTCTGGGCGTAGATCTGCGTGCCGGCATTATGTGACTGAACGCGGTCGTGGTCGATGATGGTGATCTGGCGCACACCCTGGCGCACCAGATTGTCGACCAGGTGTGAGCCGAGCGCGCCGGCCCCGCACACAGCGATTTTGATGGCGCCGAGTTTCTGGATGGCATCCGCGCCGCGGTAGAGTTGTTCGTGAAGGGTGAGATCGGTCATAGTCAATCCGTGAACAGTCAATCGGTCAATCAGGGATTAGTGATTGGTGAGTAGTGATTAGGGAGGAGAAAAAGAAAGGGGTGGATTAAGGAGACGGCGTTGGGGGGATAAGGTAGTGGTTCGGGGAGACGCGGAGGGCGGTGAGTGGCTGCGGTGAAGTATCGGTGGGGGTGAAGAGCCAGGCGGATAATCTTCTTCCGCAGCGGATGAGGCAGAGAAGAGGTTTGCCAAAGGCGCTGCACCAGGCTTTCATGGTCTCATGGTCGCGCGCACTGGGCTGGGTGGCGCCGCCAGGGGGGTGAGTATGCAGGAAACCTGCCACGTCGCCGCGCGCCTCTTCGCGCGCCAGCGCCCAGCGCCAGTCGGCTTCTACCTGGTGGGGCTGGCCGCTGGACATACGGCAGGCGCGAATGCGCCAGCCTTGCCCCTCCGCCTGACCAACCAGCACCCAGGAGCGTTCTACCGCACGGCGATGTGTTTTTTGTGTTCCGGTCATGCTCAATCTTCCTCGCCGCCGTTCCAGACCAGCCTGTGCTGGTCTTCTCCCTCGCGCAGCACGCCAACCAGGCTGGTCAGGTCGAAGCGCTGGTCCTGACCTGAAAGGCAGATGCCAGCGGTGAGGATGGTCAGGTCGTTGGGGCGGACGATGGAGGTGTGCTTGCGGCCATCGATTTCATAATCGACCACATACGCGCCATCGCGTTCGGCATAGCTCAAAAAGGTTGCTCCGGCGTGGGCCAGCGCGCCAGCCAGGTTCTCCTCCACCTGACCACGCTGGGCATAGCGCAGCGCTTCACGCAGCAGGCCATAGGCCTCGCGTTCCTCGGCGGACAGGCCACTTTTATGAAGCGCTTCGGGCGCGGGAGGAAGCGCATCGGAAGGATCAAGACGAGTAAACTGCTCACGCAGGTAGGCGGCGATGGATGGGTCGCGGGTGGGGGAGCGGCGGTCGTACCAGAAGTGGCTGCCATCGAAGCGGGCGGCAACGGTTTCAAAGCGCTGCAAGCCTTCCTCTGCCAGCAGCAGCGGCGCGATGCCGCGGATGTGGAAGCGCGTGTCACCCTTGTGGGCTGGCAGGGCGGCCCATTCCTGGCGGTTGTTCAGGAGCAGGATCAGCTCAACTGCCGGGAACAGTTCGAGGTAAGCGGCCTTTTCAGCAAGGGTGGCCGGGCGGAGAAATTCGGCCTGGCTGGTGGATTGGGCGCGCAGTACGGCGATGCCATGGAATCCATCTGGCAGGTTGCGCAATACCTTCAAGCGGCAGACAACCCCGGCGATACGCACGCTCACCTGCCGCCCGCCGGCAAGCGGGGCAATAAACAGGCTGCCGGAGAAACGCTGTTCGGCGGCTTCCAATCGGTTGAGCAGGTCATCGATGGGCATGGGTTTCTACCCTGGCTGGTGTATGTTCCAATCTACAACAGGTGGCGGCGGCCAAGGCGGGTTATGCTCTTTGCCACGCGCCCCGACCCGGCGCCCAGCGCATCGCTGATGCGCTCAATGGATACTTCTTCCGCGACCTGCCACTGCTCCAGCACCTGGCGGTCAAACTCCAGCTCACTCAGTTCGGCGGTGAGCATGTCCTTAATCATCATGATGGCTTGATCGCTCTGGTTGGCGCGGAAAGGCGTCCCGCCGGTCATCTGGGCCAGCGCGGTAAAGGCGCGCTCGGGGAAATCCGTAAGGGCCAACGCGTAATACTGAAGGCCGGTTTTTTCGATCGTGGCAGTGACTTCGTCCAATGACAGCCCGCAGGTGCAGTCGCCAAACAGGGCGAGTTTTGATTCGGGACGGCTGCGGGTGTCGTGCGGGGCTGCATCGCCGATCAGGATGAGGATGCGGCGGCTGTGCGGGCGCCAGTCGAGTTTGCAGGCGCAAGTCAGCCCGTCGTATACCGATTCGGGGGCGTCGCCGCCGCCCGAAGGGCTGAGGCCGTTGATCACTTTTTGCACGACCTCCAGGTCCGCGGTGAAGGGATGCGGGTGGCTGGCAAAGCTGGTATCCTGCGGCGGATGATCGCGGTACTCCACCACTGCCACGCGCAAATCGAGGGGAAAGAGCGGGTCTTTCACCAGCGAATCCAGCAGTGCGATCATGTGGCGCTGGGCTGCGCCAATAAAGCCGCCCATGCTGCCGGTGGTATCTACAACGAAGGCCAGGTCGACCTGGTTCAGGGTTTCGGCGGTCATGCGGGCTTCCTCTTTGGCAGCGGGTAGTCGAGGATCTCCATGACCATCTCGGCCAGGGAAGGATAGGTGAGCAGGGGGATCACGTTGGGTAGGGCGTAGTAATCGCCGCGGAACTCGAACACCTGCGGGGCAATGCCCAGACGGGTGCAGGCCTGTTCGAGCAGGTTGGAAGCGTTGCCAACCTTGATCAGAATCACCGCCGGGCTAATTTTCATTTCCTGCGCATAGGTACGGTAGGCGTCTTCAAAGCGCGGAGCGGAGTTTTCGCCTTCATCGGTGACCATGACGATTTGCTCGACACGCTTGCCTTTGCGGGACATCCAATCAATCGCCACGCCGCAGGAGGTGCCGCCTCCGGCGTGGATGCCCAGCAGGGCCTTTTCCCAATCGGCCAGGGCTTTGCCGCTGACTTCGATGGGATAGGCGACGGTGTCGAAAGCGTAGGCAAACAGGTCGGCGACGGAGATGGCTGAGATCATCGCGCCCAACTGCCGCCCGACTTCAATGGCAACGTCCATACTGCCGCTTTTATCGATGAGCAGGGCGGTGGCGCGCTTGATTTGGCCGGTCGAGCGGATCTGCGTTTCGGTCACTTCATCGAGCGCGCGGGCCAGGTCGCCAGTGGCATCGGCGGCCTCGGCGGCAACTTTGGCCTTATAGGCTGAGACGCGCTTATCCGTTTTGGCGGCCTCCAGCTTTTTGTTGATCATCGCCTTGAGGTCGGCGTTTTCCAGCGCGCCGCGTTTGCGCAGCGCGGCCAGGTTGTTGATGACTTCCTGCGGCGTCATCACTTCGATGATGGCTGCCAGCACTGTTGGGCTGATCTCCTTAATCACCGAGATCGCCACGCGGTAGGGCAGGCGGTATTGGACGATGGCGCGGGCCTGTTCGGCGGGCGTTGCGGCGGCATGAACCTGCTTGACCGCGTAGGCCAGGCTGCCCTCGGGAGGCTGGTCGCTAAACAAGACGGCCTGCGCGCGGGGGCCCGGCGAGATGTGCAGCCCGGCATACAGGCGCTTCAGCGATTTGTGCGCGATCATGGCGGCGCGGTCAAAGGAATCCGGATTGACCTCGCGCTCGCGCAGGTAGCGTTCGACCTCTGTGCGCATGGAGCGCGGCACGTTGCGGAAAAGGCCCACATGCTCGATGACGATTTCGTACTCGGGTTTGGGGCGGAGCGGCCTGCCTGGTAGGGCGGGTGGGGTTTCCGCGCCTTTGGCGGGCTTGCCCGGCTTTTCGCGCCGGATCATGCCCTCAATGCGGCCCAGCCAGCGGCTACGGGGTGGGGCGGGCGGCGACTCGGCTGGCTCGCCATCTGGCATGGTGGTTCGGGCAGGAGCCTGCGGCAGGGCCGGCCCTGCCGGTTTGCGGCGCCGGGTGCGGACGGGATAGCCTTTGATAAAGTCGACCACGCGGGCTACCTCGTAGGGCGGCAGGCGGCGCAGGAGCGCCAGGCCGACATCGCGGTGCCCCTCAAACTGCGACAGGCACAGGGTGAGCGCAAACATCTCTTTGTGGTCGCGCACCCCGCCGTGATCGGCGTACCAGGCGGCCAGGTGCATGTAGAAGCGCGGATCTTGCTCGCTCATGCTTTTATGCAGCGGGTACAGGCTGGCCAGGTCGCGGTGCGGGGTGGTCAGCAGGGTATTGATAAATTCGGCGCGTTGGTCGCGTTCGGTCATGGGAGCTCCGGGGATGGAGATTAGTTATCAGTGATCGGTGAGCAGTTGATTAGGGAAGAGGGGACTGGGAACAGTGAGGCCCAGGGATGACAGATTTGGGGATCAGGAGCCGAAAACGGCCTGGGGGCGAACGGTGATGTTACCGTTGGGGTGGCGCTCGATTACGTACAGCTTGAAACTGTCGGCGGGCACGCCCAGGTAGTAGGACAGCGCGTTGCGCACCGCCTCATCGGTTGAGATCGGGCCCAGGTCCAGGTCGGAGAGGGGCAGGTTCCAACTGCGGCCTTCATAGCGAATGTGCAGGCGAGGGGCGTTGTCGGGGAGGATTTCGGTCATGGGAGGCTCCGTTTAGGAAAAGTGAGTAATCGAACCGTGAACAGTGAATTGGTCAATCGGTGAGCAGGATTCGAGAGAATGAAAAGGATAGCAGGTTTATTGTAGCAACTTTCCCGCTCAATGATGTGACGAATTTCCCATATTTTTACTCTTCCCGGTGAGTAACAATATCGTTCTGAGCGGCCCACTGGCGGATATCCTGGCGCTGGATGGCGGCGGCCATGAGGTCGGGGAACAGGTCGGGGGTGCAGGCGAAGGCGGGGATGCCCAGCCCGGCCAGGCTGGCGGCGATGGACTCGTTATAGGAAGGACGGCCAGAGTCGCTCAAGGCCAGCAGGGTGATGATCTGCACGCCGGACTGAACCAGTTCGGAGGCGCGCTTGAGCATTTCGGTGGAGTTGCCGCCCTCGTATAGGTCGCTGATGAGGACGAGGATGGTATCGCGCGGCTGCTGGACCAGCTCCTGGCAGTAGGCCAGGGCGCGGCGGATATCGGTGCCGCCGCCCAGTTGGGTGCCGAACAGTAAATCCACCGGGTCGGAGAGGTGCTCGGTCAGGTCGGCGACGGCGGTATCGAAGGCAATCACGTGGGTTTTGACGGCGCGCAGTGAAGCCAGCACCGCGCCGAAAACGCCGGTATAGACCACGGAGGAGGCCATCGAGCCGGACTGGTCCACGCACAGGATGATGGTGCGCTGGGGGAGGGAGGTGCTGCGCTTGCGCCCATAGCCGACCAGCCGCTGCGGGATAATGGTGCGGTAGGCGGGCTGGTAGTGCTTGAGGTTGGCGTGGATGGTTTTGCGCCAGTCGATCTCGTTATAGCGCGGGCGCAGGTTGCGCTCGGTGCGGTTGAGCGTGCCTAACACGGCCTGGCGGGTGGCATTGGCCAGGCGGCGCTCCAGGTCTTCGAGCACTTTGCGCACTACCAGGCGGGCGGTCTCACGGGTCTTGGCGGGCATCACGCTGTTGAGGGCGATCAGGGTGGAGACGAGGTGCACGTCTGGCTCGACGGCTTCGAGGAACTCGGGTTGGAGGAGCATCTGGCGCAGGTTGAGGCGCTCGAGGGCGTCTTTCTGCATCACGCGCACGATGGAGGCGGGGAAGTAGCTGCGGATGTCGCCCAGCCAGCGGGCCACGTAGGGGGCGGAGGAACCCAGCCCGCCGCTGCGCTCGGATTCGTAGAGGGCCTGCAGGGCGCGGTCCATGCGCTCGTCAGCGCCGAAGAGGGATAGGTCCAGGCCGTCGGCTTCGCCGCCGCCAAGGATGAGGCGCCAGCGGCGCAAGCGGGAGTCTTCGGTCATGGGTAGTCCTTGGGTGAGATGTGATAAAACAACTGCCAATATGGCATTATCGCCTCCTCCTCTTAAGCCTGGTTCACCAGGCTTGGACCGCGTAGCACGGCGGCTTTAGCCCCGTGTGATGATAATCTCATTACGATTTTCCTTCAGAAGGCTCGTGAATCCCCAACAACCGCGCCAGCAGGGGAAGGACGGCATTGGCTCGTTCGTAATCAAAATCGGGCGTGGAAATGGCAGAGGCGGCGCGGGGGGAAACAGTTGGCCCCTGGCGGACGCGCTCGCCGATGGAGCGGCGTTCGGGGGCGGCGAAGGTGGCGAAGGTGCGCCGCAGGAGAGGCAGGAGCTGGGTGAAGGTGGCTTCCGGCAGTTCGCTCAGCCACTGGTTGAGGGCGCCCAGCAGGCCGTCATCGTGGACGAGGAGCTGGCCGCTGCCGCGCAGGAAGCCCTCGACCCAGGCGGCGGCCTGGAGGGGATCGGAGGCGGTGGAGAGGGCCAGCCCCAGGCGGCGGGCGGCTTCTTCGATGGCATATATGCCGCCATCGTACAATATGCGGCAGGCGCGCCCGGACAGCAGGCCGTGTACGGCGGGCAGGTCCACCAGGCGAGCCAGGGCATTCTGCCAGTCCTGGCGGTAGCTGTCTTCCGCCAGGCGGTTGACGGCATCATCGACTTTCAAAACCAGTTCGAATATCTCGGCGGCGGCGTCATCATTCAGCGCAGCGCAGGCGCCGGGCAGGCCGATGAAGACCCGCTCGGCCAGCCCGTCGACCACGCGGGCGACCATGGAAGTATCCGTCTGGCGGACGCTGCCGTAGCGCAGCACGCTGGCTAAGGGGGGCAGGGCCTGCATCAGGTGGCGCATATCGCTGGACACGGCGGCCTGAGCTTGAAGACACTGCATGAGATGATTCACCGCATTGGGCAGGTCGGCCAGCAGCACATCTTCGACCATGCCGGTCAGCGAGACCAGGTCGGGCGCGCGCCCGGCGGCCTGGATGACGCGCCCGGTGCTGGCATCCGCGATGCTGCTGCCCCACTGCCCGGCCTCGATGAGCTGTACAGCGAACTCCGGGTACCATTTAAGGCGCCAGATTTCGTGGAAGGTGCCGCCGCGCCCGGAGCCTTTATAGGATGCACCGCCCTGGACCCCGTTAGAACCGGCCTTGCCCCAGGGGATATGGAGCAGGTTGAGACGGTGGAGCAGGTGCGAGCGCTCCAGGTCCAGTGGGCGGCGCAGGTCCAGGTCCAGAATCTTTTCATAGGCTTCGGGGGGCAGCTTGAGACGCCGGGTTTCGCGCTCGAAGTCTATCTGGAGGGGAGCCATGGGCGTCTCAGGCGGCACGCTGCCCAGCCGGTCGCCGACGATCAGTTTTTCTTCGATCAGGCGCATGGGCAGGGGACTGCCGCCGCAGAAGACGGTCAGGGAGGCTTCGTTCAACTCGGTAAGGCCGGGCAGCGGGCGTTCGCGCAGGGCGGCCAGGGCTTCGGCCAGGCGCACGGCCTCGATGACGTGCGCGGGGGAGATATCAATGTCTTCCGCGCGCAGCAGTTGGGCCACGCGGATCATCCAGCGCGCGGCGATTTCGCCGGTGGTGGACCACAGATGGGCGTACCAGCCAGGCGAGTCGATGCCCGCTCCGTAGCCGCTCTGGCGCGTGAGGCGGGCATGGGTCCAGGGAACCCAGGTGGCGCGCACCTCTATCTCCGGCAAATTGGAGAGCAGCGCGGCATCTTCTTCATCGGTACAGGGGGATTGGTCCAGGTTTGCCAGAGCGGGGGTGTGCCACGCGCCGCATACCACGGCGATGCGCTGGCGGCCCTCGCTCAATGCCTGGCGCAGGCCCTGGCGCATGGCGGCCTCCCGGCGGACGGCGATGGGGTGCGTCTCGGCGGGGATTTCCTCGCGCAGGGCGGTAATGGCTTCGAGGATGGCGGCAAAGACATCGGCTGGCTGGCGGCGTTCCTCGACCAGGTGCTCCCACCACTGCTCGGACTCGCTGTACCCGGCGGCATGGGCCAGGATGCTCAGCGGGTCGGCGGCGTCGAGGGCGGGGGGGGCGTCTTCTGGACTGCCGGGCGCTGGATAATCCTCGCCAGAGTCCGGCGCCTCGTCTTCGAATGGCTGCGGGAATTCGTCTGCCGCGCCCGCATCTTCTTCTGGCTCCGCAGGTAGAGGCCCGGGCGGTTCCTGTGCCTGTTCCGCTTCCTGCTGGGCCTGCTGCATCATTTCCTTGCCCATAGCAAGCTGGACGGATTGGGGCAGATCGATCAGCCGCAGCGAGGCGCGATTGGCCAGCGCCCAGCGGATAGCCTGCCACTCGGGGGAGTAATCGGCGAAGGGATAGTAGGCGGCGTAGGTGGGCTCGTCAGGGGCGTAGATCAGCAGAGCGACGGGCGGCTGCATGGCGTCGTTGAGCGCCAGGGGCAGCAGGTCGTTGGCATCGGGCGGGCCTTCCACCAGCACCGCATCCGGGCGCAGCGATTCCAGCGCCGCCAGGAGGCTGCGCGCGGAGCCCGGCCCGTGGTGGCGGATGCCGAAGATGTGCACGCGTTCCGATGCGCCGTCCATGATCAGTCGGTGGTTTCCTTGCAGGCGCGGTACAGGTCTTTCCAGGCGGAGCGTTCTTTCATCACCGTTTCCAGGTATTCCAGCCAGACCACACGGTCCTGGACAGGGTCTTTAATCACCGCGCCGACCAGACCGGAGGCAACATCGGCGGAGCGCAGGCGGCCATCGCCAAAATGGGCCGCCAGGGATAAGCCCTGGTTGAGTACGGAGATAGCCTCGGCGGTGCTGAGTGTACCGGAGGGGGTTTTGATCTTGACCTTGCCGTCGCTGGTCATGCCGCTGCGCAGTTCGCGGAAGATAGTCACTACCCGGCGGATCTCTTCGAGCGGGGGTTTTTCGGCGGGCAGTTCCAGCGCGCGGCCCAGGCTTTCCACGCGGCTCTGGACGATGGTGACTTCCTCATCCAGCGAGGAGGGCACCGGCAGGATGACGGTGTTGAAGCGCCGCTTGAGCGCGCTGGACAGCTCGTTGACGCCGCGGTCGCGGTTGTTGGCGGTGGCGATGATGTTAAAGCCCTTGACGGCCTGCACCTCATTGCCCAGCTCGGGGATGGGCAGGGTCTTTTCGGAGAGGATGGTGATGAGCGTATCCTGCACATCGGAGGGCAGGCGGGTCAGCTCCTCAATGCGGGCGATGCGGCCTTCGGCCATGGCATGCATGACCGGGGAGGGCACCAGCGCCTGGGGGGTGGGGCCTTCTGCCAGCAGGCGGGCGTAGTTCCAACTGTAGCGCATGGAATCTTCGGTGGTTCCGGCGGTGCCCTGCACCAGCAGGGTCGAGTCGCCGGAGATGGCGGCGGCGAGATGTTCCGACAGCCAAGATTTGGCCGTGCCGGGCAGGCCGAGCAGGAACAGCGCCCGGTCGGTGGCCAGGGTGGCGATGGCGATTTCCACCAGCCGCCGGCTGCCGATGTACTTGGGGGTAACGGTGAAACCGTTGGACAGGCGTCCGCCCAGTACGTAGGTGGCGACGGACCAGGGTGACAGCCTCCAGTTGGGCGGGCAGGGGTGTTCTTCGGCGCGGACCAGCTCGTCGAGTTCTTCGGCGTACTGCTGTTCGGCATGCGGGCGGAGGATGGAGGGTTCGGTCATGGGATCAATCCTTTTTTTTTGCGAGGGTCAGAAGGTTGTGGGCCGGTCATGCGGCGCCTGGCAGTTGGTGATTCGGTAAAGAAGGTGTGCTTATTCGAATTGATGAAACGAATACGAAACGAATATTTTGATCGGTGCTGCTCATGGTTGGTTGAAGGCGCGGTGCATTTCCAGGCGGAATTCGAGGGCGGCAAGCAGGTTGTCCACGAAAGGATCGCCGCCCTCTTTTTTCTTCAGCGCGGCAGCAATGCGCTCGATGGATGGTTCCAGCAGGCCGGGGTGGAAGAAGGGGGGGATATCGCGGAGCAGTTTTTCCCAGCGCCAGGGCTGCAGGTCGCCCTTTTGCAGGGCATGGCAGATGACGGCGGCAACGGATTGGGTCAGGTCGGGGCTCCAGGGGTGGCGGCAGGTGGAAAGGAAGATCGACGCGTTCTGGTCATAAGATAGGGAGGGGTAATCGCGCAGGAGGGATATGATCAGGCGTTCTTTCACCGCAGCGGGCAGGCGGGGGAAGAGATCCATCAGGCGTTTTTGCTCGCCGTTACGATAGGCATGGTTGACGAGCGCTTCCAGCCATTCGGCGTCATGGGCGCGCAGGGCGGCCTCCTGCCAGCCTTCCAGCAGGGCGGCTTCCCATTCGTGCTTGCGGACCGTGTCCAGGATTTGCTGCGGGCGCTTATTCCAGGCGCTGCACCAGGCGCCCGGCGGAACGCAAGAGAGGATCTGGATAAAACACCAGGCCTTTTCACCAAAGGACGAACCAGCAGGCGGGCGCGGGTCGACGCCATCGCGCAGCATGCTGGGGTCGATGTTTTCGGGGAGGGCCACATCGATTGTGCTGCGCAGCAGGCCGGCCTTCCAACGCACCAGCACGCACGCGCGGGCCAACATGCGCTGAGCCAGTCCGGAATCTGGCAGGCGGCCCAGCAGCCCCGCGGCGGCCTGGCGTACATCTTTGCGCCGGTCATCGAGGATGGATTCGAGGAAAGGCTCGTCCGCCAGGCTCAGACCGCCAGCCAAAATGCGCAAGAAGGCCAGCCGCTCGGCAGGCGCCTCTCCAGTCCAGGCGGCGGCAAGCAAATCACGAGCGGCAGCAGGGTCGCGGGCGCGCAGGTCTTCAAGGTAAGCCAGGCGCTCCTGGCGGCTGCCCTCGGTCCAGGCCTGATCGAAATTTGTGGAGGCCAGAGCGCCGGACGTGCTGGTGAGGGCGCCGGACGAACTGGCGAAGGCGCCGGTAGAACTGGCATGGGCGCTCCAATCGGGGTTCTGCACGGCCAGCCAGCGGCCCCGCGCGCCGAGCACGGGCAGCGCGACACGGCGCAGGGACTGGAGCGCCTTGTGCTGGTCGAGCAGGGCGGGCAGGTGTTCCTCCGGAACGCGCTGGTGAGCGGCAGCGGCGGTCTCTATCCATTCGGGCAGCAGCGCCAACCTGCCATCCAGGATCTGGCGCAGGATGCGCCCGGCCTGAAAAGAGCAGCGCGGCCATTCTTCATCCGGGGCAGGCGGTGGAAGGGTGATGCTTTTCAGGGGAGGCAAACGGCCCGCGCGGCGGTGGAGCGAGGCAAGCGCCGCGGCGCGCAGCAGGAGCCGTTCGGCGGAGGGCGCGCCCGGGGTGTTCTCCGCTTGGGCGGATGCATCCGGCGAGGCGCCGGGTGGAACATCGCGCGCATCCTCATAAAGCAGAGGGTCCAGCGCCCCTGCGCCAGCGGATGGATCGAAAGGCCTGCGCTGGGTGCCCAGCAGGGCCGCAACGGAAACTTCCTGCCAGAGCGATTCGGTGGTCATAGCGGCAGGAACCTCCCTTCAGCCCAGGCGCTCAGCGGCAGCAGGCGCTCGCCGTTCCATTCGCCAAAAACGCCCAGCGGAGCGCCGCCAGAGAGGGCCAGCAGCGTCCAACCGTGAAGGAAACCGCGGGGGAGGGCAACACAGCGGCCCTGCGAGTCCAGCAGAGACCAGTCGCCGTTTTCGTGCAGGGGGATCATGCCGTCCAGGGCCAGCGGATAGTGTTCGAGCCAGGGATAGGCGGCCAGGGCCGCGGCGTACCCGGCGGTGCCCTCGACCAGCGAGCCGCTGGCGGGGACCTGTGCGGGAAAAGCCTGCGCTGGCTCGCGCGTGCGGATCAACGCGCGTAGAGGAAATGCACCGGGGTAGAAGACCAGCTCCGCCGGTAGGGCCATGCCCGGGGTCAGCGATGCATCCAGTGTGATAGGGGTGTCGTTGCCCCTCGGCCCACCCGCGGCGAAGCTGAGCACCAGCGCCGGCTGGCGGGTAGATTGGCCGACCAGCCAGGTGCGCTGTACGGTCAGACCGGTTTCTTCTTCAACCACACTGCCCATCACCAGCCAGGTATCGGATACGCCGGGGCAGTCGCGCAGTTCTTCCTGCTTGAGGCTGATGCCCACCAGCGCGCGCAGGTCGGCCTGATGGGGTTCCGGCAGGGTGTCGATACGGCGGTAGCCTTCGAGGGCCAGGTACAGGCGGGCCACCTGGTCCAGCAGGCGCTCCTGATACCCATCGCCGGAGGCGGCCAAATCGGGCATGGCGCGCACCAGGCGGGCCAGCCCAGGGGCCTGCGCGTCGACCAGGCGGGCGGCGGGGGGTTCCCAGAAGGCGCGCGGTTGGGTTTGCGCGGACGCCAGCCCCTGGCGGACCAGGTCGCACAGCCAGGTTTCCAGGTCGTCCAGCCCGGCGCGGATTTTCTGGTCGCGCTGCGCTGCGCGGCGGTTTTTGGCTTCAGCAACTTTGGCTGCGGCATCCGCGGATGCCGCCGAGTCGCCATTAATTTCAGTCCCCTCGCCTTTGACGCCCGCGCGCTCATTGCGCGCGGCGCGTTTTGCCAGCCACTGGGCCAGCCCATCGGGCGGGGTGCTGGCTTCGAACGCGCCAGGCTGGCTGGCAAATAACAAAAAAATCCCCAGGGCATGCTTGCAAGGCCGCTTGCGGCTGGGGCAGGTACATTTATAATCCGGGCCGTTCAGGTCTACCTGGCAGCAGTAAGGGTCCGCGCCGGAGCCGCGGATCTCACCCCACAGCACGCGCTGGTCTTCGGACTCGTGCCTGTACAACACGAGCCATTTGCGCGGGCTGGCCAGCCCGCTGGCATTCTTGCGGGAGGCTTCATCGGGCGCGAGGGCCAAAACCTGATCGGGAGTCCACGTGAGGGGCATAGGTGAAATGGTGAAATGCGATTGGTAGTCAGGGACCTATGATATGTAACCGGATTGCATCTATTATATCAAAGAATTTCTTAAAATAGAACAATATTTCTAAATCGAGGCATGGCTTTTTGAAAAGCCATGCCTCGGTCACATTGTTTTTACCGCCCTATCTACGGAAAAGGCTCAATTCCAGGGCCGGCGTAGTCCGCTGATGCAAGCGCCTGGGATGGGACCTGGCCGCTCTGCAGCTGGCTCCACAATTTATCGGCCAGGGCGCGGGCGTCCTGGGTGATCTGGTAGCGAGCGAAGTACTGGCAGACGCGCTCTACATCGCGGAAGAAGAGGGCGCGCGCATCGGGGTTGCGGCGGGGGTCCACGGCTTGAGGAAAGTCGATGATCTTGAACTGGCCGTTCCAGTACAGGATGTTGTAAGCAGACAGATCAGCATGCACGCAGTTACAGGCCAGCATGACAGCCAGGTTGTGCACCAGGCGATCCAAGAGCGCGCGCGCCTCAGGCAGTTCCAGGCGCACCTGGTTCAGGGTGGGGGCGGGGGCGCTTTCCGCGCCAACGTATTCCATCAAAATCACATTTTCACTGATCGCCAGCGGGCGGGGAACATCGGCGCCGGCCTCGTGCAGGCGCTGCAGGATTTGAAATTCGGTTTCCTGCCACGTTGCGTGACGAAGCTCCTGCCCGTAGCGGGTGTTCTTCTGAACGGCCAGCGACTCGCGCCGCCCGTGGACGCTCTTACCGTCTTCGCCAACCACCTCGCGTCCCTGGCGGTAGCGGGCGTCGTTGCGCAGGCTGCGGAACATGGCCGGGCGGTAGACCTTGGCGGCGATCAGGTCCAGCCCGGTGGAAGGGTGCGCGGCGCAGCAGTAGACGTTGGCCTCTTTGCCGCCCCGCACCCTCAAGCTCTGGAACCTGGCCGACGGGACCGAGATCATCAGCCTGCCCGGGCACGACCACCCCATCACCGCCGTAGCCGTCTCCCCCGACGCCGCCCTGGCCGCCTCCGGCGACGACGCCGGCGTGGTCAAAGCCTGGGACCTGACCACCGGCGCCCTGCTGGCCGAGTTCCATGGCGAAGCCTCCATCTGGGCCTGCGCCATCACCCCGGATGGAAAAACCGTCATCGCCAGCGAGTCGGGCGGGAAGATGTACTTCCTGGCGGTCGAGCGGTGAGTTATGACTTTGCCGATCCCCTGGGCAGCACCTCCGTATCGGTAAACGCCGCGACCAGCACCCCCACCGGCGAGCTGCGCTACGGCGCCTGGGGTGACACGCGCATCGACAGCGGCAGCACGCCCACCAACGCCCGCTACACCGGGCAGTACGAAGCAATGGGCGGGCTGTATTATTACGAGGCCAGGTGGTATGATCCTAGTATAATGATGTTTAGCACGCCCAATACATTGATCTCTGATCCTTACAACCCGATGGACTGGAATCGCTATCTGTACGCTCGGGCGAACCCCGTGAATCTAACAGATCCCACTGGCCATTTTGCTTGTGGAGATGGAATAGATGATCCAAGATGCGAACAATATGAGAATAGATATCAAAATGATCAAAGTGATGATAACACTGAAGCAAAAATTTGCACTATTACTAATTGTGACCCTCAGTATTATTCTGTTGCAGTAGGGATCGATGCGCCTACAGTAATAACTCTTACCGGGCTAGGAATATCTTTTTTTGCTCCAGAAGTAGGTGTACCTATTGGATTAGCTGGTTTAGGTTTTGAACTATGTGCATATACAGGATCGCCTCTAGTATATTATTAGATAGGGATGCAGCAGGCCGATTCGCGTCCGGATCCCCGAG
>CAYTHO010000111.1:0-14913 GCA_964437595.1 uncultured Anaerolineaceae bacterium
GGGTTTGGCCCGCAGTGCAGGCCAAACCCCCTTATGCTCACCTGCTTACTGCCGGGCGAAGCGGATTTCGACCGTCATGCCCCAGCGCAGGCGGTTATCGGTGCCGTCCAGCTTGAGGCGCACGGTGTAGGTCACGTCGCCGCCTTTTTTACCGGAATTGGCGGCAATCTCGGTGATGGTGGCGGGCAGCGTGAGATCATCGAGCGCGTCCGGCGCAATGCGCGCCGAGTCGCCTTCGCGCAGTTTCACCACGTCCATCTCGGTCAGGTCGGTAGTTTCAACATACAGCTCTTCCAGGTCGGCGACCAGGGCAAGCTGCTGGTTGGGCAGCACCGTCTCGCTGACTCCGTGGTCCAGTTCGACCACTGTGCCGCCAAACGGAGCCAGGACAGTGGTGCCGTCCAGCACTTTTTGCGCGGCGGTCACCTGGGCTTTGGCGTTATCCAACCGGGCCTGGGCCAGGGCCAGGTCGCTGGGGTCGGGAGCGCCGTCTTTGCGCTTATCGGCCTCGCGCTGGGCGTCTTCCAGCGCGGACTTGGCCTGCTCTTCCTCAGCTTTGGCGAGGTTCAACTCATTGATTTTGAGGTCCCGGTCGCGCACGGCATCATCGTACTTCTTCTGGGCATCGTCAAAGCGTTTTTTCTGGTCGCGGCGGGTCTGGTTCGAAACGTCCAGGTCCTTGTACTTGTCCCACTCTTCCTGGGCGTCGTCCAGTTCTTTTTTGGCCGTGCCGACGTCAGTCTGCAGTTTGTCCAGGTCATCGCGGTAGGTGTTGGTGTCCAGGTCCGCCAGGCGCTGTTCGGCTTCGATGAGCGCTTTGTTGGCTGCCGCGAGTGCCGCCAGGGCTTTCGTGCTGGCGAGTTGGGCTTTCTCATTCAGATCGTCCAGCGCCTTCTGCGCGTTGACCTGCTCGAGCTTCGCCGCCGCCAGGGCAGCTTCCGCCTGCTCGCGTTCGTCATAGGTCACCAGCCGTACCAGGGGCGCGTCTTTCGCCACCACGTCGCCCTTGCTGACCAGCACTTCTTCGACCTTCCCGCCGGTGCGGGTGTACAGGCGGCTGTAATCGCGCGGGACCACGCTGCCTTCCACAACTACCACGCCGTCCTCTTCCCGGACCGGGGTCGGCGCGGGCGTAGCGGTGGCCTGCGGGCTTCCCGCCAATTGGTCGCACCCGACCAGCCCGGCGAGCAGCAAAACCAGTAGCATTACATAGAGCAGTTTTTTCATCGGTTCCTTCCTTCCTAAAAATCATTCATACGCCAGCGCCTCTCGAATGGTCAGCCGCGCGGCAGAGCGGGCCGGCAGAACACTGGCAGCGATGGATAAGATAATCACCAGGCCCAACCAGTACAGCGGGCCGGTGAGGGTAAACATAAATTCAGAACGGGCATCGAAGATCGCCAGGTGGATGGTATCAGACAGCAGCTTACTGATGGGCACCGCCAGCAGGGTCGCCAGCACCCAACTAATCAGGCCGATCAACATACCTTCCACAATCACCATGTTCATTACCGCGCGGTCCGAGGCGCCAATGGCGCGCATGACGCCGATCTCGCGGGTGCGGTCCAGCACGTTCATGCTCATGGTGCCCATCAGGCCGATGCTGCCCACGATGGCAGTCAGGAAGGACATCACCAGCAGAAAGGTGGTCAGGGTATCCAGCCCGAGGGCCGAGTTGTTAATCACCGACTGGCCAGGCATTACTTCAGAAACGCCAAAACCGCGCTCCTGCAGGTACGTCTCTACCTGCGTGCCCAGCGCACGCTGCTCGTCCAGCGATAATTCTTTTCCGCCGCGGCTGGCGCGGTCGCCGGTGATGCGGTAGGTGACGGCCATATTCGGCTCATGGATGCGCTTGGAAAGGTAATCGTACCCGGTGTAGGCCACAAATCCGGCGCTCTTCCCCGCCAGTTGGAAGAAGCCGATCACTACCCATTCGGTCTTGTCGCCGTTAACGCGCAGGCGCAGGGTATCGCCGATTTTCAGGTCCGGGTAAGCCGAAAGAAAGCGCTCGCTCAGAACGATGGCATTACGGTCATTGGCCCCCAACCAGCGGCCTTTGATGATAATCGGCTGGATCAAGTCGCTGTTGACCGGCGGACCCATCATCTGGACCTGGTCGCCGCCTTTATCATCATCCGTCAGCAGAGTGCAGCGCGCGTAAGCCCAGCCTTCCACTTTCGTCACACCCGCCACATGTCGCAGCGCTTCTTCGATCTCCGAAATGCGGTACGCGCCATCCATAGTCAGGTTGACATCGGCAATAAAGTACTTGCCCAACCTACGGATATAGGTCTCCAGAGAGGCCTGAACGTTGAAGGTAGCGATAAAAATCGCACCGCCCAGGGTGAGCGTAACCAGCGTCAGCGCCAGGCGGCCTTTGTGGCGGAATGTGTTGCGCAGCGAGATCAACAGCGGGCGGCTGATCCGCCGCCGCGCCTGGAAGCGCGGGTCGAGGATCTGCCGGTCGAGCCACCCACGCCGCATGGGGTCGTTTTCAGTCAGCGAGCCGGAGAGCACATCTTGAATTTTGATGCGCGCGCCGCGCAGGATAGGCGCAATGCCAGCTAGCTGCGGGACGATCAGGGCAATGATTACCTGTAAGATAACGGCGTTCAAGATGGTGCGGTAGGCGATCACATCGAAGTTAATGCGTTCGGTAAGGAAGGCTAACATGCTGAAGGCGCCTTCGCGTGACAGCGGAACGGCCAGCGCCAGCGCCAGCAGCCCAAACACAGCAATGAGGGTCATATAAATGCCGGTCACCTGGAAGCTGCGCGCGCCGACCGTCTTCATGACGGCGATCTGCTGGGCCTGCTGTTTGAGCAGCGAGGAAAGCGTGTTGGTGATGAGGAACGCGCTCAAGAAAACCACCAGCGCGCCCAGCAGGTACAGGATGCCGGTCATGGCATCTACGTAGGCGCGGTTCGGATGATCGTGCGTACCGCGCACCATCGATGAATACACCAGCACGTTGTTGTCTTCAATGGCTTTTGTTACGCGGTTGGCAACTTCGCGGAGGTGCGCTTCATCATCTGGCTGCTCGCTGACCGTAATGTACAGCATGTTATAGCTGTCTGGCTGCTCCAGCCATTCAAGGGTATCGCGGGTGACCCAGCCCTGCATGGGGGCCATAAAGAACCCGCCGCCGGGAGAAGCAATCCCTACCGTCTGGTCATGCACCACGCCGACCAGCGGGAGCTGGCGGATTTTCCCGGAGGGGAGCTTGAGTTCCACCATGCCCGGCTGGTTGTAAAACAGGTCGCCAACTTTCGTGCGCTCGATGACGATCTGCTTGTCGGCTGGAGGCCAGGTACCCCGCTCCACCTCCACCTGGTTAATTTTGCGGTCCTCGAAATCGGGTACTGCGTAGAGCGCCACGCGGCTCCATTCTTCGGGGCCGGTGCGCACCATCACGTCGAACGAGCGCAGCGCGTCGACGTGCGCCACCCCGCCCACGGTGCGCACGTAGTCAACCATATCATCCTCGAAATTTTCCACATACATGTGAATATTGACCGGGTTGATAGCCGCATAGCCCTCGCGAATATCGTTGGAGAGGATGTTGTGGATGGTGGCGATCATGCCAACGGCAAACAGCCCGACTGCGATCGAAAGCACCACCAGCAGCGTGCGCACCATGTTGCCCCACAGGTCAGAAAGCACCTTCTTCCAGCGCGGGCGAGGGCGAGGAAGAGCAAGAGGACCTAACCCCCCGGCCCCCTTGCCTGGGAGGGAAGGGGGAGACAGGCCAATCCGCCCTCCTCTTTCCCCCATTTCCCTGGGGGAAAGAGGAGGCAGTGCAGTCCACCCTTCTTTTCCCCCTTTCCCGCTTTGGGAGGATGGGCCAGGAGGGGTAGGCCCTGGAAAAGTCACGCGCCCCCCTTCTTTTTACCATTGTCCGCGGAGGCCTGGATGCGCTCCTGGGCGATAGCTTGCAGCGTCTCCCGCAGGTCGGGCGCGTCGGGGAGGGTTTCGATGACCAGCGCCTCCACCGCGGATTCGGCGCGCAGGCTTTGCAAAGCACGGCCCAGCACACCGGCATCGGCGCTGGAGAAGAGCATGCCTGGCTCGATTCTGCCCGCGGTGACGGGTTTGCCCCACCGCCCCGCGGCAACGATTTCCAAAGCGCCGCCGGTGACCAGCAGAAGGCCAGGCAGGCGGCTGCCAGCCGATATTTCGTGCCCAACGCCGAACGTAACCGGCGCGGCGGCATGGCTGAGCTTGAGCAGGGTGGAATGCGACAGGCTGGGAAAAGCCCGCGAAAGCCATTCGTTCACCAGCTCGCCGTCGGAGATGACCAGCTTGCGCTGGGCGCGCATGGCTAAGGTGTTATCGTGGGTGACCATCAGCACGGTTTTCCCCAGCGCCACCTGCTCCTCGAAGATTTCCAGCACGCGCTCGGCGGTGCGGGTATCCAGGTTGCCGGTCGGCTCGTCGGCCACCAGGATGGGCGGATCATTGGCCAGGGCGCGGGCTACCGCGGCGCTCTGCTGCTGCCCGCCCGCCACTGCCGCCGGATATTTGAACTCGAACCCCTCCAGGCCCACCATTTTCAGCAGGTCCAGCGCGCGCGGCTCGCGTTCGGCGGGGTCATACATATCGCAGAAATCCATGGGCAGCATCACGTTTTCCAGCAGGGTCAGCATGGGCAGGAGCTGGAAAAACTGGAATACGATGCCCATCTGCCTGCCGCGCCACACCGACATCTGCCCTTCGTCCATGGTGTGCAGGAAGGTATCGCCGATGCGCACCGTGCCGGAGGTGGGATGGTCGATGCCGGTCATCATGTTCAGCAGGGTCGATTTGCCGCTGCCCGAACGCCCCACTATGCTGACGAATTGGCTTTCGTAAAAGGCGGCATCGATGCCTTTGAGCACGGTAAATTCACCGGCGGCATTCTTGAATGATTTCACCACCTGGCGCAGCTCAATCAGCGCGGAGGGGTCGCCCGCGGATGGGGGCGCGTCCATTTTCGTTCGATTTTCAAACATGGATTTTTTCATGATTTCGGGCCGAGGTATGAACCACAAAAGGCGTCAGTTTGCCATGGGCTTTGGCCAGAAGGACCAGCGGCGTTTTTCCGCGGCTGCCGGCGGCTGAGATGGCGGCTGCTTTTGGGATGAATCGCAAATCGCGCCATCTTCCAGCTCGATCACCCGCGTCATGCGTTTGGCTAAAGCATGATCGTGAGTCACCATCAAAATGGTGCGGCCCTGGCGGACCAGGTCTTCGAAAATGGCGAAAATCATTTCCGCAGTCAGCGAGTCCAGCCTGCCGGTGGGCTCGTCGGCCACGATGACGGGCGGGTCGTTGGCTAATGCGCGGGCAATCGCTACCCGCTGCTGCTGCCCACCGGAAACCGACGCGGGCAATTTTTCGACATGCTCTTCCAGCCCCACCGAGCAGAGCAGGTCATAGGCGCGCTGCACGCTCTGGCGCCCGCGGAACAGGCCGCAGAAATCCATCGGCAGGAGGACGTTGTCGAGCAGGCTGAGGGTGGGCATGAGCTGGAATGACTGGTAGATGACACCCAGGTTCAACCCGCGCCACAGCGCCAGCCGGTTTTCATCCATCGCATGCACGGAGGTTCCGGCTACACGCACATCACCGCTGGTGATGCGGTCGACGCCGGTGATCATATTTACCATCGTCGTTTTCCCCGCCCCAGATTTCCCGATCACGCCCACAAATTCGCCGGGATATACATCCAGATCGATACCCTTTAACGCCTGGAACACCCCCGCTGAGGTGCGGTAATCTTTGGTTACATTGGTGAGGGAAATGAGGCTGGAGGACATGGATTCATAATCCCCAATTCATGCTACAATTGAACTCGATATTCAATAATGAACACTACGTTCAAGTTTATCCGGATTAATCCTTTCTTGTCAACTGTCAGTTTTGTCAGGTTGTACAACGAGAAACAGGTGCAGCAAAAATGACGGAAATCGAATCCAAAACACCCGACCGGCGAGCGCGGCGCACGCGGCGGCAGCTCAAAGAGGCCCTGTTCGCGCTGATCCTGGAGAAAGGCTACGACGCGGTCACCATCGAGGATATCACCGACCGCGCGGACCTGGGGCGGACCACCTTTTACCTGCATTACAAGGACAAGGAAGACCTGCTGATCGAGTCGATCGAGACGATCGCCAATGATTTGATCGCCCTGCTGCCCCCGCCAGCCTGGAACGTTTCCGAGCCGCCAGCGATGGATGGGCGGGTGATGGATGCCATCCTGGTCACGTTTCAGCACGCCGCTGAAAACGCCCAGTTCTACCGCGTGATCCTGCGCGGCGAGGGCGCCAGCAAAGCCAACCGCCGCATCCACGCCATCATCCGCCAGAAAGCGACCGAGCTGGTCGGCGAGCGGGTCAAAGACGGCACGCTGCGCCCACGGTTGCCCCTGGAAGTGTTTGCCAATTACCTGGCCGGGTCGCTGATGGCATTTATCACCTGGTGGTTGGAAGAAGAAACCCCCTACCCGCCCGAGCAGATGGCGGAGATGTTCCGCATGTTGTTCTTCCAGGGCGGGAGAAAGGTTCTGGGGATTGGGTAAAGCGGAAGAGCCGCTTTCTGAAGCGCCGCTGCTTACCGGCGCCGTCCTGGCGGATATCGTAGGGGAAGCCACCGCGCGCGGCCTACCGTTCCGCTTCCGCGCCGGGGGCAGCAGCATGTTCCCCTTTATCCGCGATGGAGACGTGATCCTGATCCTCCCGCTGGCGGAGAAAAGTCCGCGGCTGGGGGATGTGGTCGCTTTTCGCCAGGCGGGCAGCCAGCGGTTGCTGGTTCACCGGCTGGTGGCGCGTGCGGGGGACCGCTACATCTTCAAGGGCGACAACTACACGCACAGGCAGCAAGACGGCCCGCTGGCAAGAGAGAGCCTGCTGGGCATCGTCGCGCAGGTGGAGCGGAAAGGCCACCCAGTTCGCCTGGGCCTGGGAGCGGAGCGCGGCATGATTGCATTCGCATCCAGATTGGGGCTGCTGCGACCGCTGGTGCAGGCAGCCGCAGCAGTTTACCGGCTCGTAATCAAAAGGTCTTAATCTCCACTTCCTGCGGCGGACCGAGCGGGTCAAACCGCGTAATCGCGGCGGGAACACGCAAGCCGGCATAGTCGGCATAGGCATGGCGAATGGCGTCAAAATCTATTTCATGGCCGCTGGTGATGGCGGCGATCTGGTCCAGCAGAGCCCATTCTTCAGCGGTGAAGTCGTCCATGTCTTTCATGATCAGCCCCCAACAGTCCCAGCACAGCAGTTCCATTCCGTTGAGCGCGGCGAGGTCCTGGATCATGTAGACGCGGATAAAGTGCGGGCCGACCATATCGGTAAAACCAGAGACCCCATAACGGGCCGTATCGATCTGACCGGCGCGGAAGCGCTGCCAGGCCAGCCCACCGGCCAGGAACCGGTCGCGGGGTACATCCAGCGGGTCGAAGGTCACCTGGTTGTCGGCGATCGAGCGATCATTCAAGTCCGGATCCACCAGGCGCCAGCGCCCCTCGGATGCGTCCCACACCTCGGCAATCACGTGGTTAGCGGCGAAATCGGGTTCGTAGGCGGCGAAGTAATTGGCAAATCCCACCCGCACCCGCGCCGGGATGCCCATATGGCGGGCCATGGCGCAGAACAGAACAGCAGCATCGCGGCAGCAGCCAACCAGCCGCTTCTCGCGCGGGCGCGGCTCCGTCAGCGGACTGCCGTCCAGCTCAGCGATGCGCTCCAACATTTTCTCCACGTACATCAGGTTGATCTCCGGCAGGCGCGGCTCGGGGATCGGGTACTGGATCATCATCTCGCTCTGGTAATGGATGTAGATGCCGTCCACCACCCGGCGCAGATCGCTCAGGTTGGTGGGGAGGCCATCAAACAGGTAGGCGTACTTACCCGGGTTGGTGATCGGGCTTTGCTGTGTGTAAAACGTGGATGGATTCGTCATGATTCCTTTTCTTCCAACAATTGGTATGCAGAGATATGCCGCAGGCTGGGGATTCGTGACAGGGAGTTTAGGGATGAACACCCCATGCCACCTCTGGTACCAACCGAAAAGACATTCCCTCAGGGATGTTTCACATTCTCATTGGATCTAGCCGTGCGTATAAGCCAGGATGCATTCTGCCGCCTGACGGTACCATTCGGACTGCTTTAACGATTGGGAGATGACTGCACAGTTTTCACAAAAACGGCGGTCCGCTAACAGTTTTCGGACTCCCTGGCGCATATTTTTCGGATTAAGTTGATCGATGCGCAGCCCGCACTGTAATTCGACCACCCGATCCACAACGGCAACTTGTTTTAATCATGCAAACGATTTTTCCGTGCGCTCCCGTTTCATCAGGGCGGAAATCAGCACAACTGCCAGGAAAACTACGATCCCTGTCGTCAAGCCAAACGGGTTGACAATCAGCGGGCTACCGGAGGGGATATGTTGGGGAGAGGTCAGTTCGGAAAGAGCATTCAACGCGCCGTGAACCAGCGCGGCAATCGCCACGCTCCCTCCGGAGAAGTGATAGAACCAGGTGAAGAGAAAAGAGATAAGCACCGTGCTCAACAGGAAGCCCGGGATGCTCAGCAGCGCGGGCTGGCCGGGATAGGTGAGGCCGGTCACCAGCAGAGGCAGGTGCCAGCCGCCCCAGATGAGGCCAACGATCAGCGTGGCTTTTGTATTTCCAAGCGGCAGCAGTTGCGGCAGAAGATAGCCGCGCCAGCCGTACTCTTCGCCCAGCGCAGTGACGGCAGCCAGTAGGGTAATCAGGATCTGGCCGGGAACCAGCGCCAGCAGACTTTCGCCAGCCCAGTTGAAACGCGCCCAACCAACCAGGTGATTAAAGGAAATCGCAGTGATTCCCAGCATGGTAGGGATAAGATAGGCCAGGGCATATACCTTCCAATGGCGTTTCAGGCCCAGCGAGCCGCGAAAGCCATCTTTATCAATGAACCTCAAGATTACCGCCGCCAGAAGAGGGCCAAACATGCCCACCTGCACATCGAGCGGCCTAATCGCAGAGCGGTCAATGGATCCGTTAGGCTGGAGATGCGGAAGGAAGCGGAAGATCCACCACAACCAGGTAAGGGCATAGGTGAGGGCGCAAAATAAAATCCCTTTGCGCCAATGAACGGTGATACGATCCTTCTTTTCAAGAACCGGGTTTCTTGCGGCGGTATTCATTTATAAAACTCCAGTATTGTTAATAGTGGTTAAAGAAACGCTCCTCAGCCTGGCGCAGCGTGATTGCACCTTCCTTCTGCCAGCGGGAGTAGAGGCGCAAAAAAGGCACCATATAATGGCTGGCTGTGGTAACCTCGCGATAAAAAAGACGTCCCATTGTCCCAGTCGCCTCCAAATAACCTGTCTCATAAAAACGCCGGATCACTGCGTCCGGGTCGTAAGGCACGGATTGGTGCCTGACCTGCCAGCCTGTTTTGGTCTGGTCAAGGAGTAGATATTGGGCGGTGGGGTTGCTGTCGAGCGGAAGGCCGACCGAACTGACGGTTACAATCCAACCCTCTTTCCACAACCTGAACTGCCCGTAATGGTTATGCCCGCGCACGATAAAGCGTTGCTGCACGCCAGGGAACATTTCTTCCAACCGCGCATCTGGGGTATAAGGCGCAATGGTATCATGGTCGTCGCGTAGAGAAGCATGTACGATTAACAAATCGGGTGCTTCTGGTAGGCACAAATGGAGGGGAAGCTGTTCCATATGGCTGCGATCTTCATCGGTGAGCTGGTTGACTGCCCATTGTAATGGTGAGAATTTTTCGGTTGCCCAGTCAGGATGTGCCTTAGATGTTCCAAAATGGGCGGCATAACGTTCATGGTTACCGCGCAGCATCGGATAGCCCAATGACCGTGCCAACTGCCAGCAGGCAGTAGTATCAGGACAACCAATAATGGTATCTCCGGCAATGACCGTAACGTCGGGTTTATGCTGTCGGGCATGATCGAGCGCAGCCTCAAAGGCTGGCAGGTTGCCATGAATATCGGAGAGGATAGCGATACGCATTTCGTCGGAGATCCTTTTCTCATCTCATACGATATATTCATTTTAACATTCATCTAAATGACCGTGGAGCAAAACCAGCGGCAGAACCGCCCAATATACATTCCAACCGAAAATATGTCCCCTGTGATACACTATCCAATAATTCTTCAGTTCCTATTCCTTGGAGGCACAGCATGGTTTATCAAATCCGGCGAGGCACGAACATCTCGCACTGGCTCAGCCAGAGCAAGGCACGCGGCGTACAGCGGGCGAACTTTTTCACCGAAGCCGATGTGCGCTTGATCGCGCAGTTGGGCTTCGATCATATCCGCATCCCCATTGACGAGGAGCAGATGTGGGACGAGCAGGGCCGCCGCGAGCCGGAAGCCTTCCGGCTGCTGGACGCGGGCCTGGATTGGTGCGAGCAGTACGGCCTGCGCGCCATCGTCGACCTGCACATCTTGCGCACGCACTACTTCGTGACCTCTGAGAACCCCAAACTGTTCAGCGACCCGGCGGAGACGCCGCGCTTCGCCGGGCTGTGGGAGGAATTGTCCGATCACCTGCGCCGGCGGGCCAATGACCAGGTAGCCTATGAACTGATGAACGAGTCCGTGGCCCGCGACCCGGCGGACTGGAACCGGGTGGCGATGGCCGGTTTTCAGGCCATCCGCCAGCGCGAGCCGCAGCGCACGATTGTGCTGGGATCGAATGAGTGGAACCAGACCCATACCTTCGATGTGCTGGAAGTGCCTAAGGACTCGAACCTGATCCTCACCTTCCACTACTACCGCCCCATGTTGATTACGCATTACAAAGCGGCGTGGTGGGAAGGCGGCTTCTGGGCCGGGCCGGTGCATTATCCGGGCAAGCCCATCGCTGAAGAGGACATGCACTACATCAACCCGGTTTTCCTGGACCGCACCGGGCAGTGGAGCAACGAAGTGTGGAACATCGACCGCATCGAGCAGGATTTCCAGCTTCCGCTGCGCATTGCCAAAGAGACGGGCCACCCGCTGTACTGCGGCGAGTGGGGCGCAATCTATCACACGCCGCTGCCGCTGCGCCTGGCCTGGTATAAGGATATGCTGACGCTGTTTAAGAAATACAATATCTGCTGGGCCAATTGGGATTACAAGGGTGGCTTCGCCCCGGTAGTCCGCGACGGCGCGCCGACCGAGATCGCAGAAACGTTAATGGCATAAAAGAATAACCGCGAAGTCGCGAAGAGATCGAGGAAGATTTTTTTAAGTTTTTCGCTTCGCGCGCGTGCTTCACACGCCTTCGCGCCTTCGTGGAAAATCTCTTATATAGGTATCCATGGCAGACACAGTTTCAGCGCAAGAAGCGGAAAAGCCAGCCGGGCGCTGGTGGCGCATCCTGCTGATCTCGGCGGCTGTCGCGTTTTACTGGGGCAGCCTGTATTTCTATGTGCCGACCCTGTCGGTATACGCGGAAGACCTGACCGGCGACCTGGCGAAGGTGGGCGTGGTGGTCTCGATGTACGGCCTGTGGCAGGCCATCGTGCGGCTGCCGCTGGGCATTATCGTCGATTGGGTGGGACGGCGCAAACCATTTATCCTGCTCGGCTTTGCCCTGTCGGCGCTGGGCGCGTGGATGATGGGCACAGCAGGCGGGTTCAACGAGCTGGTCTTCGGGCGCGCCATGACCGGCCTGGCGGCGGCGGCCTGGGTGCCGCTGACGGTACTGTTCAGCAGCCAGTTCCCCCCTGTGGACGCCGTGCGCGCCACGGCGCTGCTGACCTCGGTCAACGGCGTGGCGCGGCTGCTGGCTACCGGGATGACCGGCACGCTGAACAACAGCGGCGGCTACAGCCTGGCATTTTTCGTGGCGGCGGGCGTCGCCGGGCTGGCCATTCTGGTCACCCTGCCGGTGCGCGAACAAGCCCGCGCGCCTAAACGGCCCTCGCTGCGCGCCACCGGCGAATTGATCCTGCGCCGCGATGTGCTGCTGCCCGCGCTGCTCAGCGCGGTAGGGCAGTATATGACCTGGTCCACCACCTTCGGGTTCCTGCCCAACCTGGCGCGCGACATGGGGGCCGCCGACACATTGTTGAGCCTGCTGGTCACCCTCAACCTGGCCGTCAGCCTGGGAGGCAACCTTCTCACCACAGCCATCGCCAGGCGGATAGGCAATATGCGCCTGCTGTATGCCGCCTACGTGCTGTTCCTGGGCGGGACGGTGATCCTGGCGTCGGCCCCTTCGCTGGCGGTAGTGATCGTCGCGCAGGTGGTGCTGGGGCTGGCTAACGGCATCGGCTACCCGCTGTGCATGGGCATGAGCATCGAGAGCGTGGACGACTCCCAGCGCACCACCGCTATGGGCCTGCACCAGGCCGTTTACGCCATTGGCATGTTCGCCGGCCCCTGGCTGAGCGGCATCCTGGCCAAGCAGATGGGCATCCAGCCCATGTTCTGGGTTACCGCCGCGGGCTGCCTGGTGTTGAGCGTTGGGTTGATCCGCTACATCAACAGAGACAAGACGGTATAACAGATGTTCGCTTATTTGCTGCAAGGTTTATCGTTAGGGCTGTCCGCCACGGCTTCGCCCGGGCCGTTCCAGGCATTTATCATCGGGCAAACGTTGAAGAACGGCTGGCGGCGCACGCTCCCAGCGGTGCTGGCGCCGCTGCTATCCGATGGCCCGATTATCCTCCTGATGGTGCTGCTGTTGACCCAAATGCCGCCCGCCGCGCTGCGGGTGATCCGCATTGTAGGCGGAATCTACGTGATCTACCTGGCCTGGAAGTCCTTTCAGGCTTACCGCAGCTACCAGCCGCTGGAGGCGCCCGGCGAAACTGGCAAGACGCTGTGGCAGGCGGTGGTGACCAATTTCCTCAGCCCGGGGCCGTATGTGTTTTGGAGCATGCTGGCGGGTCCGGTGCTGGTCAACGGCTGGAAGGAAGCCCCCGCCCGCGGCCTGATCTTCCTGTTCGGCTTTTACTTTGCTATGATTGGGGGGCTGGTGCTGCTGGTGGTGCTGTTCGGCGCGGCCCGCCAGTTGGGGCCAAAAGTCAACCGCGCGCTGATTGGCCTTTCCGCGCTGGCGCTGTTTGCGTTTGGGGTGTACCAGCTCTGGCAGGGGTTGTTATAAACGGGGAATGCGCGTTTTGCTCTGGTAGAATTCATCGCGTATAATGGGGTGACGGTAGAACAGCCGGACGCGCAAGAAGAGCGTGGTTTGTTCTTCGCTGGTAAGGGAGAGCTGCAGCATGGTGATGATCAAAACCGAGCGCCTGATCCTTTACGCGCTGACTCGCGAGCAGTTAGAGATGGCGCTGACGGACGCCGACCGGCTGTCGGCCAGCCTGGCGGTCCAGGCTTCTCCGGATGTATTTTCCGAAGAATCGCGCCAGGCGATGACGATTAAGATCTCGCGCATGGATCACGCGGAACCCCACATGCACCCCTGGTACACGTACTTCCTGCTGGTGCGCGCCGAAGACCGGGTGGCGGTGGGTGTATGCGGTTTCAAGGGCGCGCCCACCCTGTTTGGCACGGTGGAGCTGGGCTACGCCATGCACGAAAACTACCGCAACCACGGCTACATGACCGAAGCCGTCCGGGCGCTGGTGCGCTGGGCGTTCCGCAGCACAAACTGCCAGACGGTGACCGCCGAAACGCTGCCCGGCAACCTGCCCTCACAGCGCGTGCTGCAGAAAGCCGGCATGGCGCTCACCCGGGCTACCGATCAGATGCTGTTTTGGAAGATCGATCGGGATTCGGAAGGGGAGATGGGGGATTAGAGGTTGGGGATTGGGGATTTGGGATTAGAGATTAGGGATTGGAGGTAATGGTGGTAAAAACGGTGGTTCAATTATTATTGGTAGCAGCTTTGTGCCTGGCGGCGGCAGGCTGCGCGGCGCAGCCCGGTCCGCAGCAGGCGGAGCCCGCCGAGCCTTCACCGGTTGTTACCCAACTGCCCGCCAGCACGCCTGAGCCAACCGCCGCGGCCCCCACCTTCACGGCCCTGCCAGGCAGCGCATCCACAAAACAGGCCGCCCCACAGCCTGCCGCGACTCTTGCTCCCTCGCCAACCGTCCCCCCTGCCGCGCCGCCCACCCCTACCTTCGATCCCGCCGCCTGGACAGACCTGCCGGTGATCCCCACCCTCAGCCTGCGGGCCATCGAGATCATCCAAAACGGGCTGGCGAAAGGCAACGATGCGCACGTCTTCTCCAAAGTGGGCGACTGCGAAAGCCAGGCCTCCTGGTTTTTGGAAATTTTCGACCAGGGCGAGCAGCATTACGCGCTGGGGTCGTACGAAGCCGAATTAAACCCGGTGATCGCGTATTACAGCGGTTCTTTCGCGCGCCCAAGCCTGGCCGCCAAACAGGGCTTTACCGCCGCATCGCTGCGCGCGCCCATCTGGGCCAACCGCGAAGTATGCGAGAAGAACGAAGGCGCGCTGGCCTGCGAATACCGCCTGAACCGCCCGATTGTGGCCCTGGTGACGCTGGGGACCAACGACGCCAACAACCCCAAGACCTTCGAAGAGCATATGCGCAAGGTGATCGAGTATTCGATCGAACAGGGCGTGCTGCCGGTGTTAGGCACCAAAGCGGATAACGTGGAGAAAGATCACTACATTAACGCCACCATCGCCAAATTGGGAATAGAATACCAGGTTCCGGTGTGGAATTTTTGGGCCGCGGTGCAAGAGCTGCCCCATAAGGGCCTGCAGCACGATGGCATTCACCTGACCTACGCCAGCACGCGCTTTGACAAGACATCGAATATGAAGAAGGCCTGGCCGGTGCGGAATCTTAATGCCCTCCAGATTCTCAAGCTGGTGATGGAGCAGACTAATCAGTAGATTGTTCTGGAAGTAGAGATTTCTATTTCCCAATTAGAGGGTTCGACCAACCAAAAGCATGATTACGTTTCAGCGTAATCAAAGCGTAA
>CAYTHO010000112.1:0-14829 GCA_964437595.1 uncultured Anaerolineaceae bacterium
GGCGTGGTGGGGGTGGCGGCAGGCGCTTCGGTTGCAGCAGCGGGCGCCTCAGTCGGGGCGGCAGGGGCTGTGGTGGGAGCAGGTGTGGCAGCCGGGGTGCAGGCGGCCAGGATCATGGTCAATATGACCAATCCAAACAACAAAACACGTGTCGAGCTTCCTCTACTCATTCGTATCTCCTCTATACTGAACTTGCGTAGAAAAAAGGGTTCCTTAACAACAAGGCTATGATATATCGAATTAGCATAATTCACAAGGGGAAAACGTATAAAAAACGCGGATAACCCATCTCCATGGTTGGCTGACACCATCCTTCAGTAGGATGTAAAATCATAGAAGCTGCGTTATGATCCAAACAAATGCATACGGAGATTCAACTTCTATCTCCGTTCAATGTATGACATTTTTTAATGATGCTCTCAGAGTAAAGAATGGCCACTACCTCAGCCCAAACTTCTGTCGACAACAATGCGTCAGCCAGGGATTTAGCTACCCTGAACCGTGCCCTGCTGCTGGTTTCTCTGCCGTTTGGCGTGCTCAACTTCGTCCTGCCGGTATACGGCAAGCAGATCGGCGCTAGCGCGGTGGAAATTGGCCTGCTCTTTTCCGTATTTTCCCTGATGACGGTTGTGCTGCGCCCGCTGGTTGGCGCTGGCCTGGACCGCTATGGCCGGCGCGGATTTTTCATCGCCGGGCTGGCCGCCTATGGTTTATCGATGGTCGCTTTTGCCTTCTCAGCCGCCCTGGCGGGGTTGGTCATTGCTCGCGTGCTGCAGGGTATCGCTTCGGCGCTGCTGTGGCTGGCCGTCAATGCCATCATCGCCGACCTGGCAATAGCTGCCGGACGTGGAGTTGCATTTGGCCGCGCATCCCAATCTTCAAATCAGGGTGGCATGATCGGCACGTTCATCTGCTTTTCTGTACTGATCCCCCTGGGCTTCGAGTCCGGCTGGCAGCCGCTCTTCATCGGTTACGCGGCTGTTGGCGGCCTGGCCGTACTGCTCGCCTGGCAGCGCATGCCGGAGACCCGCCCGGCGGCGCTCGATAAACAGGATGCCGGCCTGGCAGACGGCCTGCGTCACATTCTGCGTACCCGCTCGCTGGTTATCATGATGCTGTTTGGTATGGTAACTGCGGCTTCTAGCTCCATGCTCTCCCCGATATTGATGGTCTTCTTGCAGGAGAAGTTTCCAGTCGAACTCGAGGTGCTGGGCATGGCATTTATACCCATGGCGCTGGTTTGGGCTTTACTTCCCTCCCGCCTGGGCAAGCTATCCGACCGCTTTGGCCGCAAGCCGCTGATGGTGCTGGCTATGCTCATCGCCGCTATCGTCTCTTTCCTCATCCCGAACATGGGTAGCCTGGCCGCGCTGTCCATCCTCTGGGCGGTCGAAGCGGTTTGCTTTGCCGCCAGCGATCCCGCCAGCCAGGCTCTGGTCACCGACCTGACCGGAGAAGACCAGCGCGGGCGCATTTTTGGCATCTACGCCCTCGCTGGCAGCTTGGGAGCGGTCATCGGCCCGCTGGCCGGCGGCTGGTTATACGATGCCTACGGGCAGGTTGTTCCCTTTATGATCAATGCCGGTATCCTTGCCCTATCCGCCATAACACTATGGCTGTTGTTAGAGAAAAAGTGACATGTCAATTCCCTATTCACGAATTGAGCGTTGACCGATTTCTCAATCAATGCTATCTTCAAACCAATGATCCCCTTGCGCTTTGGTTCCGTAACCCTCCTCATCCAATACTTCTTGATTGCCTTGCTAGCCTTCCACGGGATGAGCTTCTACCCGCCCTTCAGCCTGATCTGGTGGATCATCGCCGGTCTAATCCTTTCCTTGGTCGTGCTGGTTTCTTTCTGGCCGGTGCGCAGAAAAATTGAATACGCGTACCTGGCGGTCGAAGCGGCGATTCTGCTTACCCTGACGGCTATCAACCCGGAATTTATGTTTCTTGGCATTATCTTTGGCCCCACGGCCTTCCTACTGCTGCCCTTCCGCGCGGCAATCATCGTCTTGGGCATCTATTCATTCTTGATGGAAGTTTTAGTCATTATCGGCGATGATCTTGGCCAGGCCATTTACCCAGGGCTGGCTGAGGTGATCGCTACATTTGCTTTCGGCTATGTTTACCTTCTCCAGCGGCAGGCTGAGGTAAGCCGTGACAAAACTCAAACCCTCCTCGACGAGCTGCGCGCGGCGCACCAAAAATTAGCCGCCTATGCGGCCCAGGTCCAGGAACTGACCACTATCGAAGAGCGCAACCGCCTGGCGCGCGACCTGCACGACAGCGTCAAACAGCAGGCCTTTGCCGCCTCGGCGCAGTTGGGCGCGGCTCAAACCCTGTTAGAAAGCAGCCCTGCCACTGCCCGCGGCCACCTGATAAAAGCCGAGGCGCTGCTTGACGAAATCCGCCGCGAGCTTGGCCTGATGATTTACGAACTGCGCCCGCCCGCGCTGCAAAACAAGGGGTTTGTCAACGCGCTGCGTGAATGGGGGGAGGGTTGGTCCCAGCAGGCTGGCATCCCGCTCGAAATCCGCGTGGAGAACCAGCGCAGCCTGAACCCGGAGACCGAACAGGCGTTATTCCGTATCATCCAGGAAGCCCTTTCAAATATTGCCCGCCACAGCCAGGCGGGCGGCGTGAAGATCGACTTGTTATTTGGGCCAGATCGCCTGCTTCTCGTGGTTTGCGATGATGGGCTGGGCTTCGATCCGCTGGCTCCCACACCCGGAGTTGGCCTGCGCTCAATGCGTGAGCGCGCCGAGCACCTGCCAGACGGAACATTCGAAATTACCAGCACGGCTCCCCACGGCACGACCCTGCGTATCCAATGCGCGATATGACCCTTCCCCGATTAACCAATGAACTGCCCACAAACCGATGATGCCCCCACTCATTACCATCCTGATCGTTGATGATCACGAAGTCGTCCGCCAGGGCTTGCGTGCATATCTGGGCGCGCAGCCCGACCTGGAAGTTGTCGCGGAAGCTGCCTCCGGCGAGGAGGCGGTGCGCATGGTCGCGGAGCTGGCCCCCGATGTTGCCCTAATGGACCTGCTCATGCCGGGCATGGATGGCATTGAAGCAACCCGCCAGCTAAAAAAAGTCAGCCCGCGCACCCAGGTAGTTGTGCTGACTTCCTTCCATGAGGACGAGCACATCTTCCCTGCCCTGCGCGCTGGGGCCATCTCGTACCTGCTGAAAGATGTCAAAATGGATGAAATGGCCACTGCCGTTCGCCGCGCCGCGCTTGGAGAGGCCACCCTCCACCCGCGCGTCGCGGCCCGCCTCATCAAGGAAATCCATGGCGGGCAGGCAGCCCAGAATAGCGCAGCGTTCAACCCCTATACCGGGCTAACCGAGCGAGAGCTGGAGGTGCTGCGCCTGGTCGCGAACGGCCTCTCCAACGGCGAAATTGCCGCCCAAATGGTGATCAGCGAAAATACCGTCAAGGGGCACGTCAGCAATATTCTCAGCAAGTTGCACCTGGCCGACCGCACCCAGGCCGCCGTTTTTGCCTGGAAAGAAGGCGTTGTGCGTAAATAAAAGCGCCAGTGCAGCTCCGTATGCCGGGTCGCACTGGCGCTTTTCCATGTATCGCTTACCGCCGAATCAGATTTCGCACCAGGATAATGGCGCCCAGCAAGATGAGCAGAGCTGGCCAGTACGGGCCGAACAGGTTCATCCCGCCCAGGAATGAGCCGAAGATAGCGAACATCACCGCGCTGATGGTGATCATCCAGAAGCCGCCTTCCAGCGCGTCGCGCAGCCGGCCCTCGCCCAACAGCCCGGCCAGGATAGTGCCGATGCCGACGAAGCCAGGGATCAGCGTCCAGGCATAGGCCCAACTGTCCCAATTGCCCGTCGCGTTCTGCCAGTACAACAGCGCCCCGATCCCGCCCACGATGCAGGCCGGGACAGCCATTCCCGGCGCACCCACCAGCAGGCCAAAGATCAGCAGGCCAGCGCCCACGGCCACCACAATCAACGGCCAGCTCATGTCGATCCGCAGCCAGGCCAGCCGGTCCGGCATCACCTGGTAGGCCAGGAAAAAGAGTCCCAGCAAGATCAGCAAAAGCCCCCCAACCACACTCGTCCGAGTTCTACGCTCCATCTTCGTCCTCCAGAAATGTATATCTTAGAAGTTCATGTATCAACTTAAATTATATACGCATCACGCATCCATACGTCGCACGCTGCCCAACCCGCTGATGTTCTGCAGCAGGCGCGGGTTGCCGTAATATTCCATGCTGCCAGTCCCGTATTATTCCTCTTTCACCTCATGTCCCTGCCGCGCCAGCGCCACTGCTGCCCGCCGCGCATATTCCGAAACCGGCCAAACCTCCAGCACCGCATTGAACGCCCTGGACGCCTCTTTCTCCAGGCCTTTGCGCTGGTATGCCACGCCCAGGTTATACTGGCAGGCCGCCTCATTTTTGATTCCCAGGCTGGTCTTCCCGCTGGCGGATAATACCTCCTGGAACATCATAATCGCGCTGTCGATCTCGCCCTTCTGCAAGCGCACCACGCCCTGGTTGATGGCTACATTCACCCGACTGACCGGGTCCGGCCCAAGCTGCTGCGCCAGTGAATAAATGCGCTCGGCGGCAGCCAGGTTGCCCCGCGAAGCAAACGTGTTCCCCAGGTCCACCATCAACCGCACGCGCATGGTCACCAGGTACAGCAGGATCAGAAAGAGCACCGGGTGCATCACGTAGCCAGTCGCAAACGCCAGCCCGCCGATTAAAGCGATCAACAGCAGGCCCTCAACCGCAAAGCGAATGGAGAGACCCTCTCGCCGCAGGATGGACAACGCTCCCATCAGTATGATGTACAGCAGGCCAATAAAGAGCAGCAGAAATGGAGAGTTCAAATCCATCCGTTCCTCCTGAAATCGATCGCAGAGAATTTAGTTCCCACATAGTGTAGCGCAATCACCATCATTCCGCTATCCGAAACAAATGATTTTTAAGTTTTTGCCATCCGAATTGAGCATATTTTCGAATATTTGGATGTGCACATTCTTACTTTAATCTGTATAATCTTCTTATCACTTGCAGTGAAAACTGCAGCCTCCATTAATGTTGTAAATAGAGCCCTCTTCCGATGATTACATCCGGGGCGTTTGCTTTGGGTCACTGCACTCCGCAATCCCCGTGTTTTGGCGCTTATTGTTGGCTGCCTTTGTGTTTATCGGTACCTTTGCCCCAGTAAAAGCCTGGCGCCTGTTTTTTCCTGGCCTTCGCTTTTAGGTGGCATGGCGTTTTTGCGCGCCAGCAGGAGTAACCGGTATTTCAACCTACCTGCAAAGGAGGGCCTATCGAATAAACAACTGCCTGATGTATTCCCCCATTGTTTTGTCCATCCCATTACTGCCTGTCTTTTACCTTCCATGGAGGGAAGCCTATGAATGCGCTGGTAATTTTAATTATCGGCATTGCGGCCATCGGCGTTGGATACTACTACTACGCGAAACCCATCGATAGGAATGTTATCCGGCCCGATTCGAAGAAAGCAACGCCCGCGAAGATGTACATGGATGGCGTGGATTTCACCCCCGCCAATCGTAATGTTTTGTTTGGATACCAGTTTAAGTCCATCGCCGCGCTCGGTCCAATCGTTGGTCCAATCGTAGCCGTTCAGTGGGGCTGGCTGCCGGCCTTACTGTGGATCGTCCTCGGCACTTTCTTTATCGGCTGGGTCCAGGATTACACCAGCATCGTGCTCGGCCTCCGCGAAGAGGGCCAGAGCTTCGGTGCCCTCAGCTACCGCCTGATCTCCCCCCGCTCTCGCAGTATCTTAATCACCTTCATTTACTTCTACCTGCTGCTGATTATGGGCGCGTTTGGAACGCAGGTCGGCTTTGGGCTGATGATCAACCCGGCCGTCCCGCTGGGGGTGATCCTGGTGATTCTGGTCGGTGTGCTGGCCGGGCAGATGACGTATAAGTGGAAGGTGGATATCATCCTCACCAGCGTCATCACCGTTATCCTGGCCTTCGTTGGCATCTGGCTGGGCACCCTGCCGGGTGTGAAGGCCATGTTCACCGGCCTGTTCGGCATCACCAAAGAGATGGCCACCGGCCCCACCTTATTCCTCTCCGTCACCCAGGCCAAGTTCATCGGCAGCCTGCTGGTGGTGATCATCTGCTACCTGGGCGCCATTCTCCCCATCTGGCGCTGGGCGCAGCCCATCAACTACGTCTCGTTCTGGATTGTTTCCATCGGCATCCTGGGCGGGATCATCGGCCTGCTCATCTGGCGGCCCGGCATGGGCGATTTTCCCGCCTTCACCACCTTTAACGTAGCCGGTCTGGGGCCATTGTGGCCCATCCTCTTTGTGACCATCGCGTGCGGCGCCATATCCGGCTGGCACAGCCTGGTATCCTCCTCTGGCACCGCGCGCCAGTTGGAAAAAGAGACCGATGCCCTGTATGTGGGCGGCGGAGCCATGTTCTTCGAAATGTTCTTCGCCGTCATGGCCTTCCTGTGCGCCACCGTTGCTTTTGGCAGCTATCAGGGATATAAAGATGCTGGTGCAGCCGCCGCGGTCTTCTCCAAGGGCCTCTCGATATTTATGAACCAGTGGGGCCTGGATGCCGCATTAGGCCAGGGCTTCGGCGTGGCTTACGGCTCGGTCTTCCTCACCCTCATGGCCCTGACCATCATGTACCTGGTGGTGCGCTTCATGCGCGTTGCCAGCGCGGAAGCCCTGGGCGATCGCATCCCCGCCCTGCGCAACCCGCACATCGGCACCATCATCGCCCTGCTCTTCACCCTGCTGCTCATCTGGATCGTCCCATTCCTGCAGATCTGGGTGGTCTTTGGCGCTGCGAACCAGCTCATGGCCTCGCTGGCCCTGCTGCTGGCGACCCTGTGGTTGATGTCGAAGGGCAAGAACTACCAGTGGACGCTGTGGCCGTTCTTGTTCATGTTTATCACCACTATCGCCGCGCTGCTGTATAAGGCCTACGAAGCCTTCTTCATCAACCTGGCCAAAGCCGAGGCGCTTGCCACCGCGCAAAAGCTGACGGTCGGCCAGGTGACCATTGCGAACGTCATCATTGGCCTGATCTGCCTGGTTCTGGTCATCGCCGCCTGCATGCTGGCCTACGATGCCTACTTCGCTTTCAAGAAACTCCAGACCAAGAAGACCGCTGCCCCGGCTCCGGCTGATTGATGATCACTATAAAGCGTTTGCGCAGCTTGCTCGCCAGCGCCCTGCGCGCTGGTATGGATATACTCTACGGCGCAACCATTTACGAAATGGTGCGTGACCTAAACAAAGAGCGCTCGAACCTTGAGCATATGTTTGCCCTGGTTGTGTTTGGCGACCTGCTGGGTATTCCCATCCTGCCGCCCTATTACACCCTCCGGCTGCTGCCGTACATCATACCCAACCTCCCCGGTTGGCGAATGAGTATGCTGCGCGAACGCGACCTGACCGATCTTTGCGATCAGGAGATTACTTAAGGCTGTTTATGATGGCTGGATGTACTTTCCAGCCATCATAAACAGCACGATTACAGGAGCAATGAAATGGCTGACGAAGAAAAGAAACGATCCTGGTTCGATAATATTAAAAGCGTGCTCTACGGCATGGCCGGCCACGATATGGCCCGCTATGCGCTGAAAACCCGCGGCAGCATGGAGCACCTTTTCATCCTCATCACCATGGGCGATCTGCTAGGGATCCCGATCCTGCCGCCCTATTACAGCCTGCGACTGCTGCCGTACGTGGTGCCGCAGATCAGCACCTGGAAACGCCGTATGCTGCGTGAAAAAGACCTGACGGATGCCTTAGCCTAACTTTAGGAGAGATCCATGTCTCTACGCGACTTCTTTAAAAAATACCCAGACCGGCGTTACCTGATGTTCGGCGGAAAAGGCGGGCTGGGCAAAACAACCTTTAGCGCCACCACCGCATACTGGCTTGCCAAACAGGGATATAAAGTGCTCGTGTTCTCGGTCGACCCGCAGGCCAGCCTGTCAGATATCTTCAAACGCGACATCTTCGGCAAGGGCGCGGTAGAAATCATGCCCAATCTGTATGCCCAGGAAATCGACGCCGACCAGCGCATCAAAGATTATCAGGAGGAGATCCGCCAGAAAATCCGCGATATGTACGGAATGGAGGAAATTCCGGAGGAGATCGAGAACTACATCCAGGCCGCCGCCGCCGAACCGGCCATGGAAGAGAGCGCCATTTTCGACGCCGTCGTGGATATCGTTATCAGCGGCGAGTATGATTATTACATTTATGACCTGGTTCCGCTGGGCCACGCCCTGTACTACCTGAGCATGGCTTCCGTCTACGATGAGTGGATTGATAAAATCACCGCCCTGCGCGCCGAAATGGCCGAGTATGCCCAGGTTGCTTCCGTAATGCAGCGCAACAAGGAATCAGAAGAAGACCAAATCCTCAAGGAACTGCAGTACATCAAGACCCGCATCAACACCTCCTCGGGGATCCTCACCGACAAGCAGAAGACCGCCTTCTTCTTTGTGCTGGTCCCGGAAGAAATGATCATTCTCGATACGCAAAAGGCAGTCGGGCTGTTTTCCAAATACAACGTGCCATTGTCGGGTTATGTGGTCAACCGCGTCATCCCGCCCGAACTGGCCGGCCAAAACATCCCCGATTACCTGCGCAACCGCATGGAAATGCAGAAGGGCCACCTGGAGCAGATCGACCGGCTGTTTGGCAGCGAAGTGCTGGCGCGCGCCCCTGAGTTCGACCGCGACATTACCGGCCTGCCCATGATTGAGAAGCTGGCTAACGTGATTTTTGGAGGTGAGGAATGAGCGACGCAACCATGCGCGAGTATCTGTCCGCAAACCCGAACCTCAAATACATCTTCTTTGGCGGTAAGGGCGGCGTGGGCAAAACCGTTCTGGCTGGCACCGCGGCGATGTGGTTTGCCCAACAGGGCAAAAAGACCCTGCTGGCCTCCACGAACCCGGTCCATTCGCTGTCAAGCATGCTCGATCAGAATGTGTTTGGCAAACCCACCCCGGTCAACGGAGTGCCCAATCTGTTCGCCTACGAGATCGACACCAAGGAAACCATCGAAAAGTCCAAGAACGAAATCCGCGAAAAGATCGAGTGGTTCCTCAAGTATGCCGAGATCAAGACCAAGGCGGATGAGTTTGTTGAGTCGGCCACCATGAACCCGTCTTTTGAAGAATCGGCCATGTTCGAGAACATGATCGAGCTGATGTTCAAAGACGAGTACGATGCCTACGTGTTCGACACCGCGCCCACTGCCAATGCCCGCCGCCTGCTGGGCATGTCCGGCGTGTATTCCATGTGGGTCAATAAGATGGTGAAGAGCCGCGAAGAGGCCGTCTCACTCAAAGATTTGCTCTCGTACACAAAGAAGAAGAAAGAGAAAGACCCCTTGATGGAATACCTGGTCACCCTGCGCGAGCGCATGGGCCGGGCAAAAGACCTCCTGACAGATAAAACGCTGACCTCCTTCTTCTTCGTCACCCTGCCAGAGGCCCTGCCGATCGCCGTGATCACCCGCTTCATCAACTGGTTCCACGAGTTCGGCATCCCGGTCGGCGGCGTGATTGTCAACATGCGCATCGACCGCGACTGCATCCAGCCGGACTCCCCCGATTTTGTCAAAAACCGGGTCGCCATGCAGGATGAATATATGCAGCAGGTGGATAAGCTCTTTGCCGGGCAGGTTCGCTCCGTTCTGCCGCTCTTCGAAACCGAAGTCCGCGGCGTGAACATGCTCGACCGCACCGCCAAACTGCTCTTCCGGTAAATGCAGGTTGCTGTTGTATGGAGCAGTCAGCGCGACAATTCGCGCTGACTGCTCCATTTTTATTTGCGGTTCGTGCGGGCCAGCCGCTCCAGGTGCTGCACCAGCGGCTGCACATTGCCGGGCAGCGAGGACTCTCCCGCCGCGACGGTGTGCCGCTGGCTGCCGTCATCCACGGTAATCTCGTATTGAAAACGGTCCGCGCCGCCGGTTCCACCGCTCAAAAATGTGGGCAGCTCAAAGAAATGCGCGTTATCCAGCTCATCTACCAGCGCCTGAACTTCCTCCTCAGGAAGTTCTTCGCTGTCGATCGTGTTCGCCAGCCGCATTCCAGCAAAGCCACCCGTACGCACAAAGTGGATGCGCATCTTCCACCTCCCGATGGAAGGGTCAGGCTCATCCCTGCCCTCAAAACGATCGCCTTGCATAAATTGGAGCAATTTGCGGAACATGTTCATCGTATCACCTCGCAGCCCGCGCCCAGACGATGGATGATTGAGGGAAGAGACAAAGCGTTCTCCTGTTATCTCTTTACCGCTCCCCTACGGCCCTACCTCTTCCCAGAGCTGTTCGCTGGGCGGAACAACCCCAGCAGCGCCGGTAAGCAGCCGGGCTGCGGTTGGGGCGTCACCTGCCCCACGGTAATCCCAACCTCGGCCCAGCCCTTTTGCACCGCCATCTGCTCCAGGCTGTTCGTGCCGTACAAGTCCGCCGCCACCTGGTAAGTGGCTTCCGCTGCCACCTGGAAATTCGCCGTGCTGCTCAACCGGTCGGTGAGGGTCACGTACCAGATGCGCCCGGCCTTCTCCCATGCGTACCCATCCATTTCATACGCCGTGACATAGAATGCGCGGTTGGGGATGCCGGAATTGATGTGCACCCCGCCGTTATCACTGACGGTATTGACGTAATCGTTCATGTGCCCTGGTTGAGGATCTTTCCCCAGCACCGGGTCATCATAGGCCGTGCCAGGCGCCATCATCGAGCGGATCCCAACCCCATTGACGTTCGAGGTAAACAGCCCTTCGCCGATAATCCAATCCGCATTGCGAGCCGTTTCATTAAATTGACGCTGCTTTACCAGCGAGCCGAACACATCCGACATCGATTCATTCAGCGCGCCTGGCTGGTAAGAATAGACCAGGTTAGCCTCGTACTGCGTTACGCCGTGCGCCAGCTCGTGTCCAATCACATCCAGCGCGGCGGTAAAGCGGTTGAAAAGGCGATCCGCTTCAGGCAGGTCTTCGTCGCCATCGCCATACACCATCTGCGTGCCGTTCCAAAAAGCGTTGTCGTAGCCTTTTTGATAATGCACCGTCTGCACCAGGTTCATACCCTGGTTATCAATCGAGTTGCGCTGGTAGGTGTTCCAGAACAGGTCGTAGGTATAACCGGCGCCATCGTAGGCCTCATCCACCGCCGCATCGCCGGATGGCTGGCTGCCCTCCTGGCGCACTAACTGCCCGGGGAGCGAACTGCCAAAGTTGGCAGTGTACACGAAGCGCTGCTTATTGCCCCCTGCGGCAGTCTCCGGTTCCATCGCCACGCCGCCACCGCTGGGGATTTCTCCTTTCGCAATAGCCTCGCGATTGTGCTGCATGGCCACGGTGGAAGCCAGGGTTTTCTCAGCCCAGGCGCGCTGTTCAGGCGTGCCGTTTTCAATAATCTTTTCAAGCATGTGCGGAGGAATAATGCAGAAGAGCGGGTGATGCCGGGTTGTATGGCTGCATTTATGCATGTAAACCTTCCTTTCCTATAGGGCAAATGTAATCGTTGAAATGCACGAAGGCGTAAAGGCATTCTGCGCCTGGTAAGCAAACGATATCATGTATAGCATAGTGAAATTCGAGCCTAAGAGCAAGAGGAAAATAATTATTTATAGTGGAAATATCATGTTTTCAAGGATTTTCTTGCAAGTAGTTTGACAATGTCACATTAGACGAAAAGGATAAAATGTGGCATAAATTAGTGGTATGAAGAAACGATGGAAGCCAGAACAGCGATTGAACAATGGGGCATCTCCTTGGAAGAAGTGGATCATTTGGGAGAACGGCTCACCCAATTTTATGATCGGTTCCGAAGTTACACTCAAACCAAAACGCGGGATACCAGTGAATACGGTTTGGGCTATCTGGGCGGATTGCTGCGGATGGAAACCAAGCGCAACCTGGCGAATGTAGGACGGAAGACAGCGATGCCAGGACAAAACTTGCAGCATTTTATAAGTAATTCGCCTTGGTCTGGTCCCGCCTTGATCGAGGCGATCCAAAAGGAGATAAAGATCCATCCGGCGTTTCAAGAAGCCGTCTTGGTACTAGACGAAAGCGCCGAAGAAAAGGCTGGGGAGCAAAGCGCCGGATCCGGACGACAGCACAATGGACGGTTAGGGAAGATCGAGATGAGCCAGGTGGGTGTCTTTCTTTCCTTGGTTACCCCCCAGATCAATACCTGGATCGATGGCGAACTGTTTATTCCCGCCCGTTGGTTTGAAGAACAATCGACTGAGAAGCGGAAAGAAGTAGGGATTCCGCAACAGCGGAGCTTTCAGACCAAGCCCGAATTGGGCTGGCAGATGATCCAACGAGTGCGCAAGCGGGAGATCCCTTTTCAAGCGGTACTGATGGATAGTCTGTACGGGCGCAATGAAGCGCTACGCCAGCAATTGGATCAGGCTAAGTTGGAATACTATGGCGATATACCTGCCAACACCCAGGTGTATTTAGAACAGCCCAGCATCGTCTATCCACTCACCCAAAAACGTGGCGTACCGAGTAAGAATCCAGTGATTGCAGGAAATCCGCTTGAAGTTCAGGCTATTGAACAACAGGCCACGTTGTCATGGGAGACGATCCGGTTGCGTCCCAACGAACGCGGCTTTTTAGAGGCACAGTTTGCGCGCTGTCGGGTCTGGGTCGCCTACCCTGGCCCCGCACTTCGTCAGGAATGGCTGCTCATTCGCAAAGATCCGGCGCAAATCACTTATGTTCTGAGTAATGCCCCCGAAACCCTTTCCTTGGAACAGATGGCCTGGCGCAAATCGCAACGCTATCTGATCGAACGCTCCCACCAGGATGCCAAAGATGAATTGGGCTGGGATGAATTCCAGGCCCGTAAGTACCGTGCCTGGGAACATCATCTGGCGTTGACCATCTTGGCGAGTTGGTTCATTACCGAAACCCGATTAGATTGGCAGCAACGCCTCAAGCAAGATCCAACGCTTCTTCAAAAGTATGAGGTGGAGGTTCTGCCACAATTATCAGTTGGTAATGTGCGAGAATTGCTGCGAGCTGCCCTGCCGCTGCCACAACTTTCCTCTGAAGAGGCAGCCCAATTAGTCGTTACGCATCTGGTGAACCGAACCCGTTCACGAAAATCTCGCTTGCGGAAAGCGAAAGGTCGCCCTGATGCTTAATCTGCCGTTGTTGACGTAGTTGCAAACCAAAGAGTAGCTTTGTTGAAACCTTCCCGTTACATCTGCTCAGAAAACTGTACCATAGAGACGCCCACACCCTCAACCTGGAGTGGTTTATAGAGCAACGCTAAATATCTGTTTACATCGACAATGTCACTTACTTCTGGATGCCTTACTTTTTGACTCATAAGAAGACAATTAATCCTGTTTTCATTGGGGAAAAATGTAAACACAAAATCTTCTGTCCCCCAGGTCATTGCCACAGCAGGATCTTCTCCTGCTTCTATTTTCATCCTGAAAATTTCATCAAACTCATTTTTCTTTTCATCCCTGAGCTCGATCCAATCGAAATCATCTTTATCGCCAAGCGGCCTGATTGAAATATACCCATGTTGATCAATGGACCAACCAAAAGACAAATACAGATCAATGATTTCACGGATCGATACTTTATTTCGTGTTTCATAACAAATATCAAACGTTGTGATGTGTGACATGAATCACCTGTGAAAATGTTTGTTGTAAGATTACGGCATCTAATAATCGAGCCAAGCAATTACCCCTGCCTGGTGTCCAGTTTTCAGGTAAGGCCATGTTTGTAAACCAATCTGACCGACTTCACCTTCCCTTTGCACATTTCGATCACGCAATTCCATATATTAAACATTATTTTGGAATTAGTAATAGCCAATTTCAAGTCGTCTGAAAGCCATGAAATGTTATATTAAAATTTGTCACTCCGTCTTATGTGAGAATGTGACATTGTCAAACTACTTATCCTTAAGCTACTATTAACTTCCCATACAAAAGGAAAACCATTATTCAAAGCACTGATACCCTATAGTCATCGACTTACAACCTTTATCAAACGAACAAATAGGGGTGTAAAAATTAACACAAAAAAAGTAGCTGCAATCGCAATCAATCCTGACGTGGTTAATAAACTTTTCCAGTCGTTATTCCATCTTGGATCTATTGCTATACCTATAAAAGATGCTTCAAAAGCAATAAGACCGATTAGCAAAGCGAATAACATACCAGATAGTTTTCGCTTCATGCCGATATAATGGTATATACTCCATAAACCGATCCCAAACGTACAACTTGGAATTAATATAAATAAACCACATCCAATTGCTAGTTGTGATAACACTCCCATAAACACCTCTCCAACGACAAATTAGAAAAAATTATCAAGGTGAAAAATCGTGAATCAAATAGTTATACTGAAAATTTAAAGAAAATAGTTCTGGCAAACCAACCATGTAATATGCTACCTTATTTGTCTTTGCAGTTGGACTGAAGCTCAAACCTCCAGTAGCTATTGTCCCTGCACTAGCAGAGAATCCTTGAAGTGAGTCCTCCATTTCAATTTCTGTTGGAACATGTCCATCTTGAGCGATATAAGATCCCATGTTAAAACTAGCTGCACCCACAGGTAAAATAGATTTTCCCCAGGAAAACTGTGGCCCAACATATAAATTCCCATATGTATCTAATGTGAATGCCGCGTTAAAACTAGCAAGTTTGACCGCAGCACAAAGCAACTGTGTTGAAAAGCAAGAGGTAAAAGGAGTCAAACCACCGCTTTTGCGGAAGAAACGAGCGGTGGACGCCAAAGCTGATGATCACGAACCAA
>CAYTHO010000113.1:0-14783 GCA_964437595.1 uncultured Anaerolineaceae bacterium
GGCGGTGGGGGCAGCTTCCTCGGTCACCCCGGCATGGCCGGGCTGGGCCAGCCGCTGGTCTACGACCCGCAGTTTACCGCTATCGTGGCGCTGATCATTGCGCTGATGATCCTGCTGGGCGTGATCTTTACCGTGGCCCGCGCGGTGGCTGAAACCGCCCTCATCCGCATGGTCAACGACTATGAAGACACCGCTGTAAAGGTGAGCGTAAGCCAGGGTTTTCGCCTGGGCTGGAACCGCTCCGCGCTGCGCGTTTTCTTGATTGATCTGTTAGCCATTGTAGCTGTAGCGGTCGTGTTCATGCTTGCCTTTGGCATCGCCGCCGCTCCGCTGGCCGCTTTCATGACCGATAGTGAAGGCCTTCAGGTAGCGGGTGTGGCGGCCTCCGTCTTCCTGGGCCTGATCGTATTGGCATTGTTCATCGTAGCGGTGATCGTGCTCTCTGTATTGGTTCCCTTCATCCACCGCGCCTGCGTGCTGGAAGGGCAGGGCGTGCTCGACTCGTTCCGCCGCGGATGGGCCGTTTTCCGCAGCCGTGCCAGTGATGCGATCATCATGACCCTGGCCCTGATCTTCATCGGCCTGGCCCTGGCCCTGGTGCTCCTGCCGGTCGCGTTCTTCCTGTTATTCGGGGGCGCCGCGCTGGCCAGCCTGCCGGGGCTTGCCGCCGGGCTGATCGCCAGCCTGTTCGCCCAGGGCGAGCTGCCTATCATCATTGGCTTCATCGTTGCCATACCCATCCTCATCATCATCGTCACGATCCCGATTCTGTTCGTCAACGGCCTGGCGCAGGTCTTTGCTTCCTCTGCCTGGACGCTGACCTACCGCGAAATCCTGGCTCTCACCGCTCCCCGCGCCGAAGCCCCCGCCGCGCTCTAATTACCGAAACGATGAGCTGTTGAATAAAGAACGGTCAGATTACGTATTGTTATTGAAAATAAACGAAAAGGCTGCAAGTCAATGAACGCCAGAACGACGATGAACCTACACACTGCGAATTACCTTACCGCTCCTGTTCGACGGATTGCTTGAGCGCCTGATCCTTACCCTTGGAGGTTTTGATGGACCATCTACGTATTATCAAACGTGCATTTGAAGTAACCCGCTTTTACCGCGCGCTGTGGGTATTTGGTATCCTGGTCGCCCTGACCACCGCGGGCTCCGCCGGAAACGGCGGTAGCGGTGGCAGCGGCTCGGGAGCAACCAGCGGTCAGGAACCCGGCACGCCGGGCAACTTTCCGAATTTCCCATGGCCGAATATCCCCAGCGAAACGATCAATACCATAATCGCGGTTGCGGTTGGGTTGATCTGCCTGCTGGTCATCATCGGCATCGCCTTTACCATCCTGCGCTACCTGTCGCAGACTTCGCTGATGCGCATGGTGGACCGCTATGAAAGCGCTGAAGAGCGCGTCACGGTAGGCGAAGGCTTTCGCCTGGGCTGGTCGCGCGGCGCGTTCCGCACCTGGCTGGTCGACCTGCTCTTCTTCATCGTCGGGACCATTGTCTTTGTCCTGCTCCTGCTGCTGGCCGCGGCGCCCCTGCTGCTGTGGCTGACTGGCGACCAGACCACCGGTATCGTTGGTACTGTCATCACCGCTGGCCTGGCGATGCTCCTCATCCTGACCATGATCATTGTTGGAGCCGCCATATCGCTCCTGACGGAAATGGTTCGCCGCGAAATCGTTTTGGCCGGCAAAGGTGTGTTCGATGGCCTTGCCAGCGGCTGGCGCATCCTGCGCAGCCGCCTGGGCGACGTGATCATCATGGGCCTGATCTTGTTTGGCATCGGCATCGTGGTGTCCGTGATTACCATTCCCGTCTTCTTGATCCTGGCTGCCACTGGGGTGTTTGCTGGCGGGCTGCCCGCCCTGTTTGTGGGTGGCATCACCAATCTCTTTGCTCAGGGCGCCACTCCCTTCATCGTTGGCGGCGCGGTGGGGGTGCCCATCCTCCTGGCGGTCATTTTCCTCCCGATGCTCTTCATAAGCGGCCTGGTTGAGACCTTCTACTCCACCACCTGGACGCTGACCTACCGCGAGCTGCTCGCCCTCGAAGCGGTGCGCGCCGAGCAGCCGCCCGCCTCCCCGCTCCTCGGCCCGGACCCCGCCGAATTATCGATATAACCGTTGATCCGCAAATAAGCAAACAAAATCGCCGCGCCCCCGCGGCGATTTTGATACCTGCTGGCTCTGCATTCCAGTTATAATCCTTTTAATCTCCAATCTCCAATCTCAAATCCCCAATCCTTAATCCCTAATCCCCAAGGCTCCCATGCACCCTCTCACCGGAATTGAACGCATCACCAATATCCTCAAACGCCAGCCGGTCGACCGCATTGGCGTGTTCGAGCACTTTTGGAATGATACCCGCGCCGCCTGGGAAGCCAGCGGCTGGCTTCAGCCCGGTGAGAGCTACGAGGATCATTTCAATTTTGACCTGCAGCTCTGCTGGCCGTTTGATACGACCGCCGACCTCGACTTTGTCCCCCAGGTGCTGGCCGAAACCGAGGAGACCATCACCACCCTCAACGGCAACCGCGCCACCATGCGCAACCACAAGCTGCACTCCAGCACGCCCGAGCACATCGATTTCTACGTCCAGGACCGCCAGCATTGGGAGGATTTTGCCAAACCCCTGCTCGTCCCCGACCGGCGGCGCATCAACTTTGACGCATACCGCGCCGCTAAACGCGCCGCCGCAGACAAAAATCGCTTCTTCTGCTGGTCAGGCGTCAACGTCTTCGAGATCATGAAAGACATCACCGGGCATATTTACATGCTCATGGGCATGAAGCTCGACCCCGACTGGGTGCGCGATATGGTCGAAACCTATACCGACCTCACCATTGCCCTCCAGGAAATCCTCTTCGCCGAGGAAGGCTACCCGGACGGCATCTGGTACTACGAGGATATGGGCTACAAGCAGCACCCCTTTATGTCGCCCAAAATGTACAGCGAGATCCTCCTGCCCGGGCACAAGCGCTCCATCGGCTGGGCGCACTCCAAAAACCTGCCCGTGATCCTGCACTCCTGCGGCTTTGTCGAGCCGCTGGTCCCCGGCCTGTTAGAAGCCGGCATCGACTGCCTGCAGGTAATCGAGGTCAAAGCGGGCATGGATCTGCTGCGCCTGTACCAGAATTACGGCGACCGGCTGTCATTCATGGGCGGCATCGATGTGCGCGTGCTCTACAACAACGACCGCGCCGAGATTGACCGCGAGCTGGAGGCCAAAATTCCGCTCGTGAAGGGCCAGTACGGCTACGTCCTCCACAGCGACCACTCCATCCCCTACAACGTCCACCACGACACCTACCAGTACTTCATCGACAGGGGCCTCGATCTGGGTAAATACTGACCGATCCTCTGCATCCGCACCCTGCCAGCTCTCTAATCCTTCTTCCCTGATCGCCTGTTCCACGATCGACGGATCTCTAATCGCCAATCCCCAATCCCCACAATCTACTCTCTACTCTCCAAACAACATCATCTGCGTGGCCTCATCCGTCAGCGGGTCCTCATCCAGCATCGATTCCCAGGTGGTGAGGCTTAAATTCGGGCGGCTGGCGATCTCTCGCAGGTGGCGGAATTTGATAATGCGCCACGCCGGGAACAGCATATTGGGCATTTCCGCGTTGCCCACCGCCTCCGCCAGGCGCGGGTCGCGGCGCAGCTTGAAGCGCACCAACTGCGCCCGGCTGCCGGGGATCAGCAGCGCCCGCTGCCCGCCGGCGGGGGAGGCTGGCGCTGGCAGTACATACCGGCTGATAATGCTGGAAGCCATGGCGTAAAAGCGCCAGGCCGGCGCGCCTTCCGCTTCCCAGATCAGTGCGTTGTCGTGCTCGCGGATCGTATAGCCCAACTGCTGCCCGATGTGCTTCAGCGCGGTGCGCACCTCCTGCAGGTCGGCTTTGCGCGCCGCGGAGTTTTCATTCTCGCGTATGCGCCAGTGCGGCCCGGCTTCCACGCCCGCCCCCACGCCCGCTTCTGCTTCCACGCGCGCCAGCACCTGCTCGCCGTACGACTCCAGGCACGCGCGCACCAGGTCCAGGGGTGGGGTCAGCAGGTCGGGGAACTGCCCGCACACGTGCTGGTCCAGCGCCTCTAATGTGAACGCGGCCTGCCGCTGTAGAAAACGCACCACCTCAATTTCCACCCGGTCCGCCAGGGGCAGCCCGCCGGGAATCTCCATGGTGGATGAAGGCTCTTTGGCAAGCCACCACGCCCCGCGTTCTTCGTCCGCCGTGCCCCCGTACAGCTTGAGCAGGGTCCGGTCGGCGAAAGTGCGCGCCAGCGCGGCCTGCACCCGGTTGAGCAGGTCGCCGGGGATGCTGCCCAGCCCGCGCGGCAGCGCCCCGGCCCGCGCCATGCCCGAGAGACCGGCGGCATATTCGGTCAGATAGCTGGCTGGTTCGTTGCGCGCCTGCAAATCGGCGCGGATTCCCTCCCGCGCGGCATTTTCCATTTCCGCCGCGTCCGGCGCATCTGCTTCCGCCCGCTCAGCCGCCCGCGTGCGCGCGGCCTCGTCCGGTCGCCATAATCCCTGGGCAAACTCCTGCTCGCCGCGCAGGGCCAGGCCTTCCAGTTGAAAGCCCGCCGCGCTGGCCGCGGTGACGACTGCGCTGAGAAACCCCGGCGCCAGTTCGGGCAGCAAACCAAAGAAGGGTATCTCGGGCGCCGTCCCCGCGGCGACTGCCGCAAGCGCGCTGTGGATGGCCGTGGTGTGCCAGTTCCAGTCGTACCGCCGCCGGTCGAGCACGTTCAGCAGCGGCAGGGCCGCTTCCGCGCCCCACAGCCAGCCCGACCACAGCGCCGATAGCGTCCAGAATGCCTGGTTGGGGCGCGGGAAGGCGGTCAGCACTGCCCCCAGGCGCACGGTGTCGGGCAGCGGCATCAGCGCCTTTACCCGCCCGCGGAACAGGCAAATCGCGCCCCCGCCTGTATTACCGGCGCCGCCTCCCGATTCTGGTGGCAGGTCTGGCCAGCGCGTCACAGGGATCGGCCCGGGCGCGTGCGCCCACTCCTTCACCGATTCCTCCAGCGCCTGCCACAGGTTGTTTTCACGGAACTGCGGCGGTACGGTAAGCTGCTTGGGCCGTGATCGCCCGCCCGGCCACGGCCACAGCGTGCTGCCCTGGTCAAAGGTGGAGATCAACAGTGCCTGCAGCAAGCGCGTCCGCTCGGGGGGCAGCCCCAGCCCTTCGACCTTATTGGCCAGCGTGAACAGAACGTATAAGGGGCGGGGCAGGTAGTTCTCCAGCGCCTCTTCCACATCGCCGCGGTGCGCCTCTTCATTCAAGATCACCCGCTGCAGCGCGCGCGCCCGCTGCATTTTATCGCCGCCCATTGCCTTTAAATGGTCCAGGTCCGTTTGCGTCACCGGGTGATCGCCGCTCTGCCCGCACTTCGGGCATTCGTATAGCTTAGCGAACGGTTCCGCCTCGTCTTTGCGCCATAAATACGCCTGCGGCTGTACCGCCTCGCCGCACGAATCGCACGCCGTCTGGTACAGGCTTTGGATGTGCTGCTGCAGCCGTTCTTCGCCGCGCCGCGCCATCGCCAGTTCCGCCAGCGCCGATGTAAAATCGGCCCCGCGCGGGGCGCGGGCCAGCGTTTCGGTGACGAAGCTGAGGATCGGGTTGTTACTGGCTACCAGCACGCGGTAGCCGGCCTGCGCCGCCTCCAACGTCAGCGCCGGAGATGCCCCCAGCGGGTCGAGCAACCAGCTTCCCGGCGGAACGTTCTCCGCCAGCCAGGCTGCCGCCATCCCGGGCGCCAGCGGCGGCAGAAAGCGCGTTAATGGAAACCCCGCCCAGGCGGCAGCGGACGGGGAAACCTGCGCCGTGTCGCTCCCTGAGCCAGGATAGTACCGCATCACTCCGCCAGCAGGTACTTCAACGCTTCATCGCGGGTGGGGTAGGCGGGCAGCTTGTACCCCGGCGGCGGCTCGATCGCCCGCCGTCCGCCCTGGAAGTTCATCGAAAACTCCTGCACCAGCGCCGCCTTGCGGAAGAAAGAGACCACGTCCCGGCCCATCCCGCGCAGCACCGGCAGAACATCGGTGGTCTTTGGGGTAAAGCCCACCAGGTCGATCAGCAGCAGCGCCTGTTCCGGCCCGTAGTGCTTCATCGTCGCCTTAATCTCGTTTGCCGCCCGCGTGATCTCCTCGGTGCTGGCAAACCCGGTAATCACCACATCCACCAGGCGCTGTTCGCGGTCTTCCGTCACCCGTACCATTGCATCTCCTCCTCGCAGCGGGATTGTGTACCAGGCATATCTGCATTATACACCGGTTAGAATTTACAAGTGCGGTCCCTGGAATTGAATGTCGGCATTTAACGCAGATGATCTAAAATGTACTTTGCCCCGGGGTGATGGATGGCCTGGACCTGAGAAATAACCTTTTCTTGATCGTACGGCACGGTACGGTGCGCCACCTGGTAGCCCCGGGGGCTGGCCTTCAGCAGGGCATAGCTTGCCTGTGGAAACGCAGGAGGCGCAAGGCTGACGCATCCGGGGTTCAGAATTTGCCACCTGCCGATTTTTCGATATACCGGCTGGTGCGTATGCCCAACGCAGATCAGATCCGCCTCGCATCCCTGGAACAACCGCTGAATGTCATCCTCGGATGTATCTTGCCTCACCCCGGCGCTTTCATCTTTGCCAGGAGAGGCGTGTACGAGCAGGCAGCGCGAGCCGTCCGGCAGGTTTTCATGGCGTTCCAGCGGCAGGCTGGCCAGCCACTCGAACCAGCCGGTCACGGTGATGGCGCCCTGGGTCCAGGCGATGGTGCCGGTGATTTCTCCAAATAGATCGAGCCGGGCGCGATCCTGGCCAATTTCGTGCGGGTGCGGGGGCGGGCGGTCCCCGTTGGTCACATACCGGTCTGTGTTGCCGCGGATAAAGCGGCTGTTAGGTAGCGCGCTGAGGCGCTGTAAAGCGCCCACCGGGTCTGGACCGTCCAGGACCAGGTCCCCCAGAATCCAGTAAGCATCGACTTTATGGGCCTGGGTATCTGCCAGCACCGCGTCTAATGCGATGGTATTTCCATGAATGTCAGATAGGATCGCAATTTTCATGCCGTAAAGTATACTTGAACCATTAAGATCCACAGGTTAGGAAATCTCTCTTTGTTTTGCAAGGAACCCAATGGATCGTAAATTCGCGAATTTCCCTGGGTGGAAACGCATTCTCCAAAACCGTTTTTACAGCTTGTCCCTGGATTCCCCAGAATTCAAGGGCTGTATCACCCTATATTGCATGGATGCCGTTCGCGAACCGCTGTTCGTTGAATATTTTCACCAGCCAACCTGTATTGCCGGCGCGGGATACGCCTGGCTAAAGCAGTTTCCCGCCGGTGAGCACTTTACCGTGACCGCCCAATACAATGATCGCGCTCAGCTCGTGGCCTGGTACATCGACATTTGTTCACAGACTGGCGTTGGGCAGGACGGGATTCCCTGGATGGATGACCTGTACCTGGACCTGGTCGTCTCGCCCGCCTTGGATATCGAACTGAAAGATGCCGAAGAACTGCTGGTAGCCCGCGAAAGCGGCGAAATTACAGCCCTGGATTTTGAACTGGCATGGCGTGAGGCTGATCGCCTTATGAGGCTCATTAAGCAGCGCCAGTTTGCGCCGCTAGCCCTGGCTGATGTCCACCGGCAGTTACTGCTGTCTCAGGCGCCCAGCAATACATAGCTCTTCGTTGTGAGGTGTGCCCTATGTCTCCCCGCAGAATCACCATCTTGAAAATCATGTTCCATGCGGACCTTGCCCGCTTTAATCTTCAAACTTCCAGCGCGTCACATCCTTCGGAAACGACTTCCAGCCCATACCCGACTCTGGCTCGAAGATAAACAACCCGCCGCCGTCCCACTGGTCGGCGTTTGGGCTGTAGCCCAGTCTGCTGTATTTGGCACGGTACGCTTCTGCCACCTTCTCTGCCAGCCCCCGTTCCGGCGCGCCGTCCAGGATCAACGCCCGCCCTTCCAGAATCACCACCTCGTCGCCGCTTTCCAGGTGCACCAGCACCCGCGGATTCTTGCGGATGTTCCGCCCGCGCCGCGTTTCCGGCGCTCCATCGAAGTACAGCCTGCCTTCTACCCAGGCCCCCCACACCGGCGTCGCTGCTGGGGCCCCTTTCGGATTGACCGTGGTGATCCAATAATTCTTCGCCTCTGCCATGCGCTGTTCCACGTAGCTCCACGGCAGCAGCCCCTGGTCATTCTCTGGAACCCCATACCCATCCGGCATCACCGGACGCCCCACCTTCGGCGCTCGAACGTTGTCCGCCATCACCACACCTCCAGATCATAGAATCGTTATCTATAATATACACTTTCCGCCGGAAATGTGACACACTCCCGCCGTATTCTTGGGCCAGTTTCCTCAAATCAGCGATAAGTTTTTCTTTCTTCCTTTGCGTTTTTTTCTTCATGTTCTTTGCGTCTTAGCGGTAAATCTTTTTTTCTTTCTTCTATTTTCTTATCTTTTCTCTTCCGATCCGACCGCGCCTTCGTGGTTTATCTCTTCCCTTCCTCCCGCAAGAACAATATAAAATCCAAATCCCCCGGCGATCTGCCCAACCAGCTCAACGCCACCCCCGCCTCACCGCGGAACTGCGTGCCGTGGTTGACCACATGCACCAGCACCTTCCACAGCGTATTGCCTTCCTTCTCCCCGTTCGTTTTCTGATACTCCACCCACCGCTCCAGGTCATCCTCGCCCAACCCCGCGACAAAGCCCTTCATTTTGTCCTCTTCCTCCTGCCACAGCGCCGCCAGGTCCGCCAGCCCGGAGAAATCCGCCTCGGTGATCCGTTTGTGGAGCGAAACGCCTTCCTGCAGCCGCAGCCGCCAGATGCGCTCGGCGGATAAGATATGCGCCAGTGTCCCCAGCACGCTCCCAGAGCTGACCCCTACCGGAGCCGCAAGCTGTTCCGCCGTCATCTGCATGCACGCCGCCAGCACCCTCGCATTCGCCCAACGGTTATACCCCATCATCAAAACCAAATCGCTCTTCTCCATCACACACCTCCTTGGCAGTTGTTCATCTTCGCGCCCGCGCAGCTCCACCGCGTCAGCGCCTTTGCGGTGAATCTCTTCTCATCACCCCAACCGGGCGCAGCGCGGGGCTGGATTAACACAGGCGCCTGATTGTCCCGCTGCGCCCCTACCGGTATGACGCCTCCCACGCGGTCTGACCATTCGCGTCCCTTTCTCTTTCTTCCTCGGCGTTCTTTGCGTCTTTGCGGTAAATCTTCTTTCATTATCATCTGAGCCTCTCATCGACCATCCTTTTATTTTAATGGCTTTTTTACCTTTCACTTTTGCAAAAACGCGCCCCGAATAGAGAAACATTTTGTATACTAGAGCAGGGACACTTATAATTCCTCTAGCTGCTTTTCCATTGTTATTTAGGCTGGGTAGCGAACCGTATCGTTGACTATTAAATATAGAGAAATTCATGGAAGATATCCGAACTCGACCTTTGTCCAACATTGAAGGACCGGCCTGGTATCGCACGCTCCCCCAGGCGCTCATGCTGGCTTACCTATTAGTGGGCCTGATCACGTATATGATCATTCCCTTCCTGGCCATGCGCTGGATGCAGGTTCCCTTTATTGGCGCCTTTGTGGAACAGACCATGGTGTTCAATGGCACCGGCCCATCCGGCGATGCCTCGGCCTGGTCAGCATATAACCAGGGCTTGCGGGTCGGCGCTCAGCTTCTCTCGATTGAGGGCCAGTCCGTGATGACTGCCCAGCAGATGTTCGGCGTACTTGAGCCGTTCAAGCCCGGCGACACCGTGACCATCCAGGCCCGCTCGACCGATGGAACCGTTTCGGATTATGCCGTTCAACTGGCTGCTTTCCCGACCCAGGACAAGATCAGTTTCTTCTATATCCCATACCTGATCGGCCTGGTGTACCTCGGCTCAGCGGTGTGGGTCTTTGCCATCCGCCGCAACCATCCATCCGGTCGTGCCTTTGCCCAGTTCACTGTTTCCATTGCATTGGCCATTGGCCTGCTTTTCGACCTCTATACCACCCACGTGATGAGCTGGTTGTGGACGATTGCCGTCGCCATGATCGGCGGCTCCGCGGTGGGCCTGGTGCTGTTGTTCCCGCGTGAAGACCCGGTCGTGCAGCGCCGCCCCATCCTGGCCATTGCGGGGACCCTGCTTGCCATCCCGCTGGCCCTTTACGCGCTCATCCGCCTGTATGATTTCCGCTATCCCACGGCCTACATCCTGGCCTGGCAGTTGGAATACGCCTTTGTTGGTCTCTCCTTCCTTTTCATCGTTGTCTGGTCGATCTTCCGCTACCGCCACATGACCTGGCCAAACGACCGCGAGCAGATTCGCCTGGTTGCCATTGCTTCCTTTGCCAGCTTCCTGCCCATTTCTATCTGGCTGCTGGTGGTCAGGCTGTTGCAGTTCTTCAACGTCACCTGGGCCTTCCAGCCCTTACTGCTGGTTCCTCTGGTCATTTTCCCCATCATGGTCGGCTACACCGTTCAACGCTACCGCATGGTGCAGACCGATGTCATTCTCAGCCTCGGCATCCGCTATGGGCTGATGTCTGTGATGATTGCCGTCGGCTATGCCCTGATCTCCGCTGGCCTGGGCAACCTGGTAGGCGGTTTTCTTACCCCAAACAATCCGCTCTTCACCGGCTTTATCTTCTTCTGCCTCGCCCTGTTCCTGATCTGGATTCGCGAGCGCTCGCAGAGTGTCGTTGACGCCGTCTTTTTCCGCGGCAAGCGCGCCTACCAGGACCGCCTGTCCACCTTCTCTGGCGAGTTAACCAGGGTGGTAGACCTGCCGGGCATCCTCAGCATCCTGCGCCGCTACGTAGAAGAAGCCCTGTCGCCTTCGCGCCTGCATATCTATATTTACGACCCCCTCAGCGACCAGTACGTTGCCGCCGCCGATGGCACCGGGCAGCCCACCAGTGACCTGCGCTTCCCGATCACCTCTGGCCTGGCGATTCGCCTCAGCGAGCAGCGCGCCCCGTTGATGTTGAGCGAATACGACTCGCTGCCTGCCGCCATCGAGCCTGACCGCCCGCGCCTGATCTTGCTCGGCGCGCAGGCTTTTGTGCCCCTGCCCGGTCGCCAGCGCCTATCGGGCTGGCTGGCCTTGGGGCCGCGCCCTTCCGGCGAACCGTACACCTCCATGCAGCTTGGCTTCGCTGAGGCCCTCTGTGACCAGGCCGCGCTGGCAATCGAGCGCGCCCAGGTGGTCGCCAACATGGAAAACCGCGTGCGCGAGATGAACGTGCTCACCCGCATCGCGCAGGGCATCAACATCACCTTATCGCTGGATGATATCCTTGAGTTGGTCTTTGCCCAGACAACGCAGATCATCCCGGCCCAGCACTTCCACATTATGATGTACGACAAAAACCTGGACTGCTACAAGTACCCCTTCTACCTGGAAGAGGATGACCGGGTGCGGGAGAATGAAGAGCGCCAGATTCCGGCGGGCTATGCCCTGGAACAGGAAATCATCCGCCAGCGCCGCTCCATCATCACCGATGATTTCAACCGGGAATGCCAGAAGCGCGGCATCCTGGCCTCGCAGGTAGGCGTGTATGCCTGGATTGGCGTGCCCTTGAATGCCGGAGCCGAAACCATCGGCGCGCTCAGCCTCGGCTGCACCGACCCCGTTGTCGAGTACACCGCCGAGCAGCAGTCCCTGCTGCAGGCCATCGCCGACCAGGTGGCTGGCGCGCTGGTCAAAGCGCGCTTGCTGCAAGAAACGGAGCGCCGCGCTCGCCAGCTCACCACGCTCAACGAAGTTACCCGCCAGCTCACCTCCACCCTCGAAACCGAGCCCCTGCTTCAGTCCATCTTGCAGTCGGCGGTCGAAATCCTCAACTGCGAGGCCGGTTCTCTGCTCCTGCTCGATGAAACCACCGATGAACTGGTCTTCCGTTCAGTGGTAATCCCGGTGCCTTCCGACCTGGTGGGCAAGCGCATCCCTCCCGACCGCGGCATTGCTGGCAAAGCCATCAAAACCGGCAAGCCCATCATCGTCAATGACATTTCTGAATTCCCCGAATGGTTCTCAAAAACCGACAAAGACACCGGTTTTAACACGCGCCGCTTGCTGGTGATCCCGCTGAAGATCAAAGATCGCGTCATGGGCGTGATTGAAGTCATCAACAAGAAAGACGGCTCCATCTTCTCCCAGGACGATCAGGATTTGCTCTCCACCTTCGCGCCTCAGGCCGCCGTCGCCATCGACAACGCCCGTCTCTACACCATGACCGACCAGGCCCTCGCCTCGCGCGTGGAGGAATTGTCGTTCATGCAGCGCATCGACCGCGAGCTGAACGCCAGCCTCGATACCAACACCGCCATGCGCATCACCCTCGAATGGGCCATGCGCCAGTCAGGGGCCCACGCCGGGCTGGTAGGCGTGCTCGAGCAGGAAGAATCACCTGGCGTGCGGGTAATGGCCTCCGAGGGCTACGCCAAGGAGCTGGAGCCGCTGCAAAATAACATCCTGCCCCTGGCCGAATATAAGCTGCTGGAAGCGGTCGAGGGCGGCCTGCCCGTTCGCCGTTCCGTCAACGGCAAGGGCGATCTCCACCCCGTCCTGTCCGAGGGCCACAGCCAGGCGATCATTCCCATCCGCCGCGAAACCGGCACCATTGGCCTGCTGCTGCTCGAAAGCACCAGTGAAAGCCAGCTCGCCGATGAGGCGATGAACTTCCTTATCCGTCTGAGCGACCACGCCTCCATCGCCATCTCGAACGCCCAGCTCTACTCGGCGGTCCAGCAGGCCAACCTGGCCAAGAGCGATTTCGTCTCCTTCGTCGCCCACGAGCTGAAGAACCCGATGACCTCCGTGAAAGGCTACACCGAGCTAATTTCCGCTGGCGCGGTTGGGCCGATCACCGATGTCCAGGCCAACTTCCTCGGCACCATCAAAGCCAACATCGAGCGCATGAACACCCTCGTCTCCGATCTCAATGACATGTCGAAAATCGAAGTGGGCCGCCTGCGCCTCGATTTCAAGTCGCTGCGCCTTTCTGACTCGATCGATACCGTCATCCGCTCGACCAAGAAACAGGTGGAAGAAAAGCAGCAGACGCTCAACCTCACCATGCCCGAGGACCTGCCTATGGTATGGGCGGATAAAGTCCGCCTGGAACAGGTGCTGGTCAACCTGGTGTCCAATGCCCACAAATATACCCCCGCTGGTGGTGAGGTGGTAGTAGCCGCTGAGCGCTGCAAAAACGAATGGGACCCCAACGGCGCCGCCGAGGTGGTCCACATCTGGGTCAAAGACAATGGCATCGGCATCAGCGAAGAGGATCAGAAGAAGATCTTCCAAAAATTCTTCCGCTCCGATGATCCCAAAACGCGCGAAGTCACCGGCACCGGCCTTGGCCTCAACATTACCAAGAGCCTGGTGGAACTGCAGGGCGGTAAAATCTGGTTCGAATCCGAATTCCGCAAAGGGACCACCTTCCACTTTACCGTCCCGATCAGTGAGACTTAAAACTTCCTCCTGGAGTTTGCATGAAGCGTAATGCAGTATTTGGCGTAGGCATTGGAATCAACGGGCGGGATGCCGCCATGCAGGCCACCCAGCACGCCCTGGATCAGTTGGGAACCGCCAAACCGGTCCTGGCGCTGGTTTTTGTATCGCAGGAGTTCACCATCTCGGAAGTCCTGGCTGGCCTGACCTCGCTGCTCGGCGAAACACCCCTGTGGGGCTTTTCAACCATCGACCCCATCACCGGCGACGGCGACCAGCCGCGCTCGGTGGTGGTGGCGCTCATTACCGGCAGCGATCTAAAGGCCCAGGTGCATTGGTATCCCAACTACGCTCAGGACAGCCCGGCGACTGCCCGCCAGTTCATCCAGGCTCTCAAGCAAGATATCTTCCTCCCCCAGGAAATCCTCATCGTTGCCGATGGCATCAATGGCAGCCTGGTTCCGGTCTGCAACGCGCTCGGCGAGCTGGATGTGCGTGTAGCAGGCTGCATGGCCTCCGGCGAGCCTTCCATGGGAAAGACCTACAGCATCGGAAAGAACCAGGCCGGGCCAGGCGCGCTGGCGGCGGCGGTGCTGGGCGGGCGCTTCCGCGTGGGGGTGGGCCTCGCTCACGGCTGGATGGACCTGGGTGTTTATTTCCGTGCTACCCGCACGCGCGACGTATGGGTGCAGTCCCTCGATGATCGCCCGGCTGCCGAAATCTATGCCCGCTACCTGGGCTATTCTGCCCGTGAATGGGCCTTTCCACCCCTCACCGATATGGCCCGCCTTTACCCGCTGGGGGTAGAAATGCCCGCCCGCCATGGGAAGACCGGCCCGTTCATCGAGGCCGACCCCGGCAACCTGCTCATCCGCTCAGCCCTGCGGGTTGAGGTAGATGGCTCCCTGCGCATGAGCGCCCCGGTGCCCGAGGGCTCCGTCGTGCACCTGATGACCGGTGATCCCGAGGCCTGCCTCGACTCAGCGGTGCAGGCGGTCAAAACGGCGCTGTCCGCGCTGGGCAAAGCCAAACCGCTTCTGGCCGTCGCCCTGATCGATGCCTCCTGGCAGCTGCTCTTCGAGTCGCGCCAGAACCAGCTATCGAACGTGCTCAAAACCGCCCTGGGCGATACTCCCCTGGTCGGCGCCTACACCTTCGGCCAGCTCATGCGTCCCGCGCCAGACCAGACCCCGGTTCTTCACAACCAGAACCTGGAAGTGCTGGTGTTTGCCGAAGCGCACGAATAAACTTCCCAAGTAATCGTCGAGGGCAGCTTTGCTGCCCTCG
>CAYTHO010000114.1:0-14562 GCA_964437595.1 uncultured Anaerolineaceae bacterium
TTCACATGGCCTGCGCTCAAGTCCTGCTCAACATAATTTTCGGATAGATACTTAGGGTTTGGGTGGGATCCAATCTACACTCCACGCGCCGTTCACCGGCACGTAGATGGTGTTAAAGGTCGCCCGGAGGGTTTCCGGAACATCGGTCTCATACAGAAAGCCTGTTTTAATCACGCTGGCAGGCGCGGGCTTTCCAGTTATCGACCACATTGAGAAGCGCTCGCTGGTGGGGTGCATATCCATCAGTTCTGCACTGAACTTTACCTCGGGCTGGTTTGTTTCGATAACGAATTCAAATCCCCGGTGGCCTTCCCGCTCCACCATCTCGGCGGCGGTCACAACCAGGTTGTATCCACCGATAGCGAAATGTTCATCTAACTTCCAGGACTGTCCTACCTGGGCGTCTTTGCCGGGCGAGAACGTAAAGCTCGCTTCCTGCGCCAGGTAGAAAACATCTACACCGTCGATGTGGATGCTCACCGGGCCAGGGGCGGGAGAATCAACTGCGCGGTATTCCCAGATGTCGATGTAATCAAACGGGGACCAGGGCAGGGCGTTGATCAGCTCTACCCGCTGCCCATTCGAGTCGATCAGGTACATCGAGGTGGGGCGGACGGCGAGAAAATTGGGCGCGTTGTTATTGGCCGAGAAGCGGAAGAAGAAGTGATAACCATTTTCTTCGAGCGCGCCGCCCAGGAAGGTGAAGGTTACATCGCTCCCTGCAGGTTGTGTCCGCACCGGCGCGTTGCCTGGCTCGAGAAGTTTACCAACTGGCTGATCTTGGGGGGCCGCAACGAGTTGGAATGGCACTACCCAATCTTCAGGGGCTGCTCCACGTGTGGCTTCTTGTAGGCACTTAAGTTGGAAGGCCGCGCCATCGACTCCTGGGGGAATAGGAACATCGAATGCGTGACCAGCGGTATACCCCGATGCCAGCCGCTCTCCGCCCAGCGCCACCGGCCTCGCTTCAATTCGACTGCCGTCGGGCATCTCCAGATTTGGATACATATCGGACCCGCTGCAAATGGACGTATCAGGCTGCCCCTCTGGTTGGGCGGTTAAGCCATCTACGCGGTAAGCCAGTTCGATCCGGTCGGCATAAGCGATCACCTGCTGGATTGTTAGGGTAATGCCATCGCGCGTCATCGCTATCGGCGCTTCGAGCACGCGCTGGGGGGTGTTTTGTTCCACCAGTCCGATGCCTGGTATATAGCCAAACAGCTGCCGGATCGCGCTCGCCACCCCTGGCATACTGCCAGTGATAATAATAACTGCAAGCGCGAGACCCACTGCCCACGAAAGGCGTTTCCAGCCTAGGCGCGTCCGATTTGGATCAGAGCGGGGCTGCTCTGCGGACACAACCAGGCGATCCAGCCTCCCACGCAGGTGAGCAGCAAATTCAGGATTAGGGCCTGGCACGCGCACCGCTACGCGGATCTGTTCTTCAAGGTCATGGTACTGCTTTTCGTTAGTCATGCGTTACTCCATCTGGCTTTTTAAGTTCGCGAGCAAACGGTATAACGATTTTTTCACGGCGTCTTCGCGCTTTCCCAGCACCTCAGCCATTTCCGCGAAGGAGAGCTCGGCCACATAGCGCAGGCGGATCAACTCGCGGTCGCCGTCGTCCAGCCCTCTAATCAGTCGGACGAGTTTCCGCGCGTCCTCGTCGCGCGCAACCCGCCCCAGTGCATCCACGCTTTCACCCAGGTTCTCAAGCGTCTCTAAAGGCAGCTCGATTTTACTGCGCCGGAAGTGGCCCATCAGCTTGCTGCGGGCAATGCGGAACAACCAGGCAGAGAAGAATCCCTGCTCTCGGTACCCGCGTAGGCCTTCAAAAGCAGCGATAAAAGTCTGCGAAGTGATGTCTTCTGCCTCCTGATTGGTTGCCACCCGGCTGCGGATGTAGCGATACACCGGCTGGAGAAAGTGGTCGTATAACTCCCCAAAAGCGGTGGGATCGTTTTTGGCTGTGTTAGAGAGTGCGGTGAGGTTCTCGGAGTGCATTATGGATGGATTTTTTCGTTTGGATAGCTCAATCATGCTTTCCCTTTTTGCCGGCCATTGTTGTTTTGAACGCGTTCTTGATACTTAACGCTGGCACAGTGAAAAGGGGACAGACGAATTAAAAGTTTCTTTAAATTGTATGAGATTTTCTTGTTGGATGGGGCAAACAGTACAGGTTGTTCCCTCGTTCGGTGCCTGTTATTAAGCGCCAGTGGCTTGAGCGCGCCTCCGGGCTCCGGTGCAGGGTGACCTGTTGGTTAGTAGTTCTTATTGCCAGGTAGTTCTATAAAAACGTTGTGGATCTCCCTTCATGGCGCTGGTTTGCATCTTAATTACAGCTTGAAACTTTTACACTGGTATTCCGTATAATAAGAAGGATCTTCGTATATCTGCACCAGAAAATTTTCTTACCCGAGTGGGGGAAATGCATAACGTTACTACGCGTTTTCATTGTGCCATACAACAACGATCACTTACAGGTAGTGGATGAACCATAACCCCTTTTACAACCGCCAGCGGATCAGCGATCCGAATTATTTCTTTGCCCGCAGGCGCGAAGTAGATGTACTGTACAGCGCCCTCGTCACCCACCAGTGCCGTTCGCTCGTAGGCGAGCGGAAAATTGGCAAATCATCGCTGCTGACTTATGTAGGCAGCGAGCAGGGCCTGCGCCGCTACGGCCTGGACCCCGAGCGGCAGATCGTGCTGTACTTCGACCTGGAGGCCATGTCTTCTGCCAGCCCGTGCGACTTCTGGTGCGAGGTGCTTGACCGGTTGAGTGCGCGGGTATCCGATGCGCCACTGACCGAAGCCATGCGGAAGGTAGTTGACGAGGGTGAGGTGCGCTTTATGCAGGTGCGCCGCCTGCTGCGCCGCGCGCGCGACGCGGGGTACGAAATCGCCCTCTGCCTGGATGAATTTGAAGCGCTGGCGCAAAACCCGCGCTTCGAGACCGATTTCTACGGCGAGCTGCGCAGCCTGGCAGGCGAGTTGGGCCTGGTGTACCTGACGGCCTCCAAGCGAAGCCTGTACGAGGTAACCTTTGAGCACTCCGACACGCTTTCCTCGCCCTTCTTCAACATCTTCACCGAACTGCCGCTGGCCGTGCTGGACGAGGCCGAGGCGGACGAGCTGCTCTCGGGGACGGCCCGGCTGGCCGGGGTGGAACTGAGCCCCGAAGAACTGCGCCTGGCCCGCGAGTTGGGCGGCACGCACCCCTTCTTCCTTCAATTGGCCGGTTTCCATCTTTTCGAGACTCCCGGTCTGGGCGCGCCGCGCGTCCCCGAGGAATCCCAGCAGGTGCGCAGGCGCTTTCTGGCCGAGGCCGAAGATCACTACCGCTATCTGTGGGCCCAGTTGACTCCCACCCAACAGATGGCGCTGGTCAAACTGAGCCAGGCCTCTGAGCACGAAATCCGCGTGCTTCGCGCCCGAAACCTGGTTCTGGAAAAGAATAACCGCCCGGTGCCTTTCTGCGATACCTTCGCCGAGTTTCTCCAGCGGCAGCACACCAGTCAGGTCACCCTTGCGGAAGGCGGCGCGACGCGCTCCGCCAGCTTCCCACTGGGCGGTAGCGGGCTTTCCAATGGTAGCGGCGACCTGACCGGCAAGACGCTCGGCTCCTATCGGGTGGTTTCGCCCATTGGTCGTGGCGGGATGGCCGATGTGTATAAGGGCTACCAGCCCTCCCTCGACCGCTACGTGGCAATTAAGATCCTTTCGGCGCACCTGGCCTCCGACCCGGCCTTTATCGAGCGCTTCCAGCGTGAAGCCACCACCGTGGCCCGCCTGCGCCATCCCAACATCGTCCAGGTCTACGACTTCGGCACGCTGGACGCAATCACCTATATGGTAATGGAGTACATCCCCGGGCTGACACTCAAGGCCCGTTTGCGCGACCTGGAAAACGCGCCGTATGATTTGCCCGCGGCGGTCCGGCTGAATGCGGAGATCAATCTGCCCCCCGTAGGTGGGACGCCCAGTGCGGGGCTGCCACCTATGCGCCTGTCGTGCCGCGAGGTGCTGTCCATCAGCCGCGGGGTGGCCGAAGCCCTCGACCATGCCCACGCTTTCGGGCTGGTGCACCGCGATGTGAAGCCCGCCAACATCCTGCTGCGCGACCCGGCCTTTGGCCCGCTGGAGGATGCACCACCACCCCATTCCTCCGCCTTGCTCACCCGCTCTGCCGGGCGCGCCCGCGCGGATGAAAAAGAGAACCCCGCCCTGGCTACCGTCAGGTTCAACCGCGAGCCTTACGCTGTCCTGACCGATTTCGGCGTGGTCAAGATGCTAGAAGGGGTGCAGTTCACCGAAACCGGCACAACCCTTGGCACGCCCGATTACATGTCGCCCGAACAGGCGCGCGGCGTCGACATCTCGCCCCTCTCCGACATCTACTCGCTGGGTGTGGTGATGTTTGAGATGCTCACCGGGCGCCTGCCCTTCACCGCCGACACACCCGTGGCGGTGCTGATCAAGCACATGACGGATGACCCCCCGCGCCCTTGTGCGCTCCAGCCATCTCTTCCGAAAGCAGTGGATGAGATCATGCGCCAGGCACTGGCCAAGGAACCTTCCGACCGCTTCCAGAGCGCCACGGCTTTCGTGGACGCGCTGGCAGGGGTGCTGGATGGAGCCTCGCCTTCCGCCGCAGGAGGCTGCCTGTGATCAGGAAAAGCGTCATTACCGGAACATGGCTGGGTTTGCTGCTCAGCCTTGCGAACATTTTCCCGGCTTTTTATATCTTTATCGGTAGGGCGCTGCCCCGCCTCGGCATGGTCATGGAGCGCATGTTTGGCGACTTCACCTTCCTGGGCGGCACACGCCTTTCGGTTACCCAGCCGATTATGATGGTCCTCACCGCCATTTCTACCCTGATCCTGCTCGCAGTGGGAACGCTGGCGGCGCTGCGCGCGCGGGCGACCTCGGCCCGCGTGGGGCTGTTGTGTGGGGCCATCAGCGGGGCCTTTGCCGGGCTAATAATTTACATCTTCGTCGTGTCGCCTACCGCCACGGTGATGGCTGGCGCCAGCCTGCTGGATGTTTTTACCTATATCAACGTTACCGTGTACGATAACAGCAAATTGATTGATTTTGCCAAGTTCAGCCTGTATGGGCAGATGCGTATACTGCTCATCACGGTTGTGGGCGGCCTGCTCCTGGGTGGATTGGAAGGCGCGCTGGTGGGCCGCCTGCGCCGCAAGCACCACACTGCGCCGTCCCCAGATTCGCTGATGGATGTGGTTCAGGCGCGCGACGGGCAGCGGCTGTGGTTCCGCAACTATGAGGAGCCGGTGCTGGCCGGTTTGCTCACCGGCGTCGTCGGCGCGCTGATCCTGATCGTTACCGATTTATCGAACAACTCAGTGGTCGTCAACGGCGACAAGGGCGACACCGGGCTGTGGGTCGCCAGTATTTTTGCCCAGGCCGTAGAAGGCGTACCGCTGCAGCACTTCCAGTGGGCGCTGCTGCCAGTGATGGCAGTGCTTTCTGGCGTGGTCGTGATGGGCGTGGGCGGGGTGGCCGCGCTGCTGCCCAAAAACCCGCCCGGTTTTCTTCGCGCGCGCGTGTTTGCCGCCACCGTCGCCGGGACCATGGTGGGCCTGCTCAGTTCGATAACGCTTACCAGCGTTGTGCGTTTCTCCCTGGTGCTTTTGCCCCAGTTCATGGCGATGGGAAATGTGCACGTGGATGTAGAGGCACGTGTCTTCGAACAATTTTTCGTCTATCCTGAAGTGCGTGTGCTGCTCATTTACCTTTTGCCTCTGCCAGTAATTCTGGTAATAACCCTGGGCTATACCATTTGGGGAACAATCCAGGGCATTTTCTACACCCTGATCTTTGCTCTGCTCAAGCTGCGCCCGGTAGACCGCGCGCGCCTGCAGCAGCGCCTGCTCCGCGATCATCCTGAACAGCTTCTGCCGCGGCTGCATGCCCTATTCCAAAAAGATTGCTCCGCCGTGCAGGTGCTGGAGCACCTCGCCTTCGATTTGCGTTCCAACCCCGACCAGGCCCGCCTGGTGGCGGCGTACCATACCCTGGCAGTCACCCCCGACCTCGCGCCACGCGCTTTTGCGGAGATTGCCGCCGCGCTGGAGCAGCACCCGGATTGGAAGCTGCGCAATGAGGTCCTCGCTCTGCACCGCGCGCTGGATCAGGGCCTTTCAGCGCGCACCGTGGCCCAGATTGCCGTGCTCAACCCGCTGCCCGAGGGGCAAACCTCTTCGCTGGTGCCGCCGCTGGTCAAAACCGGCGAGCTGTTAACCAAACCCCTGCTGGAGCTAAAAAAGGTTGAGCGAGTGGATGACCTCAACACCCGCATCATTTTCCTGAGTAACGCCCTGGAAAGCCTGCGCCAGGCGCGTATCTACTGCAAAACCGGCGCGGTGGAGGGCTATGCCGCTCCGCTGCCCGAGATCGACGCGCTGCGCCTGCTGGTGAACCAATGGGAAGGCATCATCCTTGCCACCATCCGCGATGTTCAGGGCCGCGCTGAAGTGACCGCCGAGCTGAAGACGCGCAAGATCATCCGCGCCCCCGAGATGGCGCTGACGATGCTGCTGGCCAACCGCGGTCTCAACGTGGCCGAAAAGGTTCGCGTGCAGATCGAGTGCGGCGGTGAGGATTGTGAGATTGGCGAAGGCGCCCAGCAGAGTTTCGATATCCTCTCTCCCCAGGAAACCCGTGAGATCAACCTGACCCTGCACACCTGTTCGGACGGTGCCGGGAGCGGCGAAAACGGCGCCAGCCTGCTGGGGCCCACGCGTCTGATCTGGACGGTCTCTTACGGTGACGCGCTCAAGCCCGATTATGTGCTGGAATTTGCCGATCAGGTGGAATTTGTGGAGCAGGAGAAGCCCTTCCAGCGCATTTTCCCCATTCCCTACGTTACCGGTACGCCCCTGCAGAGCGAGCAGATGTTCGTGGGACGCAAGGATGTGTTTGCCTTTGTGCGCGAGCACCTGCTGGGAACTTACCAGAACAACGTCATCGTGCTGCACGGGCAGCGCCGAACCGGTAAAAGCTCCATCCTGTACCGCCTGGGCGGCGAGCTGGCTGATACTCACCTGTGCGTGCTGGTAGATATGCAGGGCAAAGCCGCGCGCGGCGAGGTGGATTTCCTCTACTCCATCGCCGATGACATTGCCTACACCCTGGAGAATAAGGGCATTGTGGTGGACTTGCCCGAACGCAAAGAGTTTGAAGAGTCTCCGGAGTTCTTCTTCCGCAGCCGATTCCTGCGCGGCGTGTACGACGCCCTGGGCGAGAAGAACCTGCTGCTGATGTTCGATGAGTTCGAGGAACTGCAGAAGCGCGTGGAGGATGGCAAGCTCACCGCCGACATCTTCCCCTACCTGCGCAACCTCATGCAGCACGAACGCCGCTTAGACTTCATCTTCGCCGGCACGCATAAGCTGGAAGAGCTGGCCGCGGAATACTGGTCGATCCTGTTCAATATTGCCATCTATCACAAGATCACCTTCCTGGAGATGCCCGAGGTCACCCGCCTGGTGACCGAGCCGGTGCTGCCCTTCGGTATGGAATACGACCCGCTGGCAATTGAGCGTATCTACCAGGTGGCCTCCGGACACCCATACTTCACTCAGGTTGTATGCCACGAACTGGTCGCTTACCACAATGAGACCCACCGCAGCTACATCACCGTCAGCGATGTGGAAGCCGCCCTAGATCGCATCCTGGAGCGCGGCGAGGCCCATTTCAAGTACATCTGGGCTGAATCGACCACCCAGCAGCGCCTGGTATTGATGGCGCTGGCCGAGCGGCTGGAAACCGAAACCACTGCCACCATCGAAGACCTTGCTGCCATCCTCGAACACCGCGGGCGCCCGCTTTCTGGCGAGCAGATCATGGAAGCGCTGGGTAACACCGAAGCGCGCGACATCACCGGGCGCTCCGGTCCGCGCAGCAGCCTGCACCGCTTCCGCGTAGATTTGATCCGCAGATGGCTGTACGCGGCAAGACCGTCGTATGAGAAGGTGATTTAACAGGCCCCAATTTGCCCCTCCCTGTCTCGTGATTTTCGTTTTGGAGAGGGAGAACTGGAGTGGGTGAGGATTTTTATGCAATCGCCCTGGGGTTAGGTCCCGCTGAAACCCAGGGTGAACGCATCAAAGCATCTGTTCAATAACTCGCGGGGCTGAAGCTGTAGTTAGCGAAGCTAACTCACGCGCTATGAGGTTCAAGCCCACTGAAGTGGGCTAAAACAGAAGATCTTTCAAGATCTGACGGATCTAAGAATTCTTCTTAGCCTGCTTCAGCAGGCTTGGACCGCGTAGCGCGGGGTTTGAACCCCGCGTGGATGGTTTCGATTGTTTTAGCCCGATAGGGTAGAGGCGTTTGCTTTGAACACCTGTTTTGATGCGTTTCCCCTGCGCTGAAACCAGAAAAGAACTGAGAAAATGTTGCACCCTGATATAATGTCTCTTAATCGGAGGCTGCCCTTATGACGGATTACTATGCCCAGGATTTCAGCGACCAGGAAAAGTATTACTGCCTGGTCGAGTTCCCCTACCCATCAGGCGCAGGACTGCACATCGGTCACGCCTTTTCATTCACCGGCGGCGATGTCTACGCCCGCTACCAGCGCATGCAGGGCAAGAACGTACTTTTCCCCATGGGCTGGGATGCCTTTGGCCTTCCTACCGAGAACTATGCCATTCGCACCGGTCGCCCGCCGCAAGAAGTGACTCGCGAGAACACCGCCATGTTCCGCCAGCAAATGGACCGCCTGGGCCTTTCCTTCGATTGGGACCGCATGGTCGATTCCACTGACCCCAGTTATTACAAATGGACCCAGTGGATCTTTATCCAGTTGTACAAGCACGGCCTGGCCTATAAAAAGGAAATGCCCATCAACTGGTGCCCCTCTTGCAAAATCGGGCTGGCGAATGAAGAAGTGATCGACGGCAGGTGCGAGCGCTGCGGGGCGGAGACTCAACGCCGGCGCATCTCGCAGTGGGTGATTAAAATCACTGCCTACGCCGACCGGCTCATTTCTGGCCTGGAGAAAACGTCCTTCATCGAAAAAGTCAAAGCCTCCCAGGTCAACTGGATTGGCCGCTCAGAGGGCGCGAAAATCCGCTTCCCGGTCATCGGGCGTTCCGAAGCTCTCGAAATCTTCACCACTCGCCCCGATACACTGTGGGGCTGCACCTTCATGGTTGTGGCGCCTGAGCACCCCCTGGTGCAGGAAGCAGCCGCGCAGAACCCGGATGTAGCCGCCTACGCGGAACAGGCCCGCCGCAAGTCCGACCTGGAGCGCAGCGAGACTTCCACGGAGAAGACCGGCGTCTACACCGGCCTGAACGCCCTGCACCCCACCACCGGGCAGGAGATTCCCATCTGGACCTCGGACTTTGTCCTGCTGTCCTACGGCACCGGCGCGGTCATGGCAGTTCCCGCCCACGATGAGCGCGATTACGCCTTCGCCACAGTCTACGGCCTGCCCATCGTCCCGGTCATTTTCCCGGAGGGCGGCTGGGACTTCTCCACCAGCGCGTACACCGACCTGGATGGCAGGGCGGATCACTCCGGCCCCATTGACGGCCTCTCCGCCCGCGATGCCATCCCGGCGGCCATCAGGCACCTGCAGCAGTTGGGCCTGGGCGAGAGCGCTGTTTCGTACCACCTGCGCGATTGGATCTTCTCCCGCCAGCACTACTGGGGCGAGCCGATCCCCATGATCTACTGCGCGGAGCACGGCTGGAACCCGGTGCCAGAAGATCAGCTCCCGGTGATCCTGCCGGAAGTGGCCGCCTACAAGCCCACCGATACCGGCGAGTCGCCCCTGGCCAACATTACCGAATGGGTTGCCGCTGCCTGCCCGGTCTGCGGCGGCCCCGCCCGGCGCGAGACCGATACCATGCCCAACTGGGCCGGTTCCAACTGGTACTTCCTGCGCTTCTGCGATCCCCACAACGATAAAACCCTGGCCGACATGGACAAGATGCGCTACTGGATGCCGGTGGACGTCTATATCGGCGGCGATGAGCACAACACCCTGCACCTGCTCTACTCGCGCTTCATCTACCAGTTCCTCCACGATATCGGCGCCGTTCCGGCGGAGATTCCCGAACCGTATGCCAAGCGCCTTTCGCACGGCGTGATCCTGGGGCCAGACGACCAGCGCATGAGCAAGAGCCACGGCAACATCATTGTTCCGGAAGACTACATCGATCGGGTGGGCGCCGATGCGCTGCGCTGCTACCTGATGTTCATTGGCCCCTTCGACGGCACCTTTGCCTGGAACGAGCGCGCCCTGATGGGCGTCAAGCGCTTCCTGGACCGTTTTGAGCGCTTCATCCAGGCCAACCTGGGCGGGGGGCGGCCTTCGGCCCAGAAGGCCCGCGCGATCATTAATCGCCTGGGCCGCCAGGTTAAGGAAGACACTTCCGTATTTAAGTTCAATACAGCCCTGGCCAAGATGATGGAAGCCCTCAACAACCTGGAGGACCTGGGCCAGCCGGTGCACCCCACCGAGCTGCGCGCGATGGTGCAGGTTCTCTCCCCTTACGCGCCTTTCCTGGCCCAGGCCTGTTGGGAAAAATTAGGCCAGAAAGGCAATGTCACCCGCACCCGCTGGCCGGTCTATGATGCTTCCCTGGAAGTCGATGAAGGCGTGGAAATGGCCGTGCAGGTCAACGGCAAGCTGCGCGGCACCATCCACGTTCCCTCCGGCGCGGATGAACAATTCGTGCGCGCCGCCGCCGAAGCGCTGGAAAGCGTTGCCCGCCACCTGGAAGGCAAGCAGATCATCAAAGTGATCCATGTCCCAGGCCGGACGATCAACTATGTCGTGAAGGGTTGAGTTGTGCTTTCTGAGCCGGGCGAAACCTGCATTGCGGGTATCGCCCGGCTTTTCTGTTTTTGGAACAAATCCTGCACCCTCTGCGTCATCACTGAAAGATTGGTTCCCCATCCTGCATCACCCATTCCATAGAGAAGCTTTTACGTGTTTTTTATGCTAGAATGGGTGACACATAGAGATTGAGATGACTGCATATGACTGACACAGAAAATAATCCTTCCCATTTACCGGAAGATCCCGAGATTGAAGACCCCAACGCCAAAACGCAGCCGCGCAAGCGCCTGCGCAAGCTGATTGCCGGCAGCCAGGAAAACGAGGCGTTGATGAATCAATTCAACGCCGCCCCCGAACCTGCCGCGCCGCAAAATGAAGAGGCTGCTCCCGCGGATGGTTCGACTCTGCCGATGCTATCGGATGATCATGTATTCCCCCCCGCGGATTTGGCAGATTCCAGCATCCCCTCTGAAGCCGCCGCATCGGATGCCGGGGACGCGCCCCTGGCACTTCCCACGGAGGAAACCGGCCCTGCCCTGGAAGGCCCAATATTGCCCCTGCCGCCGGAGAGCATCCTGCCTGCCGGCCCCGCGCAGGATACCGCTCCGCAGCCAGCCGTTGACAGCCTGGATACAGAAGATACGGTTCCTCTTCCTGCCCCAGATCCGGCGCAGACCCGCCCTATTGAGACCGGCCTGACCCAGCCCGCGCCCGTGCCTCCGCTCCGCTCGCATGGCGACCAGGCGGAGCCGCTTTCTCCACCTACGCCGCATTTACCGCCCCCACCATCGTACGGCGGCGACAGCGCGCCGCTGCCTCAGCGGGTCGAGGAAAAAGACCCCAATGCCACCCAGGTCACCCCGGCGGCGTACCAGTCGCGGGCGCATCTCCATTCCCATCAGACCCGCCCGACAGCCACCGGAACGCCTCCTGGCCCGACCCAGGTGGTTCCTTCAAGAAGGCAGCCCGCCAACCGCTACAACCAGGGCGGAAATGCCCCTGGCGCGCCCGGCGTTCCCGCCGGTGCTCCTCCTCCGCCGGTCTATACCCGTACGGTGGGCATCCCTGCCCGCGGGCGCCCGGCCTCAAGCCCCGCCCCCAGCCGCCCGCGTTCCTCCTTGCGCCGCACGCTGGGCTGCGCCCTGCGCGTGGCAATTGCCTTGCTGTTTATCGTGGTCTTTATCGTGGTTGCCGCTGGCTCGTGGCTGGTGTTTCAATATTTTGCCATCGCCCGCGGCCTGCCCCCGGTCGACGATCTGTTCGCGCGCGCCGCGCAGTTCGAGACCACCCGCATCTATGACCGCAACGGCGGCGTGTTGTACGAAATCATCGACCCCAATGCGGGCCGCCGCACCGTTGTGCCGCTCGAGAAGATCTCTCCGTATGTGATCGCTGCCACCATCGCCACCGAAGACCGCGAGTATTACAGCCATCCCGGCTTTGATCCTATTGCCATTGCCCGCGCCTTCTGGCAGAACTATACCACCGGCGAGGTGGTATCTGGCGCATCCACCATCACCCAGCAGCTTGCCCGCAACCTGCTCCTGCCCGATGAACGCAGCGAGCGCACCTACGAGCGCAAAGCCCGCGAGATCGTGCTGGCCGCCGAAATCACCCGCCGCTACACCAAAGATCAGATCCTCGAGCTGTACCTGAACGACAACAACTACGGCAACCTGGCTTACGGCATCGAGGCCGCCGCCGAAACCTACTTCAACACCACCGCCGACAAGCTCACCCTGGGCCAGGCCTCCTTCCTGGCTGGAATCCCGCAGTCGCCCGGTGTTTACGATATCTATACCAACCGTGAGAAGACCCTGGAACGCCACGGGCGCGTGCTCCTGCTCATGCTAGAAGCCAGCAGCCTGAAGAACTGTATCCCGGTCAGCAACAGCCCGGACCCGGTGTGTGTGGATAACGTCGCGGCATCCATAGCCTACCAGGAAATGCAGTCCTACAACTTCCAGATGCCGCAGAATAACATGCGCTACCCGCACTGGGTGAACTTTGTCCGCACCCTGCTGGAAGCCCAGTACCCGCGCCAGGACATCTACAATTCCGGCTTCAACGTTTACACTACCCTCGACCCAACCCTGCAAGACCAGGCCCAGGCCATGATCAGCCAGCAGGTGGCGTCGCTGGTCGACCGCAACGCGTTCAACGGCGCGCTGGTAGCCATCCGCCCCTCCACCGGCGAAATCCTGGCCATGGTCGGCTCGCCCGACTTCAACGATGAGGCCCATTCCGGGCAGGTCAATATGGCGGTTTCGCCGCGCCAGCCCGGTTCTTCGATCAAGCCGCTCACCTACGCGGCTGCTTTCGAGAAAGGTTGGACTCCCTCCACCCTCATCTGGGACGTACCCACCAACTTTCCGCCCTCTGGCGATCCTAACGATCAGCGCGAGCCTTACCAGCCGGTCAACTACGATGGCCGCTTCCACGGCCCGGTTACCGCGCGCGAGGCGCTGGCCAACTCCTTTAATATCCCAGCCGTCAAAGCGCTCCAGTTTGTCGGCATCTACGGCAGTGATGGCCTGATCTCCTTTGCTAAGCGGCTGGGCATCCAGACGCTGACCAGCGATCAATACGGTCTCGCGCTCACCCTGGGCGGCGGCGAAGTCACCCTGCTGGATATGACTTCTGCCTTCGGCACCTTTGCCAACAACGGCAGTCGCATGCCACCCTTTGCCATCACCAAAATCACCGATTACCGCGGCGATGTGGTGTTTGAGCACCAGCCCCAGGCCGGGCAGCAGGTGGTCCGCGCGGAGCACGCCTTCTTGATCAACTCCATCCTCTCGGACAACCAGGCGCGTACCCCCATGTTCGGCGCGAACTCGGTGCTCAACCTGCCCTTCCAGGCAGCAGCCAAAACCGGCACCACCAACGACTTCCGCGATAACTGGACCATGGGCTACACGCCCGACCTGGCGGTCGGCGTATGGATCGGCAACGCCGATTACACCCCCATGGTAGACGTCACCGGCCTGACCGGCGCCGCCCCGGCCTGGTCCAGTTTTATGCAGTATGCCGTGCCGCAGCTTACCGGTGGCAATCCCACGCCCTTCTCCCGCCCCGCGGGGATCGAGGAGCGCGTCATCTGTGCTTTCTCCGGCACTGAACCCTCCGAATTCTGCCCGCAGCAGCGCGCCGAGTTCTTCGCCGCCGGGCAGCCGCCGCGCCCCAAAGAGGATGACCTGTGGAAGCGCGTGGCGGTCGATACCTGGACCGGCCTGCGCGCTTCCGCCGAGTGCTCGGACTTCGTCGAGGAAAAGTTCACCCTCAACGTCACCGACCCCTGGGCGCTGAACTGGATCAATGATACCGACCAGGGCCGCGCTTGGGCCGCTTCGGTTGGGTTCGAGCAGCCGGTGCTTTTCACCCCTCTGCGCGAGTGCAAAGCTACCGATCCCCGCCCGCAGATCATTTTTGCCGGGATGAATGAAAACCAGACCATCATCCACAGCCCATTCGATATCTATGCGGTAATCCGGGCCTCGGCCAATTTCCGCCAGTTCAGCCTGCGCTGGGGGCCGGGTGATGATCCCCAGGAGTGGAAGTCGCTGGTGGAAAACAACGCCAGCCAGTATCAAAACCCGGAGCGCATCCATGCCTGGGACCTCAACGAAATCCCCGCCGGGCGGGTCACCCTGCTCCTGCGCATCGAAAGCACCGAGCCGGGCCGCTTTGCCGAAAAGCGCATTCACATCAACCTGAATGTGCCCACCCCCACGCCC
>CAYTHO010000115.1:0-13942 GCA_964437595.1 uncultured Anaerolineaceae bacterium
TGATTCGCAAAGGGCTGTTCACCCCTTTGCGAATCACCCTGTTTCAACCTGTCTTACAGGTTGTCAGGTTTTCATCTCGATGCTAAAATACCTTTGTGCTGGCTTACTTTCTTTCCACGAAGGGATACCCATTCCATGAAAACAATCGTAACCTTTGGTGAGATCATGCTGCGGCTGTCGCCGCCGGGCTATCTGCGCATTACCCAGACCCCCACGCTCAACGTGCTGTTTGGCGGAGCCGAGGCGAATGTGGCGGCCTCGCTGTCTGAATTTGGCCTGCCGGTGGAGTTTGTCACCCGCCTGCCCAATAACGATGTAGGCGAGGCCTGCCTGGCATACCTGCGCCGCTACGGTATCGGCACGCATTTTATCGCCCGCGGTGGTGACCGGGTGGGCATTTACTTCCTGGAGACCGGCGCCGCCCAGCGCGGCAGCAAGGTGGTCTACGACCGCGCCAATTCCTCCGCCGCCACCGTCCAGCCGGGCATGATCGACTGGAAGAAAGTGTTCGATGGGGCAGGCTGGTTCCACACCACCGGCATTACCCCCGCCGTCTCGAGCAGCGCCGCCGAGGTCGCCATTGAAGCCGTCAAGGCCGCCCATGAGATGGGCGTCACCGTCTCATGCGACATGAACTACCGCAAGAACCTGTGGAAGTGGGGCAAGAAGGCCAGCGAAGTGATGCCCGAACTGATGCGCTGGTGCGATGTGGCTGTCGGCAACGAGGAAGACGCCCACGATGTGTTCGGCATCAAGGCCCCCGAAACCGACGTGACCGCCGGTAAGGTCGAAGCGGAATCCTACCGCTACGTTTGCGATAAGCTGGTCGAGCGCTTCCCCAATCTCAAGTCGGTTGCCTTCACCCTGCGCGGCTCCAAATCCGCCACCCATAACACCTGGTCGGGCGTTTTGTGGGACCAGGGCAATTTCTACACCACCCGCACCTACGATATCGAATACATCGTCGACCGGGTGGGCGGCGGCGATTCCTTCACCGCTGGCCTGATCTACGGCATGCTCACCTACCCCGAGCGCCAGGCCGCCCTCGACTATGCCGTGGCGGCCTCCTGCCTCAAGCATTCCATCTACGGCGACTTCAGCGAAGTGACCGTGGCGGAAGTGGAAAAACTGATGAAAGGCGACGCCTCCGGGAGAGTCGCGCGGTAACGTGTAGGAGAAACCTATGCCTCGCTTTTCTCGCTTGGAAGTATATGATGCTTTGCTCTCTTCCGGGCTGCTGCCGATCTTTTATAACGGAGATCCGCAGGTTGCCGAGCAGGTGGTGCGCGCCTGCCTGGACGGCGGCACGCGGGTGATGGAGCTGACCAACCGCGGTGAGCACGCCCTGAAGGTGTTTTCGCACCTCAGCGAATACCTGGAGAAGACCCAGGTGATCCTGGGCGTCGGCTCTATCGTCGATGCGCCTACCGCGGCGCTGTTCATCGCCCACGGGGCCAACTTCATCGTTAGCCCCAACTTCAACCCTGAGGTGGCGAAGTTGTGCAACCGGCGCAAGGTGCCTTACCTGCCCGGCTGCGGCACGGTCAGTGAAATCTCCAACGCCGAAGAGCTGGGCGTAGAGATCGTGAAGATCTTCCCCGGCGATACCCTGGGCGGGCCGGCCTTTATCAAGGCCATCCTGGGCCCCATGCCCTGGACGCGCATCATGCCCACCGGCGGCGTCGAGCCTACCCGCGAAGACGTATCGCGCTGGCTCAAAGCCGGGGCGGCCTGCCTGGGCATGGGCAGCAACCTGATCCGTAAGGATTACGTCAGCGCCGGGAACTACGACGGCATCCGCGACAATGTGAAGAACGTCCTCCAGTACGTCCAGGAAGCCAGGGGCAGTTAATGGCTTTGGGGTGCGTTTTGCACAATGAAATTGTGCAAAACGCACCCCAAACAATTTTGCATCGAAACTGGAAGGAAAAAAACGGTTCCCCACGCGCTATAATGTGAGGAAGTATCTCCCTATTATCGTTATCTTATAGAGTTAAGCTATGGATGAGCCTGGCCTTCGTATCGAATTGCTGCGCGACCCGCAGGTAAAAGCCTATTTCCTTCACCTGCTGGAAAGCCCCCTCTCTGATGAAGTAAAGTATCAGAAGTTTATCGATTACTGCATTGAGCAGGTTTCCCCGGCGGAACTCGCCGCGGCGGCCCTTTCTTCCAGCCTGTCATTGCCGAACGGCGGCAAAGAGCCGGCTCGCGAGAAGAACGGCGCGGATATGGAGGACCTGCTGCAGCAGGTGTTCCACAGCATCCGCCACGCCACCTGCCGGATGCGCCGCAGCCAGCATCGAGATGGCGGCTGGGGCCTGCGCATTGAGCAGAGCAGTTACTGGCACACCGTTTACAACCTGCTCTTTCTCAAATCGGCGCAGGATATTTTAGGCCTCGAATACACCCTGGAAATCGAGGCCATGCTGCGCAGCGGCGCGGCTTACCTGGAGCAGAATCCCCAATTCTGGGCGCCCGACACGCTCCCCGCCCTGGGCGGCATGTCTGTGTACGACACCAGCCTGATGGTGCGCTGGTTCTACCGGGTAGGGCGCTCGCGCCTGCGTCGTGATGTGGCGCTGCGCGTTTATCACGGCCTGGACCGCCTGTACCACGCTCAAAATGAAGACGGCGGCTGGGATGCCACGCTGTGGGGCGCGGGCGTCCATACCCCCACCCGCGTTTGGAGCGAAGTTGGCGCTACCAGTTCGGCGCTGCAGGCCCTGGCCGAAACGCTCGATACGCGCTTCCAGCCGGCAGTGGAAAGAGGCATGCAGTGGCTGGCCGGAACCCAAAACCCGGACGGCAGTTGGAACGACGGCTCTTGCCAGGCGGGGCTTCCTGCTTTTCAGCTGGTTGGGCAGCCTTCCATCGGTAAGACCTGTGCTGCCCTCCTTGGCCTGCTGGCAGGCGAGGCGCTGGATGTATCCCTGCGCCCGTACCGCGGCTGCATCATCCGCGCCGTCGATTGGCTGCTGCGCCAGCAGAAACCGGTGCTGGAACGCCAGCGACGCGTTCTCGGCTGGAGCTGGGGCTTTACCTCCGACGATTACGATAACACCGTCCAACTGCTTGAGCTTTTGCGGCGCTTGCCGGAAGTCTCACCAGAGAGCCTCGCGTCGCACATTGCCTGGCTGGTGCAGAGCCAGCGCCGTCAGGCCGACGACCCCGAAGACGGCTGCTGGGTCCTGGGTCCTACCGCTCGCATTGGCCTCCTGCTCGCTGATTTCTACCAGCAGGTTACCGCCGCCAGGCAGACCCTGCCCTGGGTAGTGTAATTTAATTAAAAAATCTGGCGGGCGCGCGCCCGCCAGATTTTTTATATCTGTATCTATATGCCTTGCTTCACTACCAGCTCGGCGTTGTAGATCGAGCCTCCCGCCGCGCCTCGGATGGTGTTGTGCGAAAGCACCACCATCCGCAGGTCGAAGACCGAGTCGGTGCGCACGCGGCCCACAACCGTAGCCATGCCTCTGCCGGTCATGCGGTCCAGCCTGGGCTGCGGGCGGTCGGCCTCGTCGCGCACCACGATGACCGGGTTCGGCGCGGAGGGCAGGTCGGCGGCGATGGCTGGGGCCTGGTAGCCGCGCAGCGCGTCGATGATGTGGCGCAGGTCCGCTCGCTTGCTCAGTTCCACCGTCAGGCAGACCATATGCCCGTCGCTGACCGCTACCCGGTTGGTGTGCGCGCTGATCGCAAACGGCGCCAGCTCGATTTCATCGCCGCTCACCTTGCCGAGCATCTTGCGCGGCTCCCATTCCACTTTTTCTTCCTCTGATCCGCCGATATAAGGGATCACGTTATCGATGATATCCATCGAAGGCACCCCCGGGTAGCCCGCCCCAGATAGGGCCTGCATCGATACCGCGAACACCACCGACAGCCCGAAGGCGTCTTGCAGCGCTTTGAGCGCCACCGTCATGCCGGCGGACGTGCAGTTCGAGTTCGTAATAATGAAACCGGGCCAGCCGCGTTTGCGCTGCTGCGCTTCGATCACCTGCGTATGCTCGGCGTTCACTTCCGGCAGCAAGATGGGCACGTCCGGTTCGGTGCGGTAGGACGAAGCGTTGGAAAACACCTTCACCCCGGCCATGGCAAACTGCGGTTCAGCTTCCTTGGCGATGCTGGCGGGCAGCGCGGAAAACGCGATGCCTGCGTTAGCGGCTTCCGGCGTGGTCGGCAGCACGGTCATATCGCGGGCCCATTGGGGCATCGGTTCATTGAGAATCCAGCGGCAGCCCTCACCGTACTTCTGCCCGATGGTCCGGTCCGAGCCGGTCAGGGCAACCACTTCAAAAAACGGGTGCTGGTCCAGTAATTGGACAAAACGCTGACCGACACTGCCGGTCGCGGCTAATACAGAAACAGGAATTCGATCGGACATTTTCGTTACTCCACTCAAACAATAAGCGCGTGCAGCGTCTGGACGGCAGCGCGGGTGTCGGCTGCGTCGATCAGCACGCTGATGGATACTTCAGACGAGCCCTGCGCGATGGCGATAACATTCACTTGGTGTTCGCCCAGCGCCTGGAAGATCCGCCCGGCGATGCCCGGCGTATTGCGCATTCCCGCGCCTACCACGGTGACGATCACCACCTCGTCGGTGGCCCACACGCGGTCGATGTCGCGGCTGGCGATTTCATTGGCAAAAGTGCTGTGCAGGGCAGCAATCACGCTGCGCGTCGATTCAATCGGCACGGCAAAGCAGATGCTCTGCTCGGACGAGGCTTGAGAAATTAAGGGAACACTGGTCCCGGTTGCGGCTACAGCGCCAAAGGTGCGCGCGGCAACGCCGGGTACGCCCAGCATCCCGCGCCCTTCCACCGTGATGAGCTGCAGCCCGCGGATCGCGGTGACCGCCTTGATCACGCCCGTAGCGGGCGCGGGCGGTTCCGCCAGGATGCGCGTACCCGGCTGCTGCGCGTTGAACGTATTGCACACGCGCAGGCCAATCCCGGCCTCGATCACCGGGCGGATGGCCTTGGGGTGCAGAACCTTTGCGCCATAATACGCCAGCTCAGCAATCTCGCGGTACGAAAGCTCCGGCACCGTGCGCGCGTTGGGCACCAGGCGCGGATCGGCGGTCATCACGCCGTTCACATCCGTCCAGATCCAGACGTCATCCGCGGGCAGGGCAGCGCCCAGGATGGGCGCGGTGTAGTCGCTCCCTCCCCGGCCCAGCGTGGTGGGAATGCCCGCCGGAGTCGCGGCAATAAAGCCGGTGACCACCGGCACCACCCCGCGCTCGAGCAGGGGCAGAAGGCCCTGGCGGGTGCGCTGCAGCGTGGCAGCCGCGTCCGGATGGGCGGCCTGGAAATGGTCATCGGTAACGATGAGCTGGGTCGCCTCAACCGCCTCGGCAGGGACGCCGGCGGATTCTAACGCGCCCGCCAGCACCCGCACCGCCATACGCTCGCCCATCCCCGCGATTGCGTCCAGCGCGCGGGGGGTGGCTTCGCCCAAAATGCCGATCGCCTGGCAGCGGCTGGCAAAATCTTCAATTAATTTCTCGATGTCCTGAGCAATCAGCGCCCCACGCGCCGGATCAGTCACCAGGCTCTCGATCATTTGCATGTGCCGCGTGCGCAGCTCCTTCACTGCCGGAGTCGACGCTTCCCGGTCGCCCAGTGCGGCGCGGGTGGCGCTGTCGAGCAGCAGGTTGGTCACACCGTTCAGCGCGGATGTAACCACAATGAGCCCGGACCATGCTTGACGTTCCTGGCGGACAATGTTGATCACCTGGGTCATCGCTTCCACGGACCCAACCGACGTCCCCCCGAATTTCATAACGAGGGTCTTTTGTGGGGAACTTTGGGACATAAACGTACGCTCCTGTGGGCAGGAAAATAGAATTCGCACGATTTTACCACGCTTGGGAAATTCGTACGAAAATTATGCCTTCTTCCACACGACCGATATGGTTGTCCCTTCGCCGGGCTGGCTTTCCAGCGCAAACTGCGCGTCCACCGACTGCGCCCGCTCTTCCATGATCCCTAACCCAAAGTGGTCGGGCAGTTTTCGCTGCGGATCAAACCCCACCCCGTTATCCCGGATCATCAATTCCACCTGCCCATCCTGCTGCACCATGCGGATCTCTACCTGGCTGGCGCGGGAATGTTTCTGGATGTTGTTCAGCGCTTCCTGGGCAATGCGGTAGAAGCCGATCTTCACATTGGACGGCAAAACAACCTCTTTGGAGACGTCCAGGCTGACCGGAACCCGCGCCCGCCCGGTGAAGGCCTCACTCAACTGCTGGAGCAGGTCAGACAGCGGCACATCCATCAGGGCGGTGGGGCGCAGTTCCATCAAGAGCGTGCGCATCTCAGCCAGCGCCCCGCGGGTCAGCTCGCGGATTTCATCTACCTTCTGCATGCCAGCCTCCGGGTTGCGCTGCCACAGTCTCGGCAGCACCTCGGCGATCAGGCTGGTGGCGAACAGCGTCTGGGTGACGGCATCGTGCAGGTCGCGCGCCAGGCGGCTGCGCTCGGCGGATACCGCGCTTTCCTCAGCCTGGCTGCGCAGCTGCGCGTTGGCAATTGCCAGCGCAGTGTGGTTGGAAAAGCTGGTCGCCATCTGAATATCTTCTTCCGAAAATTCCCTTGCCCAACTGTAAAGCAGCACCAACCCGCCGTCCACTTTGTCGTTCACGAACACCGGCGTTGCCAGCAGCGCCGAATAATGACCGAAGAAGCTCCCCGCCAGTTCGGGGTCCGTTTGCCGCTGGACAACCAGGTCAGGCAAAGAAAACACCCGTCCCTTCAGCAGGGGCTGTACCAGCCAATCCGGCATGGGGGGTAAGGGCTGCACATGGCGCTGCTCAAAGTTGGGGTGCAGGTTGGTGGCGACCACCGATGGATATTCTTCCTCTTCAAAGCGGAAGATAATCACCACCCTGGCATCCATCAGGCGCACAATCTGGAGGATAATGGCATCCAGGCTTTCTTTGAGCGAGCGGTTGGAGTTGAGGATGGTGAGGATTTCGCGCAGCCCCTCTGCCACCTCGCGGCGGCGCTCAATTTCCTGCGTGCGCTCCTTTACCTGTTCTTCCAGGTTGCGCGTCTCCGTCTGTACCTGCCTCAGGCGCAGGCGGTAAATGCCAAAGATCGCCCCTGCCAGCAGCAGGATGCTCGCTCCGATGAACCATCCACTCTCCCACATGGGCGGCACCACGCTGATCTCAACGCTGGCCCCCTGCTCGTTCCAGACGCCGTCCTGGTTGCTGCCAATGACGCGGAAAACGTACTTCCCACCGCGCAGGTTGGTGTAGCTGGCATAGCGCCGGTTGCCGGCGTAGACCCAATCTTTATCGAACCCTTCCAGCTTATAGGCGTACTGGTTCTTTTCCGGCGCGCTGAAATCCAGCGCGGCAAACTCGAAGGAAATAAAGGTATCCTGGTAAGTCAGGCTCAGCTTTTCATTCCCGGTGATATCTTTGCGCTCGATCTGGTTGAACTTTTTCAGCGCCGTGATAATCACCTGGGGCGGTAGAGGGTTATCTATTACATCGCTTGGGTCAAACGTGTTGAACCCCTGGATGCCGCCAAAGTACATCCGCCCGCGGTTGTTGGCAAAATACGCCCCCGCGTTGAACTCAAAGCTCTGCAGCCCGTCCTTGCGGTCATAGTTGCGGAAAGCCTCGGAGGCCGGGTCAAAACGCGAGAGGCCGCGGTTGGTGCTCAGCCACAGATACCCATTCCGATCGGCGAGAATCCCGAAGATCGAATCACCCGGCAGGCCGTTCTTTTGGGTAAAGTGCTGGAAGGTGCCCGTGGCTGGATCAAACCGGTTCAGCCCGCCCAGCAGCGTTCCAACCCAGATGGTCTTATCGGGCGTTTGGTGAATGGAAAGCACCCGGTCATCGCTGAGGGAAAATGGGTTTTTAGGATCGTTCTGATAGATTTTGAACTCGCGCGTATTGGGGTCCATCACGCTGATCCCGCTGTAGGTGCCGATCCAAAGGTTATCGTCCGCGTCTTCTTTAATTACGCGCACAAAACTACCGCCCAGGTTGGCAGGCTCATCCGCGATGGGCACAAAACGCGTAAAGCGGCCCGTGTCGCGGTCCAGCAAATTCAGCCCGCCCGTGCGCGTCCCCACCCACAGGTTGCCGCGGCGGTCCTCGTACAGCGACATCACCCGGTCATCTGAGATCGAACTGCTGTCGTTAGGATCGTGCCGGTAATGCGTAAACGTGCTGGTCTCGCGGTCGAAACGGTTTAAACCGCCGCCGTTGGTGCCTACCCACAGGTCCCCCAGCCGGTCTTCCAGGATAGCCCGCACATCGTTACTGCTGAGGCTGGCCTGGCTGTCCGGGTCGTGCTGGAACGCTGAGAAAGTCTGCGCTTCCTTATCCAGGCGGTTGAGCCCGCCTTCCATCGTTCCCACCCAAACCACGCCCTCTTTATCTTCATGGATCGCATAGACGATATCATTGCTCAGGCTGGTCGCAACCCCCGAACGGTGCTGGTACAGGGTGAAGCGCTCGTTATTTTGCACGTACTTGCTGACCCCGCCGCCATACGTGCCCACCCACAGCACGCCCGACCGGTCGGCATATATGGAAAGGATATAATCATTTGCCAGGCTGAACGGATCATTCGGGTCGTGCTGGTAGCGGTTAAAATAATCGCCGACCGCCCGGAACAGGTTCAACCCATCCCGCCCGCCGACCCACAGGTGACCGCTTTTATCTTCATAAATCGCGCGGATATCGCTGCTGGACAGCGTATAAGGGTTTTCTGGGCGGTTTTGGTACTGCGAAAAGGTACCGCTGCCCGGGTCAATCCGCAGCAGGCCTTCTGTTTCCGTGCCTACCCATACGATCCCCGCGTGGTCCTGAAACAACGACAGGATTCTGGTGCGCAGCAGGTTGGCCGGGTCCGTTCCCATAACGTAATGCTTGAATTTCCCGGTCGCCGGGTCCAGGTGATCCAACCCTTTTGCGGTGCCTACCCATAAGCCGCCGTTCGGGTCGGGGAGCAGGGCGTGCACGGTATCGCTTGCCAGGGACTCGGGGTCAATGGGGTTGTAGGTGTAGCGCGTAAACGCCTCTTCGGCGCGCTCCAGCCGGTTGACTCCGCCATCGATGGTGCTGACCCAAAGATTGCCCTGCGTATCCTCCGTAACGCTGCTCACCTGGGTGCCGCGCAAGCTGCGATTGTTCCCCGGGTCGTTCTGGTAGCGGACAAACGTTTCCGTCTCGCGGTTCATGCGGTTCAACCCGTTTGCGGTGCCAACCCACAGCGTACCGGCCTGATCCTCGAACAGGGCTGTAATGGTGCTGTCAGAGAGCGAGTCCGCATTTACCGCATCATGTTTATAGAGCGTGAAGGCATAGCCATCGTATTTGTTCAGGCCATCATCGGTCCCCAGCCACAAAAAACCGAGCGAATCCTGCAAAATCACCCGCACCGTACTCTGCGATAAGCCGTTCTCGACTGACAGCGTATCAAAGCGGATCGACTCAGTCTGCGCCTGCGCGGGCCTGGGCAGGGTACCCAACAGCAGAGCAGCCACCACCACCAGGCGCAGCAGCGCGCGCATGGTGGAGCGGCCCCGGAAAGGGCGGTGTGGGATCTGCCTGAAAACCTGCATCTGAAACAATCCGCTCATTCTTTTTTATCTAGAGCGACCGGAGCACAACCTCGATGATGTGCAGCGCCTGCTTCACTAGCTTCGGGTCGGCCTGCGTGCCCATGTGCCCCAGCCGGAACACCTTCCCCGCCAGAGGGCCATAATTCCCGCCGACTACCAGCCCTTGCTCGCGCAGGCGCCGGTCAAATTCGGGCCAGGGGATATTTTCAGGCACGTAAGCCGCCGTTACCGTGGGCGATGGAATGGCCCCGGCAGCGGGGAAGAGGCGGATTCCCATCTCGGCAAGCTGTTCCCGGCAGAAAGCGGCGGTCGTGGCATGGCGGGCGAAACTGTTTTCAAGCCCTTCGGCCAGCAGTAACTGCACGCCCACGTGCAGCGCAGCCAGCCCGTGCCAGTAGGGAGTGTATGGGAAATATGCGTCTTGCACCGCGCTGCGGAAGGGTTTGAGCGCGTCGTACCCCGGGTAATCCACCTGCTCGATGATCTCCCAGGCTGGCGGGCTGATCGCCACCATGCACATGCCGGGCGGCACGGAGAGCGCCTTCTGCGATCCTCCCAGCATCAGGTCTACGTGCCACTGGTCGGTCAGCACCGGGGCGCCGCCCGCGCTGGCTACCGCGTCAACATACAGCAGCGGGACGCCGTGCTTTACCTTGAGCTGCCCCAGCCTGTCGATTGGGTTGAGCGTTCCGGAAGGCGTCTCGCAGTGCACGGCGGTGATCATTTTAGGCCGGAACGCTACAATCGCCTGTTCGACAGCCTCCCAGTCGTTGATCGTCTGGTCATATTCGAAGCCCACCGTGCGCACCTCGGCGCCGATCGAGCGCGCCATATCACCGATGCCGAATCCAAAGATACCCGTCCCCACCGCCAGCACCCGGTCGCCAGGTACGATGCAGCTTTTGAGCGCTCCCCACAGCGCGAGCATGCCCTCGCCCGATAGAATGGCGATGTCATTTTGCGTCGCGAAAACCTGTTGCAAGCCGGCCTGTGTGCGCCGGTAAAGTTCCAGAAATTCGGGTTCCAGGTCGGCGGAGCCGTAATCCGTCAGGTAAGCTTGCAAAACATGCGTTGGCGCCTGTACGGGCCCCGGCACCATGGGAACAGGATAGACTTTCATAACAACCTTCCACCGTCACGCTGAGGATACTTGCCTTTTCTTATTATGCCACAAAATTCCCCGCAGATTAGTTCGCTGAAGATTTCGCCGTGTCAGGCGGCCCGTTGGCTGAAGATGCTTCGGCGAACGGCTTAGACCGGATGAAATTCGACTTTTGCCGCGTCCAGGTCCACGATGCACACCTGGCGATCCTCCTGGTGCAGCCCGCCCAGCGCGCCGGGGTTGATCAGGCGGGTAAAGCCGAAGCGTTCATCCTGGTGCCGGTGCGAATGGCCCTTAAAAACATAGTCAAACTCGCCCGAGCGCACCAGTTCTTCCACCCGTCCGGGCAGGTGCCCGTGCGTTGCGGCGATGCGCGCGCCGCCTATTCGCCCGGTGAAATCGAAGCCCACGTAGTTTTCGGGGTGCTGCGAAAGGATGGTGGCGCGGATTTCGCCCCAGGCCGTATCGCCGTTGCCTAACACGCAGATCACCCGAAAGCCCTCCAGCGCCCGCGCAATTTCCACGTCGGTCAGGTCACCGCAGTGAATGATGGTTTCGATCCCTGCATCTTGAAACAGCTTCAACGCGGCGCGCAGGTTCTTAATATTGTTGTGGGTGTCAGAGAGAACGCCAATCTTCATACAATCTCCAGGCTGCAAAGTTCGATGCCGCACGCATTAAAAGCCGTATCCAGCAGGGCTTTTTTATCCTCATCGATATGGCGCACCACCAGGCGGATCTCAAACCCGCCATCGGGCAGGGTGTTGTTCACGGACCGCAGAATGTTCCCCCCGTGCTCCGATACCACGCTTGCCAGGCGCGCCAGCGTTCCAGGGCGGTGTGATTTCCCGGTTCCTACAATATAAATTGAAGTCCAGTTGAGCGCTTCTTTGGTGATCCCGGTAGCTTCCAGGGCCTGTTCCAGGTCTTCCAGGCGGATGGCGCCGCCGCCCACCGCCGCGTACAGGTCTTCCAGGTTGGCGCAGGCCAGGCGCTCCAGCAGGTTATCCCAGCGGTCAGGTTCCAGCGCGCTGACGTCTTCCAGCGCCAGCAGCCCCTTGCGCGTCAGGATGGTTTTGATCTGCTGGCGCCCCGCATCGGCGGCGCGCTGCAGGGCCTCGATCGCCAGGACGCTCTGCAGAAGGCGGGTCGTATCGGTGTTGCTGAAATTCAGCCATTCTTCCGTGGGCGACAGGCGGCTGCCGCCGGTGACCACCTCGACTACATCGCCGGGATGGACGGGGTCCGATAAGCGCGCCAGCCGCCCGTTAACCTCCACCGCGCTGATTTTATCCAGCAGGTGTTCCTGCTGGATAGAAGCCACGGCGTCCAGCACGGTCGAGCCTTCCGGCAGAAAACGGGTGCCGCCCGATGGCGTGAGAATTTCAATAGGGCGGTAGGCGTTGATATCCTTACCATTTTTCAAGGCGTACACAACGCCCCATAAATTCTGGCCTTCCATATCTTCGGTAGCGATTGCAATTTCGACCAGGCCGTAACGCGGCATCCAGGCCGCCGTGTGCAGCGCCCGGTAGTGATTGCGCGGGTAGGCGATGTAATCTTTAAACTGGTTCACGTCCAGGTACGGCCCCAGGAACAGGTTCACTTCGGAAAGCAGGTGGTAGCATTTCTTGGGATCGTTATCTTCCACGATCATGCGCAGGGAGATCATATCGTTGATCTCTGCGAAAGAATTTAAGGAGGATTTCCTCGCGCGGGCCAGCCGGCGCAGCTTTCGCCATGCCCGCCAGTAGCCGTTCACAATTACATCCACCCTGCCGTCGATGCGGGTGCGCTCCATAATCCGCGCCAGTTGTTCCAGAATGGCATTGATAAAATCGACCTGCAGGCGGGGGTCTGAATCAATTTTGGGTTTGACAAATGCGTAGGTATCCGGCTCGGCGTAGGGGAAGGCCATATCTTCGATCCAGCGCTGCCATTTGTAGCAGTTCATAATCCCGGCCAGTTTGCCGTACGCGCGAATGGCCTCCACCGCTTTAAACGCGCGCCGGGGTTCTTCCATGTACTGCAGCGTCATCAGGTTATGGCTTTTATCGGCCAGCTTCACGATAAACACGCCCGGGTTGCGGAATATGGCGATCTTGCGCAGCGTCTCAATCTCGCGCGAAGAACCCTCCGGCGGGCTGCTGATTTTCGTCACCCCATCCACAATCTGCGCCACTTCTTCGCCGAGCGGCCCTGGGAAATGCTGGCGAATCTCATCCAGCGTCAGGCCAATATCCTCCACCGCGTCATGCAGCAGCCCGGAGATAGTCCAGGCCTCATCGCCCACCAGCCGGTCGAGGTACGCGCCGACCCAGGCGCAGTGCGTGTCAAAATACGGCTCGCCGTTCATCCGTTTCTGATCGCCGTGCAGCTCTCGCCCCCACCGGTATCCTTCCGCGATGGCGCTGGTGCGGGCGATAAAGTTCCCTGCCTGGAAATCTTCGGATAACTGGGGACGAATTTCTTTTACTTTTTCAATTTTTACCACAAACCCTTCTCCTGAAAACCTTGCCAGTGCATTTTTACCGTGGCCTTCTAATCCTGCACCATGGATAGTACAAAGCGCCGGGGCTGTTCAGCTTACCGTATAGTCTAACATGAAAGATAACCGCGCGTTTACCAATTAACAGGGTCTTCCACCTAACAAAAATGCGTTTCGCGGCGCCTCAGCGCCATCGAACGCATTTGTCTTCCTCAGGCCAGTCTATAAGCCGCATTCTGTACGCTGGAAACCCAACGCGACGATCATCTATCTCGGCGGGACTGTTACCAGCCCGCTCCAGCAGCCTACCCGGGGCTCAAAGGCGGCGAGCCGCCACCTGTAAAGCACGCCGGGTGCGAAGCACCCAGGCGTGACTTCCTTTACCCCTGCTTGGCCTTGCTCCAGATGGGGGTTACCTGGCCGCGGCATTACTGCCAGCGCCGGTGGGCTCTTACCTCGCAAAGCCGAGGCTTTGCTTAGGAGTACGGCTTGCGCCTGCTCCCCACCGTTTCACCCTTACCTCTTCTGAGGCGGTTTGTTTCTGTGGCCCGATCCGGTAGATTGCTCCACCCCGGGGGTTACCCGGCATCTTGCCCTATGGAGTGCGGACTTTCCTCGACCCGGGCCATGCCCGCGCCGCGATCATCCGACCAGCCTGAGGACTTGTATCTTACCCTTAACAACGCCATAAGTCAAATCCTCTTTTCATTCCGCCCTCCGGGGTATGGGGGTTCGCGGTTGGCGCCGCCAACCGCGAA
>CAYTHO010000116.1:0-13850 GCA_964437595.1 uncultured Anaerolineaceae bacterium
CCACGCACACTGCCCCAAAAACCTCTTTTGCCCCCTTTCAGGGGGCAGCGGCGAAGCCGCAGAGGTGGTTACCGGAGTAAGGCCATGGTTGTTCGTACTTTGCGAACAGCCATGGCCCTAGGGCGGGCTGCCGTTCGCTGGCGGCGTACGTTGGGGGTATACTCTTTGTATAAAAATAGCTGTTAAAAGGAGTATCGATGGGAAACACACCTCTGGTACGCGCTGTGGCCGCGCATTACGACAGCATCTTCCGCGGCCCCAACGGCGATTATCCGCCGCTGCTGGAGACGCTGGATGGCCTGACCGCCGGGCAGGCGACCTGGAAGCCCGCCCCTGACCGCAACTCGATCTGGCAGATTGTGGAGCACCTCATTGTGGCAAACAAATGGGGCGCTGACATGTTTGAAAAAGGGGCCGCTGAAGCAGTGTATGCCTGGAGCGAGCCGGAAGTCAGCGAGGAAAACTGGCGGCGCGTGCTGGAAGAATTGAATCACAGCCAGGAGCGCCTGCGCGATGCGATGGAAAAATACCTGAGCGATGACAGCCTGCTGGTAACCCCCGTCCCCAACCTGAACCAGACCCTGCTGGAACTGGTGCTCTCCACCGCCTGCGCCCACCAGGCCTATCACCTGGGGCAGATCGGGTATATCCGGGGGCTGCAGGGGGTGTGAGCAGTCCTTTCGACCCCAATCCCATGCGCCCGCTGGCGACGCTGAACAGCCGGGCGGTGGCGCCCCTGCCGGGGGTGGACGCGGCCCTGGTGGGGCAGACCGGCGCGCGGCTGCTCTCCAAAACGGCGCTGGTGGGGCTGATCGCGCCGCACGCCGCTGCGCTGGGGCTGGGGGGTGCGGACCCGGCGCAGTACCCGCGCCTGCTGAACGATCGGCTGGCGGGTGAAGATACCCCGGCCCGGCGGGTGGCGGAACGGGTGGCGGAGGAATTTGGGCGGCGGCTGGGGGCGCTGGTGGCATCCATGGCGCTCTGCCCCACCCGGCTGACCGATCCGCTGGATGCGTGGGAGGCGGCTTACCTGCGCCGCTGGCGCGAGGGCGTGCGCGAGGTTGCGCTGGGCGGCGGGCACGCCACGGGGATGCTGGGCGCGGGGATCGCCCGCGCGGCAGAGCTGGCCCTGGCGGGGTGCGGGCTGGAAGGCTGGCGCGTGCGCGCGGCGCAGTACCCCTCCGAGCTGGCGCTGATCGGCGCGGCGCGCAGCCTGCCGGAGATCGGCCCGCTGGCAGCGGCGGATACTGCCGCGCCCGCCCCGGCTGCGGGCGCTCAAATGACCGCGGCTGGCACAGTCTCGGTTGACTCAACCACGGCTGACTCAGCCGCGGCTGGCCTGGGCGCGGCAGGGCTGGTGGCCGATTTTGGTGGCACGCGCGCCAAGAGCGGCATCGCCATTTACGATGATCGGGGCCGCCTGGCGCGCCTGTTCGTTCTGCCGCCGCGCGATATCAGCGCACTGACGGATGCGGAAGATGCGCCCGCCCTGGCGGCGGCGATGGTGGCGGTGCTGCGCGACGGGCTGGCTGCCGCCGCGCAGCGGGCGTGCGCCGGTGCGGTCCATCCGCTGATCCTGTGCAGCGTGGGCGCGTACGTGGAAGACGGCGCGCCGCTGAACACCTCGCGCGGCATCTACAACCGCCTCAACCGCCTCTCGCCTGACCTGAAAGGCTGGTTCGCGAGCCAGGTTTCGCGAGCTTGCGGGCGCGAAGTATCGGTCGCGTTCGGGCACGATGCCAGCCTGGCGGCACGCTCCCAGGCCGGGCGCGAGCAGTGCGCGGTGATCATGCTCGGCTCGCACCTCGGGGTGGGGTTCGCGCCGCCGCCCGAGGGACTGCGCGAGATGGCGGACGGGTTTGTAGTTGGGTAGGCGGGGATTTTTGGCCGCCCGCGGGCGGCTCAGAGGTTGTGCGGCAACCGTGGTTGTGCGCCCTACTTACCTGGTCCCCCTTCCCGCCCCGGGAAGGGGGGAGCGGAAGGCTCCGCTGCGATGGGATATGCCATTGCTCCGCGGGGGTTAGGTCCACCGCGGGCCGCGATTTTACAAAAAACAGTCCGGCGGGTGGAGAGAATTTCCACCCGCCGGCTATTAAGAATTGGTGGGGTATTCCCCTGGTGATTTACACCCCACCCTTCACGACGAACGTATTGAGAATATGATCGAGGGCTTCCAGATCGGCGTCTTTGGTGATGCGCAGGTCGATGAGGATCAGGAAGTCGGTTTTGTTTTCGATGGGCCGGGCGGTGAGCACCAGCGAGTAGGTGCGGTTGGGGCCGCAGTCCTTCCATAACTGGTACTGGCCTTCGTACAGCGAGTCCTTGTATTTCTGCGAGGAGTCGAGGCGGCAGTCTTTGTTGTACCAGCTCTGCACGCCTTCCAGGAGCTGCATGTACCCGCCGGTGCGGCCCATGTCGGACGAGGCGGCGAAGAAGACGCCCGATTCATCCCAGGAATTGTTGTACATATCCAGGTTGGCCGAGGCGGATACGCTGGGGGCGCGGATGTCGAAGCTGCCCCAGGTGGTCTGCCATTCGCGGCCATCGAGCTCGACCCATTCGGCGGGCACTTCGACGGTGATCGCGCCGCTGTCGTCGGTGATTTCCACGTACTCGCCGTAGCTCTCGCCGGTGCTGGTGCCGGTGCCCTGCGAGACTTCGGAGCCAAGCTCCTGGGCGAAGGACATGCTGACCGCCAGCGGGCGCCCATTAATCTGCCCTTCCATCACGGTCATGTCGGCGAAGCGCAGAATCTGCACGTTGAGCGTGTCGGTGGGCTGGTGCGAGCGCAGGATGGAGCAGTAATCGCCCATGCTGCCGTCGCGGGCCAGGATCAACTGTTCCAGCGAGGTGACGATGTCGCCAGCCTGGATGCCAGTTTTATCGGCGGGCGAGCCGGACTTGACCGAGGAGACCCAGATGCCGGAGATCGAGCCGTCTTCCGAGCGCACGGCCTGGCCGTTGATGCCCAGCGAGGTCACGTCTTTGCCGGAGCGCAGTTCCTTGATGAGCGCGCTGGCTTCTTTGGCGGTGATGGCGAAATACTGCTTGGTGCTGCTGTTGCCGGCGTAGTTGACGCCTACCACCTTACCATCGGGGGTGACCAGCGGGCCGCCGGAGTTGCCGGGGTTGATGGTGGCGTCGTGCTCCAGCACGTTGTTGACCGAGGCCCAGTTGGTCTTGCCGCCGGTCTGCGCCTTGGAGATGATGCCGCGGGTGAGGGTGAACTCGGGGTCGCCCAGCGGGAAGCCCGCCGCGTACACGTCCGTGCCGACCTTGGGGGCGGCTTCGGAGAAGGCCAGGAAGGGGAAGTCAGAGCCGTCGATCTGGATGACGGCCAGGTCGGAGCATTCGGAGACGCCCAGCACGCGCGCGGTGTACTCGCGGTTGGTGTCGCCGCCCACGTATACTTTCAGCAGGGCCGCGCCGGTGACCACGTGGTTGTTGGTGACGGCGATGCCGGACGGGTCGATGATGAAGCCGGTGCCCGCCCCGGCGGCGTTGAGCATCACGCCCACCTGCGGGTCGACGAAGGTGCCCTGGGCGATGATCTGGATAGTAGCCGATTTGACGTCATCCAGGGTGCTGACCGAGCCGTCGCTGGCGGCGGGTTGGGTGGGTTTCTCTTCGGCCTTGGTGGGGTCGGCATCGGGCGCTTTGGTGGGCGCGGAGGTAGGCTCCACTTTTACGACATCCACCGTGGCGACGGGCGCGTTGGTGGGTTCAGCCGGGGTGCCAAAGGAAAAGGAACACGCCATACTGGCCAGCGCCAGGATGGTGAACAAGATAAGCAGGCGGCGGTAGAACATCGGGTTCACTCCTAGTGAAATGCGAATATAAGAATGGTCGGGTTGTCGACTTCCGGGGTCCGGACGGTACAGGGCGTGTTCGAGAAGCTAAGCAGTGTGAATTTCCCCCTCCGAATATGATAAATCATCGTTTATTTATCCTCTTTATTATAGCACTTAATCTTCACTATATAGAGAATGTTAATCTATTAACGTCACGGAATCGTTACGAAGAACGCCGCCTGCTCAAATTCCTGTCGCTTACTGGAAATCTGTGCCATAATAACTCCAACATAAATTTGGAGGTGCAACCATGCGCGTACTCGTGCTTTGCGATGACTACTGGCACCCAGGCCGCGTGCCTCACGAGGGGCTGGCGGCCCTGCCGGGCGGCGATTTTACCTTCGACTTCATCGACGACGCTGGGGAATGGTCGGCGGAAAAGATGGCGGGCTACCCGGTGGTGGTCTTCGTCAAGTCCAACAACATCACGGCGGCCAACCAGGACCCGTGGATGACCCCAGCCGTGGAAGCGGCCTTCGTGGATTACGCGCGCCAGGGCGGCGGGCTGCTGGCGGTCCACTCTGGCACCGCCGGGTACACCGACACGCCCCGCCTGCGCGCGCTGCTGGGAGGCGTGTTCGACCACCACCCGGAGCAGTGCCCGGTGACGGTTACCCCGCGCGCGGGGCACCCGCTAACCGCCGGGTGCGCGCCTTTCACCGGCAAGGACGAGCACTATCACATGACCATGGACGACCCGCAGGTGGATGTGTTCATGGATACGGTATCCGAGCACGGCATGCAGCCCGGCGGCTGGACGCGCACGGAGGGCCAGGGCCGCGTGTGCGTGCTGACCCCCGGGCACAATGTGGAAATCTGGCTGGAGCCGGGCTTCCAGGCGCTGCTGAAGAACGCGATCCATTGGTGCGCGAAGTAGGGCGGGGAAGTAACAGCGGACCTGACCCCGAGTTTCGGCGCACAATATCCATTGTTATTTGAGATGATTATTTGCGCCGAACCTTAGTCCCCCTTCCCGCCTCGGGAAGGGGGAAGCGGAGAGCCCGGCAGCGTGCAGATTCATCGTTTCTCCGCGGGGGTTAGGTCCTCAATTGGCGCACTACGGCGGCACGCACGAATGCCGAGGTATGGAACCGTTCTTGAATAACGCGCGTACTTAGCGAGAGAACCACTCAGCGCTGCCCACCCTGATCGTCTGAAGAGGGTGATGAAACGTAAATGTTTGCGGGCCAGGAGATAACAAGATGCAGATCGACGAGACATCAGGTACTGCGGATTGGGGAAGATGGTCGCGCGAACAACGGGAGCAAATGCGGGAGAACCTGAAATCTAGCAGCTATTACATTGAAGTCACGCAAGCGAAAGAGCAAGGTTGCCAATTGATTATCACTCCGTCAAAATTTCACAAGGCACCCTTCCTTTCGACAAGACCGATCACGGTTTTGTTGCATATTTTGTTAAGTGGGTGGCGAAACCTGGCAGACGGATTGCATTTCCAGCACCTGGGAGTTTCAAAAGCAGAAGCCCGTAGGCTGCATCAACAGGCTAGCTACTATGATGTTTTGGAACCCCTTTCAAAAAAAGGCTGGTACTATATGGAGCCGGTAACAGCAGCCTGGTATCATTCGGCGCGTCCTACCGGGACCGAGGGGAACCGCCAATGGGCGGGGGGTGTATGTGGTGGTGTTATCGTGTATCTATCATCGAAAGAATTAGAGTATGGTTTGTTCCGCGTGCGTGATTCTACTGCCCTGTATAAAGCCGCACCGAATTTGCTGTCCGGCGCGTATCAAGTAGAAACAGGGCTGTCGCGGTGTTTACTGAATTGTGAGCAGGAATGGTGCATTACCTATCAGCAGGCACGGTTTGGGGATTACCTTCGAGAAGGTATGGTCTGGGAATTCTTTCCGCAAGGAAGTTTGTGTCCCATCTGTGATGCAATCGAATCAGGACGCGTGATATCCCATCATTCGGACTACAAAGCCATTGTTTCAACCCCGTATGAGGAAGTGGGATTGGCAGAAGATATAACACTTTTTGAATGTGAAGTCTGTCAAGTGCGTTGGGAAGTGGATAAATCTCGTAATCACTGGGATTATGGGTATCCTTGATTTCCGAGTTCCCTCGCTCGTCAAATTCGTTATATAGCAGCCATTGAAAGAATTTAACAAATTATGGGATCTGATGCTGAGATATATCTGTTTGATGATGACTCTTTTCTAAATCACGTGACCCCAGGTTTTCATAAACTGCTAAGGGGACAAATGCTTCCTCATTGGCTTGTTCATCTTATTAAATATTCTGATTTTGAGGATATGGGTAGGTTAGTTGAAGAATTTAAATCTCACCCTGTTAATCTGGAAGAATATTGTTCCTACTTAAGCAGCGATTTGGGCTGCATTGATCCGGGACGTTTCAATCTCAACCTGGGGCGTAAACCGCGAGAAGTATGGCTCCTTCAATATGATAATGCGACTGCAAGAAGATGTGCTGACAAAGATTGTCTTGCGAATCAAGATTGCCCGTTTTATGTAGGTAATCCTAAAGATGCTGCCGAACTCCTAAACCATTTGTTTGAAAATGCAGTAGCCTGGCTTTGTGAAGCAAGAGGCGTGTTTGTGGGACGTTCAAAATCGCCTGCAACGTATGAAAAAACGCTCAGCCAATTCGGTGTACCGGAAGATGACGCACTTCGGGAGTTGCTCGATCGATTGGGCACGCAAGGATTTATCTTTGGCTATGGTTGGGCGAATGGTGATGGCGTACACGGTTGGCTTACGAATGAAGAGTGCAATCAATTGGCAGAGCAACTCTGGCAGTTGGATTTGCCTAAGTATCCAGCCAACCTTGAAAATATGGAGGTATGGCAGCCTCTGAACAAAAAAGCCAGTGCGTATGATTGGGATGAACTTGTATTGGCCTATATCCGCGCTATGGCTGAGCATGCGGCGCAAAACAAATTGGGAATTGTATGGATGAATGATGTTCCCACAAAAACACGTGACGAATATGGGATATTTCGAGAGTGGCTAAGTAAATCGCCATAAGTACTTTATCCAAAAAGGAGTCCCCTATGACCTCTCCCATCGTTCTTATCACCGGCGCGGACCGCGGGCTGGGCCTCGGCCTGGCTGAGGGCCTGCTGCGGCGCGGCTGGCAGGTGTTTGCCGGCCAGTATATGCCCGCCTGGCACGAGCTGGCCGGGCTGCTGGAAAAGTATCCCCAATCCCTGCACCTGGTTCCGCTGGACGTTTCGTCCATCGAGTCGACCCGCGAGGCGGCCAAAATGGTGGCGGACCAGGCCGGGCGGCTGGACGTGCTGATCTCTAACGCCGGCATCTACGCCGACACCGAAGGCCTGCCCATCCGCCAGGCGCAGCATTACGAAGACATGCACCGCCTGTACGACGTCAACGCGCTGGGCGCGCTGCGGGTGGTGGAGTCGTTTATCGGCCTGATGGATGCGGGCGGGATGAAGCGGCTGTGCTTTGTGTCGTCGGAGGCGGGCAGCATCGGCAACATGCGGCGCACGGCGCTGTTCGGCTATACCATGTCGAAGGCGGCGCTGAATATGGCGGTCAAAATCCTGTTCAACGACCTGCGCAAAGACGGCTATACCTTCCGCGTGTACCATCCCGGCTGGGTGCGCAGCTATATGAGCGGCACGAAGAACATGAACGCCACCCTTGAGCCGGATGTGGCTGCCGAAGCCGCCATCCCCATCTTCCTCAACGACCTGGAAGATGAAGACCGCCTGCGCCTGATCGACTACGAAGGCAACGAATGGCCATGGTAGAAGAGAATTAACCACGAATACGCGGAGAACACGGAGAATTGCATTCCTACCCGGCGCTGCAAGCGCCGGGCTACAGCGAACAAGCCCGTTGAAAACGGGCTGAAGAATAAGGATCATAAGTCGAAACATTCAATCAGCCGGGTGCCGTATTTACGATAGCCGGGTTTTACCCGGCTTAGGCATTCTAGCCCGGCGCTTGCAGCGCCGGGTGTGAAAGAAAGGAAATTGTCTCTACTCTGGAGTCTGCAATGATGAAAAAAATCAAACCCTTCTTTGCTGCCGCATGGCAGGCGGTGAAGCCCGGACCGCGGGCGGTGAAAGGCGCGGCGCTGGGCATCCTGATCGCCAGCGGCGCGCTGTATTTTTGGATGGCGGTGACAGCCGCCGAGGGGCCGCTGCTGCCGGGGGTGCTGGTGGCGCTGTTTATGCTGGTGATGGGCGGACTGCTGCTCTTTTTGGGGCAGGGGCTGGCGAAAGCGCTGGAACTGCTCGCCAGCATCCCCTGGAGCCTGCGCTGGGCGCTGCTGGGCGGGGCTATTCTGATCTTCATCGCGCTGATGGGCGCGAAGATCCCCGGCCTGCTGGTGGTGATGGCGGCGGTGCTGGCGGGGTCGATGGCGCTGGGTGGGGGCGCGGCGGCGCTGCTGCGCACCGGCTGGCGCAACCTGACGCCGCTCCAGCGCGGGCTGGCGGCGGCGGGCGCGGCGCTGGGCGCGCTGGCGCTGATTGGCGGGATCGTGTGGTACGGGCTGTACGCCGGGTCCCCCGAAAAGCCCGTGGTCGACGCGGCGGATACCGGCGCGCCAGTCGCCAAAGTCAGCCTGCCGGACCCCTCGATGCCCGGCCCCTATGCGGTGGAAACGCTCACCTACGGCTCCGGCACGGACCGCTTCCGCGCGGAATACGGGGCGGGGGCGGCGATCCAGACCAGCACGGTGGACGGTTCGGTCGTGCTGGAGTGGAACTGGACCGGGCCGTTCGGGCAGATCCGCAGCCTGTATTGGGGCTTCGATCCTAAAAAGCTGCCCGTCAACGGGCGAGTGTGGTACCCGGCGGGTAAGGCGGGCGAAACGTTCCCCCTGGTGCTGGCGGTGCACGGCAACCACCTCGGCTCGGACTTCTCCGACCCCGGCTACGCTTACCTGGGCGAGCTGCTGGCCTCGCGCGGCTACATCTTCACCTCGGTGGACGAAAACTTCCTCAACGGCCTGTCGACCGACCTCTTCAAGGGATTTTCGGGCGAGAACGACGCGCGCGCCTGGCTGCTGCTGGAGCACCTGCGCGTTTGGTCGGGGTGGAACGGGACGGCGGGAAACCCCTTCTACCAGAAAGTCGACCTGGATCATATCGCCCTGATCGGCCATTCGCGGGGCGGCGAGGCGGTGGCGGTGGCGTCAGCCTTCAACCGCCTGCCCTACCTGCCCGATAACGCCAGCCTGGCCTTCAATTACAACTTCAACATCAAAGCCGTGGTCGCCATCGCGCCCATCGACGGGCAGTATGTCCCCTCCTGGAAAAGCACGCCGCTGTCGGATATCAACTACTTCGTCATCCAGGGCTCGCACGACTCGGACCTGACCAGCTTCGACGGGCTGGACCCTTACGAGCGGGTGAAGTTCACCGGCGGCGAGGGGTTCAAGGCGGCGCTGTACATTTACCGCGCCAATCACGGGCAGTTCAACAGCGTGTGGGGAAATAATGACATTGGTATGCTGCGCGGCGGGTTCCTCAACCGGGCCGCGCTGCTCTCCGGCGAGGAGCAGGCCCAGATCGCCAAAGTTTACATCAGCGCTTTTCTGGAGGCGGCCCTGCGCGGCCAGCGCGGCTACCTGCCGCTGTTCCAGGATGCGCGCGTTGCTGGGGAGGGCTGGCTGCCGGACACCATTTACATCAACCGCCTGGACCTGGCCGGTGACCGCCTGCTGGCGACCTTCGAGGAGGACATTAACCTGCAAACCGCCAGCGTGCCGGGCGCGTCCATCCGCGCCGTGGACCTTAAGCACTGGCGCGAGCAGCGCATCGAGATGAAGTGGGGCGGGGCGGAGAACAGCGTGGCGTACCTGAGCTGGAACGACGCGCGGGTGGGCCTGTACACCCTCACCCTGCCGGAGAGCGGCTTCCCGGTCGCGCCGGAGGACGCGCTGATCTTTAACCTGGCCGACGCTAACCAGGACCCCGCGCCTGAAAAGAAAGACGGCGCCCAGCCCAAGGCCGCCGGTCCCCGCCAGCCGCTGGACCTGACGGTGACGCTGGAAGACGCCGCCGGGCAGATCAGCGCGCTGCCGCTCAGCCGCTACAAGCCCGTGCAGCCGCAGCTTACCGCGCGGCTGTATAAGTTGAGCCTGTTCGAGCCGTACACGCGCGGCGACCCGGTAATGCAGAGCTACGCCATCCCGCTGGCGGACTTCAAGGCCTTCAATTCCAGCTTCGACCCGGCCCGCCTGCGCTCGATCACGTTCTTGTTTGATCAGACGAAGATCGGGTCGGTGGTGCTGGATGGGGTGGGGGTAAGGCCGGGGCGGTGAGGTAGGGGCGCGTCGGCTGGTAGAAGAATTTTCAACCACAGATGCACGCAGATGCACACAGATAAGAAAAGAAAATCTTCTCTTATCTGTGTTGATCTGTGTTTATCTGCGGTTAATTATTCTGGTTCCGGCGCTCTGCGCGCTTTCTGGAGGTTTCCGCGCTCAAGAGGGCGCGGAGCGCCTTTAAGAGCGTTCCACCGCCGGAGCGGTGGAACGAGGAAAACGAGAGGAAGCGGTGGAACGAGAGGAAATCCCTAATCTCTAATCCCCAATCTCTTTCTTCGCTTACTCCTTCAGCCTTACGTACACGTTGAACGTTCCGTCGCCCTTCTTGCCAGTTTTGACCTCGAAGACCTTGGAATAAGCCTTAATCAGCGCCGAAAGCTGCTTATAGCCATAGGTGCGGGGGTCGAAGCTGGGGTCGAGCTGGCGGATGTGGGTGCCCATGACGCCCAAAAAGGCCCAGCCGTCGTCTTGCACGGCCAGGTCGAAGGCGCGCATGATCAGCGGAAGGGCTTCTGGCGAGGGCTGCTCCACCGGCGCGGCAGCGGCGCCGCTGCTCTTCTTGGCCTCGGTGTGCCGTTTGGGCGGGGCGGTATCGACCAGCAGGTTCTCGGTAAAAACGAACACATCGCAGGCGTTGACGAACGCGCGCGGGGTGTTCTTCTTGCCGATGCCCATCACAAAGATGCCTTTTTCGCGGATGCGCGTGCCCAGGCGGGTGTAATCACTGTCACTGGATACCAGGCAGAAGCCATCGATGCCCCCTCCGTAGAGGATATCCATGGCGTCGATAATCATCGCGCTGTCGGTTGCGTTCTTGCCGATGGTGTAGCGAAACTGCTGGATGGGCTGGATGGCATGCGTTTGCAGCGTGTCTTTCCAGCCATTCATATTCGACGTCGTCCAATCGCCATAAATGCGGCGGATGATGACCAGCCCGTATTTGCTGGCCTCCGCGAGCATGTGGTTGATTAACGACGGCTGCGCGTTATCGCCATCGATCAGCATTGCAATCCGGCGGCTGCGGACGGTGTTGCTCGATTCTTCCATTCCGAAAATATTTATCTCCTAATCCCTTTCGGCCCTTCCCGCCGCGGGCGCTCGCAGTGGGGAGGACGATTACATTATTAAGGACATTTTATCATGTATTTGGGTGGGCGGCGGAAATGGCGTGGCATCCTTTCTGCTGCCAGCAAACCTAATGTAATGGCCGCCTGGCAAAAAAGATTGATAAGCCCATATCTAACGTAACCCACGAAAGCCATTGTATAATATGCCGAATATCCTCCGTACAAGCTAAATGAGAGAAGGAAATCCATTATGATGCGCATATCGCAGAAACTGCATGCGGCGAAATTTTTGTGCAGTATTATTTTGCTGCTCGTATTTGTATGGGTATTACAGCTTCCACAATCCTCTGGAAACGCAATGCAACTGCTGGAAAATGGACCAGCCTGGAAACTGGTAACCAGCCCCAGCACGGCTGTACTCGAATCCGTTTCGATTGTTGCCCCGGATGATGTTTGGGCGGTCGGGCATCCAAACGAAACAACCGCCAACTCAGGCTCCGAAATACTGCATTGGGATGGAAAAACGTGGGCAGCCGTGCCTTCCCCTACAATTTATCAATTATATGAGGTTCAAATGCTTTCGGCCACAGACGGCTGGGCTGTTGGGGCAAGTGGAAAAATACTGCATTTCGATGGCGAAGAGTGGTCGTCCTTCTCCAGCCCAACAGGTATTTCTCTGCAATCGCTTGACTTCCTCAACCAGAATGACGGTTGGGCAGCCGGTGGGGATGGAATGGGAAACAGCGTTGTACTGCGGTGGAATGGCAGCAGTTGGGCGGTATCTACAACAGCCAGTAATACTTTTTTGTCGTCTGTATCCGCAGTTTCAGCGGACGATGTATGGGCGGTGGGCAACGGGGGCACGGGCAGCACGCGCAGCCGTGTGATCGGGCATTGGAATGGTGAAAGTTGGAGTTTTTCGACGGCGAATTACTGCTCATGGGGGCTGAACGCCATTGACATGGTATCTTCCACGGATGGTTGGGCAGCCGGCTCTTATGGATGTATGTTCCGCTATCAAAGCAGTAATTGGGATACGAGAATCACTCAGCCTTCGAATTACATGTTCTCGGATATTACCATGTTGGGAGCAACCGATGGCTGGGGCGTCGGTGGAGACAGCTCGATCCTTTCCAATAGCAAATCATTGATTTTGCATTGGAACGGAAGCACCTGGGCGGTAGTCGAGAATCCGGGGCTGAGCAAGTTGAACGGCATCGCAATGTCTTCCGCGAATGAAGGCTGGGCTGTTGGTTATAACGGAACCATTCTCCACTATTCGCAGCCGCTAACGAAACAATTCTTGCCATTGATTATCCATTAGCGAGTGAATAAGTCCTAGCTGGCGCGAGGAGAGGGATGCGCCAGCGCATCCGCCGCGATGGCCTCGGCGAAGAGGGCGGGCAGGGCGTCATAATAAGCCAGGACGGCCTGCATCACTGCCTCGTAGCCGGCGGGGTCGCCAAAGTAGCCGTTGGGGGTGAGGGCGCGGGCGGTTTCGCCGCCCTGCTGCCAGGCGGGGACGTGGGCATAGGTCAGGCGGGTGGGTTCGAGCGTTTTCGCCAGGGCGGTGTTGACCAGCCCCGGGAAGTGGCGCAGCATCAGCGCGGTTTCGATGGCCCCGGCGTGGATTTCGGCGTAGGGCGGTTCTTCGCCCTCCATGGGCGGCGTGCGCGAGAAGATGATGTGCGGCTGGCTGCCGGTCAGGCCCATCATGGGGGCGGTGTAATCCTCACGCACCGCGCAGGCGTGGATGCCCAGGGTGGTTTGCGCCTCCAGCATGGCCTCGAATATCACCGCTTCGTGGGCGGGGTCGCCGTGCCCGTTGATGTTGTATACGCGGGTCACGCCCCAGGCTTTGAGGTTGGCGAGCAGATCCATCAGCACGGCCTTGAACGTCTCGGGGCGCACGCTGAACGAGCCGGGGAAACCGCCAGTGGCCTGGTTGATGCCCCAGTAGCAGGGCGGGGCGATCAGGGCCTGTACCCCGCGCGCCTCCAGCGAGCGGCGGACGCCCGCGCACAGCAGCCAGGCGGTGTAGGTATCGGTGCCCAGGGGCAGGTGCGGGCCGTGTTCTTCGATGACTCCGGTGGGCAGCAGCACCAGCGCTCCAGCGCGGATGGCCTGCTCGACCTCCACCCAGGGCATATCGACCATGGTATCGGCAAAGATGGAATAGGACATAGATGAATTTTCCTCTGAAAAAAGAATCAGCCGGATAGATTATACCTGAAGCGGGCGCCCGACCCGAACTCTTGCCCGCGGATGGCCTCGCGCGGCCCATAAATATAGTATCATATTGGCAGGTCTAGCCCATGAAGATCATACGCCAGCCTGAAAATACCAAAGTCTGCCCTGGGTGCGGAACGACCCTGATCGATACCGCCCGCCACTGCTCCATGTGCGGCTACGTCTTCCTGGAAACGGAGATCGAAGCGGCGGCCCGGCGCACGCGCGCCTCGCGCACCCCCAAGGTGACCATCAGCCTGCCGTGGCTGGCGCTGCTGATCGTGGTGCTGCTGGGGGTCAACACCGTGCTGGTGCTGGGCTGGCAGAAACGCGGCGAAACGAAGGAGATGGTCCGGTCGATCCAGGCCACCGCCACCTACGAGGCGACCACCTACATCAGCCCCACCCCCACCGTCAC
>CAYTHO010000117.1:0-13746 GCA_964437595.1 uncultured Anaerolineaceae bacterium
AACGGCAGTATGCCGTTTTTGACTTCCCAATTAAATTTTCTACCCCATCACCACTTCTACTACGTTCTCTTTCTCCAGCTTATCCGCCGGGACCAAATTACCCTCGATCTCTTCGCCGTTGAGCTTTACGCTCTTGACTCCGCGGCACACGCTGGTGGGGTTCTTCACCACCACCTGGATGTTCTTGCCACGGAAGCGGCGCGCGGCGGTGAAGCCCGGCCAGTTGGCGGGGATGCACGGGTCGATGCGCAGGCCGTCGATCTCCGGGCGCAGGCCCAGGATGTACTGCGTGGCGCTGAAGTAGGCCCAGGCGGCGGCGCCGGTCAGCCAGGAGGTGCGGGCGTTTCCGGCGCGCGGGGAAAAGGTCGAGTAGGTGGTCTGCCCCTGCACGTAGGGTTCCATCTGGCGCACTTCGGCGCGGTCGTTGTAGGCCGCGGGCATGGAAGCGCGGTAGTACTCGTAGGCGCGGTCGCCGTGGCCCAGCAGGCATTCGGCCATTACACCCCAGCCCTGGGTGTGGTTGAAGATGCCGGCGTTCTCTTTGATGCCCGGGTTGAACACCACCGCGCGCATCACGTCGATGGGCGTCTTGACGAAGGGCGGCGCGGAGAGCATCAGGCCGTAGGGGGTGGCAAGCTGCTCGTTGACCGTTTCCATGCAGCGCTCGGCCTGCTCGGCGGTTGCCGCGCCGCTGATGACTGACCATAACTGGGTGTTGAGGTACACCTGGCCCTCGGCGTACTGGTGGGTGCCGTACACCGTGCCGTCTTCGCCGATGGCCCAGATGAACCACTTGCCGTCCCAGGCCACGGCCTGGATGGCGCGGTCCACCTTTTCGCGCTCCGCCAGCGCCCACTGCACTTCTTCCGGCTTGCCAAAGCGCTCGCACAACTCGGCGTAAATGGTCAGCCCCATGCGCACCTGGAAGGCCACGAACAGGCTCTCGCCGTAGTAGCCCAGCTTGAGGCAGTCGTTCCAGTCGGCGGCCAGGCCGCAGGGCAGGCCGTGCTTGCCGGTGCGCTCCAGGTTGAACTCCAGCGCGCGGCGCAGGTGGCCCAGCACGGTGGCTTCGCCCTGGTCGGCGTAGGGCAGAACCTTGTGGTAGAAATTCACATCGCCGGTCTCGCCCACGTAGTTGGGGACCACGTTGAAGAACCACAGGCAGTCGTCGGAGCGGTAGTGGTCGGGGTGCGGCCCGGTTTCCTGGCCTGGGCGGTGCTCGAAGGGCTTGATCACCGGGATCGCGCCGCCGTTGGCGAGCTGACCGGTCAGCATCAGCTCCAGGCGCTGGCGGGCTTCGTCGGGGATGGCGGCGGTCACGCCTAACAGGTCCTGGACCGAGTCGCGGAAGCCCAGCCCGTCGCGCTCACCGTTGTAGACCAGGCTGGCGGCGCGCGACCAGGCGAAGGTGATCAGGCAGTTGTACAGCCCCCACACGTTGATGGTGTGGTTCAGCTCGGCGTCGGGCGTATCAACCATCAGGCTGCCCAGGCGGGCGTGCCAGGCGGCTTTCAGTTTTTCTAGCTCGGACTCGGCCCGTTCCAGCGAGCCAAACTCGGCTGCGGTGCGCTTGCCAATTGTGCGGGCGTTGCCGATGCCCAGCAAGTACAGCACCTCGCGCGTTTCGCCGGGTTGGAGCACCAGGTCGGACTGCAAGGTGCCGCAGGCGTTGTCGCCGTAGGCATTGGAGCCGGTGCAGGCGCCTTTTTCGACCACCAGCGGGTTGTGGTAGGAGCGGTAGGGGCCGATGAAGGCCTCGCGGCTGGTGTCGTAGCCGGTCAGCGTGGCGCCGACCAGCGTCATCCAACTGTGCGATGCGCCGTCATTCGCCAGTTCCTGGGCGTTCTCGTTGGTCAGGTTATCCTGGATGACGATGCGCAGCATGTTGTCCGCCAGCGACCCGCGCACGATGAACAGCGAATACTGCAAATTCACCTGGTCCTGGAAGGTGATCCACTGGTTGGTGAACTCGCAAAAGCTGAACAGTGAAATGGCCCGCGGGCGGTCGGATTCGTTGGTGACCTTGAGCCGCCAGTATTCGAAGGCCTGCCCCAGCGGGACGAAATAGGTGGCCTCGGTGGCGATTCCGCTGTAGCGCGACTCGATCACCGTGTAGGCGGTGCCGTGGCGGCAGGTGCTCTGGTACTGCTCCAGCGGCTTACCGACCGGCTGCCAGGAGGCCGACCAGTAATCGCCGCTGTCATTATCGCGCAGGTAGATGTAGCGGCCCGGCTGGTCCATGGGCACCGCGTTGAACAGCAGGCGCAAGAAGCGCCCGCGCGCGCCGGACTTATAAAAGCCGTAGCCGCCGGCGTTGTTGGTGATGATGGCGCCGTACTCGGTCGAGCCCAGGTAGTTGCTCCACGAAGCGGGCGTATCCGGGCGGGATATCACGTACTCTTTTGCGGTGTCGTCGAAGTAGCCGTAGTTCATTGAGGATCCTCGGGTATGGGGTTGGTGGGGTATGGGTTGGGTATGTGCGGTCAGGAATGATTATACAGGAAAAAGAAATTAATATTCGTCCGCTCCAATATCCACCTGGTGGGCGGGCCGCTGTACGCCCCAAAAATCGTGGGTCACATCGGGCAGCACCGCCCCGCGGTTGATCGCCGGAGAAGCGCTTCTGAGCAGGTACCATTCGGCCTGGACTTTCCCGGCTTCCAGCAGGCAGCCCGGGTCTGCCAGCCGCGGGTTGCCGATGACATCGGCGGCGCTGGACATTCCCGCGGGTGGGACTTCGGACCACAGGTTGTTTTCAAAGGTGATCCCGGCAGTCGAACCCTCCGCCCAGGCGACCGTATGCATGGTCTCGTAGATGATGTTGTTGACGATGCGCGTGTTGGCATGCGGGCCGATTTCGATATAAAAGCCCATGCTGTCGGGGCTGTGGGTGTTGACGATGGTGTTGTGGGCGATGATGTCATTGACGTACGCGGAACCGGGCTGGCGACCGCCGTAGAAGCTGCCCGACCAGAACGAGAAGGCCGCGCCGGTGCCGCTGAGGATGTTGTTAATCAGCTTGCGGTCGTGCCCGATGGGGTAGGTTCTGCCGTTCGCATCCCGGATGCCCTCATTCGAGATCAGGATGCCGGTGGTGGGCCGGTTGGGGTGCTTCCACCAGCTTGTATCGAGGGTGGCATAGATCAGGTTCTGCTGGATGGTGGTGTAGCTGCACTGGTCCAGGTCGACGTTCGAGCCCCAGTTATCGTACAGGATATTGCCTTCCACCAGCCCGCCATCGGTGTGCATGCACAGCACGCCCTCACCACTGTTGTTGAAGACAGTGTTGCCGCGCACGATGTTCCGCGGCGCTACGCCGGGGGCCGACGAAGAATCGGTGGTGCCCCAGGCAATCGCGCCTGACCAGCTCCCGTTGCAGCGCCGCTGCTGCGTGCCGCCGCAGTAGTTAATATCGGAGGTGCGCCAGACGGTGTTTGCCTCAATCACGGTATCGGGACCGGCGGCGTAGATGCCGTTTCCCCAGATGTGATGGACATTATTGTAGCTGATTACATTATTCGCGCCCTTCGAGCGGATCCCGCGCCCTTTGGAGGCGGTGACTTCCAGGTTTTCCAGGTGCAGGTAGCTGCCGCGCAGCTCAATCAGGGCCAGGTGCGCGCTGGTAGAGGGCGCGTCAGCGCTTCCGTCGCCGTTGGTGTCGCCGCTGATGACCGCCAGGCTGGGGTCGCCGGGCAAGGTGGAAATGGTGATCTGCCCCTGGCTGGTATTGCCGGATGCGGTGACCGTCAGCGGCTCGGACAGCCGGTAGGCGCCGCTGCGGATGTACAGCGTATCCCCGGCCTGCAGGGCGCTGACGCTCCTGTGGAGTGTTTTCCAGGGCTGCGCCATCGTGCCCGGGTGCGCGTCGTTACCCGTTTCCGCCACATAATAAACCGCGCCGCTGCCTCGCCCGGTGTCGACCACGGGCGTCGGGACGGCAGTGATGTACGGAAGATAGATCGCCTCCGTCAGCGCCTGGTTCTGAAAGCTCCCCGCCGCAGCCGCTGCCCCGCTCGCCGCAGTGAGCGGTACGGGCGCCATTTTCGCCTGGGCAGTGGTCAGCGCGGGAAAAAGGCCAACACAAGATACTGCGAGAATAGCGCGTAAAATCCTGCCCCATACGCTGGTGTGGGGGATTCTGGGTTCCATTATCAGAGTATATCATGTGCATACTCGAAAGACAACAGGTTTATTATTCACCCTATACTGATAAATAACCACATCCGGCTCCAGAAAGGATGCTGACTGGGGCCGGATCACAGATAAATTTTTGGTTATGCATAAGGCGCTGATCGAACCAGATATTTCGCCAGGGCAGCAGACAACACCCATTCTATTTTCGTCTGGAAGAAACTGCGCGAGAGGGCATGGACCGTGCCATCCCCTGTTACCATCGCCAGCATTTGTTTGTCCACCCTGATTTTGACAAATTTTGACCAGGGCACAAACAGTGCTTCACCTGAATGAACCGCATAGCGGATGCCCTCCCAGTCCACCTCGCCGACCACAAGAGGCTGCTGGTCAAGCGTCTTCCACCAATTACGAGATGGGAAATAAGCGGCAATCGCCGCCTCATAGGAAGCCAGTAGCCCGACGATCGCGGCTAGTATCGGGTAGGCGATATACCGGAACCATTGATATGGGTTGATTTGTGTTTCCTGAGACGAATAGATGATTACTGCGGCAATCCCCACGAGAAACACCATCAGCCCAATCCACCACAGCACCATCCATTTTGAGGGCCGGTAAGCCAGGGCCAGGGTTTTGAATAACAATTTTTTATCGAATGTGCCCTGGAAGGTGATGCAGGTGCCGGGGGCATCCACTGGCTTCAACAGTGCGACTGCCAGGTCCGGTTTGCTGAGATACAGGTTGCGGAGATAGGCCCGATTGGGACGGTTGCGGTCAACCAGCACGGTCACCATCTCGCCAAACCGCAGAGCCGTGGTCCAGGGCGTTTTCATCACTGCATTACCGCTTTCATAATCGATTCCGTCGTATGTATACTTGTAGTCAACGCGGCCCCTATCTTTGTTGAAAGTAACCTGGGTGATGGTGGCCTGGGTTTCCCATCCATCTTCAAAGATCGTTTCAATCAGGTTGATGCGCCAGACGATCACCGCCAGGCAGACCAGCGTTATTCCCCCAACAAAAGTGAGAATCATCCACTGCGGGGTCTTTGCATCCTCGGTGATCAACAAGAAGTATCCGGCCCAGAAAATGGGCAGAAAAATGGTTGCCAGGAATGCGGCGTAATCTGTCAAGATAATTCTGATGATGGAGGGCTTATTGACCATTTGGCAAATTATAGTACCATTGCTTCAAACCGTCTGAATAAGATTTGCCGGACGAATTTCTACGCAGGAGGCTGCATCGATGTCGAACCAGAGCGTGCCCGTTGAGCGCTGCCCGTGGGGGTTGGGCAGTGAGATCTATACCGCTTATCACGATAACGAATGGGGCGTGCCGGTCCACGATGACCGCAGGCTGTTCGAAATGCTCATCCTGGAAGGCGCCCAGGCCGGCCTGAACTGGCTGACCATTCTCAAAAAGCGCGAGGGCTACCGGCGCGCATTCGATAACTTCGACCCGCAAATCGTCGCGCAGTATGACGAGGAAAAAATCGCCGCCCTGCTGCAGGATGCCAGCATCATCCGCAACCGCCTCAAGATCCGCTCCGCCGTCACCAACGCGCGCGCCTTCCTCGCCGTGCAGGAGGAGTTCGGCAGCTTCGATCGCTTTATCTGGCAGTTCGTGGGCGGAAAGATCATCGTCAACCACTGGCAGACGATGCAGGAGGTCCCGGCAACCTCAGCAGAGAGCGATGCGCTGAGCAAGGATCTGATCCAGCGCGGGTTCCGCTTTGTGGGCAGCACCATCTGCTACGCTCTCATGCAGTCGGTGGGCCTGGTGAATGATCACATCGTCACCTGCGCATTCAGGAGGGTGTAGCGGCGGTTTGCAAGCGTTTGTAGGTCAGGTATCCCTATATCCCTACCTGACGCTCGCGCGAGCGAGAGCTGGAGCAAGATTAATCGCTGATTACGCTGATTGAACAGATTACGCTGATTACGATTTTTGGCTCTTCCGTTCTAAACGGGAAAAGTGATCTAAAGTTAAAGGTTATGATACCATTGGAACAAATAGGCAAGCCCGATGGAAGAGACCCAAATTCTAACCCTCCTTTCGCCTGCATGTTCGTATCGTTTTTTGCCCTTTGTAGATGAAGATAGATCTATATAAACAATGAAACTCGAAAATGGTGATGGAGCATCTTTTTCTTTGGATATTATTGGGTATCAATTCCCAAACAATCTGGAACAATACTGGGATTCGAACTGGTTATTTATCCAAATCCAGATTCAGTTATCTCAACAGTCCTCGTCAGTAAAAGACCCTTGCCTAACAACTTTTGAAGTACAGTTATTAATTGACTGGCTTCAACGGTTTGAAATGAATGGCGTTATGAAAAAGGGGCTTGATTTTGTCGAACCTACCATTCAGTTCGAATGCAATACAGATCGTAATGGCAATCAAAGCCTACGTGTAATTTTTCGGGCTCCTCCCCAAGGAAGCACCAACCAGTTGAAAGACAACATTTCCTTGGATTTCCCCTTGAGGCAGGTACTCTTTAGCGAAATAATTGAGAACCTTAAAAGTCAATTGGATCAGTTTCCACAAAGAGTCTTCCGTGATCGATGTCAGTTAGCAATCTCAGGATTAAGAAAAAACGAAGTAGCGATCACCCAAAAGAAACTGAAGGAGACCTTCGAAAATCAAGCGAACATTAGGAAGGCCGATTTCAAATGGGATTCTGACCAAGGTGTATTAATTTCCAAAATCGTGCATGACTATCCTCGACAAAAAACGAGAGAAGTTGCGCGAGTGATGGTTCGGGATTCCGTTGTATCGGCTCTCAGCTTTTCCCCAAAAGTATCCATAACGATTTCTAATCCGCCAGCCTAAATACGGATGCCCTTTTTTGCCCGACTTTACTCTCTCAAAGATTTCCCGTCAAAAACGGGAGAGCCCGATTTTTTTATCAGCGTAATCAGCTCATCAGCGTAATCAGCGATAAAGGTTTGTCGATCTTGGGAAAGAGTTCGAATGGTATGCGCGGGCGCTAAAATCGCTTCGCCGCGATACCGAACAAAACCAGCCCGACCCCAACCAGCCCCAGCGCGATGAGAATGGTGAGGATGGTCTGGTCGAGAGACGCGCCAGTGGCGGGAATGGAGGGCGGCGCGGGAGCCGGGGGCGCTGCTTCTACTTCATTCTGCGGCGAGGTTGGCGGGGGGTGGCCCCCGGCTTCCGAGGAACCCGTGGTTTCTATGGAAACCGTAGTTTCCATGGAAACCGCGGAGACCATTGTTCCCTCAGCAGCCACGCTTTCCTTGGAAAGCGCGGCTGCCGTCGCGGCGGCGACCTCCTTGATCTCCACCGTGCGCTGGGCAGTGGGGACGCGCAGTTTTTGCCCGGTGTACAGGGTGAGGTTCTCGCGGGCCATGCCGTTCATCTGTTGGAGGATATCGATGTGGGTCTGGTAAGCGATGGCGATGCTCCACAGGCTCTGGCCCTGCTTAACAATGTGGATCAGCTCGCCGTCCGGGCGGGGCGTGGCGGTTTGCACGGCAAAGATGTACTGCGAGAATGGGTCCGCCCCAATCCCCGCCACGGCGGTTCCGGGAACGGCGGTCGCACCGGGTTTGTAAATGCGGTTGCTGGTGTATCCCGCGTGAACGATGTAGTAAACGGCCTCTTCCGAAACAACGGATATACCCGCGCCAATGTGCTTGTAATTAGGGTCGGCCATGGGCTTCATGTGCAGGTCGTCCGCCCAGACCTGCAGGATGTAGCTGGCCCCCGCCTTCATCGGCTGCACGGCGAAGTTCTCGGTGGCCCAGGGGATATCGCCCGCCCCGTACCCGGCAGCCATCACCCGCCCGCGCACATCGCCAATGTGCCCGGTCATGCGGTAGGCGGCCATGATCTCGGCGGTGCTCTGGGCGGTGCCCATCAGGATCGGGTCGACGATCAGGGCTGGCAGCCCGCGCCCGGTGCGGATGCGGTTGGTCATCACGATCAGGTCGGCGGGGGTTATTACGGTGGGGGTGGGCGTGGCCTCGGGCTGCAGGTGCGCGGCGGCGGGCGCGGCACCCAGCGCCGCGATTGACGCGGAAAGGAGCAGGAACAGGCACAACCAGCGCTTCATATGGGGTATCCTTTACATCGTCATTTAAAGAATACACCTAACCCGGCGAAAAAGTTGGGTTATTGGTTGTGTTTATGGATGACTTTGATTTTTCCATTCATCATAAGTTGCGAAGAATTCATCATGCAAATCAAAGTCTTCCTCGTCTTCTTCCGAGCGGGAGATAAATTTTGCGCCTGACCAATATTCATCATAATTCTGAGGGTCTGTTACGCCGTCCATTAGTTCAAATAGGTGGAAAACAGGATAGGAAGCAGCATCTACGATGATTTTTTTCAATGCCATAAGTAAAGTTTGGTCATTTTTATGTTTAAGCAATGCCTTTTGTTCTTCGCTTGTAAGCCTTACATGAGAAGGATACATGATGGTAATCTGGCCCTTCTTTATTTCTTCAATTGCGTAAGAGGCTGCCTCTTCAATTGAACGGTGGCTATCGAGAAGTAATGCTTTGACTTCCTTTTCCATAAATATTATCTCCGTAAATTAACCCCCTGGCATGGCTTCTGCTGACGTTTCAATCACCGCCACTTCGTTTGGCTCCAGCGTCAGCGGACCATCCACCGGGCGGTCCGCGATCAGGTCTACCCCCGGCGCGGGCAGCTTATGGATGGTGGCGGGCGCGTCGCTTTCATTGATGAAGAACCACAGCCTCTTTTTCCCATCCTCGCGGCGGACCACCTGCACGCCTTCCGGCGCGAAGGGCCACAGCCGGGTAAGGGGGCGCTGCTTTTCGATCTCCGCCAGCAGCGCTTCCAGCAGGTCGGGGGTCAGGGTTGCGCCAACGTAGATGACCATTCCCTGGCCCACCCTGCGCAGGCTGACCGCCGGCTGCCCGGTGAGGTGGCGGCCCTTCCAGGTTCCGATCACCTCCACCTGCGCGCCTTCCGCGGGCCGGATCGCCTCGTACCAGGTCTGGCTCGGGCTTTCGGCGGTGGGCAGGTAAACCCACAGCGGGCGGCCCGCCGGGTCGTTCTGGTGACCATATTCTTCCACGGTCACGCCGCACAGTTCCGCCAGCGCGCCCGGCAGGGTCTGGGCGACGACGTGGTTGTTCAGGTCTTTGCTGGCGGTGCGCGCGCCCACCACCAGCACCCCACCGCGCTCGACGAAGGCGGTCAGGTTGTCTACCCAGGCCGGGTCGAACACCGCCCAGTGCGGGAGGATGTACAGCTCCAGGCCAGAGAGATCGTCCGATGGATGCACGCAGCCCACGGCATAACCGCGCCGGTAGAAGAAGCTGTGCGCCTGCTGGGCCACTTCACGGGGCGAGGGCAGGCCCAGCGTCATCGCGGCGTGCGCGTCCGCTGCTGCCTGGTCGGCGGCGGCGATGCCGATGTTGACAAAGACATGCGTGCCCAGCACCGCCGGGCCCACCCGCTTCAATTCCTCGCCCAGGCGGGCGGCTTCCTGGTAGCGGCGGCGCGGGACGTTGTCGTGGTCGAGCACGCCGCACCAGTATTCTTCCGCGCCAAAGCGCGCTGTGCGCCAGCGGAAGAACATCAGCCCATCGGCCCCGCGCGCGATGGAAGTGTAGGCCATGCGGCGCATCTCGCCCGGCTCGGGGGTATCGTGGAAGTAATCCGACTGCCCGCCCGGCCCGGACTGTTGTTCGGGCACGAAGAAGTTCCCCGACCAGGCTCGCGCCTCGTCCAGCGCGAAGGCCTGCGTCAGCGGGCGGGTGGCGGCATGGGGATCGAAGAACGGGTACACGTCGTAGCTGAGGAAGTCCAGGTCGCGGGTGAACTGCCCGCGGTAGTCGATATGGCGGAACAGCCCGTTGTGGGTGATGAACCATCCCGGCTGGGCAGCGCGGTGGGAGGCCGCCTCGCGCAGGATCAGCACCTGATCGTGCTGGAAAGCGGTCACCGAGGCGGAGATGTAGCGGTAGTAGTCCAGCATGTGCGAAGGGTTGGGGTGGGTGGGGCGGGGGGATTTGGGCGGCTCGATTTGGGCTAAGTCGCTGTCCGTCTGCGCCCAGAAGGCCGCGCCCCAGGCCCGGTTCAGCGCGGCGATATCGTTGTTGTAGCGCTCGCGCAGAAAATCGCGGAAGGCCGCCTGGCAGCTTTCGCAGTGGCATTCCGGGAAGTGGCAGTTGAACTCGTTATCCGTCTGCCAGCCCACCACGTAGGGGTTGTCGCGGTAGTGCTCGGCCATCACCCGCGTAATGCGCTGCGAGTGGTCGCGGAGAACCTCGTTGGCGTAGCAGGCGTGCTGGCGCGAGCCGTGCTGCATCACCACCCCGCTGGCGTCAACGCGCAGCATCTCAGGGTAGGCGTAGGTCAGCCAGCGCGGCGGGGTAGCGGTGGGAGTGCACAGCATGGTGACAATGCCGCGTTCGCCCAGGCGCTGGATGGCCTGATCGAACAGGTGAAAGTTGTACTGCCCGGGCTGCGGCTCCAGCAGGTCCCAGGCGAACTCGGCCATGCGCACCATATTCCAGCCCGCGGCGGCCATGCGCTCGGCGTCCTGCGCGCGGGTGGCTTCATCCCACTGCTCGGGGTAATAAGGCGAGCCGTAGTAAAAACGGTCCAGGTTGGTCGGGCGTTTATGGGAAAGCGGCCTGTCGTTCACGGGGTATCCTCCAGGTTCTCGATATATGCAGGTACATTGTACCCGCATACGGGGGAAATGGTTGCCTGGCGTCGTTCAGTATCATCCGGTTATCGCAGCCATCCCGCGCGGGGCTGAAGCCGCCGCGCTACGCGGTCCAAGCCCGCCAAGGCGGGCTGCGGATGGCCTCGCTGGCGCAATATCAGAGAACTTATCGCAGGTCAACCATCCAAGGTCGTGCGGCAACCTTGCTGACGCTCGCGTAAGCGAGAATTCCCGCTTCGCGGGCGGCGGGGAGGGATCCCTGCCCTACCTGGTTGGTCAGCCATCCCCGCGCTGCCTGTTAAGATTTTGTAGGGAAATCCCCGATCTTTCATTGGAATGAAAGTGATATGATTATTCTATTGGGAGAGCCGCTTTCTGCTGAATACTTTATCGCAGAGGAATCCGATGCACATCCACATATACCAGGTTCCATACGATACCGCCCGGCCCGACTGGCGCATGGGCAGCGGTCCGGGACACCTCATGCGCGGCGGGTTAGCGGAAGCCCTGCGCTCCGGCGGGCACACCGTCAACACCACCCGCATCGACTCCGCCGACCCATTCCCCAGTGAAATCGCCACTGCCTTCGAGCTGTACCGCCGCCTGGCGGAGACCATCCGCGCCGCAGACACGGGCGAATTCCCGCTGGTGCTTTCCGGCAACTGCGGTGCGGCGCTGGGCACGCTGGCGGGTGTGTCGCTGGAGGATACCGGCATCGCCTGGTTCGACGCGCACGGCGATTTCAACACGCCCGATACCACTGCCAGCGGCTTTTTAGACGGCATGGGGCTGGCGGCAGCCTCCGGGCTGTGCTGGCAGCGCCTCACCGCGGCTATCCCAGGCTTTCGCCCCATCCCCGGGCGGCAGATTTTCCACATCGGCGGCAGCGACATCGAGCACGATGAGGCTGGCCTGATGCGCGCTTACCGCGTGCAGATGGCGACCCTGGCCGATATCCGCGAGAAGGGCCTGGCCAATGCGCTCTATCCCGCGCTCAGCGCCGTGCAATCGCAGGTAGACAGCGTCTACCTGCACCTCGACCTGGACGTGCTCGAACCCGTGCGCACGCCCGCCAACCACTTCGCCACGCCAGACGGCCTGGATGTGGAGGCGGTCAAAGAGGCCATCCGCCTGGTGCGCGAGCGCTTCACCATCCGCGCCATGGGCGTCGCCTCCTACGACCCGTCCTACGATCTGCACGGCAACACGCTGAAAGCCGCCATCTCGCTGGTGCAGGCAGCGGTCGGTTGAAATTCATGCGGTCTGACCGGGCCAATTGGCCCGGTCAGACCGAAAATAATTATTAACAGTTCTCCCCAAACTCGGCCTGGAAGGCCTTCACCAGCGCCTCGCCCCAATTGCTGATAGGCTCCATGCGCCCAAAGAAGAAGCGCAGCACCGGCGGCTCTTGCACGAACTTAAGCCCGCCCACCAGGTCGCGGTGCGCGTACAGCCAGGCCAGCCGGTCCACGGCGTACTCCACGTGCGAGAGGGTGTAAGTGCGGCGCGGCAGGGCCAGGCGCGCCAGCTCCAGGTCGGCCATCACGTCGTTGCCTGCTTCGTCGCGGTCGGTCGAAACGGTGCCGCGTTCCATGCTGCGGATGCCTGAGGCGATGTAGATGGAAGCGGCCAGCGCGCCCGCCGGGTACACCGACTGCGGCAGGTGTGGCAGGAAGCGCGTGGCGTCCACGTGGCAGGCCAGCCCGCCCGCCGGGGTCACCACCGGCACGCCCGCTTCTTCCAGCCGCTCAACGAAGTATTTAATGAAGTCCGCCGAGCTGGAGGCCACGCTGTTATCGGTCATCTCGCGCAGGCCCACCGCCATCGCCTCGACTTCCTTGGTCGACATGCCGCCGTAGGTGGCGAAGCCTTCGTAAACCGGCAGCCAGGGCAGAATTTTGTCGTAGTAGGCCTTCTCGTTAGTGGCGATCATCCCGCCGCGCACACCCGCGCTCTTGCGGCCCGACATGTAGAAGATGTCGACGCAGCTCATCATCTCCTGCAGGATCTCCTGGATGGAGCAGTTGGCATAGCGCGCCTCGCGCTGCTGGATGAAGTAGGCGTTCTCCGAAATCAGGCTGCCGTCGAAGACCACCGGGATGCCGTAGCCGGAGGCCATGGTCTTTACATCGCGCAGGTTCTGCATCGAGAAGGGCTGCCCGCCGATCAGGTTGGTGGTGGCTTCCATGCGCACGTAGGGGATGTGCTCCACCCCGTACTTTTCCACCGCCGCCCGGAACTTGCTCAGGTCCAGGTTGCCCTTGAAGGGGTTGATGCTGACGGTTTCCAGCGCTTCATCCCCGAAGATCTCCAGCACTCTGCCGCCCGCCAGGTCGATGTGCGCCTTGGAGGTGGTGAAGTGGTAGTTCATCAGCACCACATCGCCCGGCTTGACGAATGCCTTAGCCAGCAGGTGCTCCGCCGCGCGCCCCTGGTGGGTGGGGATCACGTAGCGGAAGCCCAGCACATCGCGCACGGCATCGGCCAGCCGGTAAAAGCTCTCGCTGCCCGCGTAGGCGTCATCCGCCACCATCATCGCCGAAAGCTGGCGGTCGCTCATCGCGTTGGTGCCGCTGTCGGTCAGCATATCGAGGAACACGTCCTGCGTGCGCAGCAGGAAGGTGTTGTAGCCCGCTTCTTCCATGGCCTGCAGGCGCCGCGCGGCAGGGGGCAGGCTGGTTTGCTGCACAATTTTGATCTTGTGCATCTCGATGGGCAGGGTCTTGCCATTGGTCAGTTTTACGTTCATCGTCTCCTCCAAAGTATAAAAAGTGTGTGATGCGGGAAGCGGCGTGGGTGGATTTTCGCTTCACCGGTAAGGCCTATAACGAGCCACTGGCAGGCAGGTAAAATGAACCGGCCCTTTCCAGGCAGAAAGGCTGGTTCAAGAAGGGGCGTATTCCGCGCCGGACGCGCGGAAAACGCCCCTAAAGGTAGAT
>CAYTHO010000118.1:0-13683 GCA_964437595.1 uncultured Anaerolineaceae bacterium
CCGCATTCACCACTTGATTATCCAAATGTTAATGAGCTGCAAAAGTCGAGTTATAAGTTGGACTAATAACCGGGGGCAGGTCAATACCTTCAATTAAATCTAATACACTGAATTCGTTTGGCGCCTTTTGGAATTGAAGGCGTTTCTTGGGGCTTCCCTGTATGGGGGATTGTAACGTTGCTTGGTCTATAATATACATTACCAGCTACCGAATACTTCACTACAGAATCGTTGATCGGCAATGGAAAAAGGAGAATGCCAATGGTCGGAAAACTAACTGGGAAGAAAGTGGTTATTGTTGTGGCACAGGAGTTCGAAGATGTGGAGCTGCTCTATCCTGTGCTGCGGCTCAGCGAAGAAGGAGCTGACATGGTGGTCGTACCGGTGAACGAGGGACTGCATCCGCGTCCCTATGTGCCAGGGAAGCCGGTCACGGGCCGGTTTGGACACCCGGTACCCATCCCGGTGATGGCGGAGGGCAACCGGTACCGGGTAAGCAAGCTGGAAGACCTGCAAGCTGCCGAAATCGACTGCCTGCTGTTCCCCGGTGGCTATTCACCGGATGCTCTGCGGCTGCATGCCGGGACGCTCGAACTGGTGCGCGAGTGCCATCGCCAGAGTAAGCTGCTGGCTGCGATTTGCCATGGTCCATGGGTGCTGATTTCGGCGGGTATCATGGCCGGCAAACAGGCCACTGGCTATATCGGTGTGCGAGACGATTTGCTGAACGCTGGCGCAAAATATATCGACTGCCCGGCGGTGCGGGATGGCAACATCCTGACCGGACGCGTGCCAGATGATCTACCGGAATTTTGTCAGGAAATTATGATGGCACTTCAGGAAGTTCCTGTAAAATAACGGGTGATTCAAAAAGTGGGATCATTCTCAGCCGAGTTTATCGCACTGCGGACCCTCTACGGACGCTTGCCGCGCATTTGAAAGACTCTCTGTCATCCTTCGAATTATCTCCCTCACATCACCCCAAGGATCTTGTATGAACTTTTTTGAAAATTTATTCGGAGCCATTCAAGTAGGTGGAACGCTCATTTTGTCACCTTTGTTACGGTCCTGGTATAACCGCTGGGGCGCAACCACGGAAGAAACCATCATGCCTCTTGCAGGAGATGATTTGGTACCTATACCGATGTTGGGCTATACACGTGCCATAACAATCCAGGCTTCACCTGAACGAGTATGGCCATGGTTAGCTCAATTGGGCCAAGGCCGCGGTGGTCTATATAGCTATGATGGGCTGGAAAACTTGGTTGGCTGTAACATTCACAGTACGGATTGCATCCTTCCCGAACTACAAGACCCGCAGGTAGGAGAAGCAATCAGGATGGGACCAAAAGGCTTCCCGTGCTTTGTCGTTGTATCCATTGAACCAGCCCGGTCAATGATCTTGATCAGCGCAGATTCACAAACGGGTCAGCCAGTTGTATATACCGCTCCCCAAAAAGGCTATTCAATCGCCTCGTGGCAGTTCATCCTGCAACCGGTAAGTGAAAATGTCACGCGATTGTTGGTTCGCCAACGCCTGGCTCATAGTCCAGACCTGGCCTGGGTTTGGCGGCTAACAGAGCCGGTTGGGTTCATCATGGAACGAAAGATGATGCTTGGCATCCGCCGTCGAGCTGAGCAAAATCTTTAAACATATTGTTGTGAAATACGTCTCTGTAGAAGGAAGTGAATATGGAGGTGTGTTGATGAGAGCTGCCGTTTATCATGAATTTGAAAAACCATTGCAAATCGAAAATGTGCCCGATCCAACCCCTTCTGAGCACGGTGTGGTGATTCAGGTAAAAGCCACTGGAATCTGCCGCAGCGACTGGCATGGATGGATGGGACATGATTCGGATATTCACTTACCGCATGTACCTGGGCACGAGCTTGCCGGGGTTGTCGAGGCGCTTGGAAAAGGCGTCGCCCGTTGGAAAGTTGGCGATCGGGTTACCCTTCCTTTTGTATGCGGCTGTGGAACCTGTCCGCAATGTGTCTCTGGAAATCACCAGGTCTGTGACCACCAGTTCCAGCCAGGCTTCACGCATTGGGGCTCTTTTGCAGAATATGTTGCCATCGATTACGCGGATACCAATCTGGTGCAGCTGCCGGATGAGATCGAATACGTCACCGCTGCCAGCCTGGGCTGCCGTTTTGTTACCTCTTTTCGGGCAGTCGTCGAGCAGGGGAAGATTTCTGCCGGGCAGTGGGTCTCCGTGCACGGCTGCGGCGGGGTTGGGCTGTCTGCCATCATTATTGCCAATGCTTTAGGCGCCAATGTGGTTGCGGTGGATATCAGCGACGAAAAGCTCGACTTTGCCAGATCCATTGGTGCGGTGGCAGTGATTAATGCCAAAAAAACAAGCGATGTTGTCGAGGAAGTGAAAGCGATCACCACCGGCGGCGCTCATCTTTCGCTTGATGCACTCGGCAGCCGGGAAACTTGTTTTAACTCGATCGCCGGCCTACGAAAGCGCGGCAGGCATGTTCAGGTCGGCTTGATGCTGGCAGATCATAGGCACCCTGCGATCCCCATGGACAAAGTCATTGCAAATGAGCTCGAAATTTACGGCAGTCACGGTATGCAGGCGCACAAATATCCGCAGCTGCTATCCATGATATGCGCAGGAAAACTCTTCCCGGAAAAGCTGGTTGGCAAGACGGTCAGCCTCGAGGAATCATGTGAAGAGCTTACCAATATGGACTGCTTCAGCGGAACCGGCATAACGGTTATTGATCGGTTTTAAAAGGTACTTTCGACCGTTATCCTTCCTTGAAGCCCTAGCCTATTGGGTACAGGTTTTTATGGTGGCATGATACAGAAAAACGTATTTTGATATGCCTGTAGGGGGGCATAGCGCAGTACCGCAGATCATTGGTATATTACACATCTAGAGAGCTGAAACAGTCCTTCGGTTTATTTCTTTTTCATCTTTATGGGTTGAGGTTCACCAGGTGAACTACAAACTTGATCATGTTGATGATCCTGGCGACTTACCATTCGCTGTTGTGGCCTTTTGCAGTGGTGCGGAAATTATTATGAATCAGCAACCGGGTTTCTTTGATTTTGCCGCTGAGGTTGGCCTGACCAAGCATATCGGCGGGGTTGCAGCCACCGATGCCCTGGTCGAACTGTGTCATATTGACCGAGGAAGTCACGTACTAGACGTTGGCTGCGGGGTTGGAACAACGCCCTGTTACCTCGTCCGGCGCTATGGCTGCAAGGTGGTCGGGGTGGATATTTCTCCCCGCATGATCGAGCGATCCTGGGAAAGGGCCAGGCGCGAGAAGGTAGCAGATCGCATCGAATTCAGGGTGGCCGATGCCCAGGATCTGCCTTTCGATCTCGGCCTGTTCGATGCTGTCATCACCGAGTCGGTGACTGCCTTCCCTGCGGACAAACAAAAAGCGGTCAACGAGTATGCGCGGGTGACAAAGCAAGGAGGCTATGTGGGCTTGAACGAGTCAACCTGGCTGAAGGTGCCCCCTCCGCCAGAGGTGGTCGCCTGGGCCGGGCAAGACCTGGGGGCCAATGTAAAACCCTTGACCCAGGACGAATGGAAAGGGCTGTTGGAGGCGGCCGGGTTGACCGTGATCGCGGTAAAAACCGATGCCATCCAGCTCCAGGAGGAAGAACGGGGCATCCTGCAACGCTATGGCTGGCGAGGCATGCTGGGCATCCTGGGCAGGATGCTGGCGCTGTACGTCCGCAACCCCGCCTACAGAAAATTCGTTGGAGAAGTTCGTAGAGCCGGACTGACGCCACCCAATCTCACCGAGTATTTCGGATATGGGTTGTTTGTAGGTGTGAAGTAAGGCCCGGTGAAGTGTTGTTTTACGAGAAAGGTGGCAAATACGCCGGCGCTAGCAGGAAGGGGGCTGGCTGGTTAGCGCGGGACCACCAGCAGTGCAGAAATGAAAAGATTGATGTTTAGAGATCACCTCACCTGTCGAGTGAAGAGGGAACCATGAAACATCCTGACGCCTACTCTATCTACCTCTTCCTGACCTTTGCCGTTGGCTTCCTGATCGCGCTGGGATTCGCCCTATCTTACTACGAGACGACCGCAGCCGGGCTCAATCCGCTCCAGCTCATGGTCATTGGGGCGGCGCTATCCCTCTCCCGACTGGTCTTCGAGATTCCCACCGGCGTGGTCGCCGACCTGTACTCGCGGCGCTTGTCGGTGCTCATCGGCCTGTCCCTGATCGGGCTGGCCATGTTCGTGGAAGGCCTGTTCCCATCCTTCATCCCCATCCTGCTGGCGCAGGTAATCTGGGGGCTGGGGTACACTTTCACCAGCGGGGCGAACGAGGCCTGGCTGAGCGACGAGATCGGCGAGAAACGCGCCAACCAAGCCTTCCTGACCGCCAAGCGCTACGACCTGTATGGCAACCTGGGCGGCATCCTGTCGGGCATGCTCCTGGGCAGTTTCACCTCGGCGGCAACGCTGATCCTGGCTAGCGGCGCGGGCTGGATCCTGCTGACCATCCTGCTGGCTTTTCTGATGCCGGAGCAGGGTTTCAAACCATCCAGGCCAGAGAAGCGCAACACCTTCCAGCAGATGGGTGATATCTTGCGCAAGGGCCTGCGCAGCGTGCGCCGGCGCCCGACTCTGCTGACCGTCCTGGGCGTGACCCTGTTCTTCAGCCTGACCTTCGGCCTCGACCGCTTGTGGACCTGGCACCTGGTGAACAATTTCGACCTGCCGATTCCCTTCGGCAATAACGCCCTGGGCTTCTTCGGCCTGCTCGACCTGGGCGGCATCCTGCTCTCGATCCTGCTGACCCGCCAGGTCGAGAAGCGCTTCGTGACCCTCGCGCCGCGCCAGGTTAGCCGCCTGATGTTCGCCGTTACGTGCATCACCGCCGCTGCCATTGCCGCCTTTGGCTGGGCGCCTTTCCTGTGGATGGCGGTTGTCCTGTTCCTGGTCATTTACAGCCTGGGTGAAGTCAGCGATCCGCTGCTGCTGGCCTGGATGAACCAGCGTCTCGAACCAGATGTGCGTGCCACCATCCTTTCAATGGTCGGGCAGGCCGAATCCGTCGGTCAGGCGGTCGGGGGGCTGCTCGTCGGCTTCCTGGCAAACCTTTTCACGGTGCCGCTGGCGCTGCTAGCCATCAGCGGGTTACTGATACCGGCGCTGGGTTTCATCCACCGGTCGAACAGCCTGGTTGATAACAAGGATTGACTGCATCCCAATCCTTTCTAGAAAATCCGCAATGATGGGCAATTTCACATCAGACAGATGTTATTTTGGAGATAATGCCTTTGTCCTGGTGGTTTGCTAGACACCACTAACTTTGTTCATCTCGGTCTGGAAGGAGCGATGGCGTGGATAGCGTTCACGAACAGAAGACAACAAGTCCCTGGCGTGCTCTTTTTCACCACGCAAGCGCAGCACCTCCGCGCAGGCCGTGATCAGCAGCGCCGCTTTGTCATAGCTGCCACGATGCTGTCCACTCACAATCGCATCCACTCGCCGGTTGGCAGTCTCCAGACACCAGGCCAATATCGTTGCCTGTTGATCCGTGTCAAGAGATATCTGGCTGAACAATTCCTTGTAGGCATCTTCCAGGCGTTTTACCAAAGGAGATTCGGCCTGGCTGTCAAATTCGCTGGCTTGTAACCGCTGCCGCCACAAACCCGCCAGATTCCCCGATGGAGTGGCATTCCCGGAGAGCCACACCAGGAAGAAAACCAGCACCATGCCCTGGGTGCTTTCGCTGCTGCTCCAGCCTAATACCGGTTCTGTGGCAGCCTTTTGTTGAGCAGCGGCCCAATTCCCAGACAGCAGCATGGCATTGGTCAATAAGTTCTGGTTGACCCAGGTGGGCCGCTCTTCAGGATCTTCATAAAACATGGTTTGGGATGGGTTGCGAGGACGCTCTCGATATTCCTGCAGATATTGGTATGCCCGCAGCATCTCCTGCAGGCGTTCTGTGTCAGGCGCCGCATCACGCATGTTGAGCAGGCGCGGCAGGTCTGGCGCTGCCCAAAAAGCTTCCCATCGACCGGCGCGGAGCACTGGCATATCCTTTATATGCATAGCGCTGGCGCACAAATGCTCGGCGATAGCTGCGCGGATGGGCAGTTCGCGGGGTAATGTTTGGAGTGCCTCTTGCGCTGCGGATAACGCTTCCGCGAAACGCTGTTCCTGCTCAAGCGCAGCCAACCAATCAAGATACGCCATGGGATGCTGGACGCCCAATGAACGAGCCAGATCTGCCAGTCCGGATGTGCCTTGCGTCAGGCGGATCGCCTCGCGAAGCCAAATATCTGCATCGCGACCGGTTTGTTTTTTGAGAAAGGAAATCCATTTCGGCCAGAAGTCGTCTAAACCAGGCAGCGGTTGGATGGATATTTGAATGATCTGTTCAAATAGAAACGGTTTCCCATTCCAGATGTGCACCTGTGACATGGCCTCAAATAGCTGTTCTGGCCGTTGCCTTGTGGGAGCTAATGTATATACGGCGTATAAATAACGCGCCAGAGCTTCCTCCCGGTCAAGGCCTGCAACATACTCGGTCTGGATACCGCCGCCATATTCGTCTTCCTCAGCACACAGATCAAACAGCGCCTGATAAGCATCGCGGGCCAGTTTCAGGTTGCCATAATCAAAAGCTGCCTGGGCCTGGTCAAACAGGCGGCTGAGAGGCTCCAGGAATTCTTCATACGGATCCTCGTTTTCCTCCTCAGGCTCTCCATACCACTCTCCTTCCCATTCGTCTGGTTCCACAGTCTCCATCACTTCTTGCAAGTCCGCTTCCAGATCGGCGATTTCGTCCAGTAAGGTTGTTTGGTCGGGCTTTTGAGAAGAGGAGATGAACGCATTAGGAGGTTGGAGTTTCTGCAAAAATTCCTGCCGATCTGTTGGTGCGGTTTGCTGCGCCATCGCACGCAAGATGGCACGCAGCTCTGCACTTGAGCAGGAAGATAGACGTTGTTCTACGGCTTCAAGGAAGTTCTTTAACGGGATTTTATCCATTTCGGCGTCCCTTACACGTTCATAATCTACAAACTACGGCTTACCAGCAAATGGGATGCGGGCAGGGCCTATTGTTCCGGAGTAGTCACAACTTGATCTTTGCCAGCAGTTCGCGCCAGATCGTGGATATGTCCAACTGCTCAGCCCATTTTTCCATATATCCAAGATCCAGCTGTGGACAAAAACACTCCCAATCGGTGGGCCAAAGTCAATCCGCTGCCGGCGTTGAAAAGCAGTCTGGCGGAATGTATCCCCCGGATGAACCGGGTGTCGATCGGCTTTCAGCCTGCTGTACATGTGGATCGCATTGATCGGCAGATCCACCCGTTCTTCGAGCAGGTTGTCCAGGATAATTTTCGCAAGAACCAGCATATCTCTGGCCTTCAGCTTGGTGAACTCAAACCGAATCGAAAGATACCAACCGCTTGTTAGAGAGATTTCCAGGCGGTTCTTTCTTAAACCCTTACCATCCATTCTGCGGCTGACTGTACTTCAACAGGAATGCCACTGGTATCGAAACTGGGCTCATTAGCATCCGAGAGGATCAGGGCGCTGGAGACATTTACCCCTTTGATCGCATCTTCCAATGCGCGAACCTCCCGCTCCCGTGTCGTAGGGTTTTCTAAATGCTGCGCTACCTGAATCAACTGCCTCTTTTCAGGCAGGTAGAAATCTACTTGATAACCGGCTGGAGTAGTGATGTAGTAAATTTCCTGGGTCTGCCTGCGCAAGGTCAGAAATACCAGATTCTCCAGTAGCTTACCCGTGTTGGGGGAGAAGTTGAAGCCAACCGTATTGGATAGCCCGGTGTCAATGCAGAATATCTTCTTCGGTGCAATCTGCTGGCGCTTCACAGAGAAATCGTAGAGATTGAGCGTAAAGATCAACCAGCTGTTTTCCATGTACTCGATATAGCTGCTGATGGTATTGACGCTGCCCAATTTGAGCTGCTCTTTCAGCTTGTTGAACGAAACTAAACTGGCAGGGTTGCTAATAAGGTAAAAAGCAAGTTCCTTGAGGGTGGCAACAGCGTTAATGCGGTACCGTGTAGCAATATCCCGGTAGAGTACATCATCGTAGAGCGTGCGCAGCAAGGGTAGTTCTGGATATTTCAACGCATCCGGGATGCCGCCAGACTGAAGATAGGAATGCATGGCAGCTTTCAGCTGTGCCCGCTCCACGGTGGTCATTCGATCCAGAACTGGGATGGACTTTTCTTGAAACCGGAGATATTCGGTAAACGAGAAAGGAAACAGCTCCACCGGTAGATATCGACCGGTCAGCCGTGTTCCAAGCTCGCGGCTTAGGAGAGAAGCATTGGAACCGGTGATGTAGAACTTCAGTCCCAGATCCATGAAGCGGCGCACAAAGTGCTCCCAGCCGGGAATGTTTTGAATTTCATCGATGAGAAAGATTTTCCGGTCACCAAACACTTCTACGAGCATTTGGTATAGGTCATCTGCGTCTTCCGCGCGGAAACCCAGGAAGCGATCATCCTCGAAGTTGATGTAATAAAACTGGTCTTTCCCGAGCCGGTGCGCCATCTGGGCGAGGAGGGTAGATTTTCCAACCCGACGCAGTCCCGAAATGATGACGGCATGCGGCACGCTGGCTGCTTTTTGGATGTCCGCCAGCTTTTCCCGTTCAATACCGGTGTCCCGCTGCCAAAACGCCTCGAACTGCTCCAGAAGCATAGCGCGGACTTGCTCAGTGGACCATCGTGATCGCCAAATGATTTCATTCATAATGAAATTATAGTGAAATGTTTTTCATTGTCAATGAAAGGATCTAACGGGCTTTGCTAAGCAACGAGAAAGTTGTTGAAATCGCCTGCGCGCTCATCGCATTGCTGGCAGTTCCGGACAGTAATGGGATGAATACCACTTGTCAAGCAAGAAGGGATTGCGATATAGGCCAAACGGGTAGGGGGTATTATCCACTTATGCGCGAGTGATACGCTGGCAACTGGGCGGGCGCCACGCAGGCCCAAATGCTGAACCCGAACTCAATCCAGGCCTTATTGCCAGGCTTCTGCCAATAAGGGTATGGATGGGCTATTGCCCGCCAGTGGGGGAGGAAATGATAGCAGCATAGCCTATGAGCAAGGTAATTCAAGCCATATGCAAGCACGATGGCATCCCTTTTACCTCCAGCAGATCAACCTGACCAAGAGTCACAGTGGCCTTATCTGCTATCCTATTCCCCGCCACGAACCCATTCGAGAGAAAGCTTCAGCACGTTGAACAGCGGCTCGATGGTTAGTTGATCTGGCGTATCCCAGCGCTGATGGTAGAAGGCCACGGTCTGTTGCGGTACCTGGAAAGGCATCAGGGTCGTCGCCTGGAGGCCGGCCTGGCTGAAGGGGGCCGCGTCAGTCCCAACCCCGATGGAAGCAGATGAAATCTTGTGGGGGACTCCCGTGCGCTCCGCCGCTCTCACCACGCTTTTCACCATCTCAGGCGCATGCTGCACGGTTCCATTCACATCGCCGGTGAGGATCTGAATTTTCGGATGGGCGACCATCTCGATATTGAGCAGCCGCGCATCCAGTCGTTTCAGCTCTTCCAGGTGGCGTTCTACGTAGCGCCGCGAGCCGCGCAGCCCGGCCTCCTCGCTGCCAAAGGAGATGAAGCGGATTTCCGTCTCGTCTGGAATAAAGGAGGGGTTCTGGGCCAGGAACCTGCACATCACCACTGCAAGCGCGCTGGCAGAGAGATTATCGACCGCGCCTGGCACCGTTTCCCCGGCTTTCCCTCCCTGGATGGAGAACAACCCAAAGAGGATGGCAGGTACGATCGGATAGACCAGCCAGCCCCAGCCCAGGGTTCCGGCGCGAACGATGCTGGTGCTGCTGGTAATCACACCCGCGAACTGGAGAATGCTCATCACCAGCATGAAGATGAGGCCCAGGTAGAAGGTGGCCGAGAGGAGATAGAAGATGTATCCCAGGATCCGCAGGCGAGCATCTTCCTGGGCGCTGCCGTGCTGGCCTTCTGGCGTGAGCCGCCGGTTTACGAAGCTAAGAAAACGCAGGCAGGTGTTTTCCGGAGCGCTGTCGTGGTGGCCGGACAGGATGAGCAGCCGTTTGACCGCTTTGGTCCCCAGCTTGCGCAGCGCGCCGATCACGTTCTGGGACCGCCCTTGCTTGAGAAATCGGTCGACAAATTCCTTACCGAAGAAGAACTCGATCGTGAACATCAGGGGCGCGAGGATGGACAACGCCAGGGCGACAATGGCCGCGGCCCACAGCAAAACGCCCGTCAAGCGGTTGATGAAGATATTCAGCAGAACCGTGAGAAGCAAGAAGAGGCCGGGAAAGGGATTCAAGAAACCACCTGGAGCAAGGGTGAATTCCTCAACGATGACATTTTCCGCGCCCAGGTGCGTTTGGAGCTCTCTTTCCAATACGGCAGCCCGCTCCCGCTCTTGAGAAGAAGCCGGTAAGCCGGGGCCAACCTGTGCGCAAATCGTTTTTACAAGGTCAAAGGCGTATTGGGCGTCATTTTGGGTAATGATCTCAGGCATCGGATTACCCTTCCAATTATTTTCACGTATCCCAAAATATGGTTTTTGTTGGGGCGTTCTATTAGGACTTTCGCAGAGCCCGGAGGATCAGCCAGGTGCGCAGGAACACCCACAGCCCGGCAAAGCTGCCGCAGATCCGGGCGATCCACGAAAAGTCGGGTGCGAAGAGCATCAAAAATTTGCGGATCTTTCCCAAAGCGGGGATCAGGGTAAGGGTTAGCAGCAGATGCGGGATCAACGGGAGCAGGATATGCCGTCCCCACGTGCTTCCCCCGCTCGGGCGGGGCCGCGGATCTTTGCGCCAGCCGCGGACCAAATCCAGGGTGGCGGTGATGTCGAGGATTTGGAGGAATGGGATCAACAACAGCCCGCGCAGCAGCCAGGGGATCACGCCCATGCGGATTGGTTCGGGCGGGCTGCCAGCCAGCAGCCTGGTCAGGCCGGCATCGACTTCGGCCATCATCGGCTGCATCATGAAATGGTCGGTGTTGAGCAGCAGAGCGAGGCCTTTCTTTTGCTCCGGCAGCCAGGCCATATAGGCAAAGAAGTCGGGAGTCAGGCCGCTGTGATGGATGGCCTTCATCTTGCCTTGCTCCACCACGTACCAGCCCAGGCCGTACCCTCCCTTTTCGTAGCCCAACACCATCGTTTCTACCGCCAGGTGGTGCATCTCCCCGATACCCTCCGGAGAAAGGATTTGCGTTTTGCCATAGCGCCCACCGTTCAGGTACAGGTTCAGGTAATGCCCCAAATCTTCCGCGCTGCAGATCAACTGGCCGGAAGGCAGCGAACCGGACGGAACCGGCAGATCCGGCACAGGCGCCGGGACGCCAAACCAGGATTGGTGACCGACCGCCAGCCCGTCTCGCTGCGCGTCCGCTTTTGAGGTGTAGCTGTGGCGCATCTCCAAAGGATCGAAGATGTGGTTTTGAATGTAGGCCGGATACGATTCGCCGCTGGCGGCCTCGATGATCAGCCCCAGCAGGTTGAAATTCAGGTTGCTGTACTCGAACACCTCACCGGGCGGATGATTGAGCTTGATGGGGCATAAGGAGCGTGCCTGGCGTTCGTTGGCTCCGGGGCGATCATCGAAATCAGCGGTAAGTTCCCAGCCAGGTCCAATGGGCAGGCCGCCGGTCTGATTGAGCAGCTGGCGTACGGTCACCTGGGCGGGCGTCCGCGAGCCTTTCAACTGAGCGGAAAACCAGGGCAGGTAGTGTTGCACTGGCGCATCCAGCTCGACCAGACCGGCTTCGACTAGCTGCATCACTGCCAGGGCCGTGAAGGATTTGGTCAGCGAGCCAATAAAAAACGGCGTCTGCGGCGAGGGCGCTTCACCACCCGGGCGCGCCCGGCCAAAGCCACGCGCATGCACGATTTGCTGGCCTTCGACGATCACCAGCGCCGCGCCGGGGATGCTCAGTCGAGCCATCTGTGCTTCGATATACTGGTCGATCTCAGCATAAGGCGTGCTGCTGGAGGCTGACCTGGGGCGGGATCGTCCGGCGGCCAGCCCTTTCAGAGCCAGCGCCAGAACAGCGCCGCCAATCAAGGTTGGGAATAGATATTTCTGTTTGCTCATGGGTTGCCTTTCGATCGCAGAACTACTGGCTGCTGGTGTTCAGCTCAGGCACCGCGCTGCGCAGAAATTCTGCGATCTCCGTTCTGACTTCTTCCGCATGGCCGAAGAACAGGTGCCCGCCATCCGGGACAACATACTGGCGCGCATTGGGCAGCTGCTCCGCCAGGCGATGTACATTCTCGGGAATGGAAATCGGGTCGTCCGCCGCGTTGACGACCAGCGTTGGGGTTTTGATCTGGTTCAGCGGGTACGGGCTGGTTGGGGAGATGAAAGCTTTGAATTCATCCTCATATGCATACGTCTCGAAAATGATGCCGTCCATCCGGCGGCTGGTGGGCAAATCGCTGGATTGGACTCTGTCGACCAGGGCTGTCTCTTCGGGGGAGAGGATATAGCCCTTGGGGATCAGGCCGGTCGAGAGCTGCAACTGCTTCTTGAAGAAGGTATTCAGCGCCCAGGCGAAGAAATCACTGCGCATCAGGGTGTCGAACACAAAGCGGGGCGGCAGCGCCATATAGGTCTCTCCGGGCGCATCCGGTCCGAGCAGGACGAGCGCCGAGACGCGCTGCGGGTGGCGCGCGGCGAAACGGAGCGCTGAAGTGGTGCCCGCGGAGACGGCGAAGACCGCAGCCTGCCGGATCCCCAGGACATCCAGCAGGCTGGCATAGCTATCCGCCTGGGTGTTGAGCGTTGCGCCAGGTGGAACCGGTGAGCGCAGGTAGCCAAAGCGCGAGACGGAAATGACCTGGATATTCGGAAGGCCGATATTGCGCGACAGGAACAGGCCCTGGTCGAAGCCGCCGATCGCGCCGTGCACGACCAGCACCGGGTAGCCTTCCCCCATCCGGGCATATTCGATCGGGCCGCAGGCCGTCTCTATCATCTGGCTGCCCAGGCTATCCAGGCGCTTGCGTGCCGCGCGGATATCCCGCGCATAAAGAAAGACAACAAACGCAATTCCGATGAACAGGATGCAAATCAGGAAGACAATTAGTTCATTCATTGTTCAATTTTCAGAGACCCGAGCGGTATCCATCTCAACATCGGATGAGTAGACCATCTGGATCAAATTACTGGCGCTGTGTTCGTTAGGAGAGGCGGTGGCGGCGAAAAAAAACATTCGCATCGATAAAGATGCGCGGTTTAGCTGGTTTGCTCGCTTCCATGTTTCTCCTGTGTATAGTGCTTGCGCTGCTCCTGCAGCCCATCCAGCAAATCCTCGATGCTCAGATCAGCTTCCAATCGGGCTTGTTCGATCTCGCGCGCCAGTTCAGGGATCATGGAACCAACGGGGTGAGAACAAATACTCCGTCCATGTCGATCAGACGGAGGACATCACCGCTTTCGATGCCATAATTTCTCGGGAGATCCGCGGGTAGGGTAATCATACCGCGGCTGCGTACTCGAATGATGCCATCCAATGCAGCTCCTTACTGCAATTCTCCATTTGTAGAACTTATGAAGGTTATAGCATGAATTTGAATGAGATGGCTCAAAATCGGGTAACAGATTGAGATCAAAAAGAGTATCTTAAAACTCGACTTTTGCACCTTAAGAAAAGAATAATCAAGTATCCCGAAAAGGGCGAAA
>CAYTHO010000119.1:0-13413 GCA_964437595.1 uncultured Anaerolineaceae bacterium
TTATGCCGCGGCATAAGCAGATGCCGCGGCATAAGCAGATGCCGGAGCGTACCCTGAATGAAGGCTCTACCCAATACTGAAGAGAGACTTATGAAAGAACAAACCAGCTAATTGTTTTCGAACCATGCAACTGCATTTGGGGTGGAGTACGAACAAAGAACATCCAAACCGACCCGGACGCCAGCTGCATGCGCATGAAGGAAGACCGCGGGACCGAGAAGCCCTGGCCGAAGCCCGCCTACAACGTGCAGATCGGCACGGAGGGGCAGTTCATCACCGGCTTCAGCGTCCATAACCGGGCCGGGGATCCCCCCTGCCTGATCCCCCATCTGGAGCAGGTAAAGAAGAACACCGGCGAGCGCTTGCCGAAGAAAATCGTCGCAGATGCCGCCTACGGCAGCGAAGAGAACTATGCCTATTTGGAGCAGCACCAGGCCGAAAACTTCCTCAAGTACAACACCTTCTACCAGGATACCCACCATTATCGTGCCCCAAAGGTGCTGCGCGCCCACCAGTTCCGCGCCGAACACTTCCAATACACCTCCCGCCACACTTCCGACAACGGCTACCAGAGCCAGCGGCAGGTCTATGAATGCTTCGACTGCGCCGATTGTCCGCTGCGGAAGCCAAAGGCAACCGCCAGATTCGCATCTCCTTCCCCTTACTGGAATACCGCTCCCAAGCCCGGGAGAAGCTAACCAGCGAGGAAGGCCAGCGGCCCAGAGCGGAGCGCTCCACCGAGGTGGAGACAGTTTTCGGCCGTGTCAAGCACAACATGGGCTTCCGAAGATTCCATCTGCGCGGGCTCGAGAAGGTCAAAGCCGAGTGCAGGCTGGTGAGCATTGCCCATAATATGCAAAAATTGGCCCCCTAAACGGGGACCATTTTTCCCTGTCCCAATTTGACCGTTTGGCCGCTTTTTGAACACAAAAGTGGCTGCCTGGAAAGAACGTCCAGGCAGCCACTCAAGGTTTGCAAATTTGTATATAGACAGAAGGGCCAGAGCGCCAATATATACCCATTCTTTATGGAGTGTGCATAACGGGGTTTGTAGAATCAGTGCAGGAATCCCATCCAATCTGGAGACATCGTGATGGCACTGACGCGTATTGAACAGTTCCTCCAACAGTACGAAACAACAATAGTCGTGCTTGAATCGGCCGGGGTAAACCCGGATGCCGGTCAACTTATCGAGGTGCTGCTGGCGCGGGACGCGGTGCAACGGGCGCTGGAGGATCGTTACCCCGACTCACCGGGCTTGCTGCTCCACCTGCTCGATCTCGACCAGCGGCTGCGCAGCCTGGGGCCAGTGATCGGTGATCCAGCTGTACCGGAAGCCTGGCGCGCAAGTTTCCGCCCGCCGGCAGAAGCCTGGTGGTGGTCACTGGACCAGGTAGCACGCAAGGAGCCGCCCGGCTCCGGTCGGCGCGCAGCGTCGAACGTGCTTGCGCTGCTGCTGGTCACGGCTGCCCTCAGCCTGTTGGTCGATACTGCCACCCGCTTGCTCAGCGGCGGCCCGGATACCTTATCGGTTGTGGCCGTCGTCAGCCAGGCCGTGCTGGCGGCGCTGGCGGCCGGGTCTTCACTCACCCGCAGTGGTGAAGAGGCCTACCGCCATTTTTTGGCCGGGCTGCGGATGCCGGAGTCGCGCTGGCCGGTGGCGCGGCTGGTTTCAGCGGCCGCAGTCGCAGCGCTCCTGCTGGCTTTTCGTCTTTCACTGCCGGGTATGGCGATAAGCTATAACAACCGTGGGCTGGCGCATTATGCGGCCGGACAGTTGCTCAGCGCTCAGTATGACTTCACCCGGGCAATTCAGCTTAACCCGGACTATTCTCAGGCGCACTACAACCTGGCAATTCTTTCTGAAGATTTGCAAAACTTTGAGACGGCACGCCTGGAGTACCGGCTGGCCGCGCAGGGCGGGTTGGATGCCGCTTATAACAACCTGGCCCGGCTGTACATTCTGGAGGGCGCACCCGACCAGGCCATCGGGCTGCTGCTCGATGCTCTGGAACAGGCCCGTGATAACGATATACGATACAGCGCGTATAAGAACCTGGGTTGGGCCCGCCTGGAGCAAAAGCGGTATGCTGAAGCGGCCACGTTTCTCCAGTCTGCCATCACGCTGGCTCCCGATCGCGCGCCGGCGCACTGCCTGTTCGCCCAGGTTCTGGAGGGGCTGAGCGAGCCGGGTAGGGCGAGCGTAGAATGGGAAGACTGCCTACGTTATGCTTCCGAAGCGCGTCTGGATGAGGATCGCTGGCTAGGGATGGCGCGCAAGCAGCTCCAGCCGGCCGGGGAGGTGCAGCCATGAAAATTCCCCCTGAATTTCGCCGCTCACTGCTGTTCGGCATTGCGCTGGGCGTCGCATTCGGGATCTCGCTGGCCTGTTCTTGCTGTGCGCCGGCCCCCAACCTGGAAGAGAAGGCTACGCTCGGCGACGACGCCAATATCCTGATCGTTGCCGAAGGGGATGTGTCGATCAAACGCAAGACGTCCGATCACGAAATACCGGCTTCGTTTGGAACCATTCTTCACCAGGGTGACCAGGTGATCGTCCCGGGGGAGGCCAGAGCGGCCGTATTATGCGATGGGCTGTCTTTGTGGGTGCCGCCCTCCGGGCTTCGCTCGGGCATTGCCAACGGCTGCCCGGCCGGCGCTGCGCCGGGCCTCGAACGCAGCGAGGGCAACATTGCCCTCCCGCGCAGCGGCAGCGATCCAACCCTGCCCTACATCCTCCACCCGCGGTCCACGTACATTCTTGACCCACAGCCGGTTCTGGCCTGGAATGCGGTCCCTGGAGCAGCGCATTACACCGTCAGCGTGCAGGGAGAAGGGCTCACCTGGAGCGAGCGGGTGACCGGAACAAGGGTGCAGTACACGGGGCGCCCGGCATTCCGGGCGGGGGTCACCTATGTGGTGTGCGTTGAGGCAGAAAACGGCCGTTCGTCCGAGGAAGAAGGCGCGCCGGGGTTGGGTTTCACGCTGCTGGACCGGACGGCAGCCGACCGGGCCGGCGCGGGCGCGCAGCAAATCCGCGAGCTGGGCCTGTCTGGGGAGGCCGCGAGCTACGCTCTGGCGGTCTTCTATCGCGGGCAGGGATTGAACTCTGAAGCGGCTCTGTTACTGGAGCAAGCCACTCAACAGGGCAGCCAGTCGCACTCTGTGTATCTCTTGCTGGGCGATCTGTATTCTCGGATGGGTTTGCACCGGGAAGCTCAACCGGCCTTTGCCCGCGCGCTTGATCTGGCTCAACAGCGTGGTGACGTGGAAACGCAAGCGTTTGCTCTGGCCGGGTTGGGCCGCGCCTACACTGCGACGGGAGCCAGCACAGACGCGACCGCTCACCTGACCCAGGCTGCTGAGCTGTTTCGCTCCCTGGGGGATGTGGAACGAGCCGACGCAATTGACCAGGACCTGGCCGGCCTGCAACCTTGATAGGGGGGGTATGAAACGGTTACGAAGTCTCTTCCTGTTAGTGTTAATCGGTGTCTCGTTGGTTTATTCAACTGCCGGGGATGTCACCGCAGCTCCGGCGCTGCAGCAAGAAGGACCGCCGCGAGCGAGCGGTGGAACGCTGCCCTGGTTTTTTGAATCGCTTTCTACTGCGGAAGGTCAGCGGTGTGGTCAGAATTTTGCATCCGATCTGGCCGCCGCTGCCAGGGAGCTGGATGGCTCGAATCCAGAAGGCGCCCTGCGGATCTATGAGACTGTCCTGAGGAAAGATCGACGCTGCCTGGACGCATACCGCGGCATCGCCCTGGCTGATACCGATCCCTTTCAGGGAATCGCCCGGCTCCAGCAGTACCTGGACGAAGGAGTCGAACTGCCCGAGCTTTACCTGGTGATGGGCGAGCAGTATTTGAGCCTGAAGATGTGGATCGAAGCCTTCAAAGCCTTCGATATGGTCCGGCAGCTGAACGGTGCAACTGGAGGGCGCTGCGCCTCGGCCGGGTTGGGGATTGCGCTTTTCGAAATGGGCGCTACTTACCCGGCGGACGTGGCGTTTATCCATTCTGCGCTGGAGCCGGAGGAGTACAGGTATCGGGAGGAGTACGAGTTTCAGCAGGAGTACTGGTCTTGTCCGGCCATCCGTGAACAGGCGTATGCCATTTACCAGACCCCTTACACGCCTGCGGAGCTCCAGTCGTTCACCCTGAGCAATGATCCCCCATATTTGCGCGCTCACCTGACCGAAGGGCTCACGGATGCCATGATCCAATCCCGCATGTATTCGTACGAGATCGATCATGCAATGGATCTACGCTATGCCGTCCGGTCGGGCTATCGCCGGGCAGCCCAGCTGGCCTTTAGCCAGGGCAGCCTGGGCGCGGGCCTGCTCTACCTAGAAAAAGCGCGCAAGATGGCCCAGGAAATGAACGCAATCTGGGAAAGCCGGTTAGAGAAATTTGGAACGTCAGTGATGGGATTGCGGCAGCAGTATCCTAACCTCGGCTATTTCCTGGTCGTCGAGGATTTTGTGGCGGAAGCGGATCTGCTGGTACAGACCGGCCGGGTTTACCTGGATCTCGATTACCGGCAGGTAGCCGGGCAGTATTTTACCCAGGCCGAACAAATGAGTCAGAAGGCTTATAACGTGGCAGCGCAGTGGAATGACAATTTTTCTGCGCTGGTTCTACCCACGTTGAAGTATAGCGGAGGACTGGTCGAGTTTGCTGCCGGCCGTAAGGAGCAGGCTCAGCAGGCTTTCCAGGAAGTGCTCGCTTCCGATACGTTCTTGGGACCTTTCCAGCTGACCCAGTACTCGCTCGAACGGGTTGTCGGGACTTTGAATTCCAGGCCACCGGGTTGGGCACGGGCCGGGACACTGATGGAGCTGGGAATGCTCTACGTACAGGAGCAGGACTGGGATCGCGCCGAGACGTACCTGCTGGAGGCGCGGGCCGAAAATTTGCACTACACCCCGGTTTTTACGTACACTGGGGACATTCGTGCGCCGGTCTCGCCTTTGCTGTTGTTCAACCTGCTTGGATTCATTGCCACCCAGAAAGGGCAGCCCTGGGCGGCTGCCAATACCTACCGGCTGGTGTTGGAAAAGACAGAGGGGGGCGAGAATCTCGATGAGCGAGCCGATGCATTGGGCGGGCTGGCGAACGTGTATGCCCGCTCGGGCGATACCGACCTGGCACTGGCATATGCCCTGGAAGCGCTGCGTCTGCGGGAGGAACTGGCCGGTCGGTTGGGGGTGGATGCCTTCAAAAGCAGCTACCATGCGGACACAGCCAGTCTGTACGATCTGACCGTCGGGCTGTTGGTTCAGCGCCAGCGCTACCGTGCCGCCTTTGAACTGAGCGAGCGCGGGCGGGCGCGCGCTTTTCTCGACAGTCTGAACGCCGGTCGGAGCCCGGCGGCGCCGGCCGGCGCTGATACCCGGCTTTTGTTACGCCGGCAGGCCCTTCAGAGCCAGCTGGTGCTTGCGCAGGAAAAACTGTCCGCAGAACGCTCCCAGCCGGCCGGGGAGCAGGATGTGCTGCAGATCGAGAGCCTGCAGTCGCAGTTACAGGCCACCGAGATGGAGTATGAGGGATTGTTAGCGGAGATGGCGGTGGCCGGTTTTCAGCCGGGCTCATTGGGAAATATTGCTCCCACCGGTTTGGATGCGCTGCAGGCTGCGTTGGGACCCGATACGACCCTGGTTTCATACCAGCTAAGCGGTGAACAGGCGGGAGCCTTCGTTATTAGCCGGGATGCGTTTTCCTATCACCGGCTGCCGGTCTCAGTGGAACAGATTCGCCGTAGTGTGCAGGCGTTTCGTACGACCGGGTTTGCCCGGCTGGATCCGGCGGGCGGCGTGCCGCCGCAGTTGCAGCAGCTCTACCAGTGGCTGGTCGCTCCGCTCCAGAAAGATCTGAAAACGCCCATCCTGGGGATTGTCCCGCATGGCGTGCTGCACTATGTTCCCTTTGCGGCTTTGTTCGACGGGCAGCTATACCTGGTCGATTGTTACCAGTTATTCTACCTGCCATCCGCCAGCACCTATCCTTACGTGATGCAAAAACGCAGCACACCACCCACTTCGCTGACTGCCTTCGGTTACAACGCGCCCCCCGGTCTTCCGGCGCTGGCATTTGCGGAAAAGGAGGCGGCGGAGGCGATCCAGATCTTTGGCGGCCAGGCCTTCCTGGGTGACAGCGCCACAGAAGCAAATTTCCACCGGCAGGCGCCCGGCAGTGAGGCACTCCTGATTTCAGCCCACGCCGAGTTGGATACGGCCAACCCGGACTTTTCCAGCATCCGGCTGGCCGGTCAGGGCCAGACCTTTGCGACCAATGGCGTTCTCGACCTCCTGGAGGTATACGACCTGGATCTGCGCCAGACCCGCCTGGTTGTCCTCAGCGGGTGTGATACCGGGCAGGGCGCTTTGACCCAGGGGGATGACCTAGTGAGTCTGAACCGCGCTTTTTTGAACGCGGGAGCAGGGAATGTGATCGCCACCCTATGGAAGGTCGACGATCAGTCCTCTGCACTGCTCGTGCGGCGCCTGTTCGAGCACCTGCGGGCCGGGCACTCGCCTGCCGACGCGCTGCGCCGGGCGCAGGTCGAAACGCGCGAGCAGTACCCTCATCCTTATTACTGGGCCGCGTTTGCGCTGACCGGTGATGGAGGCGGGCAGCCTGGAGGCGATGCAGCCCAGGGCGCCGGCGCGACGCAGACCGGTAGAGAAGAAATGAACGTCGCCGCCGGTAGAGGCTGGCCTGGCCCGGGTAGTGTTCTGGCGTTGGTGATCGGGCTGGCAGGCTGCCTGGCGGCCGTCTACCGGGGACGGCGGTTGTACCGGGAGTCCCGCGCGCTGCGCTGGGAGGTCGAGCGGGCGGCGGAGCAAATCAGAGCCGGACGGACAGAGGATGGGGAGTATGTGCTGCGGTCGGCGCTGCGGCGGAATGCGTTGCTGGCGGATGCCTGGTACTGGCTGGCAATAGCAGCTCAACAGGGCGGTCGCCAACGTCTGGCACAGCGATGTTTCGGTATCGCGACCCGGCTGGGGAAGTCGTGGACCACAAATGACGAGGAGGGTGCGCATGCGTAAGAGTCTGCATTTCCTGGCTGCGCTCGCTCTGCTGGCCTGTCTTTTCAGTCCGTGGCAGCCGGCCAGTGGAACCCCGGCTGATCCAGCTGCCAAGCAGGAACGACTGGTCGTTGAAGACTTTCCCTTGAACGACGACCTGATGGTCCTGATCTCAACCGGGCAGTTGCTGATTTACAACCTCGACCAGGGCCTGAGTCACCCGCTCGTCGACGGGCCGGTAGTCAGCTTCAACCTTTCCCCCACCGGGCGCCAGTTCTATTACACTACTCCCAATGGCCAGGTCGGGCTGGGGACGCTGGACTTCACCGGCCAACACCAATCGCCCGCACCGGGCAGTGAACGAGCCCCCAGCCGAGGCTTGATGATTACTGCCCAACTGCTGCCCGACAGCACCGGCGCTCCTATTGCTGCGGCGCCCGATGGCCCGGTGCCGCGCGTTTTTTGGGCGCAGGATGGATCGCAGTTTGCCTACCGCGCTGGGGATGGCAGCTACCACGCTTATACCCTACAGGGTGATCCACTGGCCTTGCCCAATGGGGTGGCTTATTTCTTTGGCTGGTCACACGATAACCGGTGGTTTGCTTATTGCACCGCCGACCAGAGCCTGTGGGTTACCCGTCAGGACGGAACACCGGTTCAAGTGGATACCAACGTGGACTGTGAGGATCCGAGGTTTACCGAGGGCAACCTCGTCCAATGGTCGCCGACCCAGCCGGTGTTGGCCTATTCCAGAGGGTTCGATTTTACTGCCTTGGCCAGCGGGGCTGACGCTGATATTGGCCAGACACGCATCTATGACCCGCAGACAGGGTTGACCCTGGCGCAGGCAGACGGGATAACCGGCATGTGGTCGCCGGATGGGCAGCTGTTGAGCCTGGTTCAGATCGTCGCGGCCGGCGCGACCGGTTACGTACTCGCCAACCTGCCGGTCATCGACCGTTCCGGACGGCAGCTGCTGGTGATCGAAGATGCTGAGATTACCCGTGGACTATTCTACAAAAGTTACAACTGGGATCGTTATGGTGCAGACCTGCTCTTCAGTAACTACCGCATTGCGAACGATTTGAGCCGGGTTGAGGAACTTCCCTGGGATTGGGTGGCAAGCTCGGGCAATGGGCAGGACTTCCTGATCTACCGGGAGGATGGGCCCAGTCTTTCGAATGTTTACTGTTACCACCAGAACGGGGACCACCTGGAGCCACTCCGGGTCCTGGATTTCTACAATTTATCTGGTGCCGCTTATCCGGGCCTGTTTGGGGCACTCTCGCCGGATGGGCAGTGGGTGATTGTGTCGTTCTTTACGGACACCGGCGAGTTTATCAGTCACCTGGGCCGCTGCGACGGGACGCTAAATACAGATCTGGTGCCATTGATCACCTTTTCTTTCTCGCCACACAGCCGCTGGTTGGCTGGGCAGGAGCTGTCCGGCGGCACACCCCAGCTCTGGTTGTATTCGTTGGCGGATCTCAATACCGCGTCATTGCCGATCGACGATCAATCGATGTATGGAGGGCAGAATTACGTCTGGATCGAGTCGGAACCTGCAGACGGCAAGCCAGAGACAGAGGCCACTGCGCCCGCTGGGGAGACGCCGGGAACGGAATCCACCCCACCGGTTGAAACCCCACAGGTGCCGCCCCTGGAAACGGCTCCACCGCCACTCGCGACCCCGGCCGCACCAGATCCCCTTTCTCAGGCGCCCACCAACCTATCCTCGCTGACCGATACATCTGCCCTGGGTGGTTTCCAGATTTTCGCCGCCGTGATGGTCACCCTGGCCGCCACGCTGATGTTTGCGGCTTTTATCTTTTCCCAGCATTCCGGCCGGTTGTATTTGCACCCGGCCACCCGGTACAGCCGGCGAGGCTGGCTGGCCGGGGTGGTGGTGGCGGCGCTGGCCTCCGGGGTGGGGTTGCTGGCCGTGCGTTTCATCCCAGGCTATGGGCCGGCCGGCGCGTTTGCCAATAGTGTGCTCGGCTGGTCGTCAGTCATGCTGTTGAACGGGCTGGTGCAGCGTTGGCTGTTGAATCGGGGAAGCTCCCGCGGGGCCGGCTGGCTGGAAATCACGCTGCTGGCAGTGGGAACCGGATGGCTGGTAACCCTGGCGCTGGGACTGCACCTGCGTATTGGACCCATCTTCGATGCCGGGGGCGCTGCCGGCGGCCTGGTTGCCTGGCTGCTGCTGGGCTTGGGGGAAGCCGGGCTGCTGCTGCGCCGCCCCCGGCAAGCGAATGTTGCGGTTGTTGTAACGGCGTTTCTGGCAAGCCGGGTAGCCGGGCTGGCAGCAGGCTGTGTGACCGGTTTCTTGACGGGCGACTACTTGCTTTTCGGTGGATGGTCTTTCCTGTTCTACTGGCCGGTCATGTTGTTTTGCAGCGAGCTGGTGGGAGCATCCGTTGTATTCTGGGCGATGCACCGCTTTGCAATGCCGCGCTGGCTCTCCTGGAGCCTGGCCAACCTGGCTGGAGCCATCGTGGGTTTGAGTCTTTACTTCCTGGTACACAACACGATCTGGGAAGAGCTCCCGCTCCGTTTTTCAAATCTGGAGGTAGATCTGCTCGCAGTGGGACTGGCGCAGGGTCTCTATCTGCGCGGTCAGGTCCCGTTACGCTGGTGGGGATTGTTTTCGGTCGTGACCGCCGCGATTGCAGTGGCTGCGTTCAATCTGCTGCCGGAAGATCCCTACGTGCTGGCCGTCCTGGGCCTCTGGCTTGCGGGGTGGATGGTACAGGGCCTGCTGTTGAGACGTTACGCCGCGATCCGTTGGTGGACCTGGTGGCTGGTCAACCTGGTGGGCTGGGTCGCAGGGATGTTTTTGTCCAATCTACTCACAGTCGACGTGCTGGACCGTCTCTCTGACCGGCTGCTCAGCCAGGACATTCTGGAGAATATTTTGTTGGTCCAGGCGACGTTCCTTCTGTACGCTGTCCAGGCGACCCTGACCGGCGTGCTGTTTTTCCGGCGTGGAGCGCAGCCTGCGCTGGCTCGGGTATCCTTAAGCGGAAATTCGCGCGCTTTCAAGGTTTTCCGTGTGCCCGTGGGGCTGGTGCTCTTGGGGGTGGTTGTGAGCGCCGGTTACGTCTTCCTGCGCCCACTCACCTTGCCGGTTTATCAAATCAACCTGCGTGCGTCGCAGAATAGTGATTTCAAGGTAACGGTCCTGTCGCTTGGGGAGAAGGTCTACGTCAACGATTTGCCCGAGTTTTCCCTCGACTTGTTGGGAGCCGAGCCCGGCTGGGATCACCAGATCGGAAGGACAAACGATAATCGGAAGATTTACGCTATTCCCCAACAGGACTCGCGTGAGTACATCGTCGTGCTTGACGATCTGTTTGGGAACCTGGTGTTTCGCGGTGCCAGTGTGGTTCCCGCCGTGCCTTACGAGTTTTACGTGGGTGAGCTCCGGTTGTCGGAGTACTCGGACGTTGATTCGCCGCCCCGGTCGCTTCGTGACTCGTCCGTCAGCGCGGAGGTCATTGCCTGCCTGGTTCATCGAGAAGGGATAACAGAAGGTACAAAAATCACGCGGTCCGCGAATCTGCATTTGATCTCCGACGATCTGCCAGGCCTGGGCTATTTTGTGAAAGTCTACGTAGGAACAGACGGCCGGGTCTTCCTGGCAGAGCGGTTGACGCCTGATGACTGGATCCCTGCCGGCCCGGGTTTTACCAGCTGGTTTCAACAATTGGCGGCGGAAACGGACTGAAGAGAAAAGGCTGCTCCAAAGTAAAGAATGTGTTGTAAGGCTATCGTTAACCCCAAACCGGTGTTAATCGGTTATAACAGGGATGGACGATCGCGTGGTTTGAGGGTCTCGCATTTATCTATGGTTGATAACATCCAAACGCGCCTAATGTGCGCGTTTGGATGTTAAACCGCCCGCCGCAGTTCCGAAATCCAGTACGAGAGTCAGGCGGGATGCCCAATCTTCCGTTGATTCCCCTTTTCGTCCATCTTCGATCCTTCAAGCCGTTCTATCGGCTGGCCGCTCTCCGCCGCCTGCCGCTCCAGCCCTTCCAATAGCAAATTTAGCCTTATCCCCCGTCCAGCCGGGTCGGGTAGAGCGCCTGCCAGTTCAGCGGCAAAATCCCGCACAAGGTCAGCTAGCTCCTCGCCTGGTGCCATAACGCCTCTTTTATCCAATCCAACTTCAACGGCAAATCTATTGTACATCAGGATCGCCACGAAAAAGCCTGCCGGCGGCGAAGTTTCCAGCGATGGAAACGCTATTTATATCCAGGCTATTTATTAATCTATGCGCAATAAAAGGGATATACGTGTCATAAGTATACCTTTTTAATAGCGAGGGAAATCCAGGGCCTATAACCCTATGGCTTTCTCAAGAAAGGGAAACGGGGGAAACGATCCTCGTATCAGTCGCCACAGATGCGACGTCAGTTCTGTGGCTTGCCGCGGCAGGTTCCTATCGGTCACGGGGGTTGTTTTGATCCTTCTCTTCGTTGATATTAATTATGATCGGGGTCTCGCCAATATCGTATACCTCATTCCCTACCTTAATAAATCGCTTTGGGTCGCGCTCTTCGGGTTTGATCTGGACCGGCTGCTGTTCAGGTTTCCCTTCTGTTTCTTCAGCGCCTTCCTCAATGAGATAGTCGACCAATAGACTTTCTGCCAGGCTAGCTGCCGAAACATTCTCGACTCTTGCCTGTTCTTGGAACTGAGACCACAAAACCGGATCAATATATACAGCTCGCGGCTTGCGATCTTCCCCACCGTCATGCCGCCGGTGAAGCGCTATCTCGGCCTTCTGCAAATCTATATTCCGATTTTTCAGGTACTCTCGCAGCACAAAGTCGATCAAGGTGCTGTTTGTCGTCCGCTCATCAAACGCTCGTGTTTTCAACAACCCCCACACCCGGCGCGATAGATAAAGGTTGGTCCTGATCTGGTTTGCTGATTTCGTCAAGCGCACCTCGCTTTTCTAAAATAATGAACTCTGCTGGACCGACTCCAGCGCAATCTGAAATACGCGCGGCAGTGTAGCCCCACGGGGAGTAAGCTGCCGGTATCGGAACACCAGGTCCTTCACCAAATCCGGCCAGGTCTGCCTTGAAACGGTATTGAAAAAGCGGAAATTATGTTGTTCTTTAATGGCCTGGATCAGCGGGCCTCGGGTTCCCTTTCCGTGCTTTTCCTCGTACCGGTTGGAAATCATATCAATCATGGCCTTCAACTGTTCTTGCTGATCGGCGCTAATATTCTCACCATCAGAACCCGCTGAAACAGCCACCGATAGTTCTTCGAGTTTTTTCTCAACATTGGTCAGGCGGTTATCCAACTGGCTCGCCGTTTCAAGCGCATCATACAATTTCTTGCGTTCGGGATCGATATAAGGATTATCCTCCTCGCGAATTTCTGGCGGCAGCAGACGCCGGCCAAAATAGGCGTACACCACATCCGTGAAATGCCGTTGGGTCGCCTCTAGCTTCCCACGCATCTCATCGCTCGAAACGCTGTCCGGAGGGATCAAGGCCAGCCAGGTATGCAGCCGCATCAAAGAAATGGTCGGGCGATCCACCCAGATTGTGCTGCCCCCCGCATCAACCTTGGGAAATCGGATCATCACCAGACCATCAGAGAGGAGATGATTGGATTGGATGCGCCCGATTTCTACATCCAGTGGAATACCAATAATCTGGCAGACCCCATCGATCAGTATATATGCTGTGAAGTTCCCTGGTTTTCCAGCAAATGCGCAGGGAACGTGCTGTCCTTCAAAGTCAACCGCGCCGAACTGGCTTGTTTCAAGATGTGGAATGGGATGATCCGTCATGTAATCCTCTGGTTTCAATTTATGTACTTTAGTATAGTGTACTTAGGTATTGTGTACTTTAGTATTATGTACCAAGGTATACATTCATTTTACGCCTCTTGAATATAATGTCAAGAGCGAACTTAAAGCCGATTTGTTCCCCCCCTTACCTCTTCTGGGCTTTAGCCCGCGAAAGCAAAAGTTGCGGTAACTTCGCCAGTCGAAGTTCATGCGCAATCTTCCGCCGTTTCAACGGCCGTGGATGTCCCAACTACCGTTGGGCAAGCGCTTATCCGGCTTTAGCCGAAATGCGCCACCGCTCAATCGCGGAAATGGTACAATTTCGGGCGAATGATGTTCGCAAACGGAGATGGATAGAGAACAGCATCGCATCGACGCGCAAGATAGAGGAAGTGCCCATGCGCAAACAATGTTATTTTTTGTGCTATACCACAAAAGATCGAAAGTCATAAATCGTTCGCGTGGCTGGTACAATCGATATGCAGGACCGCGTAGAATGGTGTACAATAGAGATAATGAGGGTTCGACCAACCAAAAGCATGATTACGTTTCAGCGTAATCAAAGCGTAAC
>CAYTHO010000120.1:0-13343 GCA_964437595.1 uncultured Anaerolineaceae bacterium
CCTCACGCCCCCGCCGCCCACGCCCACCTCCGAGCCGGTCATCGAGTACACCGTCCAGCCGGGCGACTCGTGCAACTCGATCCCCACCAAATTCCAGGTCGATTTCTACGAGCTGGTGCGCAAGAACGACCTCAACTGCGACCTGCTGAGCATCGGCACCGTGCTGATCATCCCCAACCCCACGCCCACCCCCGAGCCTGAGGCGACCAGCGCGCCGGGGGGGTAAGGAGACCTCTCTCCCCGGCCCTCTCTCCAGTATCGAAAAGATCGTTCGATACTGGAGAGAGGGTGCCCAAAGGCAAAGCATCTATCCATGGTAAAGAGACGGTACCACCCACCTCCACGCCTGTGGGGAAAACTGGCGCCGGCAGCCAGGCAAATGCGTGCTGAGCAGACTCCCGCAGAGCTTGCATTATGGGAGCATTTGCGCGCTCACCGGCTTGCTGGTCACAAATTTCGGCGTCAGCATGTTATCGACCGTTTCATTGTCGATTTCTTTTGCCGGGAAGCTGCGTTGATCATCGAGATCGATGGGCCCATCCACCAACAGCAGGCTGAGGAAGATCAGGAACGCCAGGATACCCTGACTCAGATGGGTTTCCGTTTCCTCCGCTTTACGAACGATCAAGTATTGAATCAGATAGAGATCGTCCTGGCTCAAATCCTTCAAGCAATCGAAACGCCGAGATAAGAGACAGCCGCGCGCTAGCTGCATGACCTGAAGGCACCCTCTCCCCATTATCGCCCGCTTTTGGCGATAATGGGGAGAGGGTGCGGTTCGCCGCAAAATGTCATTTCTAAACAGAACTGACGAACTGCGGCGAACCGTGGGGAGAGGGGTTTTCTCCCGTTTCTATTCCATCTTATGCTCTTCCCAGTGCCCAATGACCTCGTAAAACAGGCGGGTATTGATATTCTCCTGGGTGATTTCCGCGTCGCTCAGCTCGACTACCAGCCCCTCTATGATGCGGCGCTGGGCTTCGAATTTCTGCACGATCTCCGCCTCGCTGTATTGGCGGCAGCGCTCCACCGCGCGGGCGTTGAAGGCGTTTACATCGACCGGGTCGAGGGGCAGGGCCGGGTCGCCGCGCATTGCGGCGATTTTCAGCGCCCCGTCTTCCCACCAGGCGATGATATGCCCCAGCAGGCTGCCAAAGGTGGCGTAGCCCTGCCGGTCCAGGTAGGCGCGCTGGGCGGCGGGGTCGAGGCGGTGGTAAGCGGTCGGCAGCGCCTGCCATTCCTGGCGCAGGCGCTCGATAAATTTCTCTCGGGCGATGATTTCCATGGTCACAGCTCCAAACAGGGATTTGGGTTGGCTTCATTCACCCGCGGCGCGCCATAATTTATGGTATAGTCTCTGAAGGGCAGGCCCGCGCCGCGGCGCTGCCGTCCATTCTAACGCATCAATGAAGAACAGGGAGGAAATGTGGGCATGCGTTTTCCGCCGATTCGATGGTTCGTTTTCCTGGCAGTGATCCTCACCTGGGGCAGCCTGACCGGGTGCCAGCTCCAAACCAGGCCAGTGGCGACCGTTCCGCCGGCGGCCCAGCCTACCCTCGCCGCGGAAGCTCCGCCGTACCCCGTGGCGACGCCGGCACCGGACGGCGCGGGTGATGCCCCAACCCCGGTCGCCGCCCCGCCCACCAGCGACCCTGCTCAGGCGCCCGGCCCCGGCGGCGCGGTGGTTTACCCCTCCCCGATCGACCAGGTGCCCACGGGCGGCATGGTGTACCCGTCCAGCACCCCCATGCCCCCGCAGGGCGGCGGCTACCCCGTGCCCACGCGCACCCTTGGCACGCCGGTGGACCAGAACCTGGCGGTGCTGGTGGGAACGGTGGTCGAAATCGCGCCGGACGACCAGGACGCGGCCTGGGCGCGCGTGCGGGCAAAGGTAATCACCTCCAAAGACGTGCCGGGCATCCCCAACCTGACCCAGGGGCTGGTGGATAACGAAAGCGACTTTTACATCGAGGCCGCCCGGCTGCCCGCCCTGGCCCCCGGCGATACCTTCCTGGCCCAGGTGGCCTTCGACCCCTCGCAGTACGGGGGCCGGTTCCTGCTGTTGGAGATCAGGAAGCAAGAATAATTTTTACTGTAATCATCCAACTGCCGTTCGGCAGTTGGATGATTACAGCACATTTTCACCCTGGCCCCGCCTTCCCGTCCGACCAACCCGGCGGCGGATTTTCGCCGAAGGTCAGCTCGTTGAGCAGTTCGAGCACCTGGCGAATGTTCCCGCGCAGCAGGTTGACCCCGGCGGGTTTGTTGGCCCTGGCGGGCTCGTCTTCCTTGATCAGAAACCAATGGAAGGAGTGGATCAACTGGTCGATGGCGAGGATTTTCTCTTCGCGAGAGCGGCATTTTGGATAGACGGCCACGTAGCGATCAAAGGCTTCCGCGGCATGCCCGGCGCGCAGCTGCCCATCCACGTCTTCCGATTCGGCTTTGTATACCCGCCAGCGCACCTGCCAGCCGCAGACCGGGCAGCGCAGCAGCGCGGATGGCTTGTTCATGTTGCGCTGGATGATGGTGGTTGTCCCCTGTTTCGCGCAGCGTTTGCAGCGCACTTTGCCTTCATCGCAGGCGGCGGTATATTCGATGATGCTCTGGCAGCGCGCCAGCAGCCCAAAGCCCACCTCTTCGATCAGCTCGTCATCCAAGGCGCCGCGCGCCTCGTTGATATACAGCGCGCGGATCTTGGACAGGCTGATCCTGGGCGCCCATTCGATTTCATTTCGATCACTCATTCCGGCCCTACCGTTTTAAAGATAGCCGCTGGCTTCAGCGTGGTTGTATTGTATCAGATGTTCTTCGGCGTTTGTTCTGGATGCCACGTTGCGGTTCTCTGGTAGCGGTGATGGATCGCAAAGGCTGGGCGGCTCGCGAGCCGCCCCTACATCGGGCCGCTCCTACATCGGGCGGGGGCAGCCTGGCTTGACGCCGGAGCGTCACAGGAGCGTTCCCACGCGGAGCGTGGGAACGAGGAAAAACGCCCGCGTCAGCTTTGTGACGCGCGGTGTCAGCTTTAAAACACCCCATGTCAGCTTTTGACAGGTTGTAAAATCCCGCGCTTTGGCGTACTGTACGGTCCACGCGGGGCGCATATTGGCGCCTGGCGAGGAGGTTGATCACATGGCCGGAAATCGGGTGGACAATGAAGTACGGCGCGGGGGCGGGGCGCGCGGCGACGGGGCACGATGTGACCTGGGCGCCGAAATCGCTATGCTGCGGGCGGCGATTCAGCAGGTGGGCCAGCGCGGGGCGGGGCTGGAGAGCCTGGCCGAGCAGGTGCGCGTGCTGGACGCCGTGGGGCGGGCCAGCGTACGCCTGGCGAGCCTGCTGCGCGCCCAGCGCGACCTGGAGGAGGAGCGCACCGCCGAGGCGCTCAGCCGGGCATTAGACGAAGTGAACCGCAGGAGGGGCCATGGACACCAATGAGACGCGCCTGCTGACCGAGCAGCTTTACCACACCCTCGACCTGGTCCACGCGCGCATTGAAATGCTGGAGGCGCGCCTGGCCCACCAGGAGGAGGTGGCCGGCCTGCGCCTGGACGCGCTGGAGCGCAGCCAGAACGATCAGGAGGAGCGCTTGCGCGCGGTGGCTGAGTCGGTGGCGCGCCTGACCACTTCGGCCAGCCTGGCGCAGATCGCCCAGGCCGCCTTTGCGCTGATCCTGTCGGCCATCGCGGCGTATTTGGGCCGGCGGTAGACGTAGGGAGCCAGGTGGCAGCGGCAGGCGTAGGGGCGCAGCGAAACGAAAGGACCCCATTACCATCCACGGCTGCGCTGCGCCCTGCCCGTGCATTTCCACGCGATGGCGTCGGTCGGCACCACCCGGGCGCAGCGTGGGGGTTGGTCGATCATGGTAGTGGATCGTATCGCTGCGCCCCTACAAGAATCGCCCATGGTGAAGGGCTGAAAATGAAGGGACGGACATATACGATACCATGACCCAACCTGATCTACTCGAATTTATCCGCGCCGGGGGGATCACCCTGCGGCGCTACCAGGAACCGGTGGCGCGGGCGGTGGTGGACGCGGCGCTCAACCGGCGCGGGCTGTCGTTCGCGGTGATGTGGCCGCGCCAGTCTGGCAAGAATGAGGTGCAGGCCCAGATCGAGGCCTACCTGCTGTGGGCGCTGCAGGACCAGGACGCGGAGATCGTCAAAATCTCGCCCACCTGGCGGCCCCAGTCGATGAACGCCATGCGCCGCCTGGAGCGGGTGCTCAACCGCCATCCGCTGACCCAGAACGAGGCGGCGCGTGAGAGCGGCTTTATCCTGCGCGTGGGCCGCGCGCGTATCCACTTTCTCAGCGGCGCGCCCGAATCGAACATCGTGGGCGCTACCGCCTCCACCCTGCTGGAGGTCGACGAGGCCCAGCACGTGACGGTCGAGAAGTTCGACCGCGACGTGCTGCCCATGGCCGCCAGCACCAACGCCACGCGCGTGTTCTGGGGCACGGCCTGGAACGGGCAGACCCTGCTGACCCGCGAGTTCGAGGCGGCAGACGCGGCTGCAATGCCATCCGAAGCCCCCTTGCGCCTGGCCTACCGCCTGAGCGCCGACGAGGTGGGCGCGGAAGTGCCCGCCTACCGCCTCTTCGTGGGCGAGCGGGTGGCGGCCCTGGGGCGCGATCACCCCATGGTGCGCACGCAGTACTTCTCGGAGGAGGTGGCCGGGCAGGGCGGCATGTTCCCGCCCGAGCTGGTGGCGATGATGCAGGGCAGCCACCCGCCGCAGGACGCGCCCACGCCGGGCAAGCTGTACGCCGTGCTGGTGGACGTGGCCGGGGAGGACAAGAACGCCCAGCAGTCGCGCATGTGGAACGCCTCCTTCGACGAAACCCTGCTGGAAAACCCCGCCCGCGACGCTACCGCGCTGACGGTGGTAGAGGTGGACCTGCCCGCGCGGGGCGGCGGCAGCGGCGGCGCGGCGCACAACAGCGGCACGGGGCAGGTCTGCGGCCCGATCTATAAGGTGGTGCAGCGCCGGTTATGGTCGGGCATTGCGCACACCGAGCTGTACGAACAGGTGGCGGCGGTGATGCGCCATTGGGACGCCCGGCGCATGGTGGTGGACGCGACGGGGGTGGGCACGGGGCTGGCCTCGACCATGCAGAAAAACTTTGGCGATAAGGTGATCCCTTTCACCTTCAGCGGCGCGAGCAAGAGCGACCTGGGCTGGAAGTTCCTGCAGGTGGTGGGCGAGGGGCGCTGGCGCGAGCCGCGCTTTGACCCGCGAGACGCGCCTTCGCGGGGCGGCGGCGCAGGCGGCGGTGGCGATACTGGCGGCGCCGGAAATACTGGCGGCGCGGTGGGCGACCGCCAGGCCTTCCTGCACCGCAAATTCCTCACCGAGCTGAATTACTGCCAGATGCAGCTTTCGAGCGGCCCCGAAAATCGCATCCGCTGGGGCGTGCCCAACGGCGCGCGCGAGCCGCGCGGGCCCGGGCGCCCCGGCGCGTACATCCACGACGACCTGGTCATCTCCGCCGCGCTGTGCGCCGTGCTGGACGGAGTCGACTGGCCCGCGCCCGGCGCGGGGAAGATGCTGGTGGCGCGGGGCAGGGACCCAATAGATGATATGAAGGGGTTTTAGCGGGAATGTTTAAATATCCGACTTTTCCCGGTTGTGGCGCTTGCACAGCATCTGGCAGTTTTCCGTGTTGGTTTTGCCGCCCGCGTGCCAGGGGGTGATGTGGTCGGCTTCCATTTCTTCCAGCTCGTAATGCTTGCCCGGCCCGCAGCGCGGGCAGATGCCCTGCTGCCGTTCGTACGCCTCGCGCCTCTGGCTGGCGGTGAAGGCGCGGATGTTGAGATATTTTTCGTCCCAGGTCAGCACATAGGGATAAATGCCCTTTTTGTTGGTGACGTCGTCGTCCATCATCAGGGCCTGGATTTCCTGCTCCAGCTTTTGGGTATCCAGCGTTTTGGCGTGGAATGCGTCGTACAGGCCGCCCCAATCCAGGCCTCTCATTTCCCTGCGGTAGGTGGTGAAGGTCAACTGTACCCAATCGATCACGTTCTTGAAATACGTCCACAGTTCGTTGGCGTTGGGGTCGTGCTGGTGGACGGACATATAGCTTTCGATTTTGCCTTTGGATATCCAGTCCAGGGCGGTTTCCAGAATCTCCTGGCGGATGGGCGAGCCGGGCACGTAGTCTTTGGATAGCAGGTAGGCCGCGCAGTTACTCTTGCTGAAGATCGATTTGGCGTGGGTGAGCCAGGGGCCGGTATACACGGCGTTGCGCAGTTCTTGATCGGTGAGTTTTTCCCCGGCGATGTTGATGATCTTGAACCAGTCCAGCTTCTCTTTGTCGTTGCCCTCGCAGAAGTAGATCATCAGCTTATAGTCGAGGATCTGCTCCTGTTCGGTATGGGTCAGGTTGTGGAAGGCGCGGTTGTCGATGGAGAAATCGCCGTGGACGTACTGGCAAAAGCTGACCGTGCGCTGCTGCCCGTCCAGCACCTCGAAGGTGCCGTCCTCGTTTTTGACCCAGTACATCACGTTGAGCGGAAATTCTTTGCGGATGGTATCCATCACCGCGTTGCGCTTCTTCTCGTCGTAGACGAACTCGCGCTGGTACCTGGGGCGGATATTGAGCCTGCCGCCGTAGCCCAGCACGCCTTCTTCGGCGTTATCCACGTACTGTTCCGCCACCTGGCGGACGGTGATTTCGTGCAGTTCGATCTTCATGCTTGGCCCCCTTTGCGCTTAATCACAATCCGGTCATAAAGGCGCTGGTATGTACCATCCCCGTTCGGAAGGTAAAACCTGACGCCCCCCGTTTCATAGGTGCCCTTTTCGGCAAACTCGGACATGGGTTTACCAAGAAAGATGCTTGCGCCAATAATTTCAAACTGGTCGGGGTTGTATTTGTCCAGGAAGGTAATGGGCACGCCCATTTCTCCGTCATAATCACAGGGGATTTCGGCCACTTTCGATACTTCGATAGCGTCATAGTTGACATAGCGCGGGTATTCTTCGGGCTTGTAGTGCTTATATAGCGTTATGCTTTCGTGGCGTTTGGTTATATCAATGTTCGTGAACCACATGATATTACCCATGCTAAAGAACTTGTTGCCTTTGTCATCATACTTTTTTCTAGATTCAGTCTTAATTTCATAATCTAAAGGTACTTGGAACCACTTTGTTCCGCCATTATCAAAGCCAAGCCAAACCAAATTTTCTTTTATTAGCTTGAATACTTCTTTGTACGTAATGGCGTTTTGGTTTCCGAGAATGATAAACCTCTTCTTATGCTCCACTAACTGTTCAAGGTACTCGCGGAACAGCGAAAAGGGCGGGTTGGTCGCCACGATGTCGGCTTCTTTGAGCAGCGCGACGCACTCCGCCGAGCGGAAGTCGCCGTTGCCTTTCAGCAGGGTCAGCGCGTTTTTCTTGTTTTTGAGCAGGTAGGCCACGTCGCCCAGGTCCACCGCGCCGTCGGCGTTTTCATCGCGCACTTCGCTGATTTCTATTTTATAGGGCGGCTTCGCCTCGGCGCTGGGCACGCTCAGGGTGTTGACGTCAAACAGCGACAACTGCTGGCCCGCGACCGGCGAATCGGTATAACCGGTGGCGATCAATTTCTTGAGGCCCAAGAAATTGAAGTTCATCGCGAAATACTTGAAGAAATTGCTCTCGAAGGGGTCGTCGCAGTTGCAGAAGATGACCTTGCCGCGCAACTGCTCTTTGTAATGGCGCATCTCGGCTTCGATGTCGGCCAGTTGGGTGTAGAATTCGTCTTTCTTGGCGGCGTTGGCCTTGTTCAAGCTCTCGTTTTTTGCCATAGCGTCCCGGGTCTTAGTCCGTGAATGTTTAAAATATGGAGCGGCGGTCGGTGGTGAATGGTTGGGTCATTTACCAGGTGGATAGCATGATTATAGCTGATAACGGGGCTTTTCCAAAATCGGGTGGAAGAACCTCTCCCCCCGGCCCCCTCCCCATTATCGAGAAAAACCGCTCGATAATGGGGAGGGGGAGTCACCGATGAACTGTGGCCGCAAATCATTACGACTCCCTCTCCCCATTGGCGCCATCAAAAACGGAGGGGATGCCTGGCGTGGCCGGGGGAGAGGTTCTTATTTTAGAAAATCCGTTCTAAAACTGGTCACTTGGGTAGTTGGAAAGTGGATAAACACTGTCTATAATAGCAGAACGAATACCGAACCTTCATCTGTGAGAGGAACCATGACCACTAAACTTAATCCGTATATCTCCTTTCGGGACAACGCGCGCCAGGCGATGGAATTCTACCATTCGGTCTTTGGCGGCACGCTGAGTATGAACACGTTCAAAGAGTTCCAGGCATCCCCGGACCCCAGCGAAGACGACAAGCTCATGCACGCGCAGATCGACACGCCCGGCGGCCTGACGCTGATGGGGTCGGATGTGCCCAACAGCATGGAGTATCAGGAAGGCGCGCGGATCACCATTACGCTCAGCGGCGAGGACGAGGCGGAACTGCGCGGGTACTTTGAAAAGCTGAGCGACGGGGCCGCGATCGAACAGCCGCTGGAAAAAGCCCCCTGGGGCGATATTTACGGCATGCTCGAGGACAAATTCGGCGTCCACTGGATGGTCAATATCAGCCAGCCTGCCGGGTAAATGCCTCTGTAAAAGGCAGCCGGTCCAACCGCGGGCCGGCTGCTTTATTTAAAGCAAGTTGCTACCTAGCGGGACCTAACCCCGCGGTTCGCGAAGCGAACCGTGGCCCCCTTCCCGAAGCGGGAAGGGGGTGCTTCCAGGCTAGATTCTCGCGAATGAGCAGTATCTTTCGCCAATACGCGAGGTAAAAAGGCACCCCTTCCCGTGTCGGGAAGGGGCAGGGGGTTAGGTCCTCTTGGAAATGATGTTTAGGTAGCAACTTAGGCTATTTAATATACCGCCCCGGCGGGCAGGTCGATGATTTCGAAAGCGTCCGGGTGCGCGTAGCGGCAGGCGATTTTGCGTCCCCCGGGATGGAAGGCGATTTCTTTGGCCTGCCCGCTGACCGGCAGGCGGGCCGCGACCTGCCGGGAGGCCATATCCATCAGCAGCACGGCATCCGGGGCGCCCACCGCCAGCGTGGAGCGGTGGGCCGGGCTGTGCGTGGCGCAGCAGCCATCCACCATCACTTTGCCGATCTGCTCGCCGGTGACCAGGTCGCACACCAGCACGTGGTCATGCGCGTAGGTTATGGTGAGGGTGTTCTGGCGGGCCGAGAAGGACAGGCGGCGGGCCGGTTGGGGCGGGGTGGGGTACCAGCATTCTGTTTTTTCGCCCCGCTCCAGGTGGATGCAGGCTCCCACGCTGCCTTCCTGCCCGGCGATGTCCCAGCCTGCCACCCAGGCCGCGTAAGGCGCATCCAGCGCACGCAGGAGGCCGGGGTGTTCCTCCACCTGGTCGATCAGGGCGATTTTGCGCGGCGCTTCCTGTCCGAATAGATCGGTGAGGGTGATGCTGCGCGCCCCGGCTTTGACCTGCATGCGCTGGCTCGGCTCAAACCAGCGGCAGTCGATGGCGCTTTCATCCAGCCTGGCGCCGCCGCGCAGATCCCAGGCGCATAACGAGCCGCCGCCGTCCAGGGTCAGCAGCACGCGCTCATCCCTGGAGACGCCCGCGTAATCCCCGGCGCAGGCGGCGTGGAGGGCCTGCCTTTCCACATCCCACACCCGCACGGCATCCGGGCAGGCGTGAAACAGCAGCCTGCCGTTGTGGCTGAAGCGCATGCGCGCGGCCCAGATGGTTTGGATTGCCATGTATTCATTATACGGAAAAATGCGGCGATTGTTAATCAGGCTGCGAGATGGGGGTATGACTTATTAAAAATTTTAATAAAACACCCTGACATTTAACTGACATTTGAGTGCTTAAAACCCGTAAATTCCTTCAATTTTATGTCACCTTTTGACAGGGTGTATTTTGCATGGAAATGTGCTACAAACAGGGCGAAATATTCGAAAATATGTTCTATGAAAAAGGAGGTGTGGATGAGCAAAGCAGGGAATACGGAAGAGGCCGCGGGCGCCGCCCGCCACCGCGCGCGGTTGTCGGCGGAGGGCAGGGTGGATGACGCGGGCCGCTTCGAGGTGCTGGCGATCACGGCGGGCGAGGGCAACGGCTGGCTCTTCAGCGAGGAATGCCTGCGCGCGGGGCTGGCGCTGTTCGACGGGCCCGAGGTGTTCATCGACCACGCGGCGTCTGGGCGCAGCCTGCGCGACCTGGCCGGGGTGCTGCATTCGCCGGTGTGGGATGCGGCGGCCCAGGGCGTGCGCTGCCGTTTGCGCCCGCTGGGCCCCAGCAAGCGCTTGCTGGCCGAACTGGGGCAGGAGATTTTACGCGCGCCGGGCGAGAGCAGCGGCGAGGAGGGTGCGGGCAGTGCGCAAACGAAGCCGCGGGTGGGGTTTTCAGCGGACGTGGTATTCACCGCGCAGGGGCGCAGGGTGGAGAAGCTGCTGCGGGTGCTTTCGGTGGACCTGGTGGTTCACCCGGCGCGGGGCGGGGCCTTCCTGCGCGCGTTGAATTCAAAGAAGGACCCCGCGCGGGGTCCGGTTCTCAACAATCAAGCAGAGAAAGGAGAAGGTTGGATGGCAGACAAAGAAGGTTTGATCGAAGCGGCGCACCGCGAGCAGATGCAGTTAGACGCCGCGGAGCAGGCGCGCAAATTGCGGGTGGAGATGTGCGGGTACCTGCTGGAGAGCGGCCTGGCGGCGGCCCGGCTGCCGAAGCTCGCCGTGGAGCGCATTCGCAAGCAGTTCGCGGGCAAGCTGTTCGAGGTGGATGAGCTGAACCAGGCCATCGAGGATACGCGCGCGCTGCTGGCGGAAGTGAGCGGGGCGGCGCAGATTCAGGGGCCGGGGCGCATCACGGCCATGTGGTCGAGCGAGGACAAGCTGCAGGCGGCGGTGGATGACCTGTTCGGCGCGCCGCGCGAGAAGGCGCAGGCCGGGGTGCAAACGGCGCGGCTTTCGGGCATCCGCGAGCTGTACCTGATGCTGACCGGGGATGATGAACTGCACGGCGGTTACCGGGCGGACCGCGTGCGCCTGGCGACCACGGCGGACTTCACCGGCCTGGTGAAGAATGCCATGAATAAGGTGGTGGCCAACAAGTGGGCTGAGCTGGGCCGGGCCGGGTACAACTGGTGGGAAAAGATCGTCACGGTGGAGCACTGCGCCAGCCTGAACGACATCACCGGCATCCTGGTCGGTACGGTTGGCAGCCTGCCGACCGTCGCCGAGGGCGCGGAGTATACCGAACTGGCGGTGGGCGACAGCCCCGAGGTGGGCAGCTTCACCAAGTACGGCGGGTACATTCCGCTGACGCTGGAACTGATCGACCGGGATGAGACGCGCAAGCTGAAAGAATACCCGCGCCAACTGGCCGCGGCTGGGCTGCGCAATATCTCCGGGCTGGTGGCTGCGATCTTCACCGCCAATGCTGGCGTTGGTCCGACCCTGGCGGACAGCGGAGCGCTGTTCAACGCGACTGCCGTTACCACGGCGGGCGGGCATGCCAACCTGCTGACCACCGCCCTGGCGGCGGCGCAGTGGGAAGTGGTGAGCGCGGCGGTCTACAACCAGCCGATGCTGGTCAAGAACGCGCTGGGCTTTACCGGGATTGGCCCGAAGATGGGCATCAATCCGCGCTATCTGCTGGTGCCGCGCGCGCTGCAGCTGACGGGTAAGAAAATTCTGTACCCAACCCTGGAGAATGCCGCCAACATCACCAGTGAGAACCAGCAGCAGGGCATGCCGGGTGACGTGCTGACCGTTCCGGAGTGGACGGACGCCACGGATTGGGCGGCGGTGTGCGACCCGGCGATTGCCCCGGGTATTGTGGTGGGCGAGCGCTTTGGCATTGCTCCTGAAATCTTCGTAGCGGGTGACAACCTGAGCCCGGCGGTGTTCACGAACGACGAGAGCCGGTTGAAGGTTCGGCACTTTCTGTCGGTGTTCGTGGTGGATTACCGGCCATTGCATAAGAGTAATGTGGCGGGTTAGGGATTAGTGAATAGTGATTAGGGATTGGGATCGTCGAATCCCTAATCTCCAATCCCCAATCTCCGAATAACCAATTGATTGAATAAGGAGTTGTTCATGATTCACAACACGCACGCAACGCAGTTTATTCCGCCGTCTGCCATTCAGAAAACGGCGGGGACGTGGACGCCGACCATTGGAAGCAACGTGGTCAGCGATGTGAGGACGGCGGCGGGGGCAGCGTTTACGCTGCTGATTCCGATCGAGCTTCCGCAGAACGCGAACTACCGGAACGGGGCGCGCTTGAAGAGCATCGACGTGTTCTACAAGATCGCCACCGCTGACGGCACCGGGTTCACCCTGGCGCTGAATAAGATGACGCTGCCAGTAACGGGTACGGCGGTGAGCGGCGCGGCGGTGACGATTGGGCAGGATGCCGGGCATGATACCGAGGCGGAGCGCTACGCCCAGGGCGACCACACGATGAATGTGTCGGTAACGACTCCTGAATGGCTGGATGACAGTTACGCCTATGTGTTGAGCCTGGTGGTGACGGCTGCGGCTGGCACGGTGTTCACCCTGTACGGGGCGCGGGCGAACTTTGACCTGCGGGTGGATTGATAAAAGGCTACGCCGTGGTGGCGCGGAGGTTTATCTGTTGTAGGGGCGCAGCGGGAATTCACAACCGAATCGATCCGCCTTCCCCTGCGCTGCGCCCCGGATGGTCAACCCGCGCCGTGACACGCGCGGATAACGGCAGGGCGCGGGGCGGCGGAAATGGGGGCGGTGCCGCGCGCCGCCGCCCCCACGAGCAAATGACGATTTTCGAACGGAGGACAAAATGAAATTCAAGGAACTGTTGAAGAGCCGCAAGTTTTGGGCGGCGGTGATCGGGCTGGTGTTGATGATCGTGAAGGCGTTCGTGCCGGACTTCCCGGTGGACGCGGAGCAGCTTACCAGCTTTGTGTACGTGATCGTGGCGTACATCCTGGGCGTGGCGGTGGAAGATGGGCTGCGGGCGTTTGCCGCGCCGCTCAACGGGAGCGACCGGTAACGGGCCGCACGCCCGCGCGCGGTATTGGTCGGGTAGGGGCTGGCCTGGTGACATTTCTGATCAGCGACACGTCAACCAGCGTATTGGTGGAAAAAACTCGCATCGTCGCCAGGCCACGCCCGACCCCACCGCATTTTGTAGGGGCGCAGCGAAAATTCACAACGGCCTCGATCCGGCAGCCGCCGCGCTGCGCCCCGTTGGGGCAGGCCATTTACCAAAAGGAGTCATACATGGCAAGCACACTGGCGAGTCTATCCACCAGGGTATCTCAAACCCTGCTGGATACGGGGAGCGCGATTTGGGCAGCGGCGGCGGTGACGG
>CAYTHO010000121.1:0-13051 GCA_964437595.1 uncultured Anaerolineaceae bacterium
TCCTTTGGTCATGGCTTCATCTTATCACCTCCTTTTTAGTGCGATTGCCCTAGGGTTTAGCCCTTTACAAAAGGATAAAAATCAGTATAATAATAAATGTCGATCGCCAGAGTGCCCCCCTCACTCTGGCGATCGATCTTTTAACGCAATAATGGGTAAACCGTTTGCCAGTATTCGAGTAGAGAAGGATGATTATATCACCCGCGCTCCTCATGATCCTTATCAGATGGGAAAGGATCATTTTCGTAGCGGTAATCCAGGAAGGGCACTTCTCGCAGCAGGATTTCCAGCTCTGCTTGAGCCTGATCAGCCGTTTCGGGCCAGGCCGAAAGGTGTGCAATCTCCAGCGCCCCATCCAGCAAGCGCTGGCAGTCGGAAAGCAGCACCCGGTCCACCGAGCGGCCATCCGCGCCCGCCAGGCCAGCCGCATCGTCCTGCATGTTCATCGCGCCCATACTGCGGCGCAGCTTGCCCCGCAGCAGGGGATGGCGTTTTAAGGCGCGGTCGAGATCGGAGCTGCCGGGCAGGTATGCCTGCGCGATGAGCACTTTAAGATGGTTCAGCAGGTGGTCGATCGCCAGCGCCAGCACCCCATCATACACTTCATACGATTCCTGGATGTGAAACACATCCAGGTTAACATCACCGACATTTCCACCGCTGTTTTCCGCGTCGGGATCGGGTGAGATGCGGGTGACGGGCATCGGATTACCCCACAACAACCCCAGCGACGGGATCGTCGCCAAACAGATCGCCGCTCTTGATCACCGTGGTGAGGGCAGCGCCCTTCGCGGCGCGGGTGATCACCGGCAGATCCTTCACAGACAGGCGCAGGCGGCGGCCTCGCGCGGAGTAGACATCCACGTCACCGCTTTCGGTTGGGACGACGGCAAAGCCGCTGATCAGCCCGGTGGTCTTGGTGAGCTTCCAGGTCTGCACGCCCTGCCCGCCGCGGCCCTGCACGGGGAATTCGTCCAGCGTGATGCGCTTTGCCTGGCCCAGGCTGGTTACCAGGATGGCAAAGCCTTTCTTCACTGCCGCCGGCTCAATCACCGCGCCGCCAATGATGGCATCGTCCATCATCTTGATGGCAGCCACGCCTTTAGCGGTGGGGGTGGCCTGCGGGTTGATCGATTTGGCTTCGAAGCGCAGCGCGCGCGGCGTGGTTTTCTCGCTGCCCGAGGTGACCACGAACACGTGGGCCGCGTCGGAGGCGATGCCTCCGAACATCACTTCATCATCCGCGCTTTCCAGGCCGATCACCTGGGCCCAGTTGCCCTCGGTGCGTCCGTTCAAATCCTCGACATTGATGCGCTTGACGTTCCCGCTGCGGGTGACCAGCACCAGCTTGAGGCCGGGCTTGACCACCCCAGCGCCGATGATGCGCTCGTTTTTATCGAGGCCAAACTCATTGAAGCTGATCTGCAGCTTAATGCGCCCGGCATTGCCTTTCCACAGGCGGCCCATATTGGTAAAGAGCGCCACGCTCTGATCCGGTTCCACCATCACCCGCGCCATGGAGAATTCCACCGCCCGGGCAGTTGGTTTGTTGCGCGTGGCGGTGCTGTCGCGGTAACCCTTGGCATTTACGCGCTGGACGCCGCTCTGGCTGACCAGCACAAGCTGGGATTCGGTCGGAACGACCAGGTCGGCGACTGTGACGCGCGCCTGGTGGCCTTCTTCGGCATCCACGATCACCGTGCGGCGCGGGTCGGCAAAGCGTGATTTGACCTCCAGCGTTTCTTCGGTCATCACTGCCAGGCGCCGCTCTTCAGAGGCCAGAATTTCTTTGAGGTTTTTCACCCGCGCGACCAGCTCGCTGCGTTCCTCTTCCAGCTTCTGCCGCTCCAGGGCGGCCAGGCGGCGCAGGGGCATATCCAGGATGGCCTGAGCCTGCACTTCGCTGAGCTTGAAGCGCTTCATCAAGTTGGCGCGGGCAGCTTCTACATTCTCCGACTTGCGGATGGTGTCGATCACCGCGTCGATCTTGGCCAAGGCCTTGAGCAGGCCTTCCAGGATGTGCAGGCGCGCTTCCGCCCGGTTCAGCTCGTAGCGCGAGCGGCGGGTGATCACGTGCAGGCGGTGACTGATGAACTCCTGGAGCATATCCAGCAGGGTCAGGTTGCGCGGGCTGGCCTTGCCGTCTTCATCGAAAACCAGCGCCAGCGCGTTGTACGAAAGGCTGACGCGCATGGCGGTATAGCTCAGCAGGCGGCTCAACACCTCTTCCGGATCGGTTCCGCGCGCCACCTCGAACACCACGCGCATGCCGTTGAAATCCGATTCATCCCGCGCATCGGTAATCCCGGCAAAGCGCTCGCGGCTGGCAGCGATGCGCTCCAGGATGGTCGTCTTCTGCACCTGGTAGGGCAGCTCGGTGACGATGATCTCCGCCTTGCCGCCGCCAATATCCTGGATGTCGGCCTTGGCCTGGCACACCAGGGTGGCATTGCCGGTCTCGTAGGCTTTCTCGATCATGTCCTGCTTCTTCTCATCCGAAACGCGGTAGCGGTACAGCAGGCCGCCGGTCGGCAGGTCCGGCCCGGGGATAAACTTCATCAGCTCGGCTATTTTAACCTTACCGCGGCGCGACCAGTTCTTGGCCAGGAAAATCACCGCGTCGCACACCTCGCCCAGGTTGTGGGGCAGGATGTTGGTGGACATACCCACGGCGATGCCCGCCGCGCCGTTGACCAGCAGGTTGGGGAAGCGGGTGGGCAGCACGATCGGCTCGCGCAGCGATCCATCGAAGTTGGGGCGCCAATCAACGGTGTCTTTTTCCAGGTCTTCCAGCATCGACTCGCCCAAAGCCGCCAGTCGCGCTTCTGTGTAGCGCATGGCTGCCTGGCTGTCGCCGTCAATCGAGCCGTAGTTGCCCTGCCCATCCACCAGCGGGCTGCGCATGGAGAAATCCTGCGCCATGCGCACCATGGCATCGTACACCGACTGGTCGCCGTGGGGATGGTACTTGCCCAGCACTTCGCCCACCACGCGGGCCGACTTCTTGTGCGGGGTGTTGGAATTCAGGTTCATGTCGCCCATGGCGTACAGGATGCGGCGCTGGACCGGCTTCAGGCCGTCGCGCACATCTGGCAGGGCGCGGTCCAGAATGGTCAGCACCGCGTAACGCCGGTAGGCTTCTTCCATATAACGATCCAGGGGTTGTTCCTGGGTCATCGTTTCACTGCCGTTGGTTTCCATATCGTCTCTCTAATTCTCTCAATTTCCGCTGCTGTCTCTAAAGGATCGCTCAAACCCGGATGGGGAGCGGGATTATTCTTCTGCCGTCCAGTCCACCTTCATCAGCCAGGACTTGCGCGGGCCAACATCGGCGCCCATGAGCTGCTCGATCAGCGTGCGGGTGCGGTGCACATCGTCGATAACCATACGCACATCGCGCTGGGCAAAATCGGCCACGGTCAGCACGCGTTCGGCGGCGCTGGCTGCTTCCTCGACCGCGGCGGCGCTGCCGTTGGAATGCCCATTGGCCTTCACGCTGGACCTGCCGCGCTTTACCGGGCGTGCTGCCGCCGAACCAGGAACGACAAACACGGTTTCGCGGAGCTGCTCGGGGTTCATTTCGCCCAGGCCTTTGTAGCGCTGGATAGTGGGGTTGGTGCTGGCCCACTGCTTCTCGATGTCTTTGCGCTCGTCATCCGTGTACGCGTAGCGCGCTTCTTTGGTCTTGCCGTTGCGCACCAGATACAGCGGCGGGCGGGCGATAAAGAAGCGCCCTGCCTCAATCACCGGGCGCATGACGCGCCAAAAGAGCGTCGCCAGCAGGGTGGCAATGTGGCTGCCGTCCACGTCCGCGTCGACCAGCACCGAGATACGCCCGTAGCGCATCTGCGTCACATCGCAGTCGGGCCCTACGCCGGTGCCGACCGCAGCAATAATGGCGGCGATTTCACGGTTCTTGAGGATTTCGTTGATGTTCATCTTCTCCACGTTGGGGATCTTGCCCCGCAGCGGGAGGATGGCATGGTAGCGCGAGTCGCGGCCCTGCTTGCAGGAGCCGCCCGCGGAGTCGCCTTCCACCAGGTACAGCGCGGTATGTTCCAGCGGCACCGAAGGGTTACCACCGCGGCGCTGCACATCGGCCAGCTTGCCAAGCACGAACTCGCCCGCATCCATGGCCGATTTACGGATCACCAGCTTGCGGGCCGAGGCCGCGGCTTCGCGCCCGCGCGCCGCCGCCACCGCCTGGTTGACGATCAGGCGGCCAACGGGCATATTCTTTTCCAGGTAATCGATCATGCTGCCATATATGGTCGAGAAGACCGGACCGTGCACCTCGGGGCTGGTCAGGCTTTCCTTGGTCTGTGAGAGGAACTGCGGCGTGCCCGTCATGGTGACCTTGACGATGGCGGTCAGCCCGAGCAGCGCGTCATCGCCGCGGATGTCCTCTTCGCCCTTGATCAGCTTCTTCGACGTGGCAAACTGCTTGACCGCTTTCGTCAGGCCGGCTTTGAAGGCCGCCACGTGCGTGCCGCCCAGCGGAGTGGGAATGGCATTGACGAAGGAATAGATCTGGGTCTCCTCGCCGGCATACTGGATGGCAATTTCGATCTCCACCGTTTCCTTGCCCTTGCCAGAGGCCGCGTCGATCTGGATCTTATCCTTGATCACAATCGGCTTGTGCAGCACATCCAGGCCCTCGTTCAGGTAGGCGATGTAGTCGACCAGGCCGGCCTTGGAAAAGTAGTCTTCCTTGAAAGGCGGGGTCTGGCGCTTATCAGTGAAGACAATACGCACGCCGGGATACAGGTGCGCGATCTGGCGGAAGCGGGTATCCAGGCGCTCGTGCTCCCAGGGGACGTGCGTCTTGGGATTCGGCCACTCCATATCCTTGGAGAACCACTCGCGGTTGGGGCGGAAGCGGAAGGTCGAGCCGGATTTCTGCTTGAGGTCCGGGGCAACCTTCACCTTCTTGCCGCTCACTTCCAGCGCGGTGGCGTTCTCGCGCCGGTCCAGAACCAGTTGGGTCGATTCGTTGATCTCGCCGACCTTCTGTTTGGTCTCATCGTAGATGTCCACCGGGGTCACCGGGATACCGCCGTTCTCGAAGCGCTGCTTGAAAACCAGCCCATAGCGGCACACTTCCACTTCCAGGAAAGTAGAAAAGGCATTGGTAGTCTTGATGCCAATGCCGTGCAGGCCGCCCGAGCTGCTGTAGGCGGAGCTGTCCCCGCCGAATTTACCGCCCGCGTGGGGGCGCAGCAGCACCTGGGTCAGCGCGCTCATGCCGCTTTCCGGCTTGTATTCCACCGGGATGCCGCGGCCATCGTCCTCGACGGTGACCGAGCCGTTCTTTTCAATGACTACTTGAATCCTACTCGCATAACCAGCCATGGCTTCGTCGACGGAATTGTCGAGCACTTCCAATAAAATGTGATGCAGGCCGTGCAGGTTATTATTGCCAATATACATACCCGGGCGCCGCCGGACGGCTTCCAGGAATTCCAGTTCAACAATCTGGTCCGCACTGTATTTGGTCGTCATTCGTTTCGTGATCTCCGTGTCTAGTAGGTCGTGCAGTGAATAGGGATTGGAGATTGGGGTTTGGTGATCGCATGAACAACCAATCCCTAATTGCTGTTCTCGAATCCCTTTCCTAGAACAATTGTACTACAAATCCCCAGGATAATTCAACAGGGAATATTTTGGGATGAAAAACCCGGGGAATTATATCATCAGCGGGGGATTCCTGGCAAAACGACCCGGCGCACGCATCCAAACAGGTTTTCAAAAGCGGTAAAATAGATGCACACACAGCATGCCGGAGGAAACACTTCATGCCAGGCAACCTCATTATCTCTACTGCCCCCTGCTTCCAATACTGCGGGCGCATCGACTTCCGCGACCCTGCCGCCCCTGCTTTCTCTTACGCGGGCTCTTACGTCACCACTCGCTTCCAGGGCACATCGCTGGCGGCCGTGTTCGACGACCTGGGCGACTGGTGGCGGGAGGAAGGCAACCGGGTCGGGTTCAGCATCGACGGCGGGGAGATGGTGACCTTTACGCTGGAGAAAGGTAAATTGGGCCAGCGGGTGGAGGCGGCCAAGGGCCTGGCGGACGGCGCGCACAACCTGGTGATCGCCAAGCTGATCGGCCCGGGCCAGGGCGGCAGCACGCTGGTCTTCCGCGGGCTGACGCTTGACGAGGGCAAACGGCTGGAACAGCCCGCTCCCCGCCCAACGCGCCGGATCGAGGCGTATGGCGACTCGGTCACCGAGGGTGAGAGCGCCCTCTGCCCGGAAGGCACGCACGACTGCGGCGACAGCAGCGGGTGGATGTCGTATGCCAATATCCTGGCGCGCAAGCTGGGCGCGGAAATCCATAACCTGGGCATCGGCGGGCTGGCGGTGCGCAATGAGAGTGGCTACTACAACAATGCCCACACAGGGCTGGAAATGACTTGGGATAAGGTGAAGCCCCACGGCAATATGCCTGCCTGGGACTTTTCACGCTTCACCCCCACCCTGATCCTCTTTGCCATGGGCGTCAATGACGCTTCTACCAAAGCGCTGGAGGATGTATCCGCCTGGAAAGAGTCCTATCTTTCGATTATTCGCGCCGTCAGCCAGAAACACGGCGCGGACGTGCCGATCCTGCTCACCGTGGCGGCCATCGAATGGAATGCTGACCAGGCATACCCGTGCGTCGAGCAGGTGGCGGAGCAGCTCCGCGCGGAAGGGCTGCACGCCGAGGTATGCCGCTTCAGCTTCCGCGTCTCGGGTCACCCCAACCGGGTGGAGCACCATGCCATGGCCGAGGAGCTGTATGCGTTTATTATGGAGAAGGGGATGATACATTAAGATCTCAAAGGTCTGGCAGACCTTTGAGATCTGGCAGAAATACGATCATTGAAAGAGGCACTGCCGCATGAACGAGACATTCACCAACGGGCTGCCCGCCAAAATCGAACAGGAAGTGGAGCGCAATTTCCGCTTTAACTTTACCGTTAACGCGCTGGACGGCGCCAGTTACTGGTTTGGCTACAGCTTTATCGCCCCAGCCACCATCCTGCCGCTGTACATCCGCCACTTTACCGACAACCCGGTCATCATCGGGCTGATCGCGTTTTTCAACACCGCCGGGTTCCTGCTGCCGCAGTTATTCACCTCCAACTGGGTAGAGCGCACCCCGATCAAGAAATACTTCCCGGTTACGCTCGGGTTCTGGCTGGAGCGCTTCCCTGTTCTCTTAATGACGCTCAGCGCGGTGTTTTTCGCCAAAGACCAGCCTGCGCTGGCGCTGGTGCTGTTCTTGCTCACCTATACCTGGTACACGGCAGGCACCGGGTTTACTGTGGTCGGTTGGCAGGAGATGATCGCCAAGATTATCCCCACCCAACGGCGCGGGCGCTTCTTTGGCATCACCAATTCCATCGGCAACCTGGCCGGGGTGCCAGGGGCGATCGCGGTGCCGTTTATCCTGGAGCGCTACCCCTTCCCGCAGGGCTTTGTGCTGCTGTTCGCCGCGGCAACGGTGCTGATTTTTATGTCCTGGGCGTTCCTCAGCCAGGCGCGCGAACCGGCGGTGGAGTCGCGCAAGCCGTTGGTATCGCAAACCGAGTACCTGCGCACGCTGCCCAACGTGGTCCGCAAGGATACCAATTTCCTAAAATATCTGATCTTCCAGAGCGTATTCGCGCTGAGCGGCATGGCCAGCGGATTTTTGATCGTGTACGGTGCCGAGCGCTGGAACCTGCCGGACAGCGAGGCGGGGACGCTGGGCATCCTGATGCAGGTCGGGCAGGTAGCCGCTTACCTGTTCTTCGGCTTCCTGGCGGACCGCAAAGGGCACAAGCTCAACCTTGAAATCAGCGCGGCGGTGAACTTCCTATCCTTTGCCCTGGCGCTGGCAGCCCCCAGCCCGCTGTGGCTCTACCCCATCTTCTTCCTGCGTGGTGTGATGTTCGCTATCAATTTCATCTCTGGCATCTCCATCGTGATGGAGTTCACCGGTCCCGACAACCGGCCAACCTACATCGGGCTGGCCAATACCATCCCTGGCGTGGCAGGCACGGCGGCGCCGCTGCTGGGCGGCCTGCTGGCGAAGAGCGTGGGCTATGGCTGGATGTTCCTGGTCTCGGCGGTGGTCGGCCTGGTCGGGTTGGGGGTTATCCGCTGGCTGGTGAAAGATCCCAGGCATGTGACAATTCGGTTAAAGCAAACTGACACACAGATTCAATAAGGTTTATCTCTGGATCAATGGGAAATAGATGTGCGGTAGACCTATTGGCTCAGCGAACAGGCCGAATTCTGTGAGGTGGCAGATTTCCACCGCCAGGCGGTTGTTCGGTATGTCTCTCAGGTAGGTCGACTGCGGGGTACAGGTGGTGCTAGCGTCTCTCCATTGATTTCTGGTCGAGTCCCAGAGATAGACAAACAGCGTATTTTCGTCTAAGCCAGCGATATCCGCATCCGTATACTGGATCGCCACCGTGATAGGTTTGACGAGTGCTAATCCAGCGACCGGCATGCCATTTTCATCATACGGGATCAATTGGAAGTTCGCATTGGCCGGTTCCCGCAAGCCATTCTGATGGCTGGGGGCGGGCAGTGGGACATACTCCAACGTGATCGGCCTGTCGGCGGCGCCCGATGGGATTTCAAGAACCAGGCGGCCGTCTGGGGCGTCAATTTGCAGGTCACCGGCTGGTATGTCGGTCAGGATGCTCTGGGTCATCTGCCAGTCTGGATCCTTCTGCAGTAAGAACGTCTGTAACGCGGTGGGTGGATCACTCGGATACGGGTCAGGCACGTCCAGCCGGTTGTAATCCAGGGATAAGCCATCCCACCCTGCCGGGCCGTTCCCAGGATCCGCCAGCGCTGACAGGTTGGCAAGCTCGGCGGGAATCGCACCTTCCAGGCGATTATTGTTCAAGTCGAGCACCTGCAGCGCGGTCAAGTTGCCGATTTCAGGAGGAATCGCTCCACTCAGGTTATTGCCAGGCAAGGTCAGGCGGGTGACGCGCCCGCCAGAAACAGTGACGCCCTGCCAGTTCCCCGGCGTGTTGGTCGTCAACCAGTTGGTTTTGTTCGTCCAACTGCCTCCAGCGGTACCGTAATACAGCGCTGTCAGGGCATCGCATTCGGCTGCCGGGATATCGGTGACGGTGCTGCACGGTGAGGCATAAAGATCTTCAAAGCGGGTTGCCACAATCTTCTGTTCGTCTGGCAGTACCTGTTGGATATAATAGGGACCTGTCCCGATCCAGAAATGGCCCCGGGTCTGATACCAGTTTTGCAGGTTGGCATACCGCGTTGTTATTTCTTGCTGAGAAATGAACTGGCTGAGCGTAGGCGCGTAGGGGATCGTTTTTGAAGCCGCTAACTGGTTCAAGAATTGGGCTTGAATAGTCAGAGTCGGGCCGGTAATAAAATCCGTCCGGCCAACCCTTTTGCTCTGCGCTTTATCGGATGAAAACGCCAGCCTGTTTTCTTGCTCGGCAAAAATGGCTGGCGCAAGATTGTGCCAGGCCACTGGCCCGCCATACGCATTGACCGGATACCAGGTATAGATATTGTTTTCCGCATCCAGTTCATACCCATCCTCATAGGTTTCGATCACTAGTGGATCCGTGGAGATGATCTTGATGCCCTTGAAGGTCTGCATAAAGGTCTCGAAACCAGGTACGGCCTGTTCATCATAGATCTTGCTTTCTGGCTTGGCGCGGTCGAAGGTGATGATCATGTTCATCACAAAGTCGCCCATGCTCAAGCTGCTGCCATCGTGCCACTTCGTCAGCCACAAGGAGCGGGGATAATAAACGGTGGATTTCACATTCGCGCCGAGATGGAAGCCCGGGTCGCTGGCTGCTTTCTCCGCTGCCGTTATCCATCTTTGATTCTGCGCATCCCAATCGACCCAGGCATCGCCTGGAACGGTGATATTTGAGGCGAAGCTCAGGGAAACCCAATCGAGCGTCTTTCGAACCGGCAGCCCTGCCTTCACCACCAGTTCGCCTTTATCGATCATTTTCGGTATGCGAAGGCCCGATTGTGGATGAGGAACCGTCCCCCAATTCATAGTCGAATTTTGAACGATGCTGTCGGACAACCAGTTTGAGCCGGCGACGGAATTCCAGGGTTCAACCAGGAGATCCTGTAAACCAACTTTGGCCTGCCCCCCCGACTGATTATTAAAGCGGAACGTGTACGGAAAAACAGGTGAATCAAAGCCCGCGGCCAGATCCGCGTCGGCCTCGACCGAGTTTTGATAAGGGAGGTAGCTCCTACCTTCGATCAGGAAGACCTGCAGCGAGTCTTGCAGCGAGAGTTCGAGGGCGCGAGCCATCATCGCACGGCGTTCTTCGGCAGTCGAGTACTGGCCGTACGCCAGTCTATCGCCAATTTCTTGGAATTCTGGATCCGAAACGTTCTCCAGGAAAGCGGGGATACCCTGAGGAGTGGTGTTCAAGTACATTTCCTGGAAGATATTGCCCTGGTCGCGGTCCAGGATCGTGTTGCCCCAGGCAGCGGTGTAGAGATGCCAGAGGCCATCGCTGGGCAGAGAGGCAATCCAGATCGCGGCAGCATCGGAACCATTCAAATACTGACGTTCCACGGTAAAGCCGATTTCTTCCAGTTGATCGGCAAAGGTATTGCCCAGGGGGATCCGGCTGCCATCCGAGTCATTGCGTATGATGAAGATCAGCGTAATGGGCTTGTCTTTGTTCGTCCACTTGCCGCCAACGAGCGCGGCGCCCATGCCTTTCATTTCGGCGGTGACGACTCTGCGCGCTTTCTCGAGATCGTAGGCATAAAAGGCTTCCAGGCGGCGAACATCAGCTGCCAAATCGACGTAATCGGGAAACTTGTTCGTGATCGCAAACCACTTGGGCTGCGCGCTGCCGGCATAAATATCCTGGTTGAGCGAGTTGCGGTCAACCAACCAGTTCATGGCTTCGCGGATCTTGCGATTGCTGAAGGGGTTGAAGTTCCCATTGGTGAATTCTGGGCCGCAGGGGTTGAACAAGATATCATAGTACAACGCATTGGAGTTGGTATAGCTCAGGCCAGAATCGTGGACGGCGGCAAAATTATTGAAAGACAGACCACTTGCGTAGAGGTCGATGTTCCCATCCTGCAATTGCTGGACCGCGTCTTGTCCATTCACGATTGTGTACGTGATCGAGTCCAACCATGCGCCCATATTGAGACCGCCGGGCGTTGTCTGGCTCGCGACTTGGACGGTTGGCCATAACAGACAGAGGCACAGCAAAAGACTCATGCATAAAGAACGAAAGGACGTCTTGGAATGCATCTTTAACACCCTCCGAAGAAATGGTTTGACTCGATTGGCGGATCTATCAGGTGAAACATTTTCAATTTTAGCATGGTTTTTAGGACGAAGTTACCATTGTCATGGGGTAATTTTAGCCGTTCGCACCAGGTGTGAAGAGCCGCAAACGATTCCCTTATGATGCGATCCCACTCAATTTCCTCAAGTATCGTGGCACATGGATTTTATAATGCATCAAGTATCTTTGCTTATTATCTGATCAGCTATCTATTTGGAAAGCCAGATGCGAAAACCAGAGTTGGTTTTTATCAGGGTAATCGGTATAATCAGCGCAATCAATTTTTTTACCCATAAGGTTCCAAAAATTACGACATGACACCGATGAACATAGACTCAAACAGAACCAACAACAACCGGACGATTAAATCCATCTGCGTGTACTGCGGCTCGGCGGACGGCCTGCGCGAGGAATATATCAGCGCGGCCTATGCGATGGGCCGGGCATTGGCCGGGGCCGGGCTGCGCCTGGTGTACGGCGCGGGCAAGACCGGGCTGATGGGCGCGGTGGCGGAAGGGGCGCTGCAGGCTGGGGGCCGCGTCACCGGCGTGACCCCGGTCTATCTCAACACACCCCAGCTCATCCACGGCGGGCTGACCGAGCTGGAGGTGGTGGAGACGATCCACCTGCGCAAGGCGCGCATGATCGAGCTGGCGGATGCCTTCATCGCCCTGCCGGGCGGCTACGGCACCTTCGAAGAGCTGTTCGAGTGCCTTACCTGGGCCCAGCTTGGCCTGCACCAAAAGCCCATTGGCCTGCTCAATACCCTGGGCTATTACGATCCGCTGCTTGCCCTGGTGCAGCACGCGCTGTCGGAAGGCTTTATCTACGCCGAACACCGCACCCTGCTGCTCTCCTCGGCGGACCCGCTGGAGCTGTTGGAATGGATTCGCCAGTTCGAGACCCCGGCTGGCCTGGATCGATGGTTGAGTAGAGAATGATGGCAGATACAACGATGCAAACACCCGGGATTGGGGACCGCATCCGGGCGGTCATATTTGATTTCGGCGGGGTGCTGTACCGCACGCCCTCCACGGGATATATCAAGAAAGTGGTGCGCTTCTTTGGCGTGCGCAACACAGGGCCGATTTCGATGGTGATGTCTTCGCCGCTCGAGTCGCCGCTGGTGATGGACCTGATGACCGGGCGGCTGCCCGAGCACGAGCTGTGGATGCAGCTAGCCCGCGACCTGCGCCTTCATCCCAGGATCGTGCGCTTCCTGCGCGGAAGAGGGTTCGCGCAGAAGCGGTTCGACCGCGAGATGGCCGATTTCCTGGCCGGCCTGCGCCCGCGCTTCCGCACCGCCATCCTCACCAACGCGGGAAGCGAATTCCGCACCACCTTTGGGCAGATCTTTGCGCTGGAAAACTATGTCGATCAGTTGATCATCTCCGCCGAAGAAGGTATAGCCAAGCCCGACCCGCGCCTGTACGAACTGGCGCTTGAGCGAATGGGCGTCAGGCCAGAAGAGGCGGTTTTCGTGGACGACCTGCCGGAAAACATCGCCGGCGCGCGGGAGGTGGGGCTGAACGCGCTGCTGCACCAGAATACCATCCATACCATTGAAGCGATAAAGAAGCTGCTTGCATAATAAGGATGGTTGGCGTCAAAAGAAGGGTATAGCGCATTAAACGCGTATATTTATTGTGCCCCGTTTCGCTGCATCCCTAAAAGACCACAGTGGATGTAGCAACTGTGATAAAAGTCAAGAGGCAGATGCTGATTTGGGGCTGGCTAAAT